>DATELQ010000052.1:0-128228 GCA_035276475.1 Thermoanaerobaculia bacterium | reverse complement strand
TGGGGAGGGGGACGAGCGTTGGCTGCACTGACGCGCGCACCGTGACCGGGCGGGTGGGGGAGGGGGCCACGTCCATGGCGAAGCACTGCACGATGCGGGGGGCGTCGACGAGGAGCGCCACGTCGTAGCTGCCGGGGCCTCCCAAGCGGGCGGTGGACTCGTAGATGCCGGGCTTGCGCTCGCGCATGCTGCGGTCCGCCACCATCGTGGCGCGGGGCTGGCGGCCGTAGTTCGTGAAATTGCCCATTGGCGCGGCCATCCCCTCGCGGTAGTAGTAGATGACCTTGTCGGAGGCGTTGGCGAAGAGCACGGCGTCCTCGCCCGTCACCTGCACGACGCGCGGCGGCAGCACGCTCTCGCTGCCGAAGCCGCGCTGTCCGCCCGGCACCTCGGAGGTCGAAATGATCCCGCCCTTCACGCCGAGCGTGGCCAGCACGATCATCTGCACCTGCTCCGAGTCGCGCAGCGTCACGTACGCAATCGACGCGGAGAAGCCGACGTCGTCGGGCGTGCCCGCGAGCTCGCCGCTCTGCACGATCTCGTTCGCCACCACGTCGATGATGTCGACCGATTTCTCGATGGGGTTGATGGCGAAGACGAAGCGGCCGTCCGGCGCGGTGCGCACGCGCGACAGCCCCTTGGCCGCCTTCATCGTCTTCACGATGCCGTTGCGGTCGAGGGCGAACACCGACCCCGTCTCGCTGGCGACGTACGCGTTCGCGCTCTTCGAGGACCAGGCGATCGACGCCGGCGAGGCGATCGGTACGCGCTTCACGACGGCGAGCTTGGCGACGTCGACGATCGTCACCCCCGCGTCGGTCGTGACGAACATTACGCGGTTGTTGCCGGCTAGATCGTGCTTGCCGCGATCGAGCGGCAGCGACGCCGCGATCGACAGGTCGCGCGGCCGCAGCGCCACGAGCGCCTCGTCCGTCGCCGTCCAGAGGTAGCCCTCGTCCGGCTGCAGCAGCACGCGGTGCGGCGCCGAGGGGAGCGTCACCGAGCTCGCCACCGTCCACCCGCCCGTCTCCACGCGCGACACCTGCTTCGCCGCAGGCGAAGTCACGAAAATCGACGTCATGTCATCGGTGAGCGTCCAGTCGTCGGCAGGCGAGGGGAGCTTCACCATGGCCAGGAGCTTCGACCCGCCGAAGCCGAAGAGCGGATCGACGACGCTCAGCGTGGCGTCGTCGTTCATCGAGACCACGCGAAACGTATTGAGGTCGACCTCGGCGCGTCCCAGGAACGAGCCGCCGGCGTAGGCGTTGATGCGCTCGCGGCAGGAGTCGCCGCGGCGGCCGCCGGCGGCGCCGTTGTCGAGCCAGACGGCGGGCTTGATGCCGCGGACTGGCGCGTGCGTGGCCTCGTCGGTCATCTCCACGCGCACGAGCACGTCGTCGCGCTCGCGCAGCGCTCCTTCGCCGCGGGCCGTGGCCACGCGGTCGACCGTCATCGTCACGGCGATGCCGCCGTGCGTGGCCTTGTGCACGAGCGGGAGGGCCGGTGCCGGTGGAGTGTCGCCGCGAGCCATTTGCTGGCTCGCGGCGACGGTGAGAAGTACGAGGAGTAGGTTTCGGATCACGGTTGCGGTTGTGGTTGCGGTTTCGGCGCTGCGGGCGGCGGAGGCGGCTGCTGCGGCTCGTTGCGGAAGATGCTGACGTCGCCGAACGTGCTCACTCCGGCGGGCGGCGCGGCCCCCGATGCAGCGTACTTGCTGCTCGTGTCTCCGCTGGTCGGGATATAGCTGCCGAGCGCCGTCGAGCCCCACGGCGTGGCGCCGGAGAGCGAGCGGACGAAGATCGGCGGCGCCACGTTGGCGGTGGTCGACCACTGGCCGGTCCGCGGATCGATCGTAGCCGTGGCTGCGGGCGCTCCACTCGCGGCGGTGCCGTGGTAGATCTCGACCTTGTCAGCCAACTTGCCGTTGCCGGTGTTCGCCGTCGCCGTTCCCTTGATGCCGGTGGCGAAGCGCGGGTCGGAGCCGGGCTGCGGGTAATACGTCACCGTCACGATGTCCTTGCCATTGTCGCCGACGCGGAGGATCCCCCACAGGCCGACGAGGAAATCGGTGCCGATGAACGTGCGGAACGGGTAGTCGCCCTTCGTCGCCGCGGCGCCGCCGGCGTGCGGGATGACGAGGTCCCACGAGACGTTCGGGCCGAAGGAATCGCGCGAGCCGTTGTGCTGCGACTGCGGGTTGTCGCCGATGACGCGCGAGGCCGTGCCGGGCTTGTACGGCTCCTCCTGCCAGCTATGGCCGTGCAGCGTGAGCACCTGCTCGTTGACGCCGGCGGGATGGAGCATGCGGATGCGCACCGGCTGGCTGGCGCCGGCGGCGAAGACCGGCGTCTCCGGGTCGCTCATCGTGAGCTGATCGGACATCGCGCGCATGATGCCCGAGGGAGCGAGAGATGGGTCGTTCCAGAGGAACTGCGCGTTCTGATTGTTGACGTAGCGGTACTGCAGCGGCTCCGTCTTGTAATTGAAGGCGCGGCTCCACTGGCCGCTGGCGGGCGTGAGCGTCAGCTTCCCGTACTGATCCTGTCCGGTGAGCTGCAGACCGGTGACGTCGTCCTGGATCACGGCCACGAACTCGCGGAAGCTCTTCGCCTTGTCGCCGTCCGTGTACTTCACGATGGCCGAGGCATTCGAGTTCTGGTCGACCGTCCAGGAGGCGCCCTTCGGCTCGATGATCAAGGCGCCCAAGAGTCCCTTCGGATGCTGCAGCAGCGGATCGGCGGGGTTGAGATTCACCGCGCCGTACTCGACCGGCATCGGCGTCCAGACCCCGTTCATGCGCTCGTAGCGTCCGGCGTACCAGCGGTAGGTCTTCGATCCGCCCGGCGCGACGCTCTGGTCGGGGTTGGTGCCGACGTTCATGCCGTCGCTGTTCGTGACGTCGTAGGCCAGGAGCGAGGCGTGGAGGCCGGCGCGGCGCGACGTCGACATGGCCGGCGACTGCTGCGTGGAGATCACGAGCTTCGTGTTGTCCGTCGGATCGTTGGCCACGTTGAACGTCTGCGCGCCGTTGACGATCGTCGTCACGCAGGTGGGATAAATGCTCGACGGCAGCGTCGACTGGCAGTTCCACTTGATCGAAGAGACCTGGTTGGAGTTCGGCAGCTGATAGCCGAACGTGTTGCCCGGCGCCGTGTTGAACTGCGTCTTGAAGTTGTAGTTCGGCGAGCCGTGCTGGTTGGTGTCGATGTAGAACGCGTTCGTCTGTCCGAAGTTGCCCGACAGCGCCAGCCACCACTCCTGCATCACGTCGGCCGAGGCCGCGGTGATCGTGAACGTGCCGCTGAACTGCGGGTTCGACGTCGTGGAGATGCCGAGCGTGGCCTGCTGGCTCGTGTCCGGCAGGTTGTTCGTCAGCGTCACCTCGACGCACTCGCCGGCGGCGGCGCGGAGGATGAGCGGCTCGACGCGCTGGGCGCTCGGCAGCTTGTTGCCGACGAGATCCGCCTCGTTGACGTAGATGATGGCGTCGGGATCGACGAGCTTCTGGCTGCCGGGCGGCTGCGCGCCGGCCAGGCCGCGGGCGTTGTAGAAGAGCATGCCGTTCGGGTCGCCGAGCGCGTCCTGGATCCGCATCGCCTTGACCTTGTACGCGCGCCGCTTGGCGTCATTCGGGCAATCGGCCGCGTGCGCGGAGGAGCCGGTCTTGTTGTTCGGCAGGCGCACGAGATCCGGCTGGTCGTTCGCGTAGCTCCGGAGGATGCCCCAGTTGCCGTACTTGCGGCCGGTGGTGTCGGACGTGACCTCGTACAGGTAATCCGAGGTCCTCTGCTTCGTCTTCGGCATCGAGAAGATCATCTCGTAGTGCTCGGAGATGCCCATTCCCTGCGCCGAGCGATAGCCGGAGTCCTCTTCTTGCGGCTCGAAGAGCCAGTTCACGCCGTGGAAGTTGAAGAAGTGCGGCCCCATGTGCGCGCCGACGAGCGTGCGCACCTGGATGTTGTCGCCGTCGTACGCGCGCAGGAGCGGCGTGTACGGATCGGTCGGGCCGGCGCCGGTGAAGGGGGCCGGGTACTTGAAGTCGTTGAAGCCCGGCGCGATCGGCGTTCCCTGCGCCGGCTGCGTATTGAGCGCCGCCAGCGAGCGGTTCATCGACGTGAAGGAGTAGGCGAGGTCGTTGGCGTTCGTCGCCGGCACTGCCGGCGCGCCGGTGAACATGCGCAGTGTCAGCGGCTCGTCGCGATAGTTGAGCGACCAGCCGCCGGTGTTGAACTGGAACGTGACGAGCGCGGGGAAGGGCGGGCGTGGCGAGTTCGGGCCGACCGAGCCCGTCTGCGGATTGACGGCGTGGGACGGATCGGCCCAGCCGGTGTAGCTCGTGTCGCTTCCTCCTTTATAGACCGAGGCGGTGCGGCGCGACTGCGCGGTGTAGGCGAGCTGGCTGTCGGCGAACTCGAGGGCGAACTCGCGGTAGCTGTTCTCCTGCTTGTTGCGGTCGACGATGTTGGCCTGCCAGCCGGTGGGGCCGCCGTCCATCGCCGGACGGTTCTTGTTCGTGCCGTAGTGCTCGCCGGTCTGGCCGTTGTACCAGACGGACTTGCAAGGCTCGATGAGGAGGCCGGCGTAGAGGCCGGCCTGCTGGTGCGTCGACGGGCCGAAGTGATCGTGCGTGAACACCGTGCGCAGCGTGCGGTCGATCTTGCGGTTGTTGTCGGGGCCGTACGGCTTCTCGTGGCTGACGCACTGCGGCTGGCTGATGCGCATCTTGGCCGTGCCGGCCACCGCGCCCATGGTGGGGGCGCTCGTCTCGCCGAGCACCGGATCGGCGGACCAGCGCTGGATCGTGGCCTGCGCGCCGACGAACTCGTTGTTCGGGCCGTTGCCGAAGAAGGGGATCGTCTTCGGCGTCAGGCAGGTCTTGCCGGCCGACGGCTTGGCCACGCCGCCGGAGACGTCGAGCGAGTTGAAGAGGCCGACCGGGCAGGCGCCGCAGGTCAGCGGGACTTCGCCGCCCGGGCCCGGAGGACACTGGTTGATGGCCTCGATGAAGTGGCGCACGGTCTGCGCGCCGAACGTGCCGTCCTCGTAGTTGTAGCCGTTGCCGGCGCCGTCGGACGACGTCACGTCGAACTTGACGAGGTGGATGTGCTGGCCGATGACGTCGGTCGGTGTGCGCACCTGGAAGTCGTCGAGCTCGTAGTACTCCGGCACGAGGTTGGTGTGCCAGTACTCAATGATCTGCTCGGAGTTGGCGCGGAAGAAGAACGGCTCGGGCATCCGCTGGTCGTTCATCGTGGCCGCGGCGTCGCCCCACAGCGTGATGAGGCGCGTCTGCGGATAGTGCCAGCCGACTTTGTTGAAGACGGCGTCGATCTGGATGTCGACCGCTTTGTAGCGGACGAGGCAGGGCTGATCGCCGCTCTCCGGATCGAGGACCTTGGCCGGCGGATCCTCTTCCTTGCACTGCTGATGGCCGTAGAGGTCGCGGTTCGGATTCGCGTACGGAGCGCCGTGCTTGCGCGGCTCACCGTTGACCTCGAACCTGCTCGGCTGTCCGGTGGGCGTGCTCGACGGGTAGGACGGTAGGCCGGCGTCGCGATGCTCGTGGAACGTCATCGCCACCTTCTCGGTGTCGGTCCCGTCCTCCGGGATCTGCACGGCCGTGAGATTGTGGTTGGTCTTTGTGAAGTTCCAGCGGCTGGTGACGCTGGTGACGTTCGGGTCATAGAGGCCGATGTGCCGCGGCAGCCCGCCGTCGAGGATGGCGTTGGTGTTCTCGTCGCGGGCGAAGTCGAGCGGCGGATGCGGCGCGCGCTGGCCGGCCACGCCGGGGATGAAGAACGGATAGCCCGGGTTCATCCCCTTGTCCGCGGGATTGACCTCGGTCATGTAGCCGACCGGCTGGTTGTAGCCGGCGACCTGCACCGGGATGAGGTGCACGCGCGCCGGCATCAGCGGCATGCCGATGGTCGGCAGCGGGACGATGGCGGGCGTGGGCGTGCCGGCGGCGATCTCGCCGTCGGGCAGCGCGCGCGGCCACGGGCCGGAGGGCTTGCCGTCCTTGAGCGTCGTCCCTTGCTCGAACATGTCGTGCACGCGCCACATCGCCCACATGCCCTGCGCGAAGTGCGGATAGAAGTGGCAGTGGAAGATGGAGTCGCCGACGGTCTTATTGATGTTGCCGCTGCCGTTGTAGACGTGGTTGAGCGTGAACGACGCACCCGGGCTGATCATCTGGCTGTCGCGGTAGGCGCCGTTCGGATTGCGCGGCGAGTGCAGCCACTGCTGGGCGTGCATGTGATGGACGTGGGTGATGTTCGAGCCGGCGTGGTTGATCTGGAAGATGACGTGATCGCCCAGGTAGCTGTGGTAGACGTTCGAGGGATCGTCGGGGTACAGCACCATCGAGGCCGGCGGCTGGCTCGGATCGACCTGGCCGCTGGCGGTGACCTGCGTATTCGCCGGCCGGTCGACGATCTGGGCCGGGTCGCCGACGGTCCAGGAGCTCAGGAAGAACTCCTCGAACATGCAGGTGACGCACGTGCGCATCGGCCCGACGCCGATGCGGTTGGCCAGCACCTCGGTGCCGATGCCGCCGATGCCGTAGTTGATGGCGAAGAAGTCGCGCCCGGCGGTGAGCGGCCCCGCCAGCGCGCCGGTGCGCTGCTGCGGGAAGGCCAGCGTGGTCAGGAAGTCGTCGTGGTAGTGGATGCCGAATTCGCGGAAGGGCTGATGGCCGTTCGGCGTCGGCTGCGGCTCCGCGTACGGCGAGCAGGGCAGCGCCCCGGCGTACGGGCCGGTGATGATGGCGGTGAGGTCGGTATGCACAAGCGTGCGCGAGCCGTCGCTGCCGGTCGTGTAGAGCTTCAGGATCGGCCCGTTGTTGTCGGTGGCGTCGTAGTTGATGATCGGCTGCGACGCGAGGGTGTGCAGCCGTCCGCCCGCGGCGGGATCGCCGTTCTCATCGAGCTCGATGACGTCGATCGTCAACTTCTCTTTCTTGTAGTCCGGCCGCACGCAGCGGTCCGACGGCTCGGTGTAGCCCTTCGGCCACACGTACTGCTCCGTCGTCCACGCCCACACCGGCGTTTTCTGCCCGCGGATGGTGACGCTCTTTCCCGTCGGCTTGAGGTTCTGTCCGGCGGACGGATACGTCGCGTCCCACAGGTTCTGGCGCGTGACCTCGCTGCGATAGTACTCGGCGTATTTCGGCTGCACGGTGACGGAGCCGAAGAGGCCCTGCATCAGCTGGCCGCTGTACGACGGCTCGTAGCCGACGTTCGCGGCGGTGCTGTAGAGGAGGTACGAGCCCTCGGTCTGCGAGGGAGCGTGGAGGAGGTAGGTCATCCGCGCGCCGGGCGGCACGAGGCCGCTGGCGCGCTTGTCGGTGGCGATGTTCGCGGTGATGTCGTTGCGGCCGGCGAAGCTGCCGTCGCCGGAGATGGCGTCGACGGCGGCGCCGTTCTGGTCGAACGCGCCGACGACCTCGAGGCCCATGACGTGGACGCCCGCCCAGCGCGTCGGCGTCTGGATCACGGAGTTGGCGAACGTGCCGCTGTCGTTGTTGCCGTACTGGCTGACCGGATTGGTCGTGCTGGAGGGATCGGCGTTGGTCATCTGCGACGCGCCGGCCCACGGGACGACCGGCGGGTACTGGAAGTAGACCTGCGGGTACTCGCCCAGGAGGTTCTGGAATTTGATCTCCAGGCAGTCGCCGACGTTCATGCGCAGCACGATCGGCCGCGGGCGCTTCGAGGCGCGCAGCATGACGTGGCCGGGCGTCAGGTCGCTCGACGGGCCGGTGCTGACGACGTCGCGGCGCAGCGCGAAGATCTGCCCGCCCGACTGGAACGAGCCGAGGCGGTTCACGAAGTAGGCGTTGTCGAGCGCGACGATGTCGGCCCGCACGGTGTTTTTGGCCGTGCAGACGCCGGACGATGTCGCTGCCTGCATCGAGACGGCCAGGGAGAGGGCGACGATGGCAAAGAAGACAGACTTGTGGCGAGTCATCATCGATACCTTTCTTTTTGCGGGGTTGACGCCCCTTCGTGTGACGTTTGCGCCGTCAAGGATGTGAAGATGGCGGCTTCGTACTCGCGGAGGTAGTCGCGGGTCATTCTTTGATAGTGAAATTCGCGCAGGGCCTTGGCGCGGCAGGCGCGCGGATCGATCTCGTGGATGCGCCCCGCGGCGTCGACGAGCTCCTCGACGGTGTCGCCGAGGAATCCGACGTCCGGCGTGACGAGCTCCGGCGTCCCGCCCGAGGGGGTGGCGATGACCGGCGTCCCCGACACGAACGCCTCCACGATCGTCAGCGGACAGGCCTCGGGATACCGCGACGGGTGGAGCAGCGCCTTCGCGCCGGCGAGGAGCCAGCGCTTCTGCGGGCCCTGCACGTCGCCGACGAAGTCGACGCCCGGCACGGCGCACATGGCAATGGCGCGCTCGAGCGCGGCCTCGTCGCGCGCGCTGCCGGCGACGATTAGCCGCCGCCCCGCGCGCGCCGCGACGTCGATGGCGATGTCGAGCCCCTTCCCGTGCGCCCAATCCATCGAGGTCATGAAGAGGAAGTAGTCGCCCTTCGACGCGGAGTAGAGGTACTCCGAGGGATCGACGCCGTTGTAGACGACGCGCGTGGAGCCGAAGGCCTGCGCCAGCCAGCGCGAGACGTAGACGGTGTCGTTCGTCCCCTCGCGCACGCTCGGCGCGAACTCGGGACGCACGCCGGGATGGATGTGCAGGACGCTGATGAACGGCACGCCGGCCTCGGCGAAGACGCTCTCGAATTTTGGGGCGAAGGTGTGCGCGACGTCGATGCGCGAGAAGTCGACGGCGCCGAGGCTTTCGACGAGCTCGACGCCGTCCGGCGGCGCGGCTTTCTTGCCGCTGACGAGGTAGACGACGTCGTGCCCGATCTCCGCGAGCGCTTTCGCGGTCCAGTCCTGCAGCCGCTGTGCGGATCCCGACGGGAAGGCGGTGGCGGTGCGGCCGGCGCTGCGCAGCGCGGACATCGGGTAGACGTGGCCCGCAGTGAGGAGGACTCTCATACGAGCGTCCCGCTCCACGGCACCCCGCGCCGCAGGAACCGCACGACGAAGCCGAGCCTCGGGCGGTCCGACGCGTTCGGCCGCGAGCCGTGCAAAAGGTCGTTGTGGTGGAGCGACATCTCGCCGGGTTTGAGCGCGACGTTCGTGATGGCCGCCGGATCGATCTCCGCCTCGGCGTGCTTGCCGAGCCGGATCATGTTGTCGCGCTCCGGCACGTCGCGGTGCGGCAGCCGCGCGCGATGCGATCCGCGCACGACCTGCATGCATCCGTTCTCCGCCGTCGCCTCGGAGAGCGCAATCCACGCGCTGGCGACGTCGCCCGGCCCGAAGTCGCGGTACGCGCCGTCCTGATGCCACGAGACGAAGCCGCGGCTGCGCGGCGCCTTGTAGAGGAGCATGGAGGCCCAGACGGCGGCGTCGCCGAGGATTGCGGCGGCGGCGGCGCGGATGGCGGGATGCGTCGCGAGCTCGCGCGCCCACGCGCACTTGAAGTGCGGGTTGGCCTCGACCTCGGGATCTTGCGCAAGCGCGGCGCGCGCGAGGCCGCAGTAACGCTCGGCCTCGTCCGCGGCAATGGCGCGAAGAGGAAAGACGATGCCGTCGGCGGCGTAGCGCGCGAGTTGGTCGGGAGTCATCCGGCCTCCGCGAGCTCGCGCCCGTCGAGCACCTCATCCCACTGCGCCGCGATCGCCTCGATCGAATAGCGCTCCACGATCTCGAGCGCGCGTGCGCCGAGGCGAGCGCGCTCGCCGTCGTCGCGCATGAGCCGCTCCATCGCCGCAGCAAGCGCCTCGGCCGTCCGGGGTACGCGCAGGCCGTCGACGCCGTGGCGCACGATGGTCTGCGCCGCCGCGCCGCAGTCGACGACGACCGGCGCGACGCCCGCGGCCATCGCCTCGGTCAGTGCGATGCCGAATCCCTCGGTGTACGACGGAAGGACAAACAGGTCCGCGCGCGCGAGCACGCCCCATACGTCGCGCGTCTCGCCCGGCAGCGCGGCGCGGCGCTCCAGCGAACGCTGCCAGATCATCACCTCGAGACTGCTGCGCTCCGGTCCTTCACCATAGATCTCGAGGCGCCACTCCGGATTGCGCTCCGCGATGCGAGCGAACGCCTCGATCAGCAGAGAGAATCCTTTTTCGGGTGCGAGCCGGCCAATGCCGACGACTCTCCTGCCCGCCACTCGCTGCCCGCTGCTCGCCGGCGCGCGCATCGCCGCGTTGCCGATCGCAATCGCGCCGCGGTACGCCCACGTGTGCTGCGGCAGGAGCATCACCACGGCGTCGGCGAGCGGATAGACGAGCTCCTGCGCCGCATGCCACGAGCCGCGCACGACCGGGTCGCACTGCTCCCAGGCGATGGCCCGGATGCCGAGTCCGCGCGCGGCCAGGATGACGCGCACCGCCGTCACGTCGCCGATGCCGACGACGACGTCGGAGCGCTCGTCGACGAAGACGTCGCCCAACGCGGCGATCGACGGCGCGTCGGCGGAGAGCTCCGGCGTCCGCGTGAAGCGTGCCGTCACCGCGCGCATGGCGCGCAGCGATTCCGCCGAGGGGCAGGGCGTGGCGCCGCGGCGAAACCCGAGGTCGCGGCGGCGGATCGAGGGGTGCAGCGCGTAACCGTCGGCGCCGCCGTGCAGCGTCACGATGCCGACGTCGTCTCCGCGCGCGGCGAAGTGATTGGCCAGGTTCGCGAGCGCGCGCGCCGACCCTCCTCCAGCCATCGTGGAGATCACGAATGTCCGCATTCTTATCCTGACTCGAAGACGCTCCGCCACAGTTTCGCGTGAATCCGGAAGGAAGGGATTGCGCTACTCTGTCCCCCCATGCGCAAGCTCCTCGTCCTCGCGCTCCTCCTCTGCCCATCCGCATTCGCGATGAACATCCCGGACGTCCCCGTGGTCGATCAGAACGGGAAGAACCACAACTTCTACGCGGACCTCGTGAAGGACCGCATCGTGGCCGTGAACTTCGTCTTCACCAGTTGCACGACGATCTGCCCGGTGATGGGCGCGACGTTCGCGCAAGTCCAAAAGCTCCTCGGCAAGCGCGACGACGTGACGCTCATCTCCATCAGCATCGATCCGCGCAACGACACGCCGGCGCGCCTCATGGCGTGGGGGAAGAAGGTCGGCGCGCGGCCGGGATGGACGCTCGTCACCGGCCAGCCCGGCGACATCGACACGCTGCTCAAGGCGATGGGCGCCTTCACGCCCGACAAGAACGACCACGGGCCGATCATCGTCGTCGGCGACGACCGCGCCGCGGCGTGGCAGCGCATCAACGGCTTCGCTGCCGCCAGCGCGATCGTGGCCGAGTTGCGCAAGCTCGAATCGGCACGCGGCGCGAGCGCGCGATGACGCGCGTCATCGCGGTGGCATTGCTCGCCGCAGCCGTCGCCGCCGCGCCCGACGCGCAGCGCGGCCGCAACATCTATTTACATGGCAGCGGCACGGCGCCGATCAAAGCGGTGGTGAACGCCGACGAGGCGAATCCGATCCCCGGGACGGTCGTGCCTTGCGTGAACTGCCACGGCTACGACGGCCGCGGGAAGAAGGAAGGCGGCATTGCGCCGGCGGATCTCCGCTGGAGCACGCTGACGAGGGCCTACGCGACCGGCCCACGCACGCACGGCCCGTACACGAAGGCGACGCTGCGCCGCGCGTTCACGATGGGCTTCGACCCGGCCGGCAACGCGCTCGACGTGGCCATGCCGCACTATCAGATGTCGATGCGCGACGCGGAGGATCTCGTCGCCTATCTGCAGACGCTCGGCACGACGACGGATCCGGGCGTGGCGGCGAAGACGATCCGCATCGGCGTGCTGCTCTCGCCCGACCGTGAGAAGGCCGCCGCCGTGCGCGACGTGATGCAGGCGTACGCCGCGGCGCTGCCGGAGATCTACGGCCGCCGCCTCGACCTGCGCTTTCTCGACCTCCCCGTCGACGCTGGCGCGCGTGCGGCAGCAGTGCAGGCGTTCCTCAAGAAGGAGCAGCCGTTCGCGCTCGCCGGCTCCTCGCTCCTCGGCGCGGAGAGCGCAATCGAAACGACGATCGAAGACTCCGGCACACCGTCGATCGCGGCGTTCGCGTCGACTGTCTTGCCCGACGCGCACTACAACTTCACGCTCTTCGGCGACGTGATCGACGCGATCCGCCGCCACGACGCGAAGGCGCGCATCTTTGACGGGAAGGATCTCGGCACAACCGGCCGCGTGTACGTTCCGATGACGCTGGCCACGGATGCGATCTTCAACGCGCCGCCGTCAGTCGAAGTGATCGTGGCCGCGCCGACGTGGTCCGACGACGTCGAGCCCGAGGCGCTCGCCGAGCTCCGCGCGCTCTCTCCCGGCGGCACGCACTCCCGCAGCACGCAGATGGCCGCCCTCGCCTCGGTGAAGCTGTTGGTCGAAGCACTCGGCCGCGCCGGCCACGACGTGACGCGCGAAGCCGTGATCGAGACGATCGAGTCGCTCTACCGCTTCCGCACCGGCCTCACGCCGCCACTGTCGTTCGGCCCGAACCGGCACGCGGGAACGAGCGGCGCGTATTTGCTTCACGTCGACCGCGAGAAGAAGGTGTTAGGGGAGCCGGTCTGGGTCGAGTGAAATTGCGTAAACGACTTTGTCGCCGTTCTGCCGAAACAGTCGCCCGCCGATCTTCTCCACCGCCTTGCGCGAGCGCCAGTTGTTCTCGCCGATGGTGAAGACGACGCGCTCGACGAAGCGAAATGCATGCGCGAGCATGAGCGCCTTCATCTCGCCGTTGACCGCGCCGCCCCAGAACTCGCGCTCGAGAAAGGTCCATCCGATCTCGACTTCCCCCTCCTCGGGGTGCAAGTTGCAGTAGCGCGTGCTGCCGATGATCCGCCCCGTGGCGCGGTCGACGATGGCGAACGCTCCCTTCGACGCGATCGCGCCGTCGAAGTAGCGTTGGAACACCTCCGGCTTCCAGCGGTCGCGCTCCGGATGCTGCTCCCAGATGAGCGGATCGCTGGCCGCGCGAGAGAGCGCGTCGAAGTCGTCGGGCCGCAGCGGGCGGAGCTCGACGAGCGTGCCGTGCAGCGTCGGCTGGAGATCGAAGTCCATCGCCGATTTCATATCATGCCGTGATGCCCATTCGCATCGGCACGCAAGGCTGGAACTACACGGCGTGGGTCGGACCGATGTATCCGCCGAACACGCGCCCGACGGAGTTTCTCTCGACGTACGCGCGCGCGTTCGGGACGGTGGAAGTGGACTCGACGTTCTACGCCATCCCCGACGCGAAGACGGTGCGCGCGTGGGCGGAGAAGACGCCCGCCGGCTTCACGTTCGCGCTGAAGATGCCGAAGCAGGTGACGCACGAGCTCCGCCTGCGCGGCGCCGCCGATCTCGTGCAGGAGTTCCTCGACCGCGCGCGCGAGCTCGGGCCGAAGCTCGGCCCGATCCTGCTGCAGATGGGCCCCGACTTCGCGCCCGAGGAGCTCGCGTCGCTCGAAGAGTTCGTCGCGACGTTGCCGCGCGACCTCCGCTTCGCCGTCGAGCTGCGCCAGTACCGCTGGATGCGCGGTGCGGTGCTGCCGCACGTGCTGGAGCTGCTGCACGCGCACGGCATGTCCCTCGCGCTGAGCGACGGCCGCTGGATCCCGCGCGCGACGATGCTCGATCTCGCCGAGCAGCCCGTCGCCGATTTCCTGTACGTGCGCTGGATGGGCCCCGACCGCGAGATCACCGACTACTCGCGCATCCAGTTCGACCGCTCCGCGGAGATGGAGTCATGGGCCGAGGTCCTGCGGCGCGTGGTGCCGACGAAAGAGATCTTCGGCTACTTCAACAACCACTTCGCCGGCCACAGCCCCGCCAACGCCCGCGAGATGCAGCGCCTCCTCGGACAGACGCCGGTCGAGCCGGCGTCGTTGCGCGTGCAGGGGACGTTGTTTTAAAGGATGGCGATATGAAGGTTTTTCTTTCCTCGACTGCACAAGATTTGGTTGCGTACCGGAAGGTGGCCGACGACACGATCCTGCGCCTGTCGCAGGAGGCGGTGGTGATGGAGCGCCTCGGGCCATTGCCTGGCGAGCCGGTGGCCGAGTGCGATCGCAAGGCTCGCGAGAGCGACGTGGTGGTTTGCATCGTCGCGCACCGCTACGGCTTCGTCCCTGAGAAAGGAAAGGGGAGCATCACGCGGCGCGAAGTGGAGGCGGCAAAGGACGCCGGCAGGGACGTGCTGGTCTGGATCGTGGCGGACGACTTCCCGTGGACCGAAACAAAGGAACAGGATCTCCTCACCGACCGCACAGTTCTTGACGACCCGGCGCGCGTGGCTGAAGTCGCGGCGGGCGTTCAGGCTCTACTCGACTTCAAGGCGTGGCTGCGCACGAACTTCGTCTGCGACACGTTCACGACTCCGGACGACCTCGGACGCAAGATCGCCATCGCTTTGCGCGGGCAGGCACCCGCGGCAGGTGTTCGCGCCGAGCGCCGTGCGGAGATCCGCATCGTTCACCCGCTCCAGCCTGCGCCGCATTTCCATGGCCGGGAGGCGCTGGTCCAGGAGCTCAACACATGGGTCTCCGACCTAACCTCGCCGGACCGCGTGTGGTCGCTCGTGGCCGCGGGAGGCACCGGCAAGACAGCCGTGGCCGAACAGGTCGTTGCCAACATGAAGCCGGGCGAAGCGAACGTGCTGGTCTGGTCGTTCTACGAACAACCCAATGCCGATGCGTTCCTGCGTGAATGCAACCAGCTCTTCCTCGGTGAGGAGGAAGGTCCGGCCGGCGGACGTCTGGAACGACTCGAGCGAGGATTGCGTGACGGCCGGCCACACCTGATCGTCCTCGATGGCCTGGAGCGGGTGCAGGAGGACGCCGGCGGCGGCCGAGTGCGTGGCGAGCTGTCGGATCACAGCCTCAAGCTCCTGCTTCGCGCCTTGGCCAACGGCCTCGGACGAGCACGGGCGCTGGTTACATCCCGATATCCGCTGATCGATCTCGAAGATTGGAAGAACCGCGGCTATCGCGACACGCCTCTCGACGATTTGTCGCCGGAGGCGGCCGTGGCGGTCCTGCGCGGATGGGGTGTGGTGGGCGACGACGAAGCGCTGCGGGCCGCGGCGGAGCAGGTGGGCTGTCACGCGCTATCGGTGGCGGTGCTGGGCTCCTATCTGCGCTCCTTTGCGGGCGGCCGCATCGAGGCGGTCAACGACTTCGATCTCGATGCGGTGACGGGTGAAGATCCGAGGGCAGCCAAACTCGCGCGGGTGCTCGCGTACTACGCAGAGCGGCTGCCGGAGGACGAGCGCGAGCTGCTGGCCCGGCTTTCGGTGTTCCCTCGCGGGGTGACGATCGAGTTGCTCGATGTGCTCGTCGACGCGGGCGGAGAGATCGCGGGAATCCTTCTGAATGCAAAACCGCGTCTCGTGGCTTTGCTGGGACGGCTGCGGGCGCGTGGTCTCGTATTCCAGTATCCAAGCGACGACGCGATCACTTGGACGGCGCACCCATTCCTGCGCGAGCGCTTCCGCGAGCTGCTCGGCTGTCCCGCCGAGCAGGTATTTGATGTCGTGGCACGGGCTCTCGGCGCCGGCCTGGAGAAACGTCCCGATACTAAGCCGAGCGACCCGGCCACTCTCGATCGATATGAACGGCTGATCGAGGCCACGCGGCTTTCCGGGCGCGAGGAGGAGGCGTTCGATCTCTTCAAGTTTGGGATGGGAAGCTTTGCTCACCTCGGATGGGTGCTCGGCGAATACGAACGGGGCTACCGGATCCTCACAGCCTTTAGCGCAACAGGTCAGCCAGAAGACTTGGGCGTGACGATGGAACTGCGAGAGCGGTCGCATCTCGCCAACACCGTCGCAGTTTTCGCTGAATGCCTTGGCCGGCTAGCAGAAGCGCGGGCGATTCGACGGCTAGACAATGACTGGAGAAAGTTGATTGCCGAACCTATACGGACATCGATCGCCCTCCAAAACTCCAGCTTTATGGCATTCGCGATGGGCCGTCTGACCGAAGCCCGGCGACTCGCAGGCGAGGCGCTAAATGAAGCCGAAGCGGCGAGCGATGCGAGCGAGAAACGAAACGCCCTCGCTTACCGTGCCATCGCCGCTCACGCGCTAGGTCATATGGCTGCGCGCGACGACTTTGCAGCTGCGACGGCGCTAGAAGGCGAGCCGCTCTACTCGTTGCGAGGATCGCAGTATGCTCGATATCACCTCGACGTAGGCAACCTTGCGGCGGCTCGCGAACTTGCCGACAATGGCCTAGCGACAGCTCGCAACAATCGTTGGAATTTTGACGTCCCGCGATTCAACGCGTTGCTGGCACGAATCGACCTCGCCGAGGCAGGTAACCCCACGTTTTACCTCGATGAGATTCGCGCCTGGACGTCCCGGACCGGCGAGATGGAGTGGATCATCGAAGCCCACCTCCTCACCGCACGATACTTCCTCGCCCGCGGCGACACGCAGGCCGCTCTCGGCGAGGCGGAGAGCGGCCTGCTCCACGCCGTTGCCTGCGGCTACGGTCTTCTGCGAATCGAGCTGTTAGTCGCGCTGGCGCGCATCCGCCTCGCTTGGCCCGACCCACCCAAAGCCATTCAGGCTGCACGCGAGGCGCTCGACCTGGCCGCCCACCCTGACTGCGGCTACGCGTGGGGCGAAGCCGACGCGGCGCAGGCGTGGGGCGAGGCGTACTTTGCGAACGGCGACCTGGCCCTCGCGCAGCGCGCGTTCACGCGCGCGCTCGACGTGCGGCGGCGGATCGAACATCCCGGCGCTTCGGAAACGGAGCGATGGCTTGCGCGTGTGAGTTGAAACGAATCAAAAAAGGCGTCCCGAAGGACGCCTTTCATCGATGACTATGAGATTCATTTAGTTGCAGTTGCCGGCTTTGAGCTTGCCGACGCGCGTGTGCCAGTTGAACGTGCCGTTCGCGGCGAGGTACTCGGTGGTGAAGTACATCGTGCAGTCGTCGGTCGGGTCGACGCTCAGCGAGGCGTAGTCGCCCCAGCGGTTGAGGTTCCTGAGCTGCGAGCCGGTGCCGCCGAAGATCGACGCCTCCGGCTGCATGGTGTTGATCGGATCGGTGGCGTTGCGCATCGTGTAGAAGATCGAGGGGTTCATCGAGCTGCTCGACTTGCTGTAGCCGAGGACGATGTTGCCCATCTTGTCCATCGCGGCGCTGCCCATCCAGCGGTACGTCGACGAGTCGGGCGAGAACGTCGACTGCTGGAACACGCTGACGTTGCCGCCATTGACGCGCAACTCGTACCAGCGCACGCCGCTGCCCTGGTTCTTTTTGTTCGTGCCGGTCTTCACGGAGTGATTGACGACCATCGACGCGTATGTGCCGAAGTTGCGGTAGGCGAAGCGGTACATCATGCGGTCGGCCAGGGAGTCGAGCAGCTGGCTCGTGCCCGACTGCGTCACGCACGTGCCGCCGGCGCAAGCCGGGCTGAAGGCGGAGACCGCGATGTTGGTCGGGCCGGTGAGGGTCGTGTTCGCGGTGTTCACCCAGTCGACGTGGAACTTCCAGATGTTGAGACTGTTGGTCGCGAACTCGACGACGTAATTCGGCTCGCCCGCGGGCGGAAGCGCCGTGCCGTCGAAGTCGGAGGGGAGCTCGCCGCCGTGCGCGGTGCCGGTGTTGAAGCACTGCTGCGTGGCGGGCTGGCCGGCCAGCATCTTCGCCGAGTCCCACGCGCACACCCAGCCGCCGCTGAAGGTCGCGCCGTTCGCGAACATGTTGTAGGTGATGTAGTAGGCGTCCGGCCACACACCCAGCTTCGGATAGTCGTTGAACTGGTTGCCGTACGAGAAGGAGTAGCGGTTGTAGCTGCCGGTGGGATCGGGTCCGGTGGAGACGGCCACGCACTGCGTATACGGCTGCGCGCTCACCGCGAACTGCGTGAAGACCCAGCGGTCGTGGATCTTGTCGTACTGCACGATCGGGTCGCCGTCGTTCATGGTCTGACACGGTCCGCCGAAGCCGCTCCAGATCGTGTTGCCGTTCGCCGGTCCGTAGGCGATGGCGCCGGTCTGGGCGTTGAACACCGCGAACGCCTCATTGACCCACTGGACATACCACTGGTGGGTGCCGGTGCCGTCGGTGTACGCGCGGCCGATGGCGCCATTGGTGTCGGGAGGTGCGGCGTTGACGCCGTAGTTGCCGAGGCCGACGCCTTCGAACGAGCCGAGGGCCGCGGGTGACTGCTTAGTCACGCCGCTCTGGATCGCCGGATCGTTCGCATCGGGCGGCAGTCCGTCGCCCTTGTTGACCTTCTTCGGCTCGAATTTCTCGCGCGCCGGGCCGCCCTCGGGCGGAATCGGCTTGATGTCGCGCAGGTTCGGCGACCGGTCGTTTTTGGTTGATTGATCGACTTTGGAATGTCCGTAAGCGTTGCCGTTGCCCGGATCGGCGAGAACGGGGAGCGCGCAGAGCGCAACAATCAAACTGAATAGAAATCCTTTTTTCATTCGCCCCTCATTTCGCTTGATGGAGTTTGGCCGGAAAGAAATTCGCGACGGCTAAGAGCAACGATCCGGCCAAGAGCTAAGTGATTGAAACTACGCACGAGCGACAGCGAAAAGGGTCATTCGTTGGGCAAATTGGCGGGTCAAGTTGTGTTGGTGGGTCAGAAGCGGCCGGGCAAATGCGGGCTACGTGAGGCCACCCCGGGGCCGCCGGAACGCTCTATGATCATGCGGGTCCATGAATCCGGGCGACACGATCGGCAACCGGTACTACGTTCGGCGTCGGATCGGATCCGGCAGCTTCGGCATCGTCTACGAAGTCTTCGACCGTGTCCGGAACAACGTCGTCGCCCTCAAGGCGCTGCGGCAAGCCACGCCCGACGCGCTGTATCGCTTCAAGCGCGAGTTCCGGTCGCTCAGCGACATGGCCGAGCGCAACCTGGTGCGGCTCTACGACCTCGTCTCCGAGGGAGACCAATGGTTCGTCTCGATGGAGTTGATCCGCGGCGGAAACTTCATCGACTACGTTCGCGGTACGCCGTTCGCGTCTGCAGGCGAGGAAGAGAGGCAGGCGGCCGACACGAGCCGTCTCGCGCGCGCGCTGCCGCAGCTCGCCACCGGCCTCGCAGCGCTGCACGGCGCCGGCAAGCTGCACCGCGACATCAAGCCCTCGAACGTGCTCGTCGGCGCCGACGACCACCGCGTCGTTCTCCTCGACTTCGGGCTCGTGCTCGACACGAGCCTCCTCTCACCCGTAACGAGCACGCTCGGCACGTCGGGCACGCCGGCCTACATGTCGCCCGAACAGAGTGAAGGCGCGCGGCTCGGCCCTGCCAGCGACTGGTACGCGGTCGGGATCATCCTCTACGAGGCGCTGACCGGCCGCGTTCCGTTTCACGGCTCGTATGTGGAGATCCTCGACGCGAAGCGCGCCGGGGACGTTCCGCCGCCGAGCACGATCGTGCCGAGCGTCCCGCCGGAGTTCGATGATCTCTGCCGCGATCTCCTGCGCCTCGATCCTGCCGCTCGTCCGTCCGCCGACGAGATCCTTCGGCGCCTCGGCGAGTCTGCGCCGCCGCGGATTTCCTTTGCGTCGCGCGGCTCGGCGCTCCTCGTCGGCCGCGAGCGGCATCTGCGTGCCTTGCGCGATGCATTCGCAGCCGCGGTCGACGGCGCGCAGACCACGATCTGCGTCCAGGGGGATTCCGGCGCCGGAAAGAGCGCGCTCGTCCGCGCATTCCTCGAAGAGAAGCGCGACGAGGTGCCCGAGCTCCTCGTTCTCACCGGGCGCTGCTACCAGCGCGAGTCCGTGCCCTACAAAGGCGTCGACAGTCTCGTCGATGCGCTGCATCGCTACACGTCGAGGCTGGAGCTCGGAGACATCGACGCGCTCCTCCCGCGCGACTTCGCTCCGGCGGAACAGCTCTTTCCGATCCTTCGCGACCTCGGCGATCTGATGCGGATGCGCCGCCGCATCGTGCCCGATCTCGACGCCAGCCAGCACGACCTGCGACAACGCGCCTTCGCCGCCATGCGCGAGCTGCTGCATCGGCTCGCCGAGCGCGCCAAGCTCGTTCTGTTCATCGACGACTTGCAGTGGGGCGACGTCGACAGCGCGGAGCTGCTCGACGAGGTGCTGCGTCCGCCCGATGCGCCGCCGCTCCTCTTCATCGCCGCCTATCGTTCGGATGCGGCGGAGAGTCCGGTCGTTCGCGCGTTCCGCGAGCGCGTCCCGAGCCGCGATCTGATCCTCGATCCTCTCACCCCGGAAGAGTCGCGCGAGCTGGCGTTGGAGCTTCTCGGCGACAGCGTCAACGATCCCGCCGAGGTGGCGGCCATCATCGCCGGCGAGTCGGGCGGCAGTCCGCTCTTCATCGGCGAAGTGGTCCGCGCCTTCACGATGGCGGGGCCGACCGTCCTTCGCCACGACGCCACGATCATCGAGGTGCTGCAGGTGAGGTTGCGGAGCCTCCCTCCCGCCGCGCTCGGCCTGCTGCAGATGATCGCCGTGCACGGACGTCCGATTCTTCGCGCCCCTCTTCATCGCGCGCTCAGCGGCGGTGAGTTCGAGAAGACGCTCACGACGCTGGCCGCGCAGAATCTGATTCGCGGGAGAGAGACGGCGCACGGAGAGACGGTCGAGCCGTATCACGATCGCATCGCCGAGGCGGCGCTGTCGATGCTCAACGAAGACGAGTTGCGCCAGCGCCATGCGCAACTGGCGAGCGCGCTCGAGAAGTTCGAGGCCGACGCCGAGCTCCTGGCCGATCATCTCCTCGCAGCGGGCCTGCCCGATCGCGCGGCGGTTTACGTCGAGCGCGCTGCGGAGAACGCGGCCGCAGCGCTGGCCTTCGATCGCGCGGCGCGCCTGTTCCGGCGCGCCATCACGCTCAACCCCTCCAAGGCCAGAGCGCTCCGCCAGCGTTTGGCGGAAGCGGAGTCGCTTCAACGGCCCTGACGGACCGCGGGCAACACATAGTTGGGGATGACTTCGCGAAGCACGTAGTAGTTCCCGGCGGAGACGTAGTTGGAGCCGAACGTGGCGATGACCATGTCGAGCTCCGGGATCGCCACGACCTCCTGTCCTCCCAGCCCGCCGGCATAAAAGGCGCGCACGCTGTGGTCCTTGTACGGATACTCGAGGCTCCACCATAGATATCCGTAGCGAAAACGGTCGAACGGATAGAGCGGCGACGTAGCGCGCTTGGCGAAGTCGCTGCTAAGAATCCGGTGTCCCTTCCACGTGCCGCCGTCGAGCATGAGCTGGCCGAATTTGAGGAAGTCGCGGGCCCGAAAGCGCGCGCCGCCGCCGCCGTACGGCTGGCCGCCGACGTTCGCTCCCCAAAGGTAATGATTGATGTGCAGCGGTCGGGCGACGAGGCGGTCGAAGAGATCGACCGGCGACTCTCCCGCGGCCCGGCCGACCATGCCCAGCGCGAGATTGGCGCCGGCCGAGCAATAGACGGTTTTCTCTCCCGGATTTCTGGCCATCGGAAGGTTCAGCGCCCAACGATAAAAATCGGAGTCGTTCTTCTGGTTGTCCCACATCGCGTCCTCGTTGTACGGCGTGTTGTCGTCCCAGTCGTCGCACGCCGTTCCGGAGGTCATGGTCAGAAGGTGCTCGAAGGTCATGGCCCGTTTGCGAGGCTCGAGGCCGGGCGGGAAGGTCCCGCCGTTCATGACCTTGTAGACGGGGGAGGAGAGCTTGAGGGGCACGCCGGCATGCATGGCCGCGCCGGCGACGACGGAGACGAGGCTCTTCGACGCCGAGCGCGTGTCGTGGAGTTTCTCGCGGTGCTCGCCGCGGAAGTACTCCTCCAGGACGAGCTTCCCGTGCCGGGCGATGAGGAGAGCATCGACGACCGGCACGTCGATGGAGTCCATCGGCCGGTCGATCAACATCTGAATCATGGCCTCGAGGCCCGCGCGATCGATTCCGGCATCGTCCGGCGACTGCGTGGCCCAGCCGTCGTCGAGCGCGGGAGGCCGGCGGTAGACGTAGCGGGCAGGGTTCTTTCCCCGTTCGTAGAAGTCGCTCTCGTCACCCTCGCGGCTGAAGTCGTATGTGCCGCCGTTGCCGGGGAAGGGGAGGGAGATCCTGTCGTTCTCGGCGTCGTACGCGCCGGTGACGACGGGCTGCTTTCCCATCAGCTTGACGGCGCTGCCCTCGCGAACGAGGCTCTCGACGCCGAGCCGCGCGGCCCAGTCGCGTTCCGGGTTATCGAGCATCGCGGCGAGCGTTCCGTCCGGCCGCTTCCGCACCAGGAGATACAACGTGAAGGTGCGCTCGTAGGTCTCCACCGCTCCGATCCAACGATTCGGCCCGGCGGCACGCAGCTGCACCGGGAAGGCACTCGGCTCGTACCAGAAACCTCGAATGACTCCCGGCGCGAGCTTGCCGCGAAACGACCTCCTGCCGTCCGGAAACCGAAAGGAAAGCTCGGATCCGTTGGCCGTGACGGGGATGACGCGGCCGGCGATGTCGGCGGTGTACGCAGTGCCGTTGCGCTGAATGATCAACGTCCCCGGCGCGCGCGGCTCGAACCATCGCTTCGCTTTCCACAGTCCGAGCAGGGCGTCGGGCGAGGATGGATCGGAAGGCGCGGCCGCAGCCGTGAGCGCGGCAAAGGCGATGGCCATCGAGACGGCGAGGCGCAGGAACGGGTGATTCATGGTCATGCGCACAGTGTGCGCGGTTGGCCGGGGGGCGGTCTTGATGAATTGGAGCGTTCTGGTGGGGTTTTAGCGGGAGGACGTTGGTAGCGCATACGGGATTCGAACCCGTGTTACCGCCGTGAGAGGGCGGCGTCCTGGACCCCTAGACGAATGCGCCGTGCGGGGGGCTGCGGAAGATACGACGACGTAACTCCTGGGGTCAAGCGGGGATTCCAACCTTTAATACTGTGGTGCCCACGCCGCGAGCATCAGCGGCGCTCCCCCCGCCCCCGCCGCGCTCGCCGTGATGGTGTGGCGGGGGAAGCGCGACATCAGGCCGAAGAAGAACGTGCTGTCGCCGCCGCTCACGGGCGGGTCGAACGTGAACGTCACGCGGCCGCCGTCGCGCACCGCTGATTGCAGGCCCACCTTGCCGAGGTTGCCGCGCGTCGTCACGAAGACGTCGGCCTTGCCGCGGCCGTCGAAGTCGTACCGCGCATTCGGTCCGAACTCGACCGTCAGCGTGCGGATGCCGCCCGCGCCGGCGGCATCGCGCAGGTCGATGCGGTATTCGTAAACGTACAGTCCGGCCGCGGCCTTGTAGTTGCGGGACTGCAGGAACCCGCTCGCCGACACCGGCGCGCTCAGGTCCTCCACCGCCACCTTGCAGTTCCGGCTGAACGCGCACTGCACCTCGGGCGCCGACACCGCCACGATCTTCAACGGCTGAGCGCCGGCGGCGGACGCGAGCAGGAGCAAACAGACTCTTAAAGTTATCTTCATGCATTTTTTCCGGTCACCGAGTAGTGCGCCGGGGCGGGAAAACGTTTCATCCGGCACGGCAGACGCAATGTCCTACGCGGAGGAAAAGCACATGCCCAACGCAATCACGATGCTGAAATCCGATCACGCGACGGTGAAGCGCCTGCTGCGCGAGCTCGACGAAACGAGCGACCGCGCCAGCCGCCAGCGCGAGCGCCTCGTCGGCGAGATCGAGCGCGAGCTGAAGATCCACGCGCAGCTCGAGGAAGAGCTCTTTTACCCGACGTTCAAGGCCTGCGCGGAGAACACCGACGCGGAAGATCTCTTCTACGAAGCCACCGAAGAGCACCACGTCGTTGACATGGTCCTGCCGGAGCTGAAGGCGTCATCGGTGAAGTCGCCGGAGTTCGCCGCGAAGGCGAAGGTGCTGCGCGAGCTGGTCGAGCACCACGTCCGCGAAGAGGAAACGGAGATGTTCGCGGAGGCGCGCCGGCTGATGAGCGACGAGCAGCTCCGCGAGCTCGGCGACGCCATGACCGGGCGCAAAGAGACGCTGGTGACGATGTGGACGAACCCGATGCTGAAGCCCGTGAAGAAGATCCAGAGCGCCGTGCAGAAGGTCATGCCGACGAAGATCAAGAACGCGAAGGCGAACGCCATCGCCAAGATGGGGACGGTGAAGGAGGCGCGAAGGTAGATACGATGGAGGCGTGCGGATCAAAGTCTGCTGCATCGCCTCCGTCGACGAAGCGCGCTTCGCCATTGCCGCCGGCGCGTCCGCGCTCGGCCTCGTCTCGGAGATGCCGAGCGGGCCGGGCGTGATTCCGTGGGAGCGCATCGCCGAGATCGCCGCCGCGGTGCCGCCGCCCGTCGCGACGTTTCTTCTCACGTGCAGTCAGGACGCGGAGGAGATCGTCGCGCAGCAGCGGCGCTGCGGCACGAACGTCGTCCAGATCTGCGACCGGCTCGAGCGCGGCGCATACGCCGACATCCGCCGCGCGCTGCCGGGAATCCGCATCGTGCAGGTCATCCACGTCGTCGACGCAGCGTCAGTGGACGAAGCGCGCGCCGTTGCGCCGCACGTCGACGCGCTGCTGCTCGACTCCGGCAACCAGTCGCTCGCCGTCAAGGAGCTCGGCGGCACCGGACGCGTGCACGACTGGACGCTTAGCGCGCGGATCCGCGAGAGCGTCGGCGTCCCCGTCTTCCTCGCGGGCGGACTGCGAGCGGAGAACGTGCGCGCCGCGATCGCGGCCGTGCAGCCGTTCGCGCTCGACATCTGCAGCGGCGTCAGGACGAACGGGGCGCTGGATCCGGCGAAGCTGCGGGCGTTCGTGCAGGCGGCGGCATGAGCCTCACGACTTCGGCTGTCCGCCGGACTCGCCGTTGCCGTGCGTCTTGCGGTACTCGCCCGGCGACATGCCGAAGCGCTTCTTGAACGAGTGGTTGAAGTTCGAGACGTCGTTGAAGCCGACGCCGTAGGCGATCTGGGAGATGCGCTCGTGCGTCTGCACGATCAGCATCGAGGCCATCTGCAGCCGGCGCTCCACGATGTAGCTGCGGATCGACATCCCCACTTCTTCGCGAAAGAGATGGGCGAGCCGGGACGCGGAGAGGCCGATCATCGCGGCCAACTCGTGGATCGATGGAGCGTCCCTGTATTGCTCGTCGAGCACAGTTCTCACTCTTCTGATCCTGCGATCCATTGCGCTCTCTTCTTTGCTGAAGCACTTAAGGAACTTGGCGGGCGTTTCTAACATGTGCGTGCGATGCGCCGATTGGTGGCCTTTGCTATCACTTGGTAATCGGCACGACACGGTTTTAGCGCTGTTTCCAACGAGGAGCCGTTTGTCTCCCACTCGTGGAAAGTGGTTGGTGGAGAGAGGCGTAATCGATGCTGCACGCGCGCGTGAAACCACGCAAAAACGGGCGGGAGATGGGCCGTGCAGAATAGTTCGCTGGATGTCAAATGGAGCTACGAGGCGTAGGACGGAGCGAGCGGCCTGCGCGGCTCTGTGCGGAGATGGCGGAGCGATACGCATAGGAGCGAGTTGTGCACGCATTTCCTTGCGAAATGCCGGCGGTCGACAAGCCGACCTCGCTGCTGCCATAAACTGGCCGCATGTTCGCGACGACGCCGAAGCCGCCGTACTACGCCGTGATCTTCACTTCCATCCGCTCCGGGGACGAGGGCTACGCCGAGACCTCGGAGCGGATGAACGAGCTGGCCCGCCAGCAACCCGGCTTCCTGGGCATCGAGAGCGCGCGCGGCGACGACGGCCTCGGCATCACTGTCTCGTACTGGAGGGATCTCGAGTCGATCCGCGCTTGGAAGGCGAACACCGAGCACCGCGTCGCCCAGCAGCGCGGAAAGAGCGAGTGGTACGCGGGGTACGTGACGCGCGTCTGCCGCGTTGAGTACGACTACACGCTTCACTGATTGACGTCGACCACGATGCGGCCGCGCACGTGGCCGCTCGTGATCTCCTCGGCGAGCTCGCGGATGCGCGAGAGCGGCTCGACGCGGGTGAGCGTTGCCAGCTTGGCGCGGTCGATCTCCTCCGCGAGCGCGGCCCATGCCGAGCGGCACTGGGCGGGCGGCGTCTGCACCGAGCTGACGCCGAGGAGCGAGACGTTGCGGAGGATCATCGGCCAGACGAACGTGTTGAGCTCTCCGCCGCCGGCCATGCCGCAGCAGGCAATCGCGCCGCCGTACGCGGTCTGTGCGAAGAGCGTGGCCAGAGTCTGGCCGCCGACGGTGTCGATGCCGCCGCCCCAGCGCTCGGACTCGAGCGGCGCAGACTTTTTCGACAGCTCTTCGCGCGGGACGATCGACGACGCGCCGAGGGCGCGCAGGTAGCCTTCGAGCTCCGGCCGTCCGGTCGATGCCGCGACGTTGTAGCCGCGCTTCGCCAGCAGCATCACCGCGATCGAGCCGACGCCGCCGGCGGCGCCGGTGACGACGAATTCGCGCTCCGAGGGGCGGATGTCCATCTGCTCGAGCGCGAGCACGCAGAGCATGGCCGTGAAGCCGGCCGTGCCGATAGCCATCGACTGCTCGAACGACAGCGCGTCGGGCAGGTGCACGAGCACCTCGGCGCGCACGCGTTGCCGCTGCGCGTAGCCGCCCCACTCCGTCTCGCCGAGGCCGTGCGCGAGGCCTACGACGCGGTCGCCGGGCTTGAAGTCGGGGCTCGACGACTCCACGACGGTGCCGGCGAGGTCGATGCCGAGGACCATCGGGAACTTGCGGATGATCTTGCCGCGCGCCGTGATGGCCAGGCCGTCTTTGTAGTTGAGCGACGAGTAGGCGACGTCGACGAGCACGTCGCCGCGGAGATCGCTGTCGTTCAGGTCCCGCAGCTCGACGCGGTAGCTGCCGTCGGTTTTCTCGGCATAGAGCGCGCGGTTGGTCATGGCGGGCGCGATTGTATGTCTTGCAACACGCCGTCGCGGACCCGCAGACCCGGATCGCTCACGGTCCAGAGCTCGTAATGGTCGCCGTTCGACGCATAGCGCAGCGCGCGGCGCCAACCATCGCGCGTGTCGACGTCCGGCGGCAGGGCACGGAGCGTTTGCGGATAGGTGCCGGCGCGGCGGCGATGCGTTTCGAGCGCGCGCGCCACCTCGCCGAGGCGAACGACTGTGAGGCGGCGCCAGATGCGATCGCGGTTGGCGTAGAACGCGACCCCGCCGAAGACGATCGGAATCCAGAGCGGCGAAAAGACGGCGACGGCGATCGCCAGGCGTTTGCGCCTCATCGACCTCTTTGGACGCGTCAGCCCTTCCGAACGGTGCGCGCCAGGTACTCGCGGATGTGCTCGTGCAGGGCCGGGTCGCTCCACGCCGCCAGCGCCTCGGCGTCGCGATCGTCGCGCGCCATCAGCTCCAGCGCCGGTGCGCGGAGCTGCGCCTTCGTCATGCGGAACGACGGCGCCGGAATCGCGGCGAGCTGCGACGCCAGCTCCTGGGCGCGGGCGAGGAGCGCGTCGGCGGCGACGACTTCGTCGACCAACCCGGCGGCGAGCGCTTCATCCGCCGGCAGCGTGCGGCCCATGAGCGTAAACGCCTGCACGCGCGGCACGGCGAAGCGGACGATCTCCAGCGCCGCGGTCGGGAACGGCACGCCGACGAGGAGCTCCGGCACGCCGATGCGGCCGCCGGACATCAGACGCAAATCGCACGCATAGACGAGGATGGCCCCGCCGGCGATGGCGTGGCCGTTCGCCGCGGCCACGACGGGCATCGGCATGGCGAAGAGCTGCCGCAGCGCGTCGCGCAGCAGCGGGAAGAATTGTTTGACGTAGTCGGGCCCGCCCTCGACGAGGCGAAACAGATCGACGCCGGCGCAGAAAATCGAGCCGGTGCCGGTGAGGACGATGGCGCGCGCGTCCGCCGCGGCGGTGAGCTCGCGCTGCAGCGCCTCGAGCAGCTCGATGTCCATCGCGGACGCTTTTCCGTGGTTGAGTCGGAGGGTGACGATGCCGTCGGAGTCAGTTCGTTCGATCATGGTCTCCTGCCAGGTACTCGCGAATGTGCTCGAGCATCGAGGGACTGCTCCACGCCGCCAGCGCCTCGGCGTCGCGCCCGTTGTGCGATATCAGCGCCATCGCCGGCGCGCGGAGCTGCGCCTTCGCCAGGCGGAACGACGGCTCCGGGACCGCGGCGAGCTGCGACGCCAGCTCCTGCGCGCGGGCGAGCAACGCGTCGTGCGCGACGACTTCGTCGATCAACCCGGCAGCGAGCGCTTCGTCCGGCGGCACGGTGCGGCCGGTGAGCGCGAATTGCTGCGCGCGAGGCACGGCGAAGCGGAGGATCTCCAGCGCCACGGTCAGGAACGGCACGCCGAGGACGAGCTCGGGCGAGCCGATGCGGCCACCGGACATGAGGCGCAGATCGGACGCGTAGACGAGCAACGCGCCGCCGGCGATGGCGTTGCCGTTCGCCGCGGCGACGACGGGCATCGGCATGGCGAAGAGCTGCCGGAGGACGTCGCGCAGCAGCGGCAGGAAGTGCTTCACGTAGTCGGGACCGCCGTCGACGACGCGATTCAGATCGACGCCGGCGCAGAAGATCGAGCCGGTGCCGGTGAGAACGATGGCGCGCGCGCCGGCGGCCGCGGTGAGCTCGCGTTGCAGCGCCTCGACGAGCTCGATGTCCAGCGCGGATGTTTTTCCGTGATCGAGACGGAGGGTGACGATGCCGTCGGCTTCACTTCGCTCGATCATGTTCTCCCCACCGCTAAGACTCGGCTTCCCGGATGCGCCTCGAACGCGCGCTGCGCGTCGCGCCACACCGACTCCGCGCGCCGCAGCACCTCGACGAAGCGCGCGTCGCCGCGCAACGCGTCCATCCAGGGGTCGCGCACGAAGAACGGGTAACAGAAAAACCCGCCGTCGACCGAGACGATCATCCTCTCCATGGCCTGCTGCACGGCGCCGACGTGCGCGAGCGACCGGGCCATGTAGTACTGCCCTTCGGGATCAGGAAAGGAACCGAGGTGGCCGAACACGGCCATCGTCTGCTCGTAGTCGCCTTCGATCGCGGCGCGGAAGGCGTCGAAGATGCGGAAGTAGAACTCGGCGCTGCGGCTGCCGAGCGTGGCCAGGCGTCGCTTGCGGTCCTCGAACACCGCGACTGCGTCGGCGTGGCGTCCCATCGACTCGTAGATGAACGCGGCGTCGCCGAAGTCGCGCTCGGGATCGACCGCCGCGATCGCCTCGTCGTAGCGCCCGAGCATCCAGTACGAGTGCGCGGCGCTCGTCGAGAACTTCGGGTCGAGCTGGCGGGCCTGCTCGTGCGCGGCGCACGACGCCTCCAGCAGGCCGCAGAAGCGGAACGCGGTGACGAGGCCGCCGAAGACGCCGGGCTCGTTTGTGCCGGCGGCGACGCGGTCGAGGAGGCGGAGCATGGCGTCGCGCGCGCGGCCGGTCGTGACCTCGATGTGCGCGAGGGCGTTGTGCCCCATCGGCAGATCGGGATTGAGCTCCAGCGCGCGCCGCGCCGCCGCCTCGGCCTGCTCGTACATGCCGGCCGAGTCCTTGCCGTACTTGCCTAGGAGGAGATTGATGCGCGCGAGACGCGCCCACGCCGGCGCGTAGCGCGAATCCTCGTCGATGGCACGGAGGTAGAGGTCGCGCGCGACCGCCCACGACTCCGGCGACTCGCCCTGCTGCCCGGCGCGCAGATAGAACTCGTGCGCGCGCGGCGACGCCGGCACGTCGCGGCGGAGAATGCGCGCCTCGCGCTCGCTGAGTGGCAGCTCCAGCGACTCGACGATGCGCTGTGTCAGGCGATCCTGCAATTCGAATACGTCCGACACCGTGGCCTGCGACGTCAGCGACCAGAGCACGGTGCCCGCAGGCAGCTCGACGAGGTGCGTGGTGACGCGGATCTGATCGCCGCCGCGAATGAGCGTGCCGGTGAGGGCGACGTCGACGTCGGCCTCCTCGGCGAGTTGTTTCGGATCGAAGCCGCCGGTGAAGCGCGCGGCCGCGGCGGAGGAGCGGACGATGAGCGACCCGACGCCGGCCAGCGACGTGGTGATGGCCTCGGGGATGGCGAACGCGAGGAAGTCGCTGTCGGCGTCGGGGCGGAGGATGCGGAAGGGGAGGGCGATCAGCCGCGTCACGCGGTGCGCCACGACGGGGGCCGCCGCGTCGGAGATCATCATCACTTCGCGGAGGTCCTTCGCCATCGCGGCGGCGGAGGGATAGCGGTCGTCAGGACGCTTGGCCATGGCGCGATGGACGACGCGGTTCAGCGCGGCGATGGCGGCGGAGCCGGCGAGATTCGGCGGATTCTCGTAGACGACGGCGTGGTAGAGGCGCATGGCGTTCTCGTCGTGGAAGGCCGGCTTGCCGCTGACCATCTCGAAGAGCATCGTGCCGGCGGCGAAGAGGTCGGTGCGCTCGTCGACGGGCGCGCTCAAGAGTTGCTCGGGCGCCATGTAGCGCGGCGTGCCGACGATCATGCCGGTCACGGTGAGCGGCGCGTCGCCCGGCTGCAGGGTCGTGGCGTCGGAACCGATGGCCATCGGCTTGGCCTCCCGCGCCAAGCCGAAGTCGAGGAGCTTCACGCCGTGCTTCGTCAGAAAGACGTTCGATGGCTTGAGATCGCGGTGAACGAAGCCGCGCGCGTGCAGCGCCTCGAGCGCGGTGAGGATACCGAGGGCGATGGGCAGCGCCTCGGCGGTGGGGAGCGCGCCGCGCCGGAGCGCGTCGGAGAGCGCCTCGCCTTCGAGGAGCTCCATGACCAGGAACGGCCGCCCCTCGGTCTCGCCGATGTCGAAGAGCTGGCAGACGTTCGGATGCGACAGGCTGGCGGCGGCGCGGGCCTCGCGAAAGAAGCGCTCGCGCGCGGAGGAGTCGCTGGCCGCGCGGATCGTCTTGATGGCGACCTCGCGCCGCAGCCGCTCGTCCTCGGCGGCGTAAACGACGCCCATGCCGCCCTCGCCCAGCTTGCGGACGATGCGGTACGGGCCGATGCGCTCCTGCATTGCGTTCATCTTACGACGCGTGCCACTGCCGCAGCGCGCGTGCGACCAGCAGCAGCAAAATCGCGCCGGCGATGCCGAGCGGCCACGAATGTTTGACGACCGCGAGCGCGATCAGCGCGGCCGCGAGAACGCCGAGGATGACGCCGACGACCAGCATCGCCCGCGTCGACTCGACCGGCGGCGCTTTCGGGATCTGGTCGATCAGTGCGACGCGGCGGGGGATCGCGCGCTCCGGGTCGGGCTCCGCGGGCAGGGTGCCGCCCATCGTCAGCGAGGCCGGCGGGCGCGTCGACAGCGGACCGTAAATGCTCGTCTCGTAAAGCTCCTGCAGCGCGACGGCGTCGTCCTGCAGGTGCCCGAAGTCGAGGCCCTCGATCAGATTCCGCCGCTCGGCGGAGTAGAGCGAGCGCTGCTCCGCCAGCGTCCGCCACGACATCAGCTGTTCGCGGAGCGCCGGTGCGTTCGGAATGTCGTCGCCCAGGAGCGAAAAGATCGCGTCGCAGCGGCGGACGAACTCCTGATGCGAGAAGTCGGCTTCGGTCTTGACCTGCAGGTGGTACTGCGCCGAGGCCAGCGCGTCCTCGACGACACCCGCGAGGCCGCGGCGGCGCAGCTCCGGCCACGACACCATCGCCGCGGCGCGGTGTTGCACGCGCGAGCCGGTGGCGATGCTCTGCGTCATCAGCGCGTCGCCGCGCAGCGTCAGCGTCGTGGCGATGCGTTGCCGCTCCAGCCCGATCTCGCGCTCCGTGGAGAAGCTGAACGCCCACACCTCGGCCTCGCGCGCGGAGCCGTCGGCGATGCCGATGCCGCGCGTGGCGAAATCATTGCGCGCCGCCGCGAGCAGCGCGTCGAGCTCCTCCTCGGCGCGGCGGAAGAGTTCCGATGGCATCCGCCGAATCGTATCGTGAGGAGGCCTACCGGCCGGCGGGCGACTTCGGGCTGCCTTTCGCGGGGGCGCGCTTCGACTTCTTATGCGCCACCTTCGTGGCCGGCGCGGGAGGGCTCTGGCGCTTGGCGACCGCGTTGACGTAGTTGACGAAGCGGGTGAAATTGCGCTCGCTCGTGTCCTGCGGCTGGATCGTCCTGGAGAGCTCGTCGACGTATTTGTTCACGGCGAGCTCCAGGTGCGAGTCTCGCGTCAGCATCTGGACCATCATGTCGGAGATGGCGAAGTCGGTCGGCGGGCGGATCCACTGCGCCTTCGCCGAGGCCGTGATGGCGCGGCGCGCGGCGGCGGAGAGCTCCTTGACGTTGGCGACGAGCGTCGTCTCGATGTGGCTCGACGACGGCGTGATGATCATGACCGGGCTGTGCACCGAGTCGAAGCCGGGGGAGGCGTTGACGATGCCGGCCGTGGCGGGGAGAAAGAGCTTGTCGCCGTTGTTCGGGTCGAGGGCGTTGTAGATGTCGGGCCGCAGCAGCCGCCCGGAGTTGCACGCGCTGATGATGACGAAGTAGATCCCCTCGGGCTCGAGCCGTTCCTGCAGCGCGCCGACGGCGATGTACGAGCGGCGGGCGGCGGGGTCGTAGCTATCCTGGAGCTTCAAGCCGTTACCGTTCGTGCCGTGCGTCTCCAGGACGAGCGTGGCGATGCGGCGCTCGGGGTAGAGAACGTTGTGCGTGTGGATCTGCTCGAGGACGTCCTCCCAGCTCGCGTCCTGGAAGCAGGCAAAGCCGAGGGACTGGTAGAAGCGGCAGTTTCCGGGGACGCTGAGGTCGGGGCTGAAGACGACGCCCACGCCGCGGCCGATGTCATTCACGCGCATCGACTTGACGTCCGGCCAGGCCTGGTTGAGGAGGTGCAGGCTGGAGTCGTCGAGCGCGAAGGCGCTGGTGGCGACGAGGAGGAGCAGCAGCAGGGTCAGACGTTTCATGGTTCTCCGCGGAGGACAGGCGCTCTTGCCTGTCCTCCCATGCAACATCTACTCCTTGTGCATCGCGCGGTGCTTCTTCGGGTGCGAGCCGTCGGTCCCGCTGGCCGTGCTGCTGCTGGCCATGCTCGTGTTCACGGTGGTGTCCGTGGTGGCGGCGGTGTTGATGTCGGTCGATGAGGTGGTGCTGCTGCTCGTCGTGTTCAGAGACATGCTGCCGGTCGTCGCCGGCGTGTTCATGTTGTTGTTCGTGTTGTTGGTCATGTTCCCGGTGCCGGTGGCGCCGGTGTTGGAGCCGGCGTTGGCCGGCGTGCCGTTGATGTCGGTGCTCGAGAGCGCGCTCGAGCTGTTGTCGCTGTAGGTCGACGACGATGACGCCATCGAGGTGTTGTTGTCGTTGCCGCTCAGGTGATCGCGTAGCGACTTGCAGCCGAACATCGACATGGCCAGCGTCAATGCGGCGATGAGTATGAGTTTGGTGCTCCGGCTCGTCATCAGGGTTCCTCCTTGTGCGTTCGATGGGATGGGATGCGATTCTCAGTGCGTCCCGGTCGCGCTCGCCGTGCCGGTCGCGGTTGTCGACGACGTGGTGGTCGTTGTCACGGGCGGTCCGCCGCCGGTCTCCGTCGCCGTGGTGCCGGTCGTCTGCGCCGACTGCGTGGTATCGGTCGACCCTACCGAGCTCTCGACCGGCTTTTTGTTACAGGCGAGGGGAGCGGCGAGGACGAGGGCGGCGGCGACGGCCGCGACGAGCGATGCGCGGATCCTTCTCTGCATCGTTCCTCCTTCCGGCAACGACAACTGAGCAACTCGCGCGCCTGGGGCGGCGCGCTCAGCCGTGTTGGCGCGGGTCCTGAAAGCGCACCCAGCCGGAGGTTGTCGATGTACGCAGTGATCGGTCGGTTCACGCCCCAGGCGTTTGCGTTGCTCCGCATCGTGTCGGGGCTGCTCTTCATGTTCCACGGCACTTCCAAGCTTCTCGGGTTTCCCGGCTCGGACCATCCGCCGATGCCGCCATTGTCGTTTCCGGGCGGCATCTCCGGCATCATCGAGCTGGTGTGCGGCGCGCTGATCACGGTGGGCCTCGTCACCGGCATCGCCGCGTTCCTCGCCAGTGGCGAGATGGCCGTCGCGTACTTCATGGCCCACGCGGGCAAGGGCGGGATCTGGCCGATTCAGAATCACGGCGAGCTGGCGGTGCTCTTCTGCTTCGTGTTCCTGTACTTCGCGGCGCATGGAGCGGGGATTTGGAGCATCGATAGCGTGTTGCGGAGACGGACGACGTAAACTCGCCGCGTGATCGGCTACCTCGAAGGGCGTCTCAAGCACCTCGACGCCACGCTCGCCATCGTGCTCGCCGGCGGCGTCGGCTACAACGTGCACATCTCGCTGCAGACGTATTACCGGCTGGAAGGGCGCGGCGACGCGGCGCTGGAGATCTACACGCACGTGCGCGACGACGCCCTCGCGCTCTACGGCTTCGCCACGCCGGATGAAAAGTACGCGTTCGAGAAGCTGATCTCCATTGCCGGCATCGGCCCGACGCTGGCGCAGAAGATCCTCTCCGGCATCGACCCGCCCGACCTTGCCGACGCCGTGGCCCGCGGCGACGCGCGCAAGCTGTCGTCGATTCCGGGCGTGGGCAAGAAGACGGCCGAGCGGATCTGCCTGGAGCTCCGCGACAAGCTGGTGATGGGGGAGACGGCGGCGGCGCCGGTGGCGGCCACGCGCTCGTCGATCGACGACGACGTTCACTCCGCGCTCGTCAATCTCGGATACCGCCCCAAGGACGCCGACGCGGCGCTCGACGCGGCGCGCAAGGATCTCGGCGCGGATGCGGAGTTCTCGGCGGTATTGAAAGCCGCGCTGCGGCAGTTGACGAGGTGACGACGATGAAGGCTCTCTTTCTTGCTCTCCTCTTTGCCGCGCAGCAACCCGACGACGTCGCGCAGCGGATCGACGCCGCGACGCATCTCGTCGACGCCGGGAAGATCGACGAGGGAATCGCCGCGCTGACGAAGATCGTGGCCGATCACCCCGAGAACGAGACGGCGAAGTACGAGCTGGCGCTCGCGTATATGGGAAAGGGCGACGCGGAGAATTGCCGCCGGCTGGCCGAGCCGCTCGCGGAGACGGCGACAGAGAACCGCCTGCGTGTGATCAGCGTGCTGGGGAACTGCCTGGACGAGTTGGGTCAACACGACAAGGCCATCGCCGCGTACCGCCGCGGCCTGGCCCTGGCGCCGACGGACTGGGGGCTGAATTTCAACCTCGCCATCACGCTGGCGCGGCAAGGAAAGCTCGACGAGGCCCGCGAGCTCCTGAAGACAGACACGCGCGCCAACCCATGGCATTCCTCGGGGCACCTGGTCCTGGCGACGATTTTCGAGCAGCAGAATTTCCGAGTGCCGGCGGTGATGTCGTATCTCCACTTCCTCGCTCTGGAGCAGTCGCCGCGCGCGAGCAACGCCGCCGCGCGCCTGCAGCGGCTTCTCAACCTCGGCGTGGAGACGAAGGGGAAGGAGACGAAGATCGCGTTCGATCCCAACTCGCCGAAAGAGGAGGGCGACTACGGGCCGATGGCGATGGCGCTCGCCCTCGTGTCGGCCGGCCGCTCGCTCGCGGAGAAGGAGAAGCTCAGCGAGTTCGAGAAGGCGCGCGATCAGATCGCGTTCGTCATCACCCTTTTCCTCGATCAAACCGATAAGCACGACGACTACACCGCCACGGTTCAGCGCCCGTTCTTCGCAGCGATGCAGAAAGAGAAGTTGATCGACACGTTCGCGGCGATCGCCGCCGCGCCGCTGAAGTTGAACGGAACCGCCCCGCCCGCGGACCTGCAGCGCTATCAACAGTGGATCGCGCCGCAGCAGCGCCGCCCGGCGGTGCAGGCGAAGTAAGCGTTACGCGCGCCGCCAGCGCGTTCCCTTCGGGCCATCCTCGAGAATGATCCCCTTCGACGCGAGCTCGTCGCGGATGCGGTCGGACTCGGCGAAGTTGCGCGCTTTGCGCGCGGCGTTGCGCGCCTCGATCATTTTCTCCACGTCGGCGTCGAGCGTCTCGTCGCGCTTCGGGAAGATGTCGAGCACGGGATCGATCTTCATCAGCGCCGTCTTCAGCCCCTCGGCGTCGGCCGGAGTGATACGACCGGCGTCGATGGCGATGTTTGCGTCGCGGATGTAGGTGAAGAGCGCGCCCAGGGCGCCGGCGGTGTTGAGGTCATCGTCCATCGCCTCTTCGAACGCGGTCAGGAAGCGGCCGATCAACTCGTCCGCGTGGCCGTCGGAGGCCTTCGCGTCGTGCGGCCCCGAGGCGGAGAGGTCGTCGAGGCGGAGGAGGAACGACTCGATGCGCTGCAGCGCCGCCTTGGCGTCGTCGAGCGACTGCAGCGTGAAATTGAGCTTCGTCCGGTGCGGCACTGACAGCAGCGCGTAGCGCAGCGCCAGCGCGTCGTAGCTCATCTCCTTGATCTCGGCGAGCGTGTAGATGTTGCCGAGCGACTTCGACATCTTCTGTTGGTCGATGTTGAGGTGCTCGCCGTGGATCCAGTAGCGGACGAAGGGCTTGCCGGTGGCGCCCTCGCTCTGGGCAATCTCATTCTCGTGATGAGGGAAGATGAGGTCGACCGCGCCGGTGTGGATGTCGAACGTCTCGCCGAGGAGCTTCATTGACATCGCCGAGCACTCGAGGTGCCAGCCGGGGCGGCCTTCGCCGAGCTCCGTCTGCCACGACGGCTCGTTCTCTTTCTTCGCCTTCCAGAGCACGAAGTCGCGCGCCGACTCCTTCTCGTATTCGTCGGACTCGATGCGCGAGTACTCGCTCGTGGTGTCGACCTCGATGCGCGAGAGCTGGCCGTAGCCGGGGAGCGTGCCGACGCGAAAGTAGGTCGAGCCGTCGGCGATGTAGGTGTGCCCGCGTCGCTGAAGCACTTTGACGAGGTCGACCATCTGGGCGATGTACTCTGTGGCGCGCGGGTAGGCGTCGGCGGGCTTGACGCGCATCTCGCGCAGCGAGTCGAAGAAGGCGCTGATGAACGGCGCGGTGTACGTGGTGATGTCCTGCCCCGCGGCGTTGGCGTTCCTGATGATCTTGTCCTCGACGTCGGTGATGTTCATGACCTGCGTGACGCGGAAGCCGCGGAACTCGAGGTAGCGGCGGAGGAGATCGCTCCAGAGGAACGTGCGGAGGTTGCCGATGTGCGGGTGGTTGTAGACGGTGGGGCCGCACGAGTACATGCGCACTTCGCCCGGCACGAGCGGCGTGAAAAGCTCCTTCTCGCGCGTCAAGGTGTTGTAGAGATGCAAATCCGACATGCGCCGGGCATTATGGCAGCCCGTGAATGTGATCGGAATCAGCGGCAGCCTGCGCGCGCGCTCGTCGAACGCGGCGCTGCTGCGTGCCGCCGCGCGCGTGGCGCCGCCCGGCGTGCGCGTCACGTTGTACGAGAGTCTCGGCGAGCTCCCGCACTTCAATCCCGACCTCGACGAAGAAGGAACGGCGCCGCCGCCGGCCGTTGCCGCGCTGCGGCGCCTCCTGATCGACGCCGACGCGGTGCTGATCTCGTCGCCCGAGTACGCGCACGGCGTTCCCGGGGCGCTCAAGAACATGCTCGACTGGCTCGTCTCCACCGGCGAGCTGGTGGACAAGCCGGTGGCCCTGCTGAACGCGTCGCCCGTCGGCGGCGCCTACGCGCAGGCGTCGCTCCTCGAGACACTGCGGACGATGAACTGGAACGTCGTCGAGACGGCGTGCTGCATCGAGCCGTTCGTGCCGCGGAAGATCACGGGCGAGCTCACCGACGACGCGGCGCTGGCCGTGCTGGTGTCCGCGATCTCAGCGCTTCTCGCGTAAGCTGTCGCGCGTGCTCACGCGCACTGCGTTCGCCGCCCGCTTCGCCACGCGCGCGCTCTTCGGGATGGTGCATCTGCGCGCGTTGCCGGGCGCGCCGCTCTTCGGCGGATCGCTCGACGAGGTGATCGACGCGGCGCTGTCTGACGCCCGGGCGCTGGCCGAGGGAGGGGCGGACGGATTCGTGGTCGAGAACTTCGGCGACAAACCGTTCTTCAAGAACCGCGTGCCGGCGGAGACGATCGCGGCGATGGCGCGCGTCGTCTGCGAGCTGGCGCGCTCGGTGTCGCTGCCCTTCGGCGTGAACGTGCTGCGCAACGACGCCCGCGCGGCGCTGGCCGTTGCGGCGGCGACCGGCGCGGCGTTCATCCGCGTCAATGTTCACGCCGGCGTGTTCGTCGCCGATCAGGGATCGATCGAAGGGGAGGCGGCGGAGACGATGCGCTGCCGCGCCGCGCTCTGCCCGAACGTCTTCGTCTTCGCCGATCACATGGTGAAGCACGCCGTGCCGCTGGCGCCGATCGATGAGATCCAGTCGGCGCGCGACCTCCGCCTGCGCGCGCTCGCCGACGCCGTCGTCGTGAGCGGCATCGAGACCGGCGCACCGGCCGATCCGGAGCGTTTGCGGCGCGTGCGCAAAGCGTTGCCCGACGCGCCGCTCGTCGTCGGCAGCGGGCTGACGGCGGAGAACGCGCGTCAGTTCGCCGACGCCGACGCCGCGATCGCCGGCACGTCGATCAAGCGCGAGGGCGCTGTCGACGCACCGGTCGATCGCGAGCGAGTGGCGCGGCTCGTGGCCGCGTTCAAACGGCGCGGCGGCCGGTGATCAGCTGGAAGATCAGGACGATCACCGCGATCACGAGCAGCAGGTGAATCAACCCGCCCCCGATGTGCATGGCGAAGCCGCCCAGCCAGAGAATCACCAGGATGACGATGATCAACCAAAGTAAGTTACCCATGGGGAGGTCAGCAGTGCGCACTCTGTGCCAGGTGACGGGTCACAGGTGACGGGTGACAGGTGAGAACCGTGGGCGAAACCACCTGTCACCCGTGACCCGTCACCTGTGACCCGGTCTGGCGTCGATCTGGCACTGAGCCGCGCATAATGCGCTCCGATGGGCAAACCCACCACCCGCGTCGTCATCGTGCCGCGATGGGTCACGATCGCGCTCCTCGCCGCCGTCTCCGCGGCGATGGCGCTGCTCATCCTGGAGCTCTCCGGCCGTGCCTACCTGCACGAGCGGACCTCCGTCGTCGAAGTCCTCTCCCTCGTCCGGCGCTACGACGCCCTCACGCCGACGGCGTTCATGTCCGCGATCGCGCCCGTCATCGCCAACGTCCTCTTCTTCATCCCGTGGGGAGCCTTGGCGTTTTTCGCCTTCGACCGCACCAGCCGGGCCGGGACGTACGCGCTGACGCTCGCGGTCGGCGTGGCCTTTGCGTGTGGCCTCGTGGCGTGGCAGAGCGCACTCCTCCCCACCCGCGTCACCGGCTGGAACGACGCCGCATGGAACACCGTCGGCTGCGCCGTCGGAGCGATGGGCGCGCATTTGCGCAAGCAATTGCGCATCCGCTTCGAATAGGAGCGGGCGCGTGATTCTCGTCGTCGAGGACGATCCGCAGGTGGCGCGTCTCATCGCCCTGGTCCTGCAGCGGCGCGGCGAGAAAGTCGACGTCGTCGCCGACGGCACCGCGGCGCTCGAGCGCGCGCGCACGGCGCATCCGTCGCTGATCTTCGCCGACCTCACCATCAAGGGGATGGACGGCGAGACGCTCTGCGCGAGTCTCAAGCAGTTCGAGGAGACGCGCGGGATCCCGTACGTCATCCTCTCCGGCGACCGCGACATCGCCCAGAAAGCGCGCCACTGCGGCGCCGACGACTACCTCGGCAAACCTTTTGAATTCGATGACCTCCTCCGCCTGGTCGAAAAGTATGCAAAAACTGACAGCTGAAAAGCCGCTCGAATCCCCCGATGGCACTGACCCGGTGGAGCGCCTGATGGCGCGCCTGCGCGACGAGGGATTCACCACCGATCAACCCGAGGAGGACTGGCGCGAGTTCGGGGAGATCATCTACCGGCGCAACGAGAAGATCTCCTTCGCCCGCGGCGTGACGGTGTTCATCTTCACGCGCGTCGACGATCTCAACGAGCGCATCCTCCGCCAGACCTCGGAGAGCGTCGTGCACACGTACAAGGCCAAAGACCTCTCCGGCAAGGCGCTCTCGGTGCTGCAGTCGAATACCGTCTACCACTGCCTCGTCGCCGGCGGCGACCAGCCCCACAACGAGCTCCTCGGCCCCTACGTCACGCGCAACATGGGCGCGACGTTCATCCCCGTCATCCTCGTGCCCGAGATCAACCAGGTCGTCTACCCCGACGTGGAGGAGAAGGTCGGCACGATCACGCCGCGCATCGAGTACCTGAAGTACCTCCTCGGCGAGCGGCGCGAGACGGTGAACATGCACCGCCCCACGCTGCAGGCCATGTGGGTGTCGTTGGGCGTGCTGGTGGTGCTGATCATCGCCATCGCGGTGTCGCTGATTCACTGAGACTCCCACGGCGCGCTCGGCCACTGGACGCCGTTCTGCGGCATCGCCTGCAGCTCGTTGAGCTGCATCGTCAACTGCGGATGGAGAATCTGCCACTGCGCGAGCGCCGGCGCATCGGGCGTGCCGTAGAGGAGGTTGTTCATCTCCAGCGGATCGGCGGCGAGGTCGTACATCTCGTACTCGAAATTCGTCCCGCTGCTCTGCGGCGGCTCGTTGAAGTAGACGGAGTACTTCCATTGCGCCGTGCGGATGGTGCGGATGTGGCCGACGGGCGGGTAGGGCGGAAACATGTCGTCGAACGTGTAGATGACCGATTCCTGCACGTACGGTTGGGAGCCCTCGATGACCGGCAGAAGGTTGACGCCGCGCAGCGTGGTCGTGTTCGACGAGCCGACGATCGCAGCGAGCGTCGGCACGAGGTCGATGGTCGACGCCAGTGCGTCGGTCGTTGCCGCCGCGGGCCACAGCGTCGGATTCGAGACGATGAACGGCATGCGGATCGTCTCCTCGTAGGCGTTGTAGACCTTCTGGCGCATGCCGTGCGACAGCCCCATTTCGCCGTGATCGGCCATGCGGATGATGAGCGTGTTCTCGGTGAGGCCGTTCTTGTCGAGGGCGGCGAGCACGTCGCCGAACAAGGCGTCGACGACGGTGTGCAGGTAGGCGTAGAAGTTCACGTAATTGAGCTGGTCCTGCTGCGTCGGCAGCGGATTGTTGGTCTCGAAGGAGCTGGCGAACGCCGCCTGCGCGGAGGGCTTGGTGGAGAGGTCGTCGTTCATGTTCTCGGGCAGCTGGATGCCGAGGTTGTTGAGCGCGGAAGCGGGGTAGCCGGTGCCGCTCAAGTAGTTCGGGTAGAGAAACACGTCGTGCGGGTTGACCAGCGACACGACCAGGCACCAGGGGCTTCCCAGCGGTTGGTTGTTGAGGAAATCGACGGCGCTCTCGCCCCAGCCGGGCGTCTGCCCTTGCGCCGTGATGCCGTTCACGAAACGGCCGTCGTTGTTGGCCGTGCCGCCGCCGAGCGTCGGGTTGGAATCGGGACCGAGCTGTGTGCCGGCGTCGGGAGGATTCCACTCCTGCATCTGGTAGTTCTCGTTGAGCGCCTGGATGGCCGCCGCGCTCCAGGGGCCGTCGGGCGCCCAGAGGTGCCACTTCCCCTTCCACGCCGTCGGGTAATTCGCCGAGGCGAGCACGTTCGCCAGGTTGATGTACTTGTTCGGGGGGAGCTCGCTCGTGGTGACGGTGACGCCGTTCTCCTCCGGATACGTGCTGGTGATGAAGGATGCCCGCGCGGGGCAGCACTCCGAGGCCGGGGCGAAGGCGTTGGTGAACGTCAGGCCGTTGTTCATCAGCCTCTGCAGCGTCGGCAGGTTCTTCGACACCCAGTCCGCGGGCCAGTGCTGCGGCGCACGGGTCTGGTCGGAGATGAGGATGAGGATGTTCGGGTTCGTCAGTGTGCCGTTTGCGGTGGAGATCGTGCTCGTCATATCTCAGGGGTGACGGCAGCGGGCAAAACCACACCGGAGACTCACGCGCAAAGAACGTCGCGGATCGCCGAGATCGACGGCGCGAACAGGTACGCACCGCCGGTGCTGATCACGAAGCGCTCCGCGCTCTCCACCTTCGCCGCGCGGTCGCCCTGGACGAAGTGGGCGACGCGCTCCTCCGGACGGCCGTTGCCGTTCTGACCGATGATCGGGTCGATTCCGCCGTCCGCGCGCGGCGTATTCGTCGCGTTCGCCCAGGCGCGCCAGACGAACTCGAATTGATCGGTGATCGACGCCTGATAGCAGAGGAAGAGCAGTCCGCGCTCGGCGTTCGGCTTCGAGGTCCAGCTCGGACCGAACGTGACGCCGCGGCGAAGGATGCGGCGGCGCAGCGTGCGCGCGCCCTGGCCGACGTCTGTGGCTTCGTCGCGCGGATTGACTTTCCGTACGTGGCCGGGGAGAGGGCAGCGCTGCCCGTCGCCGTCCATGACTGCCGCCGGAAACGTGTCGGGCGGCCGGCCGTCGGCGAAGACGACCGGGCGCGTGTCTTTGGCGAAAAAGAAGCTCTGCGCGGCGCGGCGGTCGGCGGCGATGCCGGAGTGCGGCGCCAGCGGCGAGCGAGCCATCGGCGTACCGTCCTTCCAGCGGCCGACGCACATCGCTCCGAAGCGGTCGCGGTCGATGCCGGTGAATCCCTGCGCCGCGAGCGCGCTCGCGCCGTGGTCGAGGAAGCGCTCGAACGCGGCGACATCCTGCCGCAGCCGGCGGTAAACGAGGTAGGAGCCGTCGCGCGCCCACGCCGGCTCGGTCCGCGTGTCGCTCTCGGGCTGCGATTCCACGGCCCGGTCGGGATTCTGGCGGGGATACCCGAGAACGAACTCGCCGGGCTGGATGAGCGGAACGCCGGGCGAGGCGAACGTCTCTCCGAGCGGATCGCTCGCGGCGATCAGCCGCGGTGTCAGGAAGGGACGGGTGGGGGTGTCGAGCTGCCCTCGGACGCCGGGCTGCGACACGCCGTCTTTGAATCCGAAGTGCTCGTGGCCGACCGCGGGGGCGAGCTTGGCGTTGCCGGTGTCGACGTGAATGATTTGGATCGCGCCCGTCGCCTTGATCTCCGCGCGCATCGCCTTGGTGAGCTGCGCCAACATCTTTTCGTTGTCCGAGGCGAGATTCAGCATCGCGTCGGGGACTTTCTTCCCGGCGCCGACCAGCCAGGTGGATGGCGCTCCCGGCTCGCCGCCGGTCGGATCGCCGATGGCGCCGGCTCGTTGTGCGGCACCGAGGCGGAACGCCGTCTCGAACGTGCTGATGGCGGCCGGGTCGCCGAGCAGCTTCGTCAAGCCGTTCGAGGTGAAGGCGATGTTCATCCACGTCGCCGCCAGCGGGGGATCGGGCGGACGGATCGCCCCAGGAAGCCGCGGCAGCGACCGCCGCGCCAGGCGGAACGAGTCGTTGAACTGCGCCACGGCGTTCAGCGTGGCCAGCCGCGGCGTTAGCGCCCGCAGCCACGTCTTCACCTCGGCGATCTTCTTCGGATTGAAGCGGAGAAAGAGGAGCGTGACATGGTCCTTGCGGAACCCGGCCAGGCTGTCGCCCTGAATCTCGTTTCCGCGCAGCAACGGCTCGTCAGGCATTGCGTTTCCTTTCCCGCAGCGCCGCTACGGCTGCCGGCGCGGCGGCGGCGCCGACGCAGATCTCTCCGGTGGTGAAATGGAACTCGCCCGGCGGCCCGACCGCCATGGTGATGCCGACGAACATCCGCTCGGCGATCTGCGAGCCCCAGCGAATCGGCTCGCCGGCGATGCGCACGTCGCCGAGAGCCCACGGCGCTCCGGCCGGCGGGGCGATGCGCGCGTGCATCGGCGGCGTGCCGCGGCTGAGCGCGATCAGGCTCCGCGGATCGCTGCCGTCCGGCGTCTCCCAGCCGGACGTATCGATGTCGACGATGTAGACGCCGATCGGGTCCGCCACGGCGAGCGCGCGCCCCTCGCGGGCCATGCGGTTAATGTTCGCGACGATGGTCGGATCGGCGTGAAACTGGCCTTGACCGCAGTCCTGGAAGTCGACGACGTGGCCCGCGGAGTCGAACCGCCACGGCACCCCGCCCGCGATCACGCCGAGAGCGTCGGGATTGAGCGTGTTGATCTGCCCGATGAGGTGCATGGCGCCCCGCGTTGTGTTCCAGGGGTTGAATGGGTTGTAGTTCCCGCCGGTGAAGAGGTCCGCGTCGGTGGCCGAGGGATAGAGCTGGCGATAGATGTCGCCGATCTGCGCCGGCGTCAGATGACTGCCGAGGAACCTCCAGTAGTCCGGCAGCTCCGTGGTGAAGTCGACGGAGACGACTTTCCCCGTGCCGTCGCGCGCTGTGAACCACTCGCAATACTCGTTCTGTCCGTCGATCGCGTCACGGCGATTGACGGGGGCGTCGACCTGCGCGCGCGTCGCCTCGACCGTCTTGTGATCCGCCACGGTCTGCGGGATCGCCAGCCACGGAATCCGGCGCGGGTGCAGGTCGGGCCGCGGATGCGTGACCTGGTTGAAGAGCTGATTGCCCGCGGGGATGTGAGCGTCGACCAAAGCGCTGACCGCATCGCTCCACGCTTGCAGATGCTCGGGACGCGTAAGGTCGGCAAGGTTGCCGGGGGGAGAAAAGCGAGGCATCGCGACTCCTCTTTCTAAAAGAGTGACGCGAAGACGGATTTCCCTACCCGGCACGGCCGGCGCGCGATGTGAGATCGTTATGTGATGACCGCCGCCCCGCAGCCGTCGCGCGAGCCGCAGCAGGACCCGAACCTCGACCTCGGTTTTGGCTCCGTCGTCTCGCGCGAGACGCGCACGCGCCTGCTCAACCGCGACGGCACGTTCAACGTCCGGCGCGAGGGCTTCAGCCCATGGGCGCGGCTCAACTTCTACCACTGGTCCCTGACCATGAGCTGGTGGCGCTTCCTCCTACTCACCGGCGCGAGCTACTTCCTCATCAACGTCCTCTTCGCGTTCGCGTACATCGCCGTCGGTCCGCACGCCGTCACCGGCTTCGACGACAAGCCGATGGGCCCGCGCTTCCTCGACGCCTTCTTCTTCAGCGTCGACACCCTGGCCACGATCGGCTATGGCAACATCGTCCCCATCTCCGTCGCCGCGAACATGCTCGTCACGTTCGAGGCGCTCGTCGGCCTCCTCGGCTTCTCCGTCGTCGCCGGCATCGTCTTCGCGCGCTTCGCCCGTCCCGTGGCGAAAATCGTCTTCAGCCAGTGCGCCGTCATCGCGCCGTACCGCGACGGCACGGCGTTCATGTTCCGCGTCGTGAACATGAAGACGAACGAGATCGTGGAGCTCGAGGCGAAAGTGCTGATGACGCGGCGCAAGCGCGAGGACGGGCTCGACCGCGAGTACATCCCGCTCCGGCTCGAGCGCGAGCGCGTCGTCTTCTTTCCGGCGACGTGGACGGTCGTCCATCCGATCGACGAGAAGAGTCCGCTGCGGGGCTGGACGGAGGAGGACCTCCGCGGCTGCGACGTCGAGTTCCTCGTGCTCCTGAACGGCTTTGACGAGACCTTCTCGCAGAACGTGCACGTGCGCTCGTCCTACAAGACCGACGAGATCGTCTGGGGCGCGCGCTTCCGCAGCGTCTTCGACCCGCCGCGGCCGGACGGCACGCTCAGCGTCGACATCCGAAAACTCGACGAGATCGACCGCGTTCCGCTGCCGGCCGTGACGGCCATCACATAGCGATGTAAACGCCCCTCCGCGCCCCCCGTCCAAGGCGCATGAAACACAGTTTGCTCGCTCTGGTGCTGGTGGCGCCGGCGCTTTTGTTCGCCGACGAGAAGATCCCGTTCGTCTGCCGCCTGCCGCTGCTCCCGCCGAGGGACGCGCAACAGGCCACCGTGCACGCGCTGTCGACGGCGGCGGAAGCAGTGTCGGCGCCGCGGCGGCGCGCGGCGCTGCCGCCGAGCAATCCGGCGCAGTTCCCGCCCACCGTCAACTTCATCGACACCGATCTCTTCGGCGCGATGAAGACGAACAACGTCGCGCCGACGTCGCTCGCCTCCGACGAAGAATTCCTCCGCCGCGTCACGCTCGACCTCACCGGGCAGATCCCCGACAGCGCGACCGTGCAGGCGTTCCTCGCCGACACCTCGCCGACCAAGCGCGCCAAGATGATCGACCAGCTCCTCGCGTCCGACGCCTTCGTCGACCGCTGGACCATGTGGTTCGGCGACCTCGTGCAGAACGTCACCGTGGCGTCGAACTCGCGCGAGCTCTTCGGCGGCCGCAACGCCTACTACTCCTATATCCACGACTCCATCAAGAGCGGCAAGGCCTACGACCAGATGGTGCGCGAGATCATCTCCGGCGCAGGCGACAGCTACGCAGTCGGGCAGGCGAACTTCATCGTCCGCCAGCTCCAGGCGAACGGCCCGCCGCAGGACGCCTACGACAATCTGGCGGCGTCGAGCGGCGAGAAGTTCCTCGGCATGCCGCTGCTCTGCCTCTCCTGCCACAACGGCTTGGGGCACCTCGACCTCGTCAACACGTATCTCAAGTCGCACACGCGCTACGACTTCTGGGGCAACGCGGCGTTCTTCGCCAAAACGCGCGCGCAGCGGCAGCAGGCCGACCCGAACAACAAGAACATCTTCAAATACATCGTGAGCGACAACGCCAACGGCGCGTATCAGCTCAACACCAACTCCGGCAACAAGACGCCGCGCGTGCCGTTCAACGGCCAGACGACGGTCCCGCCGCTCTTCTTCCTCACCGGCGAGGGGCCGCGCTCCGGCGAGCCGCTGCGCGACGCGTACGGGCGCATCCTCACCGCGCATCCGCAGTTCGCGCGCGCCGCGGTGAACTACCTCTGGAAGGAGATGTTCGGCCTCGGCATCGTCGAGCCGACGAACAACATCGACCCCAATCGCCTCGACCCGAACAACCTCGCCTCGGGGCAGACGCTGCAGCCGACGAACGCGGCGCTCCTGACCGATCTGACGAACGAGTTCATCGCCGACAAGTTCGACCTCCGCGCGCTGCTGCGCACGATCGCCAATTCGAGCTCGTACCAGCTCGCGACGGTGTACACGCCGGGCACCTGGAACGAGCAGTGGACGACGTACTTCGCCCGGCACCTGCCGCACCGGATGATGGCGGAGGAGGCGCTCGACGCCATCGCCAAGGCGACGAACGTGCCGATCACCTACAACGTGAACGGCATCGGCAGCGTCACCTCGGCGATGAAGCTCCCCGACACGACCGAGCCGCGCGCGCAGGGGAGCGTCTACGGCCGCTTCCTCGACGAATTCGGCCGCGGCAACCGCGACGACCAGGCGCGCACGAACGACACGTCGATCGCGCAGGCGCTGTCGCTGATGAACGACGCCACGGTCGTGGTGAACCGCGTGCACAAGAACACCGCGAACTCGACGGTGGCGAAGACGCTGGCGTCGACGAGCGACCCCGGCGCGATCGTCGATGCGATCTACCTCGCCACGCTCTCGCGCAAGCCGACGACGACGGAGCGCCTCGCGGCGATCTCCTACCTCATCGGCGGCAATCTCCAGCAACGCACCGAAGACCTGCAGTGGACGCTGCTGAACAGCCTGGAGTTCCTGTTCGTATGAAAAACAAAATCGAATGCCCCACCTGTGACAAAGCCAGCGGCCTCGCCCTGGCGCGGCCGGGATTCTCGCGGCGGCGCTTTCTGCAAGTCGCCGGCACCGGCATCGTGGCGTCGTACTTCGTCGACGTCGCCGATCCGCGGCTGCTCTACGGCGCCACGACGGCGCCGAGCGCCGCGCTGAAGAACACGGCCAAGAATTGCATCTTCATCTTCCTGCCGGGCGCGCCGTCGAACATCGACACGTGGGACCTCAAGGTCGGCTCGTGGACGCCGGCGGATTTCAACCCGACGACGTTCAACAACGGCAACGTCCTCTTCCCGCAGGGACTCATGCCGAAGACTGCCGCGCACCTCGGCGAGCTCACGTTCGTGCGCCCTGGATTAGCGTGGGCGGCGGTGCACACGCTCGGGCAGCAGTGGGCGCAGATCGCCCGCAACCCGAGCGGCGCCACCGGCGCGATCGCGCCGCACATCGGCTCGGTCGTGTCGCTGGAGTCGCAGGCCGCGCGCACCGCATCCGACGTGCTGCCCGGTTTCATCGCCCTCAACTCCGGCGGCATCCCGGCGCAGGGCTACTTCCCCGCGGCGTACGCGCCGTTCCAGGTCGTGCCGGCGTCGACGGGGCTGCCGACGATCTCGCATCCCGACGGCGCGTCGCGCTTCACCGACCGCTGGAACTTCCTCCACCAGCTCGACGCGAACCGCTCCACCGGCGCGCTCGGCAAGGTCACGCTCGACATGAACGACTTCTACAACCAGTCGAAGGCGATCATGGACGCGCCGAACATCAACGCCCTCTTCTCGTTCACGACCGACGAGCACGCCCGCTACGGCAACACGGACTTCGGCGACTCGCTCGTCATCGCCCGCAACCTCGTGGCCGGCCGGAAGGGCACGCGCTTCGTGCAGGCGACGTTCGGCAACTGGGACCACCACAGCGGGATCTACGACACCGACGGCAGCGACTCGCTCTACACGCAGATGGCGGAGTTCGATCCGGCCTACGCCGCGCTGCTGGCGGACCTCAAGTCGATGCCCGGCTCCGTCGCCGGCAAGACGCTCCTCGATGAGACGCTCGTGGTGGTGATGGCGGAGTTCGGCCGCACCGTCGGGGCGCTCAACAACCAGGGCGGCCGCGACCACAACCTCCGCATGACCAGCGTCTGGGCGGGCGGCGGCACCCGCGGCGGCCAGGTGATCGGCAAGACCGACGCGACCGGCAACGACGTCGCGGAGTACGGCTGGAGCGCGAACCGCGATGTGCGCCCCGAGGATGTGACGTGCACGATCTACTCAGCGCTCGGCATCGACTACACCACCGTCCGCCACGACGACCCCCTCGGCCGCGGCTTCGAGTACGTGCCGTTCGCGAAGGACGGGACGTACCAGCCGATCGCGGAGCTGTGGTGAACCGAGCAAAGCCGCTGACAATCTCAGCAAACGCGCTGAGATTGCCAGCTAATTAAGTGAGATTCTCAGCTAATTAAGAGAGATTCTCAGCTAATTAAGAGAGATTCTCAGCTAGTTAAGAGAGATTCTCAGCTAGTTAAGAGAGATTCTCAGCAAGTTAAGAGAGATTCTCAGCAAGTTAAGAGAGATTCTCAGCAAGTTAAGAGAGATTCTCAGCAAGTTAAGTGAGATTCTCAGCAAGTTAAGTGAGATCGTCAGCGAGTTAAGTCAGCTTGCCAGCGAGTTTAGCGAGATTGCCGGCGAGCGGAGGGTGAGCGGCGGCACGCCTCGCGCGCCGCCACTCCCATCGCTACACGCGAGACTTGAGCTCGTGGAATCCCTGGTCGTCGACGATCTGACCGGGCCGCGAGGGGTAGTTCGGCAGCTTTCCCTGGATGTCGGCGATGCGGTCGCTCGTGCCGGGGTGGTCCTGGAAGAAGCGCGTCACGGCGTTGTCGCCGCCCTTCTCCATCGCCAGCAGCTTGTTGAAGAAATCGAGCATGCCGTGGGCGTCGTAGCCGGCGCGGTACATGAGGTCGAGACCCATGTCGTCGGCCTGCTTCTCGTCGGCGCGGCTGAAGCGGGCCATCGCGCCGCCCGCGAGCACCTGCGCCGCGAGCTGCGCCAGCGCGCCCGGGTTGTTGCCGAGGAGAATGCTGCCGATGACGTTGATCTCCTGCGCCTGCTGCGCCTGCTTGATGGAATGGCGCGCGACGACGTGCGAGATCTCGTGTCCGAGGACGGCGGCGAGCTCGTTGGCCTTGTCGGCGCGGTCGATCAGGCCACGGTTGACGTAAATGTGCCCGCCGGGAAGCGAGAACGCGTTCACCGCGGGGTCATCGACGATGTAGAAGTTGAACGGGCGATTCGCGAGCGGCGTCTGCGCATGCAGCCGCTCGCCAACCGAGCGAACGTACGACAGCGCCACCGGATCATTGACCAGGCGGACCTGCTGCTGCACCTGCGCGGCGAGTTGATTTCCAAGCTGCCACTCCTCATCGAGCGAGACGCCGCCGGCGCCGCCGCTCGAACCGCAGCCCGCAGCAACGAGGGCGACGGCAAACAAAACTGCATAAGAACGAAGTCGAAACATCACTACACCTCCAGAAGGTATGAAGTGCAAGCTGTGGGCACAATTTTCAGCGTGCCGGACGCATCCGTGGAGCGGCAGCGAACCTGCACGACGTCGTCGCATGCCTTCACGGAATCCAAAGCGCGGCAAGAAGCCGTCGAAGTCGACGCCGACGCAGTCGATGCCCGGCACCGAGCGCTCCATGCGCCCCCGGCCCGACCACGGCGAGGAGAGCTATCGCGGCTGCGGCAAACTGCAGAACCTCGCCGCCGTCATCACCGGCGGCGACAGCGGGATCGGGCGGGCGGTGGCGATCGCGTTCGCGCGCGAAGGCGCGGACGTGGCCATCGGCTACCTCTCGCCGAAGGAAGAGCGCGACGCGCAGGAAACGCTCGAATGGATCGAGCGCGCCGGCCGCCGCGCCCTCGCCGTCCGCTTCAACGTGCAGCGCCCGAACGAGTGCAAGCGCTTCGTCGAGCGCGCCGTCAAGGCATTCGGCCGGCTCGACGTCGTGGTCAACAACGCCGCGTATCAGATGGAGCAGGAGTCGATCCTCGACATCACCCCGCAGCAGCTCGAAGGGACGTTCCGCACCAACATCTTCGGCTACATCTACATGGTCCAGGCCGCGCTGCCGCACCTCGAGGAAGGCGCCGTGATCCTCAACACCGGCTCCGTCACCGCGCTCAAAGGCAACAAGGGGCTCATCGACTACTCCGCGACGAAAGGCGCGATCCACGTCTTCACGAAGTCGCTGGCGATGAGCCTCGCGGAGAAGTCGATCCGCGTGAACTGCGTCGCGCCCGGCCCGGTATGGACGCCGCTCATTCCCGGCTCGTTCGACAAAAAGCACATCGAGAAGTTCGGCCGCGACACGTTCTGGGAGCGCCCCGCCCAGCCGGCGGAGATCGCCCCGACGTACGTCTTCCTGGCCAGCACCGACGGCCGTTACTACAGCGGCGACGTGCTCGCGCCGACGGGGAGCGAATCGACGCGATAAAATCCGCGCGCTTGCCCGCCATCGAAACGCGCTCCCTTCGCAAGGTCTACCCCCCGGACGTCGTGGCCGTCGACTCGCTCGACCTCGCGGTCGAGGAGGGGGAGCTCTTCGGCATGCTCGGTCCGAACGGCGCGGGGAAGACGACGACGATCGGCATCCTCACGACGCGCGTCCGCGTCACGAGCGGCGAGGCCCTCGTCGCCGGCGCGAACGTGACGTCCGAGGCGCCGGTCGTGCGGCGGAGAATCGGCGTCGTGCCGCAGCGGCCGAATCCCGACCGCGGCTTGAACGTTGTCGAGAACCTCGTCTTCCACGCGTCGTACTTTGGCGTCCCGCGCTCCGTCGCCGTCAAGCGCGCCAACGAGCTCCTCGAGCGCCTCGGCCTCGCCGACAAGCGCGACGCGAAAGTCGAAGCGCTCTCCGGCGGCCAGCAGCAGCGGCTGATGATCGCCCGCGCGCTCACGCACGATCCGCGCGTCGTCTTCCTCGACGAGCCGACCGTCGGCCTCGACCCGCAGGCTCGCCTCGGGCTGTGGGAAATCCTCCGCGAGCTTCACGCGCAGGGGCGGACGATCGTCATGACGACGCACTACATGGAAGAAGCCGACCAGCTCTGCGACCGCCTGGCCATCATCGACCGCGGCAAGCTCCTGGCGCTCGACACGCCGTCGCGACTGAAGGCGCAGGCGCCCGGCGACACACTGGTCGAAGTCACGTTCGACGGCGACAGCGCGCCGGTCGTCGACGCCGCGCGCGCGCTCGACGGCGTATCGAACGCCGAAGCGCGCGGGCCGCTGTTGCGCGTCTTCAGCCGGCGCGGCGGCGAGATCATCCCCGCGCTCATCGACGCCGGCGAAGCGCGCGGCCTCACCGTGCGCGACATTCACCTCTCGCGTCCCAGCCTCGAGACGCTCTTCATCTCCCTGACCGGAAGGAAGCTGACATGACCGACGACCACGTGCCGCCGTCGCGCGTCTTCGGCGCGATCCTGCTGCGCGACGTCACTGTCGCGCGCCGCGAGCTGCCGTACTTTCTGCTGCGCACCACGCTGCAGCCGCTGCTCTTCGTCATCATCTTCGGCTTCGTCCTGCCGAAGATGGGCATGATCCCGCGCGAGTACACGGCGACGATGTTGCCCGGCATCCTCGCCCTGAGCCTGACGTTATCGGCCGTGCAGTCGGTCGCTCTTCCGATGGTGCAGGACTTCGGCGTCACGAACGAGATCGAGGATCGCCTCCTCGCGCCTGCCCCGATCGAGCTCGTGGCGCTCGAGAAGGTGGTTGCCGGCACGCTGCAGGGCGTGATCGCCGCGGTCGTCGTGCTGCCGCTGGCGCGCGTGATCATGGGACCGATCCCCGGCCTCTCCTTTGCCAACGCCGGCATGTTGGTTCTCGTCACGGTGCTTTCCGGCGCCGCCTTCGCCGCCATCGGTCTCTTCCTCGGCACCGCCATCGCCCCGAAGCACATCGGCCTGATGTTCAGCGTCATCCTCGGGCCGATGATCATGTTCGGCTGCACGTACTACCCGTGGGCCGGACTGAAAGTCGTGCCGGCGATGCAATACCTCGTGCTGGTGAACCCGCTCGTGTACGTGTCCGAGGGGCTGCGCGCGGCGCTCACGCCATCGATGCCGCACATGAACGTGTCGGTGATGCTCGTCGCGCTCATCGTCACGACCGCGCTCTTTCTCGTCCTCGGATTGCGCGCGTTCGACAAGCGAGCGATGAAGTAGTGCGCCGCTACCTCTACATCAGCCTCGCCCTGGCCGGCATTTTCCTGGCGTGCTTCGGCATCGCCGAGGCGTTGGGCGTGCCGCTCTTGACCGACCCGATGCCGCTGCTGCGGAAGGCCGGGCCGCTCGCCGCAGTCATCGGCGTGGCGCTGCTCATCGCCGACGTCGTGCTGCCGGTACCGTCGAGCGTGATCATGGTCGCGCACGGCGCGCTCTTCGGCATCGTCACCGGCTCGCTGCTGTCGCTGGCGGGCTCGGTCGGTTGCGCGGTCGCGGGGTTCGCGATCGGGCGGGCGGGGAGGGAGACGGTGCGCCGCTTCGTGAGCGACGCCGAATACGCGCGGGTGTCGGGGCTCCTCGACCGCTGGGGGATGGCCGGCATCGTGGCCACGCGCCCCGTGCCGATCCTCGCCGAGGTCATGGCCATCATCGCCGGGACGACGCCGGCGGTGGGGTGGTGGCAGATCATCGTCGCGTCGACGCTCGGCTCGATCCCGCCGGCGATCGCCTACGCCGTGGCCGGTCACTTCGCGACGGAGACGGTCGGGATGATCTGGGTGTTTTCGGCGCTGATGCTGATGTCGGCCGCGATGTGGTGGTTCGACCGGCCTAAAAGGGATTGACGATGGTGAGGCCGTTGATGCGCTGGCCGTCTTGCATGTCTTCGCTGTAGAGCGTCTCGCAGTTGGAGATCAGCGCGGCGCGGACGATGAGGGCGTCCCAGATGGAGAATTGATGTTCACGGTGAAGGTTAATGGCGGCGAGAAGGTCAACCGGTTCCAGGACGACGACTTCGAACTGCGAATACCTGGCGACTCTCTTCTGCGCAAGATCGACATCAAGGTGGAGTTTTTGCGCCGCGACGGCGAAATACTCCTGCAGGACCTGCATGGATACGTGGCCGCTGTCGGCATCTGTGATCCGCTTGATCAGGCTTTGCGCGCGTTCGCGTTTCGCGGGTGCGTGAATATCGTCGGCGTAGAGAAGGACATTCGTATCAACGAAGACTGCGGTCATGAATCTCGTCCCGCGTCCACTTTTCGCCGCGCGAGTCTCCGTGACTGGTCGCCCACATCTCTTCGAGATCGTTGATCATCTGCTTGGCTTGTTCGCGCGTCATCTTGGGCTCACCTGCCGCCATTCGGACGTATTCGCCGAGGATCACCTCCAGCGTCGTGCCGCGATACTTGGCAAGTTCCCGCGCCCGCTCCACAATCTTCTCGTCGATATCCAACGTCACCGTCATGAATTAAGTGTACCTGCGTGAAACCCGCCAACCAAACCGTCGCCGTCGTCGTCTCGAGATCGGCGCCGACGACTACCTCTGCAAGCCCTTCTCGATGCGCGAGCTCCTGGCGCGGGTGAAAGTGCTGTTCCGCCGCGCCGCGCTCGAGGCCGCGCCGAAGGAGGCGCCGCTGCGCGTCGGCGACCTCGAGCTCGACCTGCAGCACGCGATGTGATCGCCCGATGCAGATAGAGTCGTGAAATTTGACTTCCTTCCGCGGGGAGTGGTTCCATCGCTCTCACACGACGCCGAGAGATAGAAGGTGGAAGCGCCAGCGGTACGACTACTCGCATCGACTAACAACGCACGCGGGGATCTCTTCACGCGTCTGGTCAAAGATCTTTTCTTCGCCCTCGGCTACGACGCCCTTCGCCTCAACGTTCACAAGACCGGGCGGGAGATCGATTTGCGGGGAACGCATCGATTCGAGGGACGCGACGTCATCGCTGAGTGCAAGGCGGAAAAAGAGCCCATCGGCGGCCGTGACGCCAACACGTTTCTTGGCGTTCTGACCCGCGAACGGGACAAAACTCCGGGGACGCCCATCAACGCGTACTTCGTCTCACTCAGCGGATTTCGTGAGACGGAAGTCGAGCAGGAACTGCAGACCAGCGTGCCCAACCGCCTCGTTCTTCTGAACGGTTCGCAGGTGGTTGGGGAGCTCGAGCGGTCGCGGGTCTTAGTCTCGCGCGACGACGCGATCGAGCGAGCTGGAAGATGCGCGGCGCACGCCGGCATCGATGCCGTGCTCGAAGGAACAGAGCTTCTCGGTCACGAAATCGGATATGTCTGGGCCGTCTTCTACGCGCGTGGGAAAGAGCGAACGCATTTCGCGTTGATCCACGCCGACGGTACACCGCTTGCCGACGGAATCGCGCGACGGGTGGTCCAGACTGATCGCAAGATGCGGGGCTCGCTGCCTAAACTGACGTATCTCGCGCCGCCTCCGCCGACAGATCGCATCAAGGCACTGCACGCGGCGATGGAGCGATACTTCAGATGGATCGATGAAGAATGCGGCTTTATCCAGCTCGACGGTCTTCCGGCCGACACGGATCTCAGTGCGACGCGGATGAAACTGGAGCGGCTATTCGTGCCGCTGAAGGTGGCGCTCGAGAAGGACAAAAATACCGCCCACAAAGGCGGCCTGTCGAAGGTCGTTTCCGTCGGTGCGTTCCTTGGCGAACGCCATCACGCCGCAATCGTGGCGAAACCTGGATCGGGGAAGAGCACGCTGCTGAAGCGGCTCGCCATCGCCTATGCGTTTCCGATGCGGCGGGTGGAACTGGACGACGAATTGCCCGAACGCGAGTGGATGCCACTTTTCCTGCGATGCCGCGAGTTGAGAGACAGGGTGCAGCGGCCGATCCTCGACTTATTCGAGGATCTTCCGCGGCACGCCGGAATGAGCGATGACGAAGCCGAGGCGTTTCGCGAGCACGTTCACGAGGGATTCCGCTCGGGTAAGAATCTTCTTCTCATCGATGGTCTCGACGAGATTGCGGACGAAGGATCGCGCCGCACGTTCGCGCAACACCTCCGCACTTTCGTGGCGATATTCCCGAACGCGGCACTCATCGTCACGTCGCGCGAGGCGGGGTTCCGGTTCGTCGCGGGAGTAATGGCGAACGTCTGTGCCCTTGTTCGTCTCGCACCGTTCGAGGAAGACGACGTGGAACGTCTTTGCGAGCGGTGGCACGTCGAGGTCGTCGCAGACAACGAAAAGGTCCGTCTCGAGGCTCGCGAGCTCGCGCAGACCATCTGGGGTAACGAGAGGATTCGCGCCCTCGCCGAGAATCCGCTGATGCTGACGACGTTGCTGGTCGTGCGGCGCTGCATCGGCGAGCTACCGACACGGCGCGTGGAGCTCTACCGCGAAGCTGTGCGCGTGCTCATTCGAACGTGGAACACCGAGGGCTTCGCACCGCTCGACCTCAATGAAGCGCTGGCGCAGTTGTCGTACGTGGGCTGCGCGATGACCGAAGCGGGGCAGCAACAGATCGGACAAATGCCGCTGCTGAGGCTTCTCCGGCGTGCGCGCGAGGAGATTGTGCCAGAGCTGCAGTTCACGCAGATCAGCCCGGAGCAGTTCATCGACCGAATCGAGTACCGCAGCAGCCTGCTGATGCAGACCGGACACGCCGAGATCGACGGCCAGGTGCAGCCGGTCTATGAATTCCGCCACCTTACGTTTCAGGAGTACCTGACTGCGCGCGGTCTCGTTGAGGAGCAGTACCCCGGCCGCGATGAGGGCCGAAACCTGGTCGATCTCCTCGAGCCTCACTTCGGCGATGAGCGGTGGCGGGAGATCATTCCCCTGACCGCGATCCTCATGGGACGGAAGGCTGACCCGCTGATTCAGCGGCTCACGTTCATGTCGTCGGATAGTGGGGGGATAACAGAGCTTCTGTTGATTCAATGTTTGCTCGACGAGGTGCAGGCCGGTCCGGCGACGTTGCGTGCGGCTATGGACAGAGTAGCTCGCGACTCGGCCATGGAGAGCTTTTTTGTAACATTACACCGCGGTAAATTCGGAGCTCTCTTCGATGAGGTCGTCGAACGGGGCTACTTCAGCAGCGATGCTTGGCAGGAATATTGGGTGCCGATGGGCGATGTCGCGCGTATCGACATACGCGACAACGGATCCGATGATTTGCTGCATTCACTTCTGCAATCTCTTCGTTCGAATGATCTCACTCAGCAAGTACGTGCCGCGTTGAGTGTCATGAACCTGACATATGAAGTGGCCGACCGCACGCTGCAGATAGCGGGCGTCGAGGAGTTCCTGCGCCTTCGCGACGCTCTGGGCAACCTTTTGAATTGCGACGATCTTCGCGTGGCACTCGCCTCCGCGTGGGCTCTCGTTTGGACCGGGAATGCTCGTTTGCCGAACAGTCCCCCCTCACCGGATGTGTTCCGCGCCCTCTATCGACTGTGGCGTTTTGAAACCGGAGACGTCGCTCGCCTCGCGGGTTGGGCACTTACCACACAGCCTCTATTGCCTCGCGACACGCTGGGCATCGATGACTTCCCCGGTGTAGCTGATGCTTTGAAAGATATTGAATCTGACGTGAAGGTTGTGCTCGCGTGGTATTGCCGCGTTCCTTTAACCAGCAGTGAGTTTTGCGATTTAATCGAAAAGATCAACCGCCCACGGCCTGCGATTCTTGAGATTCTGCAACAGCTGGGTTCGGAGGGTCGCCGGCTCAGTGAGGAGCTGGCGGAAAGGCATCACCTCCAATCCCTACTGCAGCTGATCACGTCCGAGCGAAGGGACGCGTGAAACCCGCCAACCAAACCGTCGCCGTCGTCGATGACGAAGACAACTTGCGCGAGACCCTCGCCTTCGCGCTGCGCCGCGAAGGCTACCCCGTCGAGCTCTTCGCGCACGGGGGGGAGGCGTGGGAGGCGTTCCAGCGGCGGCTGCCGGGGCTCGTCATCCTCGACATCCTCATGCCGGAGATGGATGGGCTGGAGCTCTGCCGGCGCATCCGCTCGATCAGCGAGACCATCCCCATCATCTTCCTCACCTCGCGCGACGAGGAATTCGACCGCGTCCTCGGCCTGGAGATCGGCGCCGACGACTACCTCTGCAAGCCCTTCTCGATGCGCGAGCTCCTCGCGCGCGTGAAAGTCCTGTTCCGCCGCGCCGCGCTCGAGGCCGCGCCGAAGGAAGCGCCGCTGCGGGTCGGCGAGCTCGAGCTCGACCTGCAGCGCTACACCGTCAAGTGGAAAGGGCAGCCGGTCAGTCTCACCGTCACTGAGTTCATGATGCTGCACGCCCTCGTCCGCCACCCGGGGCACGTCAAGTCGCGCAAGCAGCTTCACCAGGACGGCTACCCGCACGACGCCTACGTCAGCGAGCGGACGATCGACAGCCACATCAAGCGGCTGCGGAGGAAGTTCGAGGAGGTGGATGCGGCATTCGATCGGATCGAGACCATGTATGGGTTGGGATACCGGTATCGCGAGGCGTGAGTGAAACGCATCGCCATCCGCCTTCTCGCCTTCAACCTCCTCCTCGTCTTTCTTCCCGTCGCCGGCGTTCTCTACCTCGGCGCGTACGAGGCGCGGCTGGAGTCGTCGGAGGTGCGCTCCATCGCGGAGCAGGCGCGGATCGTGGCAACGTCGCTCGGGCGCGACCCGGTTCTGAATCCGATTGAAGCCGACGACCTGCTCGCCCGCACGCGCAGCGACGTCCGCTTCCGCGTCCTCGACGCGAACGGCCGCGTCATCGCCGACTCCCGGCCCATCCCGCCGAAGCCGCCGGCCTCGCGCGGCTCGCCGCGCCACAACACCCTCTACCGCATCGCCGCGTTCGTGGTGAAGCCGATCCTCCGCCTCACCCAGCCGCCGGAGCGGCCGCTCGACGTCGACGTCTACGACGCCGCCGAGCGCCTGCGCGGCCCCGAGGTGCGCGCGGCGCTGGACGGGCGGGAGGGCGTCGACAAGAAAATCAGCGCCGGCGGGCAGCGCTCCGTCACCCTCTACCGCGCTGTGCCGATCGTCCACGGCGGGCGCATCGTCGGCGCCGTGCTGGCGTCGGCGAGCACCTACCCGATCCTGCAGGACCTCTACGCCGTGCGGCTCAGCGTCATGCGCATCTTCGTCGCTGCCGTCGTCGTGGCCTTCCTCGTCAGCATCTTCTTCTCCACGACCATCGTCCGCCCCCTGCGGCAGCTGCGGCGCGACGCGCGGCGCGTCCTCGACCGCCGCGGCGGCCTGCGCGAGCACTTCAAGGGCTCGACGCGGCGCGACGAGATCGGCGAGCTCTCGCGCGCGCTGGAACGGATCATGCGCCGGCTCGACGGGCACCTCCGCTTCATCGAGACCTTCGCCACTGACGTCTCGCACGAGCTGCGCAACCCGCTGGCGTCGATCCGCAACGCCACGGAGATGCTCGCCGAGGTCAACGATCCGGCGGACCGGCGGCGCTTCGTGCAGATGATCGAGCAGGAAGTGGCACGGATGGAGAAACTGCTCTCCGGCGTGCGAGAGATCTCCGTCATCGACGCGCGGTTGGCGCGTGAGGAGCACGCGCCGCTGGAGCTCGGCGCGCTGCTCGGGAAGATCGTCGACGGCTTCCGCCTGCGCGAAGGGGAGCGCGTGCGCTTCGAGCTGGCGACGCCCGAGGTCCCGCTCATCGTCGACGCCTCGGAGGACCGGCTCATTCAGGTTTTCGAGAACGTGCTCGACAACGCGGCGAGCTTCTCGCCGGCCGGCGGCTTGGTACGGGTCACCGCGAATGCTGTCGACGGTCAGGCCGTAACGCGCGTCGAAGATGAAGGGCCGGGAATCTCCGACGCACACATCGGCCGGATCTTCGATCGCTTCTTCACCTACCGCCCGCCCTCGGCGCGGCGCGACAGCCGGCACACGGGCCTGGGACTTGCGATCGTGCGCGCCATCGTGGCGGGCTACGGCGGAACGGTGTCGGGGGCGAACGGCGAGCGGGGAGCGGTGTTCGAAGTGCGGCTGCCGGCGGGCCGCGCTTGAATTGTTGTTGGATTGGGGGAGGGAGTGAGGCTAAGATGGATCGACGCGACTCCCCACGCGTTCGGTCCAACAGAGCGGTGGCTTTCGGTTAGTAAATAGAGATGGACTTGGTGCGGCAGGCCGCGTAAACTGTCTTCCGCATCGGTTCAAAATTGAGAGCGAAGGAGAGCGTGTGACTCCAGTTAAAAGCAATCGCGGACGCCCCATCGTACACACCGAGCCCTGGGCGAAGATTACGGTCGTGCTTCTCGACCGTCACGTCGCCTATCTGGATCGGCTTGCCATCGACATCCGCCTCAAGCACGGCAAAGCAATCAGCCGGGCGGAGATCATTCGTGGTCTTATCGAGGCGGCTTTCCAGAGCGGCATCGACCTGTCGCAGGCAGACTCGATCGACACGCTTGTCGGCCTGCTAACGGGTACAGCGCCGAAGACGCGAAAGACCGCGCGCTAGCTCGCCTCCGGTTTCCGGCGCGTAACTGACGCGTCGCCAGCGCCACGAGCTCCGACTCGTTGCTGGCGTCGGTCAGGTCGATCCCGCTTTGGGCGATACGATCGATGATCGTGCAGATGGCGTGTGGCCATCCGAATGCCCGGTGCATCGCGGGGTCAATGTCGCTCGACACGCGCGCCACGTAGTCGAGCTGTCGGGCGGACAGCAGAACGGTTTCGGTCGCCGGGGCCTCTCCGGCGACCTCTTTTTCGAGCGGGGACACCAGTTTCATAAGGGACGCTTCCGATACAGGAGTGATCGGGAGCGTCGAATCCCTACCCACCGTCACAAATTTTTTATTGGCCGCCTACTCAGGAACGATCATCACCGGCGCGCCGGTGTTGCGGATGATCTCCTGTTTCACCCCGCCGAGGTCGTGCCGGGCGTTGATGAAGAGCGCGTCGGCGGCGGCGTGGTCGGCGTAGCGGATCAACTCCCGCTCGACGTTGCTCCCGGCGATCGGCTTCATCACCGCGGCACCGCCGAAGAATTGGCCGTTCAGCTCCGCGAGCTTCGCCTCCGAGGCCGAGAAGTCGCTGTCGTCGCAGACCATGACCAGATGGACCTCGCTCCCTTCCGCGCGCGCGATCTGCGCCGCCAGCTCCGCCGCCGGCATCGACGTCTGCTGGAGATGGACGGGGACGACGATCCGCCGCAGCCGGCGCCGCGGCTTGGTGCCGTAGCGGATGGCCAGCACCGGGGCGGGCGGGTCGGTCAGGACTTTCATCGTGGTCGAGCCGATGAGGAGGTGCGCGACGTGGTGCCGCGCATGGGTGGCGATGACGATGAGGTCGATCGTCTCCTCGGCCACGGCGCGGCAGATCTCCGCGCCGGGATCGGACGCTTTGCGCACGATCTTGCGCGTGGTGATCGAGGCATTGGCGTGCCGTACGCGCTCGCGCAGCTTCTCCAGCTCGACCTCCTCGGCGTACTCATAGATCGAGTCGTCCGCGGGGAAGCGCAGCGCGCCGTCGGACGACCACGTCGTGCGGATGTGCAGAATCACGAGCTCCGCGCCCGTCGTGCCGGCCAGCGCAATCGCGCCGTCGAACGCCCACTCGGCGGCGGTCGAGAAGTCAGTGGGAATCAGGATGCGGCGCCACGGATACATCGCGTCACTACTGCGACGGAATCGCCGCCGCGTTGATCGGCTCCGGCGTCACGATGTAGCGAATCACGGTCTTCGGCTCCGCCTCCGTCTCCGCCACCTGCAGCGTGACGTGCCTGTCGCCGGCCTTGATCGTGTCGCCGGGGATGAACGGGTCCTGCATGGCCTGATTGAGGTGCACTTCGAGCGTGCGCCAGTTCTGCTGCGGCGGGTAGGGTGGCTGGGAGGGGTAGGCGCGGAACTGCGCCAGGTAGGTCGTGTAGTAGTGGTAGACCTGCGGGTAGGAGTCGTCGGTGGCGAGGGTGTAGACCTCGGCCTTCGGCCCGTACTGGTTGCGGATCATTACCGAGTCGCGGCGGGTGAGGTCTTCGCGGTACTGCGCGTTCGCGTAGATCGGGATGGCCGTGCTGATCGACTTCAGCTCTTTCTTGGCGTCGATCGCCGCGGGCGGCTGCGGCTCCGTCACCGTCTGCGCGCCCGACGTCGTCAGCGGGTTTTTCTTCGGCTGCTGCTCCTCGGCGGCGGTGCCTTCCTGGCCGCCGGTGCAGCCGGCGAGGAGGATTGCGGCGGAGAGAGCGGCGGCGACGAGCTTGCCCATTACCGGGCAATTGAGCAATTGATGTGCCGCGCGCTCCATCAGTTGCGGTCGGCGGTCGAGACCGGCTGGGGCCGCCGGCGCTCGCGGCGCAGCGAGTCCAGCGCGGTGGTGCCGCCGTACTTCTGCACGATCTGTTCGTCGTACTCGTCGGCGATGGTGGCGACGATGTCGAGCGAGGCGATGAGTTGCTCGCCCTGCAGGCGCCTGCCGAGGAAGGAGTGAGAGTAGAAGAGGTCGCGGCCGACGACGCTGAACGCGCCCAAGGCCACCTCGGAGTTGATCTGGAGCAGCTCGCGCATCAGGTCGAACGACGGCTCGACGTCCTGTACCACGAAGGCGAGGATCTCCACGATGGCATCGTCTTCCTGGTACGGCTCGATGGAGATCTCCAGAACGGTCGACCCGTACTTCAGATAAAAGTCGCAGTGCTCGGCGTCGTCGAAGTGCTCCTCCACGAGGTCGTCGAGGTGCGACTTGACGGCGCGGTAGACCTCTTCCTGACATTTCGTGTGGAAGCGTTTGATCGGCCGGCGCGACATTGCGCGTGATTATAGAGTGTCTCTCGCAATGCGCGAGCTCTTCGATCCGGCGCGACGCCGCCGATTGGTATTGAAGCGCGGCCGCGAGCGCGCCGTGGCCAACCGCCATCCGTGGATCTTCGCCGGCGCGATCGTGCAGGAGAGCGGGCCCGACGACGCCGCGATTGCCGATCTCGTCGACAGCAGCGGCGCGCGCCTCGCCTCGGGGTTTCACTCGCGGCACTCGCAGATCCGTTTGCGCGCGTTGACGTTCGGCGAGGAGGAGCTGACCGCGGAGCTGCTGCGCGCGCGCATCGCTGCGGCGGTGGCGCGGCGGCGCGCGGTCTTCAGCGACGCCACGAACGCCGCGCGCGTCGTTCACGCCGAGGGGGATGAGCTGAGCGGGCTCGTCGTCGATCGCTACGACGACGTCGTCGTCGTCGAGATCGCGAACGAAGGACTCGAGCGGGTGAAGCCGCTCGTCGTCGAGGCGCTGCAGGAGACGCTGAAGCCGCGGCTCATCTACTTCAAGAACGACATCCCGGCGCGGAAGCTCGAGCAGCTGCCGGCGCAGCCGGAGTCGATCGGCGACGGCGACGCCGTCACGACAATCGTGGAAAACGGATTGTGCTTCCACATCGACGTCCCGGCAGGTCAAAAGACGGGCTTCTTCCTCGACCAGCGCGACAACCGTCTTCTCGCCCGCGCCCACGCGAACGGCCGGCGCGTCCTCAACCTCTTCTCCTTCAGCGGCGCGTTCGGCGTCTACGCCGCAGCGGGGCGCGCGGCATCGGTCCACAACGTCGATATCTCCGCGCCGGCGATCGACGCGGCGCGAAAAAACCATGAGTTGAACGCGTTCAAAACGGATGTCGAATTCACCGTCGCCGACGTCTTCGCCTTCGTTAGGCAGACGAAAGAGCGCTTCGGCATGGTCGTTTGCGACCCACCCGCCTTCGCCAAGTCGCGCGGCGAAGTCGAGCGCGCCGCGCGCGGCTACAAGGACGTCAACCTCTACGCCATGAAGCTCCTCGAGCCGGGCGGCCTGATGCTGACCTTCTCCTGCTCCGGCCACATGTCGCTCGACCTCTTCCAGAAGGTCATCTTCTCCGCCGCGCACGACGCCGGCCGCCGCATCTCCTTCATCAAACGTCTCACCGCCGGCGAGGACCATCCGGTGTCGCTCTTCTGCCCGGAAGGGGAGTACCTGAAGGGCTTTTTACTGGAAGTGACGGAGTAGAATCGATGTTCGTCCGGCCATGAGCGTCACCGCCCCGACCGCCCCGCGCAAGGCGCGCGAGATCACCGTCGCGTACCTCGGCGATCTCCTCTTCAACGCCGGCTTCATCGACGAGCGGCAGCGCGGCGAAGTGACGGCCGCGGAGCGGCAGTGGCGTGCGCAGCAGGCGCGCGCCGCGAAGGGCTCCCGCAGCGACGAGGAAACCAGTCCGTTCAAGGCGCTGATGGCCATGAACTTGAGCGACGCCAGCGGCAACGGCACGCGCATCGACGACTTTCTCCTGGCGCGGCTCATCGCCGAGGACGCGGGGCTGCACTTCTACAAAATCGACGCGCTGAAGCTCGACGTCGACATGATCGAGTCGAAGATCTCGCGCCCCTTCGCGCGCAAGCACCGCATGGTCCCGGTGGCGGTGCGCGACGGCAAGCTGATCGTCGCCGTCGTCAACCCCTTCGACAACGTCGCCATCGACAGCTACCAGCAGATGGTGAAGCAGGACATCCACGTCGTCGTCGCTTCCGAGAGCGACGTCATGGGCGTGATCAACGAGCAGTACGGCTTCCGCGCTTCGGTGACGAAGGCCGAGCGCGATCTCCGCGGCGACAGCCTCGCGCTCATCAGCAATCTCGAGCAGTACGTGAAGCTGAAGTCGGGCTCGGAGATCGAGACCAGCGACGCGCACATCGTCAACGCCGTCGACTTCCTGCTGCAGCACGCCTACGACTCGCGGGCCAGCGACATCCACATCGAGCCGAAGCGCGAGAACGCCATCATCCGCTTCCGCATCGACGGCGTGCTGCACGAGATCCAGCGCGTGCCGAAGCTCGTCAACCTCGCCATCACGTCGCGGTTGAAGACGATGTGCCGCATGGACATCGCCGAGAAGCGCCGCCCGCAGGACGGCCGCATCAAGACGGACCACCAGGGGAAAGAGGTTGAGCTGCGCGTCTCCACGCTGCCGACGGCGTTCGGGGAAAAAGTGGTCATGCGCATCTTCGACCCTGACGTCATGCTGCGCACCGTCGCCGGCCTCGGTTTTTACGACGACGAGCTGGCGCTCTTCTCCGATTGGATCAAGCGCCCGCACGGGATCATCCTCGTCACCGGTCCGACCGGATCGGGCAAGACGGTGACGCTTTACTCGGCGCTCAAGTCGCTGGCGTCGCCGGAGATCAACATCACCACGATCGAAGACCCGATCGAGATGGTGCACGACGACTTCAATCAGACCGCAGTGCAGGCGAAGATCGGCATCACCTTCGCGCACGCGCTGCGGACGATCCTCCGCCAGGATCCCGACATCATCATGGTCGGCGAGATCCGCGACACGGAGACGGCGGAGAACGCCGTGCAGGCGGCGCTGACCGGGCACCTGGTCTTCTCGACGCTGCACACGAACGACGCCGCGACCTCGGTCACGCGCCTCGTCGACCTCGGCATCCAGCCGTTCCTGATTTCGTCGACTTTGATCGGCACGATGGCCCAGCGCCTGGTGCGCAAGATCTGCCAGGACTGCAAGCAAAACCGTCCCCTCACGCACGAGGAGGCGACGATGCTGAACCTGCAGGCGCCGCCGGGGAAGCGGATCATCGTGAAGGAAGGGGCCGGCTGCATCCGCTGCCGCAACACCGGCTACTTCGGCCGCACCGGCATCTTCGAGATGCTGCCGATCGACAACACGATCCGCGACCTCATCGAGCGCCGCGAAGACTTCCTCAAGATCAAGGAGACGGCGCTCAAGCGTGGCATGCGCACGCTGCGGCAGTCCGCGCTGCGCAAATTGGCCGAGGGGATGACGACGTTCGAGGAAGTCGTGCGGGTGACGGGGATTTGAAGGCGGTACTCCGCGAAGTTTATCCCGCGCGAAAGACGCGGGATCAGCTGATCCACCGCGATGCTATAGCCTACGAGCTGCCGCGGTGCATCGGCTGATCCCGCGTCTGCGCGCGGGATAAACTGCCATTACCGGTGGCGGTGGCGGAATCCCCCGCGGAATCCCCCTCGGTACCCGCCCCAATACCGGCCGAATCCGAAGTTGAATCCGACCGACACGCGCGGGCCGTAGCCGTAGTACCAGGGGTTGTAGTACCACGGGTCGTAAAAGTACGGGACGCCGTAGTAGCCGTAGCTGAAGCTCGGGGCCGCGTAGGAGTAGCCGTAGTCGCGGCCGCGGTTGTTGTCGCGGCGCTCGCCGCGGGCGTCGGACTCGTCGAGGATCGCCTTGATCACGTTGCGGGAGACGCCCGCGTCGTGGAGGGCGATCATGTCGTCCGCCGTCACGTCGAGGCGGGTGTCGCCCTTGTGCACGAAGGCGATGATCTCGTCCTCGGCGATGCCGGACTTCTGCATGCGGATCACGTCGTCGACGATGTTTGCGTTGCGGCGCGCGGCGAAGAGCGGCGCGGCCGTCAGGATGAGAAGAATGGTGAGTATGTGGATTAGTTTCATGGCGGTCTCCGCCGTCATTATGCCGTGAATGGCCGTTGATGATCGGTCACAAATGGCGGGTGCTATCCTTTTTCCCATGACCGTCCAAGCTGCGCCCTCCTCGCTCGAGCGCGAGCTCGAGTACCGGAAAAAGCTCACCGCGATCGCGAATCAGATCAACTCGGCCGACTCCATCCCGCACATCCTCATGACGCTCAAGGACAAGATCCTCGAGCTCCTCGACGCCGAGCGGCTGACGATCTACGCCGTCGACACCAAGAATCAGGAGTTGTACTCGCTGCACAAAGTCGGCGACGTGCCGAAGGAAATCCGCGTCCCGAAGTCGTTCGCCTCCATCGCCGGCTTCACCGCCCTCTCGCGCAAGACCATCAACATCCGCGACGCCTACGACGCCGCCGAGCTCTCGAAGTTCCACGCCAACCTCCGCTTCGACCAGCGCTGGGACAAGCAGAGCGGCTTCCGCACGCGCGCCGTCCTGGCCGTCCCCATCCTCTTCGAGAAATACCTCCTCGGCGTCCTGCAGCTCATCAACAAGCGCCACGGCGTCGCCTTCACCTCCCAGGACGAGGACGCCGCCGAGGAGATCGGGCGCATCCTCGGTATCGCCTTCTACAACCAGCACCGGGCGGCGCGGCAGACCAAGCCGTCGAGGCTCGGCGGCCTCGTCGACAAAGGCGTTGTCTCGGAGAAGGACATCGAGGCCGCGGTTTCGAGCGCGCGCGTCAACAACACCACCATCGAGAAGATCCTGATCGACGACTACAACGTCCCGAAGGAGGAGCTCGGAAAGTCGCTCGCGGCGTTTTATGCGACGCAGTTCTTCGGCTACGACGGCGAGCAGACCATCCCGGCCGACCTGCGCGACCGCGTGCCGTCGGAAATGTGGAAAAAGTACGTCTGCGCGCCGGTGGAGCGGAAGCCGGGCATGCTCGTCATCGCCGTCGACGACCCGCAGGACCTGACGCGCCTCGACGCCATCCGGGCCATGAGCCTCGCGCCGCGCTACGACTTCTGGGTCGGGCTGAAGCACGAGATCCTCGCCTACATCGCCGCGTCGTACGGCGAGAAGGTCGAGGCCGCAGCCACGGACGGCGGCGATCTCGCCAAGATCATCGACCAGCTCGGAGAAGGGGAGGGGGCGTCGACCGAGGAAGAGGAGAGGGAGGTGCCGGAGATCGACGAGACGGACTCCGGCATCGTGCGGCTGGCCAACCAGCTCATCATCGAGGCCTTCAACCGCGGCGCGTCGGACATCCACGTCGAGCCGGACGGCTCGAAGAACCCGTGCATCATCCGCCTGCGCATCGACGGCGACTGCCAGAAGTTCATGGAAGTGCCGGGCATGCACCGCAACGCCCTCGTGCAGCGGCTCAAGATCATGGCCAAGCTCGACATCTCCGAGCGCCGCAAGCCGCAGGACGGGAAGATCCGCTTCAAATACTCGCGCGGCACGATCGAGCTGCGCGTGGCCACGATCCCGACCACGAACCAGAACGAGGACGTGGTCATGCGCATCCTGGCGGCGTCGAAGCCGCTGCCGCTCGACCGCATGGGCTTCAGCGAGCGGAACCTCACGCAGTTCAAGGAGATCGTCTCGAAGCCGTACGGCATCTGCCTCGTCGTCGGCCCGACCGGCTCGGGCAAGACGACCACGCTGCACTCGGCGCTCGGCTTCATCAACACCGAGGACATGAAGATCTGGACCGCGGAAGACCCGGTCGAGATCACGCAGCGCGGGTTGCGGCAGGTGCAGGTGCAGCCGAAGATCGACTTCACCTTCGCCGCGGCGATGCGCTCGTTCCTCCGCGCCGATCCCGACGTCATCATGGTCGGCGAGATGCGCGACCACGAGACGGCGGCCATCGGCATCGAGGCCTCGCTGACCGGCCACCTCGTCTTTTCCACGCTGCACACGAACTCGGCGCCGGAGACGATCACGCGTCTTCTCGATATGAACATCGACCCGTTCAACTTCGCCGACGCGCTCCTCGGCATCATGGCCCAGCGCCTCGTGCGCACGCTCTGCGCGAAGTGCAAGGAGGCCTATCACCCGACGCGGGAGGAGTTCGACGAGATCGCCGACGCCTACGGGCGGACGTACTTCGAGCTGCAGTACACGCCGGAGGTGACGCTGTACCAGCCGAAGGGCTGCAGCGCGTGCGGCAACACCGGCTACAAAGGCCGCATGGGCGTGCACGAGCTGCTCGTCGGCACGGACGAGGTCAAACGCGCCGTGCAGCGCCGCGCGCCGATCGGCGAGCTGCGCAGCCTCGCTCTGGAGCAGGGGATGCGCACGCTGCTGCAGGACGCGATCGACAAGGCCTTCAAGGGATTGACGGACATCACGCAGGCGCGCGCCGTTGCGGTGAAGTGATCAGCGCGCCCGCGCCAGCACGTTCTGCAGATCGACCATGTCGGCCGGCTTCGTCAGATGCACGTCGAAGCCCGCTTCGAGCGCGCGCTTGCGGTCGTCGGCCTGGCCGTAGCCGGTGAGCGCGACGAGGTAGACGTCGTTGCCGAGCTTCTCGCGCACCTGGCGCGCGAGGTCGTAGCCGTCGAGGCCGGGGAGGCCGATGTCGACCAGGGCGATGTCGGGCTTCGCGCTCAGCACCGTCTCCAAGCCCTTCACCCCGTCCTCCGCCGTCTCGACGGTGTGCCCGAGGTGATTGAGCTTGAGGCGCAGCAGGTCGCGGATGTCGGCGTTGTCCTCGATCAGAACGATGTGCCGCGGCGCGGACGTCGTCGTCGTCCTCGTCCGCTCCGAAATGCCCGTCGGCGGCGCGCCGAGCGGCAGGCGGATCACGAACTCGCTCCCGCTGCCGGGGCCGCGGCTGTAGGCGCGGACGCTGCCGCCGTGCAGCTCCGTCAACTTGCGCACGAGCGTGAGGCCGATGCCCATCCCCCCTTCACTGCGGTCGAGCGCCACGTCGCCCTGCATGAAGAGATCGAAGACGCGCGTGAGCATCTCCGGCGCGATGCCTTTGCCGCTGTCGCGCACGCGCAGCACGACCTCGCCGTCGTCGCGCTCGAGCACCACGTTGATCCAGCCGTCGGGCGGCGTGTACTTGATCGCATTCGCCAGCACGTTGTTGACGACCTGCTCGAGGCGCACGGCGTCGCCGTCGATCCAGGCCTGCTCGGTCTCGCGGTGGACTTCGACATGGAGGCGGCGGGCCTCGACGCGCGGCTGCATCGTGGCCACGCAGTGCTCGACGATGTCGCCGAAGTCGACGGGCGTGCGGTGAAGCATGATCTTTCCCGACGTCACGCGGCCGATGTCGAGCAGGTCGTCGACGAGCTTCTTGAGATGCCGGGTCTGGCGGGCGATGACGTCGCGGTCGTCGATGTCCGCGGCCAGCGTGATGGCGGCGAGCGGGTTGCGCAGCTCGTGGCTGAGCATGGCCAGGAAGTTGTCGCGCTCCGTGACGCGCTGCTCGAGCTCGTCGAGGAGGTCGCGCACTTCGTACTGCCGCCGCCGCGCGCGCAGCGCCGCCCCGGCCGCGCTGATCATCGTCTTCACCCGCACGGGCCGCTCGATCAGCGTGATGTTGGCGCGCGGCCCGAGCGCCTCGAACGACCGCACCTTCAGCTCCGCCGAGGGCCGCGAGACGAAGATGATGAGGGGGAGGTCGGCCCACGGCGACTGCTTTTCGATCTCCTCGCGCAGGCACTGCATGGCCTCCGCGTCGAGCGCCTCTTCGGTGATCATGGCAGCGCCGGCGCCCTCGCCGACTCTGTCGCAGAGGTCGGGCATGTCGCTGCAGATCAGATACGTCAGGCTCGCTTCGCGCAGGGCACGCGCGGCCAGCGCGCCGTCACGCCCGAACGGCATGAGCAGCAGCACGCGCTCCTGCCTCCGGTCAGCGGGACGAGGCATCGTGGCCGTCCGTCTCGAGCAGCGGCGTCCCGGAGAGGATGCCGTGGAACTCCGTCAGCGGGTTGCCGACCTCGATTCCCTGTTCGGAGAACGAGAATGGCCGGATGGCTCTCTCGTGATAGCCGCTGCGCTTCTTCATGACGGAGATGGCTTTGCGGATCTCGCCGGCGTGCTCGAAGTAGCGGAGGATCACGACACAGTCCGCGAGGTAGCTGACGTCGACCGGCGCCAGCATGTTCGATCCGATCAAGCCCTGCTGGGCGACGACGAGGATCGTGGCCACACCCTTCTGCCCGAGGTACGTCAGGAGCTCGTGCATATGCACCGTCAGGAAGCGCTCCTCGGGCATGGAGTTGAGATACCCATTGAGGCTGTCGATGATGAGCACCGAGATGTTGCGCTGCTCGACGGCCTCGCGCACGAGATGCACGAACTCGCCGGGCGGTACTTCGGCCGGATCGATCTGCTGAATGGAGATGCGCCCGGACTCGACGTGCTCGGCGAGGTCGAGGCCCAGCGACCGCGATCGGGCGAAGAGCGTGCTCTGGCTCTCGTCGAAGGCGAAGATGGCCGCGTTCTCGCCGCGCTTTGCCGCCGAGACGGCGTAGTGCGTCGCCAGCGCCGACTTTCCCGCCCCCGCCGGGCCGATGATCAGCGTGCTCGTGCCGCGGTGGACGCCCCCGCCGAGGAGCTCGTCGACGGCCGCGATGCCGCTCGACAGCGCCTGCAGTTCCTGCGTGTGGCGATGCTCCGCGGCGACGAGCCGCGGATAGACGATCAGCCCACCGGTGCGGATGTTGAAGTCGTGGAAGCCGCCCCGGTACTTCACGCCGCGGAACTTACTGACGCGCAGCCGCCGCCGGTCCGCGCCGTACGCGGGCGCGAGCTGCTCGAGGTTGATGACGCCGTGCGCCAGGGTCATGAGCTGCATGTCGCCGTTCGTCACGCTCTTGTCGTCGAGCAGCAGCACGGTGGCGTCGCGACCGCTGAAGTAGTGCTTGAGACCGAGGATCTGCCGCCGGTAGCGCAGCGGATTCTGCGCGAGGAGGCGGATCTCCGACAGCGAGTCGATGACGACGCGTTTCGGATTGACCCGCTCGACCTCGGCGATCAGCGCCTGCACGGCCTCCCCAAGCTCGATCTCGGACGGATGGAAGAGCGTGCTCTCCTCGTCCGCCGCCAGCCGCTCGGGCGCCGAGTACTCGAAGATGTGGATGTGATCGAGCGACCAGCCGTGCGCGTCGGCCACCGCCTTCAGCTCGTCCTTCGTTTCGGACAAGGTCAGATAGAGGCCGGTCTCGCCGAGCTCCTCTCCGCAGAGGATGAACTGCAACCCGAGCGTCGTCTTGCCGACGCCTGGATCGCCCTGTACGACATACGTGCGGTTGCGGGTCAGACCCCCCGCTAAAACGTCATCCAGGCCCGGAATCCCCGTCCTGGCGAGATCCCGCCCATTCAGTTTCCCTTCTTCCACAGGCAACTACCCCCGTCTTTGGCATCGACAGGCTCTAGTGCAGGCGACGTGCCGTTCGCGAGGGTGTTACATGACCGTGAACGAGACAACTTTTTGCTCTCCCGGTCGTCTGAGGTGGCAATGAGACGAGAACGGATGACGCGAATTGGAGTGTGCGTGCTTCTGCTCGCGGCCGTAGCACTGACCGGCTGCAGGCTGGCTGAGCATGGACGGCGCGCTGCCATCGACGCCTTCGCGTCGTTCGTTCTCGACTCGGTTTTACAGGTCCAGAAGGCGGCGCCGCTGACGCAGGCGCGGGTGAGTGGGCGACAGGCACCCCTGCCTGTCGCCCCGGTCGTCCCCGTCGCCGCGGCCGCCCCCGTCCAAAGCAGGCAAGAGCGCCCCTCCACCATCACGATTCAGCTTCCCGCCCCCCAGCCCCGCATCGCCATCGACCTCAAGCCCGCCGTCACCATCGAGCTTTGCCGTCTCCCGCGTCTCTCCGCCGCCGACCTGGCCCGCGTGAACGTCGAGGCCCGCATGGCCCTGGCCGAGAGGCGCGGCGTGCAGATCCGCCGCATCGTGGTGGTCGCCAACCCTTCCGCCGCGTTATAAATTGACGCGCATGCAAAAATTCGCGGTCGCGTTCCTCGCGTCGATTCTCATCGTGTCGCAACTCACCGCCGCCGAGCTCTCCGCCTCAGACCTCGACAAGCGCCGCAAAGCGCTCGAGGACCTGATGCACGAGCATTGGGAGTACACGATGCGCGTGTACCCGGAGTTCGCCTCGATCCTCGGCGACAAGCGCTACAACGACAAGGTCCAGGACCTCTCCGAGGCCGGGCAGCGCAGGGACATCGCAGGGTTCCGGCGCTTCATTCCGCGCGTCGAGGCCGTCGACACCACCGGCTTCTCCGAGCAGGAAAAGCTCAACAAAGTCCTGATGCTGCACATGCTCCGCGAGGGCATCGCTGACTTCGACATGAAAGATTGGGAGATGCCGGTCACGCAGATCAGCGGCATCCACCTCGGCGCCGCGCAGTTCCCGTCGCTCCTCACCTTCACGAGCGCGAAGGACTACGACGACTACGTCAAGCGCATGCGCGGGTTTCCCAAGCAGATGGACGACACCATCGCGGCGATGCGCAAGGGGATGAAGGACCGCCTCATGCCGCCGAAGTTCCTGCTCGAGAAAGTGGCGGCGCAGTCGGCCGCGATCGCGGCGCAGGAGCCGGAGAAGACGCCGTTCGCGCAGCCGCTGGCGTCGTTCCCGGAGTCGATCTCCGAGGCGGACCGCGCGCGCATCCGCGCCGACTTCCTCTCCGCGATCAAAGACGGCGTGCTGCCGGCGTATAAGAAATTCGCGGCCTTCGTGAAGGACGAGTACGCGCCGCACGGCCGCACCGAGGTGGGGATGTGGGCACTGCCCGACGGCGTGCACCGCTACAACGTCCGCATTCGCGAGAGCACGACCACGAATCTCACCGCCGATCAGATCCACGAGATCGGCCTGCGCGAAGTGGCCCGCATCGAGGGCGAGCTTCTCCAGGTCGCGAAGCGCCTCGGATACAACGATCTCAAGTCGGTGCAGAAGGCGGCCGACGAGAACCCGGACCTTCACCCCAAGTCGCGCGAGCAGATCCTCGATCTCTATCGGCACTACATCGACCAGATGTACGCGAAGCTGCCGCAGCTCTTCGGCCGCCTGCCGCGCGCGAAGGTCATCGTCGTGCCGACCGAGGCGTTCCGCGAGAAGGAAGCACCCGGCGCGGAGTACCAGCCCGGCGCGCCCGACGGCTCGCGCCCCGGCCGCGTCGAGGTGAACACGAGTGAGCCGCAGTCGCGCAAGACCATCACCATGGAGTCGACGGCGTACCACGAGGGCGTCCCCGGCCATCACATGCAGATCGCCATCGCCCAGGAGGTCACCGGCCTCCCCGACTTCCGCAAGCACCTCCTCAACTTCACGGCGTACGTCGAGGGGTGGGCGCTCTACTCCGAGCGCCTCGGCAAGGAGGTCGGCTTCTACCAGGATCCGTGGAACGACTACGGCCGCCTGCAGGACGAGATGCTCCGCGCGATCCGGCTGGTGGTCGACACGGGGCTGCACTCGAAGAAGTGGACGCGCGAGCAGGTCGTGCAGTTCTTCCACGACCACTCCGCGCAGGACGAGGTCGAGGTTCAGAACGAGACGGACCGCTACATCGTCTGGCCCGGCCAGGCCTTGGGCTACAAGATCGGGCAGCTCAAGATCCTGGAGCTGCGCGAGAAGCAGAAGCAGAAGCTCGGCGACAAGTTCGACATCCGCGCGTTCCACGACGCGGTGCTCGACTCCGGTCCCGTGCCGCTGGACGTGCTCGAAGCAAGGTTCAAGTAGGGGCGCACGGCGTGCGCCCTCAGTAATGCCTGAACTCCCCGAGGTCGAGCTCTACGGGCGCTACTTCGCGCGCCACGCGCTGGGGCAGCGGATCGCCAAGGTGCGCGTGCTCGACGAGCGGATCCTCGGCGCCGTGCGCAAGGACGCGTTCGCGCGCATGCTCCGCGGGCACACGTTCACGGGCGTGCGCCGGCACGGGAAGCACCTCTTCGCCGACGCGGGCGGACTCTGGCTGCATCTGCACTTCGGGATGACGGGGGATCTCTCGTACTACGTCGATTCCCCGCCTCGCTTCGCCCGCGTGATCTTCGACTTCGAAAATGGCGCGTCGTTGGCCTTCGAGGACATGCGCCTCTTCGGCGTGGTCGACACGATTCCGGATCCCGACGCCTACATCGAGCAGCACGCCCTCGGACCCGATCCGTTGTCGTTGCGGCTTCCGGAGTTCCGCCGCCTCCTCGCACCGCGCCGCGGTGCGGTGAAGTCGACGCTGATGTCGCAGGACGTGATCGCGGGCATCGGCAATCTGTACGCGGACGAGACGCTGTTCCAATCGTCGATCGCGCCGCGCCGCCCGGTCGACCGCCTCTCTCCCTCGGACGTCGCCACGATCTTCACGACGATGCGCAAGATCCTGCTGACGGTGATCGATCTCAAGGAGGCCGATTGCGACTATCCGCCGCGCTACCTGATCCACCACCGTGAGGAGGGAGCGCGCTGCCCCCGCTGCGGCGGGACGGTCGTGAAGTCGGTCGTGTTCGGCCGCACGACGTACTCCTGCGACCGGCACCAAACGTGAACGCCCCACGGCGCATGGGATACGAAGGGCTCATCAACGCCATCTCGCGCCAGCCGGGACTCGAGGAGCTTGCCAACGTGCTGCAGAAAGCGGTGCGCGGCGCGCTGCCTCGGGAAGTGAAAAACATCTTGCACGGCACGTGGCTCGGCCACCCGCTGCACCCGGCCATCACGGACGTGCCGCTCGGCGCCTGGACCGCGGCGCTGGTGCTCGACGCCATGGAGAGCCTGAGCGGCCGCCGCGAGTTCCGCGACAGCGCCGACGCTGCCGTGGCCCTCGGCCTGCTCGGCGCGGTCGGCTCGGCGATCACCGGCCTCACCGACTGGTCCGAGACGGACGACCGCGGCAAACGCGTCGGCCTCGCGCACGGCGTGCTGAATCTCGCCGCCGCCGGGATGTACGCGACGTCGTACGTGATGCGGAAGCGGAAGGACTCGCGCCAAAGCGCCGTCGCGCTGTCGATGCTCGGCTACGCCGTCGGCATGGTCTCGGCGTACCTCGGCGGGCACTTGGTCTTCGGCGAGCAGATCGGCGTCGACCACACCGCGACCGCGGACAACAAGAAGCCCGAGTCGTTCGTCCCCGTCCTCGCCGAGTCCGCGCTGGCCCCCGATACCCCCACCCGCGTGACGGCCGAGGGGGTGGCCATCCTGCTCGTGAAGCGCAACGGCCAGATCTTCGCCATCACCGAGACCTGCCCCCACCTCGGCGGCCCGCTCTCCGAGGGGAAGCTCGTCGGCGACGCCATCCAGTGCCCGTGGCATCAGTCGGAGCTGGCGCTCGCAGACGGGCACGTGGTCAATGGCCCGACGACGTTCCCGGCACGGTGCTTCGAGGTGCAGGTGCGGGAGGGGCAGATCGAGGTGAGGGCGGCGTCGAAGCATGCGGCACAATAGAATGATGTGCGATGGGTGAAGTCCGCGCGCACGTGATTCTCGAAAACGAGAGCGACGCCTGGCTGAAGAAGACGCCGCGACGCATTGAGATCGACGCGCTTGTCGATACAGGCGCGGTCATGACGCTCATTCCGCAGGATCTCGTGGAGGCGCTCGGCTTGCCCCTCGACGGCAATATCACCGTGACGCTGGCCAACGAACAGAAGATCGAGCTGCCTCGCGCGCGATTTCTGTCACTCACGATCGGCGACCGCCAGATGGACACCGACTGTCTCGTCGGCCCGCCCGAATGCGAACCGCTCATCGGCCAACTCGTCCTGGAGCGGCTCGACCTCATCGTCGATCCGGGTCGACAGACGCTCGCGCCGCGCCCGGAGTCCCCGTTTCGTCCCTCACTGAAGCTGAAGTAAATACTCCGCGATCTCCCCTTGCTTGCAGTACTCCGCCCACCCGCGCGGCGTCCCGTCGTACATGCGATCGCGCGCCGTTCTGTCGGCGCCGGCTTCGACCAGCACCTTCACCGCCTCCAGCGAGCCGGAGTAGACGGCCTGGTGCAGCGGCGTCGAGTGCGCGTGGAAACCGGCGGGGCAGTAGGCGTTGATGTCGGCGCCGAGGCCGATCAGCAGCCGCAGCGCCTCGGCGTCGCCATAGAACGCGGCGGCGGCGACGGCGGTCTGCAGGTCCTGCGGCGTCTTGGCGAGGCGTTCTACGTCATCGCGCCGGCCGAGGCAGATCGCGGCGGCGAGCGTGAGCTCGGCGCCGCGGGCGAGGAGGTGCTTCGCCGCGTCCATCTCTCGATGCGCGAGCGTGATGTGCAAGCCGCTGGGGTGGGCGCCGGCGTCGATCAATGCGTCGATCAGCGCGATCTGTACGCCGCACTCGCGCGGCACGCGCCCCGTCGCCACCAGTTCGACCGCGTAGTCGAGCACCTCCTGCTCGTGCGGCGCGGCGCGGAGAATGGCCCGCGTCACCTCGACGATGTTCGGCGGCAGCGTCTCATTCCGAATCGGATTCTCCGCGACGAACCACAAGAGGTACGGCCGCGCGAAGTAGCCCTCGGTCGGCTCGTCGAGGCGCTCGCGCGCCAGGCGGGGATCGTCGGCGAGCAAGCGCTCCAGGGTGGCCACGTCGCCCGCGTCGATCGCCGCAATCGCCTTGTCGAAGTTCACGAGCGTATTATTCGTCCATGCCGGGCTGGTTGAAGATCATCCTCATCCTCGTCGCCGTGTTCGTGCTGATCATCGTGGTGATCGGCGTCGTCGGCTACCGCGCGCTCAAGGCTCACGGACCGGAGCTCCGCGCCTCCGCCGAGAAGATGCAGAAAGAAGGCGCCGAGTTTGGCGCCGGCAAGGCGCCGAACGACTGCATCGACGAGGCGCTGCGCCGCGCCGACCGCAGCTTCAGCGGCCAGATCCGCACGCGCGTATTCGCCTCGGCGTGCCTCAAGGCATCGACCGCGCCGGCGGGGTGGTGCGACCAGGTGCCGAGCGGCATCATCGACACGGCGAAGTGGGCGACGGCTGAGTGCGGGAAACGAAACCTCGCCGGCGATCAGACCTGCACGCAGGTCTACACCGCCGTCGGCGACTACTGCCACCCGCGCTGACGCGTCATTGCTCCGCCGCCGCCAGTCCCGCCAGCGATGCCGCGCGGTTTGGCGTCCGCGTCAGGGCAATGCGGAACTGCTCCGCCGCCTCTTTCTTCTTTCCCGCGCGGAGCAGCAGCTCGCCGTACAGCTCGCGGGCCGGCTTGAACGTATCGGGCGGCCCGGACGGCACGCCGAGCGTCTCCTCCGTCTGCGCCGCCTGCGCGGCCATGCGCAGCGCCGACGCCGTGTCGCCGCGCGCCATCGCCATCGACGCGCGCAGCTCCTGCTCCATCGTCGTGGCCGTGCGGGCCTCGACGTCGCTGCGCTCCTTTCCCGCCGCCGTCAGCTCCTTCGCCGCGCGCTCCGCCTCGGCCGCATCGTTCGCCGCGACCGCGCGCAGGCCGCGCGCGAAGATCGCCGCCGGCTCGTGCGCTCCGGCGAAGTCGAACGCGCCCCAGTCACCGCTCTCGATCGCGTAGCGCGCCTGCATCGACTCGCGCGTGTGCCGCTCGCGCATCCCCTCGCCCTCCTTCGCCGGCACCTCGTCGAGCAGCCGCCGCGCGTCGGCGGCGCGGTGCATCTGCAGATACGCGTACTGCAGCCACGAGAGGCTGTGCAGGTCGCGCTTGTCGCTCGCGGCGTGCTCGCGTGTCACCCACTCCTGCGACTGCGCGTACGCCGCCTCGTTCGCCTTCGCCGCCTCGGGCCACATCCCGAGCTGCACGAAGATGTGCGACGGCATGTGCAGCGCGTGCGGGGCGCCCGAGGCGACGCCGGCGTAGCGCTGCGCGGCACGGAGGCCGAGCGGCGCGTGCAGCGGATCGTCGTACGCGTGAATCAGATAGTGCAGCGCGCCGGGATGATCGCGGTGCGTCGCGAAGATCGGCTCGAGCAGCGCGGCCGCACGGATGCGTTTGCGCGCGTCGACCTCGTCGCGGCCGACCGTGCCGAGGATTGCCAGCGCGTGGAAGACCTGCGCCTCGACGTCGTTCGGGTTCGCCGCGGCGAGGCGCGCCATGGCCTGCTCGTACGCGGCGTCGCGCGCCGCCTTGTCGCCTTCGCCGTAGAGTTGTGCCACCGCGTCGATCCACGGTCCGCCTCCGGCGCGCTGCGCGCGTTTGACCGCGTCGCGCCCGCGGTCGAGATCGACCTCGTACCAGATCGGGTGGTTGTACGTCATCGCTTCGCCCCAGTAGGCGAGCGCGAAATTCGGATCGATGCGCTCCGCCTCCTCGAACGCGCGCGCCGCCTGCGGATAGGCGAAGTTGTGCAGCAGCAGCACGCCGCGCAGGAACGGCTCCTGCGCTTCCGGCTTGCCGCTGTTGGGAAACGAGATCGTGCCGAACTGCTGCGGCAGCGCGATCAGGAGAACGAGGAGCAGCTTCATCGAATGATCCCTTCCGCGGCGAGCAGCTCGCGGCCGCGCGCGGCGTCTTCTTCTTCGACGGAGAAGAGCAGCCCGAGGAGACAGGGGCCGTCGCTGTCGAGCTTCGGCTCGAGGCGCAGCTCGTAGTCGATGCCGGCGTCCGTCAGCGCGCGCTCGACCGCCGCCGCTTCGCTGTCGCTGGCCGTGTGAACGAGCGCAACTCGCACGCGTATAGTTTCGCTCATGCGGCTGCACGTCGGCACGAGCGGCTACAGCTACGCGGAGTGGAAGGGAAATTTCTATCCCGAGGGGATGCCGGCGTCGAAGATGCTCGCGTTCTACGCCGGGCAATTCGACACGGTCGAGATCAACGCCACGTTCTATCGCATGCCGCAGCCGTCGATGTTCGAGAAGTGGATGGCCCAGGTGCCGGAGTCGTTCCTCTTTGCGTTGAAGGCGCCGCGGTGGATCACGCAGCAGAAAACGCTCGTCAACGCCGGCGCGGGCGTGGCCCGCTTCTGGGAGGTGGCGGCGACGCTCGGCCCGCGGCTCGGGCCGCTGCTGTTCCGGCTTCCGGCATTCCTGCAGAAGGACACGGAGGCGCTGCGCTCGTTTCTCCCGATGATTCCCGCCACGGCGCGCGTGGTGATGGAGTTTCTCGACGACTCGTGGCTCGACGACGAGGTCTACGCCGTCCTGCGCGAGCACAACGCCGCGATCTGCCTGTCCGACACGGACGAGGTGACCGACCCCGCCGCGCTCATCGTGCCGACGGCGACGTGGGGCTACCTGCGCCTCCGCCGCACCGAGTACACGCCCGAGATGCTCGCCGAGTGGCGCCAGCGCATCGAGGCCCAGCCGTGGGACGAGGCCTTCGTCTTCTTCAAGCACGAGGACGAGGGGAGGGGGCCGAGGTTCGCGCGGGAGTTCCTGGGCGCGTGATCACCACCGAATTCGAATCCGGCTCTCGTCCACAACCCACAACTCATTGCGCAGTCCGCGGTCGCGCAGTTTGGCCACGACTTGCGCGGCGATTCGCAGTACGTGCGGCTTGTCCTGGTGGGCGAGGCGAAAGACGATATAGCCCGGGTGATCGGCAGGCGGATAGGCACGAATGTTTGCGAAGCCGGTGTCAAACGTGATCAGAATCCGATCTTCTCCGTCGCATACGCTCGCGACTTTGGGATCGTCGGCGCCGCTGATGTCCTGCTCGACAATTGTCGTGGAATCCCAACCGTTTTCACGCAGCAGCGCGGACAACTCGTCAGGTAAGTTCTCGTCGATCTTGAACTGCATGGCGGCGGGCTATACCGGGAATGGAACGACCTGCTCGCGCGCGAGGTCGGCCGCGTAGGCAATGCACGCCTGAATCGCCTCGTGCGTCAGCCGCGGATAGCTCGCAATGATCTCCGCCTCATTCAGGCCGGCAGCTAGATTGTCGAGCACTACCGAAACCAGAATTCGCGTTCCCTCGACACACGCCTGGCCGTGACAGACGTTCGGGTCGACTCGGATGAGCTCACGCCAATCGCTGCTCATGGATGCAATCTTACGACGAGACGCTGTGCTACCCTTCGGCGCCGCATGGGGATCTTCCGGAGCATCACGGTTTTCACGCTGCTGCTCATCCTGAAATACCTCTCGAAGGTCTTCTACTCGCACGACTTCGCCTTTCTTGGGCCCACCCCACCCGACCCGTGGAAAGGCCTCCGCCTCGTGGCCTTTCTCAACCACACCTCGCTCTTCGAGCCGGTCTTTCTCGGCGGTGTGCCGAACCGCTTCATTTGGCGCATCGCCGCGCACGGCGTCGTGCCGGCGGCGGACAAGACGACAGGGCGGCCGCTCGTTGGGCTCATCTTCAAATTCGTCGCGCACCACGTCATCGCCATCACCCGGCAGCGCGACGACACCTGGTTCCAGGTCCTCAACAAAATCGATCCGCGCTCCATGGTCATCATCGCGCCCGAGGGGCGGATGAAGAGGGAGACCGGGCTCGACCTGCACGGAAATCCGATGACCGTGCGCGGCGGCATCGCCGACATCCTCCTGGCCATTCGCGAAGGGCGCATGCTCCTCGCCTACAGCGGCGGGCTGCACCACGTGCAGATCCCCGGCAAAGTGCCGCGCATCTTCAAGACCGTGCGCATGCGCATCGAGAACCTCGAGATCGCCGACTACATCGACGAGCAGATGAAGGGCGGCGCCGAGCAGTTCAAGCGCAACGTCATGCGCGACCTCGACCGCCGCCGTGACGAGTACGCGCCCGAGGAAACGCGGTTCACCAAGGTCGCCTGAGAAACTCGCGGAAGCGCTCCACAGGCATCGGCTTCGAGAAGAGGAACCCCTGCACGAAGTCGCACTGCGCCTTCCGCAGCGCCGCGAGCTGCTCGCCGTTCTCGACGCCCTCGGCCGTTACGCGCAACCCTAGGTCGTGCGCGAGCTCGATCAGGTGCCGGACCAACGAACAGGCGCGCTCGTCGGTGCCGAGCGGCTGCACGAACTCGGCGGGCAGCTTCAACCCGTCGAGCGGAAACGACAGCAAGTGTGACAGCGACGAATGCCCGGTGCCGAAATCGTCGAGCCACAGCTCCACGCCGACGGACTTCACCTGCCGCAGCGCGCGCGCCGCGGCGCCCGGCTTGGCGATGAAGCTCGTCTCCGTGATCTCGACGCGCACCATGCGCGGTTCGATGCCGGTCAGCTTGGCGAGCTTGCGCAGCCGCGTGGAGAGTCCGCGCTCGTCGAGCTCGCGCGGCGACACGTTGACCTGCAGTGCGCACTCCGGCGCGACGTCGCGCTGCCACGCCGCGGCGTCGTCGAACGCGCGGCGGATGAGCCACGAGTCGAGGCGATAGAGGTCCGGCCCTTCCTCGGCGGCCTTCGCCAGCGCCGCCGCGCTGCGGATCTCGCCGCTGCGCCGCCGCGCCCGCAAGAGTGCCTCGGCGGCCACGACGCGGCGCGACTCCAGCTCGTGAATCGGCTGGTAGAAGAGAACGAGCTGCTTTTGATCGAGCGCGCGTCGAAGCCCGGCCCGCGGCGCCGCTTTTGTGGTCATCGCAACTCACAAGTGCGAAATCCGTACTCGGATCCCATGCAGCAGCAGTTCTTCAGCTTCGTCGCCGACCACCACCTCGCCGTCCTCGCCACCGCCATCATCGTCGGCATCTTGATCTTCGCCGCGATCAAGCGCCCGCGGCGCTGGTTCCACTGGCTGATCGACGCCGTCGTCGTCATCGTCGTCGCCGTCGCGTCGCTGGCGTTCTGGTTCTTCACCACGGTCACGAAAATCATCGAGCACCGCACCAGCACCGTGCAGTACACGATGCTCGACTCGAGCGACGTCCACCGCCTCACCGACCTGCGCGGCAACGTCGTCGTCGTCAACTACTGGGCGACGTGGTGCCCGCCGTGCCGCAAGGAGATGCCGGACTTGAGCCGCCTCGCGGACGCGTACCGCGGCAAAGGCGTCGTCGTGCTGACGATCTCGAGCGAGGAGCCGGAGATCCTCCGCAAGTATCTGGCGAAGTACCCGCAGTCGACGATGACGGCGCGCTTCACCTCGGATTCGCCAACGACCGGCATCCAGCGGATGGCGTACAGCGGCCGGCCGACGACGCTCGTGCTCGACCGCGAAGGACGGGCGCAGCGGATGCTCATCGGCGGCCGCACGTACGAAGACTTCGACTCCGCCGTGCGCGCGGCGATGTAGGCGCTACCGGCGGAAGAGCTGCCACGCGGCCAGCAGCAATCCGATAGCCAGCGCCGCGAGCACCAGCTTGTTGCCGATGATCATCGAGCCGATCGACGGTCCCTTCTGCTGCCGCGCGCGAATGAGATCCATCTTCTGGCGACGCTCGTCGGCGGTGCGAACCGCGCGGTCGACCGCGCCTTTGAACTCGCTCAAGCTGCGCGGCCCCTCGCCTGGCACAGCCACGCCCCGCTGTGCGTCGATGTGCACTACGTCGGTGGCCACCGGCTCGACGACCTTCTCGCCGCGATCGTTCGTCTTGACGTCGTAGGCCCCCTGGTCGAAGTACAGCACCGTTGGACCGACCTTGCTGTTGCGGATGAAGAGGACGTTCTCGCTCCCTTCGCTGAACGCCGGCAGGCCGACGCTGCTCTGGTGCACGCCGCCGATCGAGCCCCCCGGAACGACGAGCGTCACTTCCTGCGCCGCGCTCCCTTTGAGGGTGTTCGTCACCTTGAACGTCGAGTAGGTGAGGATCCAGCGGCCGCTCGGGTCCCAGCGCGATTCGTTTTTCAGACACCGCCCGACGATGATGGAGTTCGCGTTGTCGACTTTCTCCTCGAAGGGGGCGGCCGTCGCCATCGAAGCTTCCGCGGCGGGCACAGCAAGCGCAACCGTGAGAGCGATGGCGGCGAAGCGGTTATTTGGAGTCATGTTGTAGGCGATTGAAGCAATCGCGCTGCCATGAAATTGCGTACGACCTCCATCGACTCCGGCGTCACGTGATGCCCCATCGGGAACTCGTGATACTCGGGCTCGATACCGTGCTGCTCGAGTATCCGCCGCGCCCGCCTCGCCGCCAGCACCGGGATCATGTCGTCCGCGGTGCCGTGGACGATCAGCACCGGCACGTCCTTTTTCGCGGCGAAGTCAGGCATGTCGGACTCGGCAATGGCGCCGCTCATCACCACGATGCCGGCGACCTCTTGCTTCGTCCGGAAACCGGCGTCGATCGACATCAATCCACCCTGCGAGAAGCCGCTGACGATGAGCTTGCCGGGCGGCGTCGGATAGCGCTCGACGAGGTCGTCGATGAGCTCGAGGATCAGCGCGCGCGACTCCTGCATCGACTGGCCGCGCGGCGGCCAACCGTCGAACCAGCTGTAGCCGAAGGTCATGCCGGGAGCGGCCTCGAACGGCTTCGGCGCGTTCGGAAAGACGAAGCGCGCGCCGCCGGGCGGGTCGAGCATCGGCGCGAGGTCGGCGAGGTCGTTGGCGTCGGCGCCGCGGCCGTGCATGACCAGCACGAGCGGGAGCGGAACGTCGTCGGGTTGTGCGGAGGGGACGCGGAGCACGGACTTCAGCATGATTGGCGTAAAATAACGCGTTCATGCACATCAACGACCTCCTGAAGATCGCCGCCGAGCGCCGCGCGTCGGACCTGCACATCAAAGTCGGGTCGCATCCGGTCATCCGCGTCGACGGCGAGCTCGTGCCGCTGGTGGAGCTCAAGCGGCTCATGCAGGAGGACACGATCGCTATGGCCTTCTCCATCATGTCCTCGCGGCAGAAGGAGAAGTTCAAGAACAACTACGAGATCGACATCGCCTACTCGGTCCCTGGCCTGGGCCGCTTCCGCTGCAACATCTTCCAGCAGCGCGGCACCGTCGGCATGGTCCTCCGCGTCATCCCGGTCAAGATCCTCTCCATCCGCGAGCTCATGCTGCCGATCGTCCTGGAGAAGATCGCCGACGAGCGCCGCGGCCTCATTCTCTGCACCGGCACGACCGGCTCCGGCAAGTCGACGACGCTGGCGGCGATGATCGACTACATCAACGCCCACCGCACCGAGCACATCATGACGGTCGAGGACCCGATCGAGTTCCTTCACCGCGACAAGAAGTCGATCGTGAACCAGCGCGAGATCGAGGTCGACACGAAGTCGTTCTCGCAGGCGCTGCGCAGCGCCTTGCGCCAGGACCCGGACGTCATCCTCGTCGGCGAGATGCGCGACTATGAGACGATCGAGACGGCGCTCACGGCCGCGGAGACCGGGCATCTGGTGCTCTCCACGCTGCACACGATGGACGCGACGGAGACGATCAACCGCATCATCTCCGTCTTCCCGCCGCACCAGCAGAAGCAGATCCGCCTGCAGCTCGCCGCGGTGCTCAAAGCGGTCGTCTCGCTGCGCCTTCTCCCGCGCGCCGACGGCCTCGGCCGCGTGCCCGCGTGCGAGGTGCTGATCTCGACCGCGTACATTCGCGACTGCATCGAGAACAAGGAAAAGACGAAGCTGATCAAGGACGCGATCTCGCAGGGGACGTCGCAGTACGGCATGCAGACGTTCGATCAGTCGCTCTACATGCTCTACAAGAACGGCCTGATCACGCTCGACGAAGCACTGCGCCGCGCCTCGAACCCCGACGAGTTCCGCCTCAAGCTGCAAGGCATCCAGTCGACCTCGGATATGTCCCGAGAGGAGATGGAGTCGAAGCTCTCCGTCGCCAGCGACTCGAGCGATCCGTTCTCCGACGACTCGCCGTTCGACTTCGGCAACTCGCTGTAGATTGGGGTCAGGTCTTCACTTTTCACTTTCTTATTCGGAGTAACTCGCACGGCATGGCTACAAATAAGAAAGTGAAAAGTGAAGACCTGACCCCATCTACTTGCTACGCGGTGGCCCTCCGCATCCTGAACTACCGCTTCAATTCCGAGGCGGAGCTGCGCCGGAAGTTGGCGGCGAAGAAGTTCGATGACGCGACGGTCGCGGCGACGCTGGCGCGGCTGCGCGAGGAGAAGTGGCTCGATGACGACCGCTTCGCCGGGGCGTATGTGCGGACGCGCGTGCGGAAGGGTATCGGACGGCTGCGCATCCGCGGCGAGCTGCGCAACGCCGGCGTTTCGGACGACGCGGCGGAGCGGGCCATTCGCGAGCACGGCGACGGCGAAGAGGAGCGGCTGCGCGCCGCGTACGAGAAGCTCTCCCACCGCTTCGGCGCCGACCGCGACAAGATCGCGGCGCGGCTGCAGCGGCAGGGATTCGAGATCAGCGCGATCCTCAATTACTTGCGATAGCGGCGGGCGAGTGCGTCGACGTCAGCGCCGAGGTGGTAGCGGAGGATCGTCGTCCAGTTGATGAACGACGTTCGGACCACGCCTTTCTGCAGAAAGCGGCGGCCGGAGGTGATGACGGTCAGCGGCAGGATGACGCCGCGCTTCATCCGTCGCGCGAGGTCGTAGTCCTCCATGATCGGGATCTCGCGGAAGCCGGGGAAGGCGCGGCGGTCGACGAACTGTGCCTGATCGCCCCACGGCTGCCGCGTGATCCGCGTCCGCAGGTTGATCATGAACGCGACGTAGCGGAGGCGCAGCGAGCGCTCGGCGAAGGCGATGCGAAAGCCGCCGAAGGGCGCGCCCGACGCCAGAACCGCCGCGCACGCGCCATTCGGCAGGAGCGTATCAGCGTGCAGAAAAATGATCGTGTCGTTCGCAGCGGCACGTGCGCCGAGGTTGAGCTGCTTCGCGCGCATCCGCTCGCCGAGGAGCACGCGGGCGCCGGCGTCGCGCGCGCGCTCGACTGTCGCGTCGCTCGACCCGCCATCGACCACGATCACCTCGGACGCTCCGGCCTCGAACGCGGAGCGGACGGCGGCGGCGACGCGCTCCTCCTCGTTCAGCGCCGGAATCACAACGGTGAGCATGGCAGTACGATACGCGTTGTGAACTGCTACCTCCTCGCGGGCGGACGCTCGTCGCGCATGGGACGCTCCAAGCTCGAGATCGAGCTCGGCGGCGCGACGTTCCTCGATCGCGCCGCGAGCGCCGCGCGCGCAGTGTTCGATCGAGTCATCGCCGTGCAACGGCCCGGCGGCGCGAAGCTCGACATCGAAACGATCGAAGAAGCGCCGCACGACGACGAGGCGGCGATCTTCGGCCTCCTGGCCGCGCTGAGGCATGCGAAAGCGACGTGCTTCCTGCTGGCCGTCGACTACCCGCTCATCGACGCGGACGTCTTGCGCTTTCTGCGCATGCGCGTGGAAGTGTCGAACTCGACAATCATCGTGCCGCGCTGGAGCGGCAAACTGCAGATGCTCTGCGCCGGCTACGCCTTCGACGTCGAGGCGATCGTGACGGAGCGAATTGCGAGCAAGCAATATGACCTGCACGGACTGGCGCGCGGCGCGGAGATCATCGAAGAAGACGAACTGCGCTCCCGCTTCGGCGGCGAGCCGCTGCTCAACGTGAACACACCCGAGGAATTGGAAAGCGCGATGAGGTACGCATGAGCAACGACTTTTCCCATCTCGACGACACCGGCGGCATCTCCATGGTCGACGTCGGCTCCAAGCACACCACGCGGCGCGAGGCCGTCGCCACCGCCACCGTGCGCATGAAGCCGGAGACGCTCAAACGCCTCATCGATCGCGCCCTGCCGAAGGGCGACGTCCTCGCCACCGCCAAAGTCGCCGGCGTCCTGGCCGCGAAGCAGACGCCGACGCTCATCCCGCTCGCTCACCCCATTGCCGTCACCTCCGTCGACATCACCTTCGACCTCGATCCCGCCGCCGGCACCGTCGAAGTCCACGCCATCGTCCGTTGCGACGGCAAGACCGGCGTGGAGATGGAGGCGATGACCGCCTGCGCCGTCGCGGCGCTGACGATCTACGACATGTGCAAGAGCGCAGAGAAGGGGATCTCGATCGAGTCCCTGCAGCTCGTGCGCAAGTCCGGCGGCAAGAGCGGACTGTGGGAGCGGTGACGCCCGCGTAGGTCGCAGTGACCGCGCGCGATGACAGAAAACGCGCGAAACAACCCGAAATCTCGGGCACGCCCGCCGCATCGGCTCGCGCGCAAGGAGACAGCTCAATGCGTCGTGTTCTCGCCCTGCTCCTCGTCGCCCTCCCTGCGCTTGCCGCCCACCGTGAAGTCCAGAACGTCGAAGTCGTCCAGGTGCCGGTCTACGTCTCCACGGCGCTGGGCGTCGTCACCGGGCTGTCTCGCGACAACTTCGAGCTCACCGTCAATGGCAAGCCGCAGACGATCGACTACTTCGACGTCATCGACTTCGGCAAAATCGCGCCGAAGGACACGCGCGTCGATCCGCGCGAGCGCCGGCTCTACGTCCTCGTCTTCGACCTCTTCTACTCCGCGCCGAACAGCATCCACCGCGCCCAGCGCGCGGCGCAGGAGCTCGTGCAACACGCCGGCTACGCCGACGTCTTTTCCGTGGCGACGTACTCGTCGCACCGCGGCCTCGACGTGCTCGTGCCGTTCACGAAGGACCGCATCGCCATCGCGCGGGCCATCGCCTCGCTGCGGCCGGCCGCGAACGCCGATCCGCTGCGGCTCGCGGCCGGGCCCGCGGAGATTCAGCCGATCGAGGCGGCGTTCGACCGCGGCGAGCTTCCCGCGGCAGCGCAGACACGCGTCGCCGAGGAGCTGATCCTCGACCGCCAGCGCAACACGGCCGAGGGACAGATGGAGGCGCTCGGGCTGCTGGCCGAACGCCTCGCGCCGATTGAGGGGCAGAAACACGTCGTTCTCCTCTCCGAGGGCTACTCGGCCGCGCTGTTGCACGGCGTCTCGTCGATTCGCGTCGGGCCGCTCAGCCAGGCCTCTCCGACCGCGGGGAATCCGCAGCTCTTCGCCGCGAACACGCCAGGATTGATCGCCTCGCGCAAGATGATTCGTCAGTACGCGGATGCCGGCGTGTTTCTCGACGCCATCGACACCGCCGGACTGCGATACACCTGGACGCTCGCGGAGAACGAGTCGCTTTACGCGCTGACGCGCGACACCGGCGGCACGGTCGTCGACAACCGCAACAATCTGTACGAGGCGCTGCAGGTGCTGAGCGATCGCCAGCGCGTCGTCTACGTCCTCGGCTTTCACAACCGCGACACCGGGCGCGGCGAGAACGCGATCAAGGTGCGCCTGCACGGCGTGGACGGGCATCCGCGCGTCAGCTATCGGCCGTCGTACTCTACGGAGCCGCCGGCCGCGTCGGCGGAGAACGGCTTGCAGCTCGCCGACATCCTGCTCAACGACATCCCGCAGAACGGCGTGACCGTCAACGCCTCGGCGAAGGGGAGCACCGTGTCGGTATCGATCCCTGCGCGCGAGCTGCTCGCGCAGATCGACACGAAGACTGCGCGCGCCGACGCGATGATCTACGTCTTCTCCGGCGCGCGCGCCGTGGCCACGAAGGTGAAGCGCATCGACATCGAGAGCGAGCGTGCCTCGGCTGCCCCGCGCGACGCGGCCATCCGCTTCGACGAGACGTTCGACCTGCCGCCCGGCAACTACACCGCGAAAGTGCTGGTGCGGCTCGGAGAGTCGATGGGATTCGCGAGAACGGACTTCACTGTCGCGCGATGAAGAGCGCCGTCGCCCTGCTTCTGTTCGCAGCATCGGCCGCGCTCGCGCAGACGCGCGAGAGTGTCACCGTCGAGCTCATCGAGGTGCCGGTCTACGTCACCGCGGCGGACGGAACGCCGGTGCGCGGGCTGCCGAAGGAGGCGTTCTCGCTGCGCGTCGACGGGAAGCCGCGGGAGATCGAGTATTTCGAGGAGATCGGCGGCGAGACTCCGCAGCCTCGAGGCGCGGCAGCCCCGCAGCTCCACCAGCGTCGCCTCTACCTCCTCCTCTTCGATCTCTTCTTCACGCGGCCGAACGACCTCGTGCGAGCCCAACACGCCGCCGACGCTCTCGTGGCGCGCGCGAATCCCGATACCGACGCCTTCGCCGTCGCCACGTACACGGCACGCGACGGCATCCAGTTCGTGATCCCGTTCCTCACCGACCGCGTGGCCGTGCGCCGCGCCGTGGCCACGCTCGCTCCGAGCGACGCGCACGACGCCTTAGGCATCGCCACGAAGCAGGCCGAGCGCGCGTTGGTGATGACCGACAACTACAGTCAGGTGCAGGAAACGGGGAACCGCAGCGCCGACATCCGGAACACGCTCCTCGGCGGCGACGCGAACAAGGACTCGCTGGCGGAGCCGCGGCGGCACTTCGCGGAGCATCAGTTGGACGGTCTCGCCGCCGCCGCGGAGCGCATGCGTGCGCTCGAAGGACAGAAGCATGTGGTGCTGCTGAGCGCCGGCTTCGGGCCCTACCTCTTCGGCGAATTCGTACAGCAGTCGCGATTCCGGACGGACATCGCGCAGATCTACCGCGCCTTCGCCGACGCGGGTGTGTTCCTCGACGCCGTCGACACATTCGGCGTCCGCCCGCTCAACTCCTCCGAGCCGCTGCGGCAGTTGACGTCGGCCACCGGCGGTACGCTCATCAGCGGCGAGAACGACGTCGGCCGCGCACTGACACGATTAACGTCGCTGCAGCAGAGCGTCTACCGGCTCGGCTTCATGCGCCGCGACAATCGCGCCGGGACGATCGAGGTGCGCGTCGGCGGTGCGCCGCGCGGCGCGCGCGTCAGCTATCGCACCGGCTACGGGAAGGCCGCGGCGGAAGGGCCGCTCGACGCGCTGCAACTCGCCGACATCATCGCCAACGACATCCCGCAGAACGGGCTGTCAGTGACGTTGGACGCCACGCCGCGCGGGACGATTACCGCTGCGTTCAACCCGGCCGAGGCATCGGTCGTCGATGCCTACCTGTACGTCGTGGACGAACAGGGCGCGACCGTCTTCTCGAAGGCTGCGCGCGTCCGCGATGCGTTGCAGGAGCAACTGAAACTTCCGCCGGGGCGCTACGTGGTCAAAGTGCTGATGAACGCCGGCGGAATGCTCGGCTTCGCGCGCACGGACTTGATCGTGCCTTAGCGCCGCCGCTGCTGCTGCATCCACGCCGGCACCGTCGTCGTGTTCGGCTTCTCCTCGTCGTTCTCCGCGGTGACGAGCTGCTTGCGGATCGTGCCGAGGATCTTCTGGTCGGCCTGCGTGGCCAGGTCGATGAGGTGCTGGCGCTCCTTGAATCCGTTGAACGCGACGAGGAAGCGGTCGATGCGGAACGCCACCACGCGCCCGAGGTAACGGTCCTCGGCCGTGAAATTGTCCTCGCCGAGGTTCGGGATCGGGTCGAGCAGCTTGCCGTTGCGCGTGTAGAGATTCCTGTACGTCACCAGGATCTGTCCGGCGGCCTGCTTGCTCACCGCGGGGATCACCAGCCCGTTGACGATGTCGCCGTCGACGTTGAACTCCGCCTGGAACGAATTGCCGAGGAAGCCCTGGCCGAAGCCTTTTTCCGCGGAGTAGCGCTCGCTGTTCGGGACGCGCAGCTTGTCGGGGAGGAACGCGAAGATGGCCGGCTTGCCGGGCGCGGGCGGCATCTTGTCGGAGACGAACTTTGCCAGCGCGGTCACGCTGTCGGGCGCCCCCTCGCCGATGATCCGCACGTAGAACGGGCCGCGCCAGATGTGCACCGAGTGCGGCTTCACGAACGACTCGTTCGGGATGTCGATGAAGCGGAGGTTGCCGTCCTTCTGCAGCGAGTACGCGCCGAAGGCTTTGACGAAGTCGGGGAAGCGGAAGATCTCGACGGTGGCGAAGCCGCCGCCGTTGGTCGCGCTGTATTTGCCGACGGTGTCGTCGAGCGTCTGGTACGCCGCGAACGTCGGCCCCTCGGGGCCAAGATACGAGACGACGTGCTCCTTCGGCACCACGATCGGGTCGTTCTCGAGCTTCCACCCCGGCGCCTCCTGCTGACGCGGCAGGAACTGCAGCGACGGCGACTCGAAGGCCGTGTAGTTGATCTCCGGCGCCGCCGGCTTCGGCGTGATGCGCACGACCGTGCGGCGGCCGTCGCACGCGGCGACGAGCGCTAGCGCGAGAGCGATTCCAAGAAGGCGATGGTCACGCGCACGCCCGCGCCCGTCGCGCCGCGCGCCTCGCGCCCCGTCTCGTGCTCCGCGTACGCCGTGCCGGCGATGTCGAGATGCGCCCACGATGGACAATTGACGAACTCCTTCAGAAAGACCGCGGCCGTGATCGCGCCGCCCCAGCGTCCGCCCGAGTTCTTCATGTCCGCCCACTCGCTGCGGATCAGCTCCTTGTATTCGTCCCACTCGGGCATTCTCCAGAGGCGCTCGCCGGCGCGCTCCCCACTCTCAATCAACTTCCGAGCCAGCTCATCGTTGTTCGTGAAGAGCCCCGCGGCCTCGCTGCCGAGGGCGACGACGCAGGCGCCGGTGAGCGTGGCGTAGTCGATGATGTGGTCGGGCTTCTGCTGCGACGCGTAGTGCAGCGCGTCCGACAAAATCATCCGCCCCTCGGCGTCCGTATTCACGATCTCCACAGTCTTGCCCGACATCGTGGTGATGATGTCGCTCGGCTTGTAGGCGCTGCCGCTCGGGAGGTTGTCGGTCGTGGCGATGACGCCGGTGATCTTGACGGGAAGCTCGAGGTTGGCGGCCGCCTGGATCGTGCCGATCACCGCCGCGGCGCCGCACATGTCGAACTTCATCTCTTCCATTTTTTCGGCGGGCTTGATGGAGATGCCGCCGGAGTCGAAGGTGATGCCTTTGCCGACGAGGGCGACGTGCGCCTTCGCTTTCTTCGGCGTGTACTCGAGGACGACGAAGCGCGGCTCCTCGGCGGACCCGCGGTTGACGGCGAGGAGGCCGCCCATCTTCATCTTCTCGATTTCTTTTTTCCCGTAGACCGTGCACTTGATGTCGACGGCCTTCGCGGCCTGCTCGGCGCTCTGGGCGAGCTTCGTCGGCGTCATGAGGTTCGGCGGCGCGTTGCCGAGCTCCTTCACGAGCCGCACGCCGCCGGCGATGGCGTTGGCCTCGTCCTCGATGGCCTTGAAGCGGCGGCTGTCGAGACCGTCGAGCGGCACGAGCGTGGCCTCGATCTTCGGCGCCTTGTCGTCTTTCTTGACGGTGATGTACGCGTCGTACTTGTAGTCGGCCTGGGAGAGCTCGACGGCGAGGAGGCGCGTGGTCTCGGCCGCGGTGAGCTTCGGCAGGACGTAGGGGAAGACGACGGCGATCGAGGCGTCGCGCTGCATCTTGGCGATCTTGCCGATGCGATAGAGCGCCGCGCGCGCGCCGCGGATCGAGAGCGACTCTTCCTTGCCGCAGCCGACGAGGGTGATCTTCCTCGGCTCGTCGGCGAGCGAGGTGACGAACTCGTCGCCGCGCCCGACAAAGCCCGAGTCGGCGAGGATTTTTTTCAACGCCTTCGGCGAGAGCGGCAGATCCGGCCGCGAGTTTTCGGCGAGGACGATGAAGAGGTGGTCGATCTTGGAGAGTTTGGGATCGCGAGAGATGGCGACTTGCATGCGCGCGGGATTCTACAGGGTGAACGGTTCGGAGAAAGGAGGGAGCTGATCATTCCTTCCCGGGATCCAAATGCTGCTGAGGAAATCGAGATACTCCTGAAACGTCATGGCCGGCAGTTGGCGCGCGCGATCCAGCGCGTCGAGGGCAGCGTCGTCAAGCGGCATGTCGCGCTCGAAGTCTGGCAGCTCAAGGGAGTCGGTGTCGCTCGATCGCATGGAACAAATCCAACAGGCCCTGTTTCGCGAAGTAATCCCGCACCGCCGCTTCATCAGTTTCCGGAAGACTCAGCAGGAATGCGACGTCAGCGGCATCGATCAAGGTCCGCATCGGCCTGTTCTTCATGGCCAGAGCTTTCATCATCGCAAGATGCTCTGGTCGCAATACGGGCGCGGTCACTTCGTTCGCCGCGGCGCGTTTCGTCGATGCGGCAAACAGCTGTTCCGCCGTGTCGCCGTACACATAGAGAAAGTCGATCTTGCCGAGATGTTTCAATGGGTTCTGATGATTCGAGTACCCGTCTGATACGAATAGTGTCTCGTAGCCGAGGGACTCGGCGAACATGATCACGCGTTGCTGCTGGTTTCCGTCAACGACGAAATCGATGTCATTCGTCGTTCGTGAGTAGCCCCAGGCGTGCATCGCCAGCCCGCCAGCCACCGCCCACCGCACTCCCTCCCTCTCGAAGAACTCGGCGAACGTCCGCAGCACCTCGTCGAAGCGCACGCGGCCGAGGATACCTCGGATACGATTGGCCGGACTCATGCACAAGGCGGACTGAATGCCGTTTCGAATTCTGGTCGTCGACGACGAGACCGCGATCCGCGAAGCGATTCGCATGACCCTCGAGTACGAGAGCTACCGCGTCGACGAGGCGCGCTCGGGGCAGGACGGGCTCGACAAAGCCACGCGCACGGCCTACGACGCCATCCTCCTCGACATCAAAATGCCGGTGCTCGACGGCATCGAAGTCCTCGAGAACCTCAAGGCCCAGCGCGTGGCCGCGCCGGTGATCATGGTCTCGGGGCACGGCGACGTCTCCACCGCCGTCGAGTGCACGAAGCGCGGCGCTTTCGACTTCCTGGAGAAGCCGCTCAACCGCGACAAGCTGCTCCTGGCCGTGCGCAACGCCGTGCGGCAGCAGAAGCTCGAGGAAGAGAACACCGAGCTCCGCGACCGCGTCGAGCGCGACTACCAGATCGTCGGCGAGGCGCCGGCGATGAAGGAGCTGCGCGGGCAGATCGATCTCGCCGCGCCGACGAAAGCGACCGTCCTGATCCAAGGCGAGTCCGGCACCGGCAAGGAGCTCGTGGCCCGCGAGATCCACCGCCGCTCCTCGCGTGCGAACGGGCCGTTCGTGCAGGTCAACTGCGCGGCCATCCCCGAGGAGCTCATCGAATCGGAGCTCTTCGGTCACGAGAAGGGATCTTTCACCGGCGCCGTGCGCAAGCAGACGGGCAAGTTCGTCGCCGCCGACGGCGGAACGATCTTCCTCGACGAGATCGGCGACATGTCGCTGCGGACGCAGGCGAAGGTCCTGCGCGTCTTGCAGGAAGGCGAGGTCGAGCCGGTCGGCGCCGCGACCGTCGTCAAAGTCGACGTCCGCGTCATCGCCGCCACGAACAAGGACCTGACCGAGGAGATCCGCGGCGGGCGTTTCCGCGAGGATCTTTTCTATCGCTTGAACGTGATCCCGATCCGCACGCCGCCGTTGCGGGAGCGGAAGGAGGACCTCCCGCTCCTGGCCCAGCATTTCGCGAAGGGTTTTTCGCAGGAGTACAACAAGCACGAGAAGAAGTTCACGGCGGCGGCGCTCAAGGCGCTGCAGGACGCGCCGTGGCGCGGCAACGTGCGCGAGCTGCGGAACATGATCGAGCGGCTGGTGATCATGGTGCCGTCGGACGCGATCGACATCGGCGACCTCCCCGCGGAGTTCTTCCGCGCCGCGACGGAGATCATCGCCTCGGCCATGCGCCTCTCCACGCTGCAGGAGTTCAAGGACGAGGCGGAGAAGGCCTTCATCGTCGCCAAGCTGCGCGAGCACGGCTGGAACGTGTCGAAGACGGCCGAGGCGATCGACACGCCGCGCTCGAATCTCTACAAGAAGATCGAGCAGTACAACATCAAGCGTGAAGGCGGCGGGGCGCCCGTTGTCGAGGACTGACGCTCCGATCGGCGTGTTCGATTCCGGCGTTGGCGGGTTAACCGTCTTCCGCGAGATCGCCCGCGCGCTGCCGTCGCATCCGCTGATCTACCTCGGCGACTCCGCGCGCGTGCCGTACGGGACGAAGTCGCCGCAGACCGTCGTCCGCTACTCGCTCGAAGCGGCGAACCATCTGCTCGGCCGCGGCATCGGCATGCTCGTCGTCGCCTGCAACACCGCCACAGCCGCGGCGCTGCCGACGCTGAAGGAGCGGCTCGAGATCCCGGTCATCGGCGTGATCGAGCCGGGCGCGCGCGCGGCGGTGGCGCACACGCGCGGCCACGTCGGCGTGATCGCTACGGAGGGGACGGTGAAGTCGCGCGCGTACACGAAGGCGATCCGCGCGCTCAATGCCGAGGTGCACGTGACGGAGTCGCCGGCGCCGCTCTTCGTGCCGCTGGCGGAGGAGGGATGGGCGAACACGCACGTGGCGCGCGAGGTGGCGGAGATCTACCTTGAGCCGCTGATCGACGCCGGCATCGACACGCTGGTCCTCGGATGCACGCACTATCCGATCCTCCGCGCCACGATCGAGCAGGTGGTCGGCGGTGCCGTGCAGATCGTCGACAGCGCGGAGACGACGGCGGAGGCGGTGCAGAAGCTCGTCGAGCCGCAGTCGAACGGTGACACGCCGCACACGTTTCTCGTGACCGATGCCGAGGATCGCTTCCGCCGGATCGCGGCGGAGTTCCTCGAGCAGGAGATCGAGAATCTGGAGGTGGTGACGCTGTGACGTCGAAGCTGGTCTGGACGTCGGATCCCGAGGAGGCGAAGCGCCTGCGCGACTCGGGCAAGCTCGACGCGCCGCACGACGTCGAGCCGTCGAAGCAGAACATCCGCGTGACGCTCGACCGCAAGCGCCGCGCCGGCAAGACCGTGACGGTGGCGAGCGGCTTCCAGCACACGCCCGAGACGCTCGCGTCGCTGGCCGCAGCGCTGAAGAAGAAGTGCGGGGCGGGCGGGAGCGCGAGGGATGGGGAGATCGAGATTCAGGGGGACCACGCGGCGAGGGTGGTGGCGGAGTTGGGGAGGCTGGGGTATCGGGTGAAGTGACCCGCCGGGAATGCACGTTTGTTTTCCTTAGCGGATGCTCGACCTTCTCGATGCCTACTCCGCCGCCGTCACCACCGCCGCGGAGACGATCACCCCCTCCGTCGTCAACGTCGAAGTCTCGGCGGAGGGGAAGCCGCGCGGCGGCGGCTCCGGATTCCTCTTCACGCCCGACGGCTTCATTCTGACGAACAGCCACGTCGTCACCGGCGCCTCCTCGATCGACGTCACGCTGTACGACGGCACGCGTTGCGCGGCGAGCGTGGTCGGCAACGACCCACACACCGACCTCGCCGTGCTGCGCGTCTCCGCGCCGAACCAGACGCCGGCGCAGCTCGGCGACTCCGATCGCATCAAGCCCGGGCAGCTCGTCGTCGCCGTCGGCAACCCGCTCGGCTTCCAAGCCACGGTCACGGCCGGCGTCGTCAGTGCCCTCGGCCGCACGATGCGCGCGCAGAGCGGGCGCCTCATCGACAGCGTCATCCAGACCGACGCGGCGCTCAATCCCGGCAACTCCGGCGGGCCGCTCGTGAACGCGCGCGGCGAGGTGATCGGCGTGAACACGGCGGTCATCCGCCCGGCGCAGGGCATCTGCTTTGCCATCGCCATCAACACCGCGAAGTTCGTCGCCTCGCGCCTGATCCGCGACGGCCGCGTGACGCGCAGCTACATCGGCGTGGCTGGCCAGTCCGCGCCGCTGCACCGCCGCGTCGTCCGTTTCTACGACCTCGCTGCGGAGAGCGGCGTGCTCGTGCTGAGCGTCGAGCCGCAGAGCCCCGCCGAGGCTGCGGGGCTGCAGGAAGCGGACGTCATCGTCGCCTTCGGCGCGAGGGCGGTTGCGACGGTCGACGATCTCCACCGCCTGCTGACCGAGGAGGAAATCGGGAAGCCGGCGACGCTGACGGTGATCCGGCGGACGGAGAAGCTGACGTTGACGGTCGTGCCGATCCGGGCCGTGTGATCCTGCCATCACGCGGGGATCGATGGCGCGCGTTCGCCGTCGCGCTCTCTGCCGCCGCGCGCCGCTCCGCCTTCGCCTTCGCCCGGGCGCGCTCCTCCGCCTTCTTCGCGCGGATTGCCGCGATGCGCTCCTGGATCGGAATCTCCAGCCGCTCCGCCGGTCTCTGTGCGTAGTCGAAGTCGGGCACCGTCACGCGCGGAAGGCGCTTGCCAATGGCGCGCTCGATGGCGCGGAGGTCGTTTTCCTCGTCCGGCGCCACGAACGTGATGGCGTCGCCGGTCAGCTCCGCGCGCGCCGTGCGGCCGACGCGGTGGATGTAGTCGTCCGGCACGTTCGGCACGTCGAAGTTGACGACGTGCGAGAGCGCCTCCACGTCGATCCCGCGCGCGGCGATGTCGGTGGCGACGAGGATCCGGTACTTCCCCGACTTGAATCCCGCCAGCGCCTCGGTTCGCTGCATTTGGCTGCGGTTGCCATGGATGCGCGCCACCTTCACGCGCCGCCGCTCCAGTTGCTCGAAGACGCGGTTGGCGCGGTGCTTCGTGCGCGTGAAGACGATGGCGTTCTGGATCTCGCCGCGCTGCAGCAGCGTGTCGAGCAACAACAACTTCAGCTCCTGGGCGACGGGAAAGACCGACTGGGCGATGCCGGCCGCCGGCGCCGCTTTCCGCTCGATCGAGATCATGGCCGGGTTGCGCAGCATCTCGCGCGAGAGCTCGACGATCGGCGCCGGCATCGTGGCGGAGAAAAAGAGCGTCTGCCGCTTCGCCGGCAGGTGCCGCAGCACGCGGCGGATGTCGGGGAGGAAGCCCATGTCGAGCATGCGGTCCGCTTCGTCGAGGACGAGGACTTCGAGGCCGTCGAGCCGCGCGTACGGATGCTGGAAATGGTCAAGCAGCCGGCCGGGCGTGGCCACGAGGACGTCGACGCCGCTGCGGAAGGCGTGCTCCTGCGGCCCCATGGCCACGCCGCCGTAGACCGCGGCGCCGGAGATGGGCGTGTGCACGGAGAGGTCGCGGAGGTGCTCGTCGATCTGCGCGGCGAGCTCGCGCGTCGGCGTGAGGATCAGCGCCCGCGTCGTGCCGCGCTTCTTGCCGAGGAGACGCTGGAGGATCGGCAGGAGAAAGGCCGCGGTCTTGCCGCTGCCGGTCTGCGCCGCCGCCAAAACGTCGCGCCCGGCCATGGCCGGCGGGATGGCGTCGCTCTGAATCGGCGTCGGCCGCGTGAAGCCCAGCTCTTTGACGCCGCGAAGAAGATCAGGGTGAAGTCCGAAGATCGAAAAAGGCATTGGGCGCGGATGGTCTCACAAATCGCTGTCCACCTCAGCCTTTCCCGCTCGTATTAGGGGGCGAAGGAGATCGAACCAGCCATGACCCTCTCGACCCGAATGATCCTGATCCTGACGCTGATGGCCGCGCTCGCCGGCGGAGTTTCGGCGCAACCGGCCACCACGACGGCTGCCCCTGCGCCCGTGCCGCCGATTGAAGAGGCGCAAACGCGGCAGCAGGTTCGGGAACAGTTCACCCGGCTGCTCAGCCAGCATCCGTCCGAGGTCGCGCCACTCGTGACCATCGATCCGACACTGTTGTCGAACGATCCGTTTCTGGCCCGCTACCCCGAGCTCGCGCAGTACGTCGCCGCGCATCCCGAGATCCGCCGCAACCCGCATTACTTCGTGCAGGAGCTCCCGAACCCGCTGTACGGGCGGCAGCGCAGTGCATGGCAGGAGGCCGTCGAGGCGATCGGCGTCGGCTTCGTCATCACCCTCATTGCCTTCATTCTGACGTGGCTCGTCCGCACGCTGATCGAGCAGCGGCGGTGGTCGCGGCTGTCGCGGACGCAGGCGGAGGTGCACAACAAGATCCTCGACCGCTTCGGCTCGACCGAGGAGCTCCTCGCGTACGTCAAGACGCCCGCGGGGTCGAAGTTCCTCGAGTCCGCGCCGATCCCGCTTCACGTCGAATCGGCCGGCGCGAGCGCGCCGATGACGCGGGTGCTGTGGTCGATCCAGATTGGGCTGATCGTCGCCGCCGGCGGCCTCGGCATGCTCCTCGTCAGCGGACGCTTCGACCGCGAGACGGCGCAGGGGTTCTTCGCCATGGGGACGATCGCGGCGTGCATCGGCGGCGGCTTCATCCTCTCCGCGATCGTGTCGGCGGCGCTGTCCCGCCGCCTCGGCGCAAAACCTCTCCCTGACGAGGCGGAACTGGTGCGATGATCGACGAGATGAGTTTTCCGCTGATGATCCGCGACATGTCCATCCCCGAGAGCCGCGACGCCGACCGTGCGCTCTCGGTGATGGACGAGGAGGAGTTCCGCGCGTTCTACGAGCGCACGGCGCGGTCGCTGTGGGCGTACCTGTCGCGGACGTCCGGCGATCCGCAGAAAGCCGACGATTTTCTCCAGGAGGCGTACTACCGCTTCTACCGCGCCGGGAAGCAGTACGAGAGCGAGTCGCACCGGCGCAATTCGCTGTTCCAGATCGCTACGAATGTGCTGCGCGACGCGGCGCGCCGCGGCAAGCGCTACGGTGAGGTGCCGCTCGCGGACGAGGCGTCGCCGGCGCCGAATCCCGAGCATCAGGTGGCGATGCGGACGGACGTGAAGCGCGCGATTCAGCAGCTCGAGCCGATGCAGCGCGAGTTGCTCTGGCTCGCATACGCGCAGGGCGTTTCCCACGACGAGATCGCCGGGATTCTCGGGTTGCGCTCGATCAGCATTCGTACGCTGCTGTTCCGGGCGAGAAAGAAGCTCGCCGCGATTCTGACGGGGAGGACGGCATGACCGCGATTTCCTGCCCTCGCGCCGACGAGCTCCTCGACGCGCTCGGCCGCCGCTTCGTCGGGCCGGAGCTGGAGACGCACGTGGAATCGTGCGCCGACTGCAGCGAGTTGCGTCTCGTAGCGGGCGCACTGCTCGACGAGCGCCTCGATGCGATCGCCGAGGCGGCGGTACCGAGCGCCGCGGCGATGTGGTGGCGCCTGCAGGTGCGGAGGCACGAGGAGGCAGAGGCGCGCGTGCGCCGGTCGCTGCTGATCGGGCAGGCCGCGACGCTGGCCGTGGCCTTGGCACTGGCGATTTCCCTCCTCGGCGCCGACGTTGCGGCGGGGGTGCGGCACGCAGTGGCAACGATCCAGCTCAGCACGCCGTGGCTGCTCCTGCTGGCGACGTGGCTGGTGGCGACGCCGATCGCGGGGTGGGCGGCGCTGCGGCAGAAGTAGCCGTATGTGATGGTGGGATCACTTTTAAGTGTCCATGGATCACATTTAAGTGATCCCGCGGCACATAAATGTGATCCGCTCTCGGATTTATGTGCCGGCGGATCACTTTTTTGTGTTCCGGGAGCACATTTAAATGCTCGGCGATCACATAAATCTGACCCGGGATAAGATTTATGTGCCGCCGGAGCACTTTTAAGTGTTCCGGGATGGGATTCATCCGATCGCTAGCCTCAGCTTGGCCATGCGAGGGCGTCGGCGAAGCCATGGACGTCGCGCGAAAGCCACTCCGAGTGTACGGAAACGAAGTCGAGCAGCTCCCGCCCGAGCACGCCGCTGACCGTTTTCCCCTCGCGCGCCGCCACGTGCTCGAGCGCGACGACCTCGATGCGCGGAATGCGCACATGAAGCTCGGCGAGGCGCAACAGTTCGGGAATGGTGGTCGCAAGATCATCCCCGAGGGCCGCTTCGATCTCCTCCTGGTCCCAAAAACCCATCGCGAAGGAGACGAGCTCCGCCCACGGGAGCCTCATTCCGTCGTTTGCCCGCTCCCCCTCCAATTCCCCTGCCTCGATCCACGCGTGAAGCTCGCGTTCGGTCATGCCGAAGAGGTCAGCGGCTTCGGACGCCGAGTACGACGGCTGTTGCTCGAGGAAGAGACGGCGAATGTTGGCTGGGCTGACGGACATGCAGACTCCTTTGCGTGGCTTCCAGGCGGCGTTGATACTCATAGTAGGTGGAGACTTTCTCACGCGCAAGTCCAAATGCATTACGAATGCGCGACGAGATCCTCCGTCTCTTCGGCGATCGCCTTCGTGAGGTACGGACGGAGCACGGTCTCTCTCAGGAGCGCCTCGCCGAGCTGGCGGGCCTGGATCGCAACTACATCGGTCAGATCGAGCGCGCTGAGCGTAACGTAGCGCTGGTGAACATCATCCGGATCGCGAAGGCGCTGGAGATCGAGCCGGGGGAGTTGTTCGATCCCTTCTCGTCGGGACGTTTGATGAAGATCCGGTGATGTCTTAACGCGCCGCCCCCTTCCGCCCCGTCCACACCGGCACCTGCCACAGCGCGTATCCGCGCGGGTCGCGCACGCAATCGATCATCTCCCGCCAGCGTTGCTCGACCTCTTCGCGCGAAACGGCGCAGCGCTCGACCATCGAGTCGGTATAGCCGTCGCGCCAGGCTTCCCAGATGCGGGCGAACGTGTCGCGGGGCACGCGCAGCGTGTCGACCACGATGTAGTCGGCGCGGATGTCCTCCATGCCGAGGTCGTGGAGCAGCGTGAACGTGTGGCGGCCGACGTGGAGGTCGCAGCCGACCGCCGCCTCGAACCGCCAGGGGATGCGCTGCCAGAAATCGTCGGCGTCGAGCGCCGTCGGGTGGCACCACAGCATCCCGTAATCCTCGGCGATGAGATGCACGCGGCCGCCGGGGCGGAGCACGCGGTGAATCTCCGCGAGCACTCGCGCCGGATTGGGCACGGCCTGGATCACGTGACGGCAGACGACGTAGTCGAACGTTGCATCCGCGAATGCCAGCGCCATCGCGTCGCCGGCCTCGAAGCGCACGCGGTCGCCGAAGGCGGCGCAGCGCTCGCGGGCGCGCATGAGGTGCGGCTCCTCGAGGTCGACGCCTGTGAACGTCGCGTGCGGGTACGCCTCGGCCAGCCGCGCCGTGATCTCGCCCGTCCCGCAGCCGAGGTCGAGCACCGCGCTGTCGCGGAGCGGATGCCGCGCGAAGATCGGCTCCTCCTGCGGCCAGATCGCCTCCGCCTGCGCCGCGAGATTGCGCACCATCGACTCGTCCGACATCTCCTTCTGCTGCGGACTGCTGGGGTGCATCAAATCGCCTCGAGGCCTTCGAACCAGCGGCGGGCCATCTCGCGGCTCGCCGGGTTCGTGTAGATCTCCGCGCGCGGATGCTCGATCAGCTCCGCCACCGCGTCCGCCACTTCGTCGGCCGTCTGCGGCTTCATCGCCGCGTTCGGCGTCCACGGCGGCGGCGTCGTGCTCGCGGTGCCGAGGACGTTCTTGGCGAAGTCGGTCGAGACGAGGCCGGGCATCACCGTCGAGATCTCCACGCCGCTGCCGGCGACGTCGGCGCGCACGTTCGACGTCAGCGCATTCAGCGCCGCCTTCGCCGCGTTGTATGCCGAGCGGTGCGCGGCGATCGGCACGCGCGCCAGGAACGACGAGATGTTGATGAGATGTCCACTCCCGCGCTTCACGAAATAGGGGACGATCGCCTGCATGCCGTAGAGCGCCGACTTGAGGTTGACCGACATCATCTCGTCGACGTCGGCGTCGGTCAGCTCGAGGACCGAGCGGGTGATGCCGCGGCCGGCGTTGTTGATCCAGACGTCGACGCTGCCGAAGGCGCGAATCGCTTCGTCGCGGAGGCGCTCGACGTCGGCGCGGCGGGTGACGTCGGCGACCACCGTAATCGCCGCCGCCTCGATCTCTCCGACGACCGCGCGCAGCGCCTCGGCGCGCCGCGCACCGAGAGCGAGCTGGTTGCCGTCGCGCGCCAGGCGCCGGGCCATGGCCGCGCCGATGCCAGCGCTCGCGCCGGTGATCACGATCGTTTTCATGAAGCGCGATTATCTCCTTGCGGCCGCAGCGGAAGGAACGCTGAGACGGCCAGGCCGACGAGCGCGAAGAGAGCGCACCAGAGCAGCGCGCGCTCGATGCCGACCGTCGTGGCGGCAGGGCGCAGTTTCACGACCGCCGGCGGCAGCTCCTTGAGCGCACTGCTCTCGCCGAACGCCAGCTCCGCGGCGTTGGCGTTGAGGATCTTCGCGACCGCCGGCTTCGATTGCGGCGGGACGGCGGCGTCGAGCCGGACGAGGATCGTGGAGATCATCACTGCGCCGATCGTCGCCGCGCCGAAGGCGATGCCGACCTGGCGGAAGGTGTTCGCAACGCCCGAGGCTTCGCCGGCGTCGCGCACCGGCACCGCGGAGAGAGTCAGGTTGTTGATCTGCGAGAGCACGAGTCCCAGGCCGATGCCGTAAAGCGCCAGCGCGGGAGCAGGCCAGTTCAAGGTGAAGCGCAGCACGACGATGGCGATGGTGTTGAGCACGAGCCCCGTCTGTACGAGCCGCTTGTGGGCGATGCGCTTGCTGAACTTCGCCGCGAGCGGCGAGACGATGAGGAGCATGAGCGACATCGGAAAGAGCGTGAGGCCGGTGTGCAGGGCGTCGAGGCGCTTCACTGACTGCAGGAAGACCGGCAGCGAGAAGATGACGCCGTTCTGCGCGAGCATCAGGATGCCGATCACGCCCGCGCCGGCAACGAACTCAGTATTCCGGAAGAGCTGCATCGACACGATGGGCGTGCCGCCGCGCGCCTCCATCCGCCACTCCCAGAGGCAGAAGATGGCCACGACGGCGACGCCGGCGAGGAGCGCGATCGGCGCGATGGAGATCGAGCCGGCCTGCCAGAGCGGGAAGGGCTTGCGCGCGCGCAGCCAGCCGTAGCTCTCCGACTCGATGATGCCGAAGACGACGAGGAAGAGGCCGACGGAGGAGAGGAGAACGCCGATCCAGTCGATCGATTTCTCGCGCTCGTCGCGCGCGTCGTCGATGAGACGCGAGCCGATGAGCAGCACGGCCACGACGATGACGTTGATGCGGAAGCCCCAGCGCCAGCTGTAGTGCGTCGTGAGGAATCCGCCGAGGATCGGGCCGATCGCCGATGCGGCCGCGGCGACGCCGCCCCAGATCCCGAAGGCGACGGCGCGGTCGTGGCCGCGGTACTTGGCCACGAGGAGCGCCGCGGTCGAGGGCATCATCAGCGCGGCGCCGATGCCTTCGACGATCGACTCGCCGAGGAGGAGGACGGTGAAGGAGTGGCTGACGGAGGCGATGACTGCGCCGACGACGAAGATGACCGCGCCGGTCATGAACATCCGCTTGCGGCCAAAGAGATCGCCCATCCGCCCGCCCGTGACGGTGAGCGCGGCCAGGATCAGCGAGTACGCGGAGATCACCCACTGCAGTTTCTGGAGGGTCGTGTTGAGGTCGCGGATCAGCGTCGAGAGGGAGACGTTGAGGAGCGTGGAGTCGATGATGATGATGGCCAGGGCGAGCGAGAGGACCATCAGCTCGCCCCATTTGCGAAAGACGTTCACGCGTTACACAGAGCGCGCCATGATCGGCAGGTAGTCGCCGATGCGCTCGCGCGTCCACCACTCCTTCTCGCCGAAGCGATAGAGGTAGTAGCCGGCGCGGATGTACTTCGGCGGCGCATCGGGGAAGGGGTTGTGGCGCAGGAGCGCGAGCGTTTGCGCGTCGCCCTTGAGGAGCCGCTGCACGAGGCGGATGAACCAGCGCTCGTAGCCCGGCGCGTGCACGGAGAAGGGGAGGAACCACATCAGCCAGTCGAGGCGGAGGTGGTACGGCGCGACCTGCGGCGGCCGCCGCGCGGTGTCGCCCGGCTTGGCGCGGAAGCCGTACTCCTTCCACTCCACGCCCTCGTTGCTTCCTTCGAGCACGACCTCGAAGCGCTCCTTGGTGATGCTGCCGAACGCGCCGTACGCGCAGACAAGGTGGAATCGGTTCCAGCAGTAGTTCATGTATTGGTTGCGCGAGAAAAAGTTGAGCGCGGGGCGGATGCTCAGGATCGCGGTGAGCGCGGCGAGCGCGTAGAGGATGACGTCGAAGGCCATCGGACGCGGCGCGGTCGCGGGTGTACGCACGTAAAGGATCGCGTCGCTGAAGCCGGTCACGCCGAGGATGACGGTCAGCCAGTTCAGCCAGGCGTAGTTGCCGCTGACGATCAGGAGGAGCTGCTGCGCGATGGCCAGCGCCGCGGCGATCGACGCGATCGGCTGCGGCGCGAAGAGGCCGAACGGCGCGACGATCTGCACGAAGTGGCTGAAGGCGACGCTCCAGCGGTGCAGCGGCTTCGGTACGCGGTGGAAGAGGCGACTCAGCGGGTTCGGGAGCGGCTGGGTCTCGTAGTGGTAATAGAGGCAGGTGAGATCGCGCCAGCATTGGTCGTGGCGGAGCTTGATGAGGCCCGCGCCGAGCTCGACGCGGAAGAGCATCCAGCGGAGGAGGACGATGACGATGGCGGGCGTCCGCAGGTGTGCGGGCCCGAGGAATGCGGCGAAGAAGCCGGCCTCGCAGAGCATCGACTCCCATCCGAAGGCGTAGAAGGTCTGGCCGACGTTGACGATGGAGAGGTAGAGCGCCCACATCGCGAGCCAGATGGCGAGGAAGAGCGGCCACGGAGCTTTGTCGGTGACGCCGATGAGCGAGATGGCCGCGAGCGCGATACCGCTCCGTGCGACGGCGCGGAGGAGCCGGTCCGAGTACCGCCAGTGGAAGAGCGACGGCGCGTCGCGGAACGTGACAACGTCGAGGAAGTCGCGCACCGGGAGGAGCCCGCGCTCGCCGAGGAGCGCGGGGAATTGGTTCAGCGCGGAGAGGAAGGCGACGAGGTAGATCGCCGCGAGGCCGCGGAGGAAGAGGAGGCGGACGAGCCAGAGGCCGTCGAACCAGTCCACGGCGGAGGAGCGTGCAAGACGCTCACCCCGTGCTGCGGCCCCCAGGGCCGCTTGTTGTTGCGCGATCCAACAGCGCGGTCGTGCCGCTGCCGCTGAACGTGATGACGTTCATTCCGAGGCCGTTCAGGCGGTTGTGCCAGAGGATGCTGCCGGTGGTGCGGTCGAGGCAGAAGAGCTCTCCCTTCGCGCCGGCGTAGAGGCCGTCGCGGTCGGAGTAGACGGTCACGAAGCTCGATGACTTGAGCTTCGTCCGCCAAAGCTCGGCGCCGGTGGCGCGGTCGATGGCCACGGCGTGACTGCCGACGCCGATGTAGAGGGGCTCGGATGGGTTCTTCATCGTTCCTCCTGGCGCGCAGCATAGCACTAGCGCTTTGCTATACTTTCGATACCATGGCCGCTCTGCTGATCAAGGAACTTCCGAAGGAGCTTCATCGAAAACTGAAGACGCGCGCGGCGGCGAACCGGCGCAGTCTCAGCAGTGAGGCGATCACCATTCTGGAGGCGGCACTCCATGACCGCTCCGGTCCGCCGACGCTTGAAGAGATCGATCGCTTGCGCGTGCGTGGCCGGCATCCGCTCCGTCAGACGATCATCGACCGCGCTCGGCGGAGAGACCGGTGATCGTGGCTGACACGAACCTCGTGGCTTACCTGCTAATCGAGGGGGAAAAGACGGAGATGGCGCGAGCCGTATGGGCGAAAGATCCGCGCTGGATGCTACCGACGCTTTGGCGCAGCGAGTTTCTGAACGTCCTCACAACGGCGGTGTGTGCGCACGTTCTCACGCTAGCCGAGGCGCACGAGACATGGCGGCGGGCGCAAACAATTTTCGGTCGAAGCGAGATGGAGCCGTCGGGAGACGACGTGTTGGAGATGGCGGCGGAGCGGAAGCTCTCCGCGTATGACGCCCAGTTCGTCGTTGCGGCCGTTAACCTCGAGGTGCCTCTGGTGACGGCGGACCGCGGCTTGTTGGCCGCGTGCCCCGATCTGTCCATCTCGCCGGAACGGTTCACCACATAAAAACAAAAACGGCCGCCCGGAGGCGGCCGTTTCACGTTACGAGCAATCGGAACTTACCAGATTCTGACTCGCTCTTCCGGCTTCACGTAATTCGCCTCTCCCTCCTTCACGCCGAACGCGTCGTACCACGCGTCCACGTTGCGGAGCGGGGCGATGGCGCGGACGGGGGCGGGGGAGTGGGAGTCGGTCATGAGGAGCTGGCGGAGGGTGTCGTCGCGCATCACGGAGCGCCACACCTGGGCCCAGCCGAGGAACACGCGCTGCTGGCCGGTGAAGCCGTCCAGCACCGGGGCAGGCTGGCCCTTGAGCGACACCTTGTAGGCGTCGAGCGCGAGCAGGATCCCGCCGAGGTCCGCGATGTTCTCGCCCATCGTCAGGCGTCCGGTGATGTGCATGCCGGGCAGCGTCGGGAAATTCACCGCCTCGTACTGCGCGCCGAGCTTCGTCGCCTGCGCCTCGAACTTCGCGGCGTCGTCGGCGACCCACCAGTCGGTGAGCACGCCGTTGCCGTCGGACTTGCGGCCCTGATCGTCGAAGCCGTGCGTGATCTCGTGTCCGATCACGCCGCCGATCGCACCGTAGTTCACGGCCGGGTCGGCCTTCGGATCGAAGAAGGGCGGCTGCAGAATCGCGGCGGGGAAGACGATCTCGTTCTTCGTCGAGTTGTAGTAGGCGTTGACCGTCTGCGGCGTCATGCCCCACTCGGTCTTGTCGGTCGGCTTGTTGAGATCGGCCAGGTCGCGGGCCCACTGGAACTTCGCGGAGCTGAGGACGTTGCCGACGGCGTCACCGTCTTTCACCTGCAGCGCCGAATAGTCGCGCCACTTCGTCGGATAGCCGATCTTCACGTTGAACTTGGCCAGCTTCTCCAGCGCCTTCGCCTTCGTCTCCGGCTTCATCCACTCCAGCTTCTCGATGCGGGCACGGAGCGCCGTGCGGAGATCGCTGACGAGCGACTCCATCTTCGCCTTCGACTCCGGCGGGAAGTACTCGGCCACGTACGTGCGGCCGATCGCCTCGCCCATGGAGATCTCGGCGGCCTGCGTGCCGCGCTTCCAGCGGGGGCGCTGTTCCTTCGTGCCATTGAGGTACTTCGAGCGGAACTCCCACTGCGCGTCGGCGAAGCGCTTCGAGAGCAGCGGCGAGGTCTCGTCGACGATGTGGAACGCCTCCCACGCCTTCAGCGTGTCGACGGGCGTGGCGGCGAAGACGTTGGCGATCTTCGGGAACGCCGTGTTCTGGCGGACGACGGCGCGGCCGGCCTTCTCCAGGCCCGCTTCCTTGAAGTAGACGCTCCAGGGGAAGCCGGCGGCGTTCTTCTCCAGCTCGGCGAAGGTCATGAGGTTGTACGTCTTGTCCCGGTTGCGCCCTTCGGCGCGCGTCCAATGCGCCTCGGCGATCTTGGTCTCGAGCGCCACGACGTCGGCGGCGTTCTTCTCCGGCTCGGGCCAGCCGGCCAGCTTCAGCATGTCGCTGACGTACTGCTGGTAGTGCTCGCGCTGCTCCTTGAACTTGTCCTGCAGGTAGTACTCGCGGTCGGGGAGGCCCAAGCCGGCCTGCGAGAGATAAAGCGTGTTCTTGTCGGGGTTCTTCTGGTCGTCGCCGATGCCGGCGCGGAAGAACGAGCTGCCGAAGCCGCCCTGCGAGTCGGCCATCAGGCGGGCGACGTCGTCGAGGGTTTTGGCTTTCGCAACGGCGTCGAGAAACGGCTGGATGGGCTTGCTGTCGAACTTCTCGATCGTCGCCTCGTCCATGAACGAGCGGTAGATCGCGGCGACCTTGGCCTCGTCACTGCCGGGCTTGAGGTTCTTGGCGGCGGCCCAGCGCTCCAGGATCTCGTGCACGCGCGCCTCGGAGAGGTCGCGGAGGAGCGCGAACGATCCGAGGCTCGTCTTGTCGGCCGGGATCTGGGCGGTGGAAGCCCACTTGCCGTTGACGAAGCGGAAAAAGTCGTCGCCGGGCTTGACGCTGCGGTCCATGGCGTCGAGATCGACGCCCCATTTGCCGTAGCGCTGCGCGGTCTGCGTCGCCGACGGCGCGTCAGCGGCGCGCAACCCGGCGGTGGAAAGGAGAGTGAGCAGCGAGAGGAGGAGTGCGAATCTCTTCATGTCGCGAGGGGAACAGCCCTCCACCAAGAAAATATTCACGGTCCGCCGGCCGCGGCAATGGCTTTGCACGAACGGTAACTTCGATGCGCCATTTTGCCGCTTTCGCCGTCTTTTTCGCCGCCGCCGCCGCAATGGCCGGCCAGCGCGATGTGCTGCCCGACCTCAAGCACGAGCGGGTCGACTACTGGGTCGACCAGTTCAGCCATACGCCGGAGTACCGCAAGAGGATCGCGGCCGGCTTCGAGCGGAAGCCGCACGTCCAGAAGCTGATCACGAGCAAGCTGCGGGCGCGCGGCCTGCCGCAGAACCTCATCTATCTGGCCTTCGAGGAGTCGGCGTTCGACCGCGAGGCACACTCTGCCGAGGAAGCGGTCGGGGTGTGGCAGCTGACGAAGGCGACGGCGCATCTGTACGGCCTGCGCGTGAACAAGAAGGTCGACGAGCGGAAGAACCTGGAGAAGGAGACGGAGGCGGCGCTCGACTTTCTCGAGCACCTCTACAAGCGCTTCGGCTGCTGGTACCTGGCCGCGGCGGCGTACAACTCGGGCGAGAACCGCGTCGCGCGGATCATGAAGGAGACGTTCGGGCGGGAGACGGGGCACGACCGCGACTACTACCGGATCTGGCAGAAGCTCCCCGGCGAGACGCGCGACTTCGTCCCGGCGATCGTGGCGCTGAAGCGGATCGGGCGGGATAAGGCGAAGTACGGCTTCTAGTGGAAGAGGACGAGCGCCGGCTCGGCGGTCGTTCTTCGCGTCGTCACGTTCGCGGTGAAGTACGAGCTGCTCGAGAGCATGCCGGTGTAGCGCATCGAGAGGAATGACGACGGCAACGTGAGCGTGGGCGTCTGCTCCCGTCCGGTGCCGGCGGCCGCGGTGAGAACCTGGCGGTCATTGAGCTGCGGGGTGACGGAGGCGTACTGACGATTGCGCTCTCCCGTGGCGAAGAACCAGAGCTTGTCCGCGATGAGCGCGCCGCCGAGGGTGCCGCCGAATTGCTTCGACCCGAAGGGGCCGTTCGAGAAGGAGAGTCCGAGGGAGCCGGAGAAGCCGCCCGGCTGCTTGACCTGGAGCTGGAGGTCGCCGCCGTCGGCGCGGCCGAATTCCTGCGCGACCGCGGAGCCGGCGACGAAGAGAAGGAGCAGCGCGAGTCTCGGGATCATCGACGCGATTGTACTCCGCGGGGGTAGGGATCTCCGCGCTGCCGCTACTCCTCTTCCGTGAGCAAAGTCGGTCCCGACGACCCGCGCTACCAGACGCTGATCCGCGGCTTCAATCTCCGCTGGGCCGGCAAGCCGGCGTTCATCCAGGTGTGCGGCGACACCGGCCAGGTCGAGAGAACGGTGCAGGAGGCCGTCGACGCGAAGCGCCGCATCACGGTGCGCAGCGGCGGACATTGCTACGAGGACTTCGCGGTCGGCAACGACGGCGGCGTCATCGTCGACACGGCGCCGATGAACCGCGTCTATTACGACGACGCCCGGCGGGCGTACTGCATCGAAGCCGGCTGCACGCTCTGGAACGTCTACTGGAATCTGTACAAGGAGTACGACGTGGCGCTGCCGGCGGGGTCGTGCTACTCCGTCGGTGCGGGCGGGCACATCACCGGCGGCGGATACGGGCTGCTGTCGCGGCTGCACGGACTCACGGTCGACTGGCTGACCGGCGTCGAGATCGTCGTCGTCGACGCGGACGGCCGCGCGCACGCGGCGACGGTCACGGCCGACTCGCACGGCGACGAGCGCGAGCTCCTCTGGGTCAATCAGGGCGGCGGCGGAGGCAACTTCGGCATCGTGACGCGGTTCTTTTTCCGCGAGCTTCCGCCCGCGCCGCCGGAGGCGTACGTCGCGAACCTGGCCTGGGACTGGAGCGCGATGACGCCCGGGAAGTTCGCGCGGCTGGTGCAGGCGTACGGCGACTTCCTGCGCGAGAACAGCGCCCCCGGCAGTCCGTTCGCCGGACTCTTCACGCTGCTGCACCTCACGCACAAGTCGGCGTCGCAGATCGTGCTGACGATCCAGAACGTCGGCAGCGGGGCCGGGCCGGTCGAGGAGCTGGTCGAGCGCATGCGCCACGCCGTCGGCCCCTTCGTGCCGCAGGTCGTCCCCGTCGGCCGCCACTTCCACCCGATGCGGCACAACGACGTCACGGCGATGCCGTGGCTGTATGCGACGCAGACGTTCGATCCCTCCGGCCCGAATCAGTACGGGAAGTACAAGTCGGCGTACATGAAGCAGCCGTTTCCCGACGCGCAGATCGCGAAGATGTGGACGCATCTCACGAACGACAGCGACGTCCCGCAGGCGCTGCTGCAGGTCGACTCGTACGGCTGCCGGATCAACGCGGTCGACTCGGAGGCGACGGCGGTGCCGCAGCGGTCGTCGATCATGAAGCTGCAGTACCAGACGTACTGGAACAACCCGCTCGAGCAGGACGAGAACCTGCGCTGGATCCGGGCGTTTTACGACGACATGTACGGCCCCGAAGGCCCGCTGCCCAACGCGACGATGGACGGCTGCTACGTCAACTATCCGGACACCGATCTGCGCGACTGGGCGCGGTTGTACTACCTCGACAGCTATCCGCGCCTGCAGCGGGTGAAGAAGCGGTGGGATCCGGGGAACGTGTTCCACCACGGGCAGTCGATTCGATTGCCCTAAGCCCGAACGGCCTTTGCGGCGGCGCGTCCCGAGGCGATGGCGCCGGCGACGGTGCCGGACTGCTCCGCCTCGCACGCTTCGCCGGCGAAGAAGAGCGTGCTTTGCACCGGCGCGGCGAGCTTCTTCCGCGCGCTCATGCCGCCGGCGAGCGTGTAGCTGTACGCGCCGCGCGAGAGCGGGTCGTTGCGCCAGTCGTGCGTCCACCAGCTGTCGAGGAGATCGTCGAGCCGCGCGCGCGGCACGTCGAACACGTTCGCCAGCGAGGCGAGGGCGCGGTCGATGCGCTGCGCCTCGCTCATGTCGAGAAGGCGCGCGGCGGGTGGGCCGCCGGTCCAGGCGGTGATCAGCGGAACGACGGCGGGCGCGTGCGTCCACCACGTCGGAAACTCCGGCCCCGCGGCGTGGACGAAGTTCGTCTGCGCCGGCCAGAACGACTCGCGGAAGGCGAAGACGATCTTGCAGACGTTCCCCATCTCCAGCTTCTCGAGCGCGGCGAGGTTGCGCGGGCGCGGGTCCCATGTGATGGCGTCGGAGCGCAGGACGCCGATCGGCAGCGTGACGATGGCGGCCCGCGCGCGGTGCGTCTCCTCGGCGCCCGCGCGCGTGCGGACGCCTACCTCGACCTCGCCGCGCCGCCAGGCGATCCGCGTGACGATCGACGACGTCCGCACTTCCACGTGCTCCTGCGCGAAGCCGCCGCGGATCACGTTCAGCAGCGAGTCGTAGCCGGTGACGACGCGGAACTGCGGGAAGTCGTTTTCGTCCTGCTGCTCGCTGTCGCTCGACGCCAGGGAGTGGCTGCTGACCTTCTCGAGATCGGCGGCGTGGTAGCCCTCGACGAACATCTCGACGAGCTTGCGATCCGAGGGGCTGATGCGCGATTTGGCGAGGAACTCCGCGAGCGAGACATCGTGCGGCGTCTTTGCAGCGCGGCCGAGGATGCGCTCGATCCGTTTCCAGAAGTCGGGACGCTCGCGGCCGTTCCACAGATGCAGGTCGGGGAGGCGGTCGATCAGCACGCCGCTGCCGCGCACGAGTTGGAAGACCTCCTCGACCTCGCCGTGCACGAACTCCGGCCCGAGCTCGACCGGCAGCGGGAGATTGGCCTCGTGCAGCGTGTGCACGCGCCCGCCGAGGCGGTTGCGGGCTTCGAGGAGGAGCACGTCGAGGCCGGCGGCGGAGAGATCGCGCGTCGCGGCCAGCCCCGCGGCCCCGCCGCCGATGACGATTGCGTCGCGCATACGGCTCGAATGTAATGCGAATCCAGTTCCGCCGTTGCCACCGTATATCTGGCGTGAAGCGATTCCTGCTGCTGCTCCTGATCGCCGGCGCCGCGCAGGCGCACGAGATCGGGACGACGCAGGTGCGGCTGTCCGTGGGGCAGACCTGGACGGCGACGATCACGACGGCGCCGCTGTCGCTCCTCAATAAGCTCGAAGTGGCCGCCGGGCAGCCGCGCAGCGGCGCGCTCGACGCGGCGGCGCTGCGGGCGAGGCTCACGCCGCTGTTGCCAGGGGTGGGGCGGGAGATCGACGTGCGGTTCGATGGCGTGGCCTCGCCGGCGCACGTCGCGATTGCGGCGCTGGAGGTCCCGTCCGATGTCAGCCGGCCGGCGTTTGTCGTGCTGAACGCGACGGGGGCGGTGCCGGCGAACGCGCGGACGGTCACCTTTGAGTACGGGCTGACGTATGCGACGTATGCGCTGACGCTCGATGAGAGGACGATTTGGGTCGAGGGGGGCGCACGCTGTGCGCCCCTACCGCTCGCCCGAACGGCGCCGCCGACGCGGGCGCACGTGATCCAGCAGTACCTCGTCCTCGGCTTTCAGCACATCCTCCCGCGGGGGCTCGACCACATCCTTTTCATCCTCGGCATTTTTCTTCTGACCACGCGGCTGCGGCCGATCCTCACGCAGGTCACGGCGTTCACGATCGCGCACTCCATCACCCTTGGGCTGACGATGTACGGCGTCGTCTCGCTGCCGTCGCGCATCGTCGAGCCGCTCATCGCCATCTCCATCGCCTACGTTGCCGTCGAGAACGTCGTCACGACGGAGCTCAAGCCGTGGCGCCCCGCCGTCGTCTTCGCCTTCGGCCTGCTGCACGGCATGGGCTTCGCCGGCGTCCTGCGCGAGCTGCAGCTCCCGCGCGGCGAGTTCGTGCCGGCGCTCGTCAGCTTCAACGTCGGCATCGAGCTCGCGCAGCTCGCCGTCGTCGTCACCGCCTATCTGCTGGTGGCGGCTTGGTTCCGGCAGCGCGACTGGTACCGTCCGCGCTTCGTCGTGCCGGCCTCGATGATGATTGCCGCGACCGGAGTGTTCTGGACGCTGCAGCGGGTCGTGGGGTTCTGACCCACGACCCGCCGGCGAAACTAGAAGCGCTTGAGGTAGGCGATAAGGGCGTTCTTGTCGGCGTCGCTCAGCCCCGCCTCGCCTTCCGAGGAGGGGAGGAAGTCGGTGCCGAAGTAGTGGCCGCGGTTGACCACGAAGTCGGTGCACTTGCTGACGCGGAGCATGTCGGGGACGAGCGGCTTGAACGCAGTGCGCATCTCATCCTCGGTCGGGTGTCCGCCCTTCGGCAGCGCCTTCAACATTTTCAGCACGACCCACTTCGTCTCGGAGAAGCCCTGCGGGTCGACGTTCAGGTTTGCCAGGAGGTTGATCGGCGTTCCCTGCGGGATCGGGCCGACAACCAGGCCGTTCGTGTCGTCGTAGTAGTCGGAGAACGTCTTGAGCAGAAGGCGCTCACCGCCCTTCAGATAGCCCGGCGTGAGGCGGAGGTAGCTCGGCTCGGTGGTCGTGTCGATCCACCCCGGCGCCATCTTCCCGGACTTCGTCACGAACATCGCCCCCGGCGGGTTCGACTTGCGCCGCTCCGGCCAGAGCATCTGGTTGATCGACTCGTCGAACGACGTCATACGGTCGGCGACGGAGCCGGTCCACATGAACGGACCGACGCTGTTGTTCTGCATGAACGGCGCGGTCGACCAGAGGCTGATCAGCGACGCCGGACGCGTGTAGCCGCGGCCGCCGCCGGGCATCGTGTACTGCTTCGGCTCGTAGGTGTACGGGTCGTGCACGGTGATCGTGCCGACCGCGGGGAGCTCCTTGTACGACTGCGAGGAGAAGTTGTCCCAGATGTCGCCGGCGAGGGCGTTCGTCGCCAGCGGGCTGCAGGCGTTGGTCTCCATGAGCGTCACCGGGACGCGGAACTCTGTCGAGAGGTAGTTGTCGTCGAGGAAGTCCGGCCGGCTGACGATCTCCTTCATCTCGTTCTTGAACTCGGCGGTCTTGGTGTAAGCCCAGTAGTCGTCCCAGCACTTCAGGTAATTCGCGCCGATGCAGCCGGGCTTCATGTAATTCGTGGCGACCTTCTCCGGCAATTTGCTGGAGTGGCAGCGCGCGCAGCGCTCGGCGAAGACTTCCTTGCCGCGGGGGACGAGGTAGTCGTCGGCGAGGTACTTCTCGTGGCCCGGCGCCTTGGCGAGGTAGTCGGGCTTCGCTGTGGCGAGGAAGTAAAGGGCCACGTCGGGCGTCTGCATCTCGTTCGCGTTCCAGTAATTCGAGGCCTTGCGGCAGTAGGCGATCTCGATCGGACTGGTGATCGGCCCGCCGACGAGCGGGATGAAGTGCGTCATCCAGTCCTCGCTGAAGAGACCGATGTTGAGGTAGACGCGGTTGAGCGCGCCCAAGGCGCCGACCGAGTCCGCGCCGTCCTTGAGGACGTGCGTGGTGTACGCCGTGGTCGTCTTCGGGTCATAGAAGGACTTGACCAGGTCCGTCAGCGGCGGGGCGTAGTCGTTGAGCTGCTTGTTGTTCGCGCTGCCGCCGGCGGCGAGCTTCTCCGCGCCGTACTTGTACCCGAGCATCAGGCGCGCGTGGAGGTTGTAGACCGCGTTCATGGTGCGCGGGTTGTTGATCTCGTCGGAGGAGACGAGCGACGTGTCGAGCGCGCCCGGACGCGAGGTGTTGAAGAGCTGCCAGACGAAGCTCGACTTATCCTGATCGAACATGAAGATGCGCGAGATCCAGAAGTACTGCGCGCCGGGGTTGCCGTTCAGGTTCGCGAAGGTCGGGTTCTCCGGGTCCGCCGGCGGGTTCGAGGGGTTCGGGCCGACGTGGCAGAAGCCGCACGACATGCCGACGCGGTACGGCTTAATGAGGTCGGCGCGGCTGTAGTAGTCCTTATCTTCGTAATAGCGCTTCGGGTCCCACGCCGCCTGCGCCTTCTCGTCGAAGTCGGGATTCGGGAAGAGCCGCAGCCCCATGATGCCGGTGCCGTAGCCGTAGTAGGAGCCGACTTCGACCTTCCCCTTGCCGCGCGCGCCGATCTTCACGCCCGGGTATTTCGCCTCGTTCTCGAACGGGTCGGGGGCGCAGTTCGGGTCGCGGACGTCGAGGCGGAGGCCCCAGCGGTCGGCGCGCGGCTCGGTGTTCTTCTTGTAGCACGGCTCGTTGACCAGGCCGTACCAGTTCCAGCGGTTGCTGCGGTTGTAGTTCGGAAGGTTCGAGACCGTCTTGAGGAGGTCGAGGGCGCCCTTGCTGTCGCGGTTCAGGCGGTCCCACAGGACGTCGTTGCCGGCGGTCCAGACGATCCAGTTGTTCCGGCCGATGGCGATGTGGCGCACGGCCTCGGCGCCGGTGACGTTCGGGCCGAGGTAGGGGATCATCTCCCGGCGCGCGGCCTCGGGGTCCCGGGTCAGGCCGTTGTCCATGTCGCCGAGGTAGTCGTCGTCGGAGCCTTTGAGGCTCTCCGGCGAGCGCCCGGCGCGCATCGCTTCGTCCTGCTGCGTGTTCGGCCGCGGCTGACCGGGGACGTGCTTGCAACTGAGCCCGACCATGACGACCGCGATGAGGACAATCCATGAGTAGAGCTTCTTCAAGGTGACCCTCCTTCGACCGATTTGAGACGGAATTCAGTATAGGAGTGGCGCGGGAACGGCATTTCCCTACCCTCCCTTCACGAGATTTAGTGACGCCAAAGAACGATTCGTTTCAGCGGTCGGACAGCCGCCGCCGGTGTGCAGTCGAGGGATCGTTGCGGTCGCGCCGCCACGGCGGGTGGTTCGCGTGGAAGACGTGGTCGCCGTTGTACGAGGCGACGGCGGCGTCGAACGTGAGGGTTCCGATCTGCCGCCAGTTGGTGATCGTGCGTCGCTGGTAGAAACCGGGTCCTTTCGTGACCCCGGTATCCGAGGTCTCGATGCGGAAGGTCAGGCTCCGCTTCGCCGTCTCGTAGATCTGGGCCATGATCTCGTCGCGGACGTCGAGGGTCTCGCCTGGTATCACCGGCTGGTCGGGCGAGACGAGGAGCTGCATGAACTCCGGCGCGCGCGTCGGCTCGCCGTCGGGCTTCCCGAGCTCCGCGATCTCGTAGACCTGCCGGATGGTGTTCTTCTTGTCAGCGATGCCGAGAACGAGTCCGGTCACGGCAAACGCCGGCGCCCCCCAGCCGCGGCGCGAGGCGGTGACGTTCGGGGCGTTGCGCAGCACGGCCTCGTTGATCGTCCGGCTGTAGGCGCCGCCGATGTCCTCCTGGGTGATGAAGCTGGCGCTGCGCAGCGGGCGGGGATCGTTCGGATCGGTGGTCGGGTAGACACGGCCGACCATCGCCAGGGAGCGCGTGTTGCCGCGCCGCGTCTCCGCAGACGTCGAGTAGCGCGCCATGACGAGGGCGCGGCTCCCTTTCCGGAAGTAGCCGCTGTACGGCGTCTCCTCGGTGATCTCCCACACGCCGGTCATGCAGATGCCGTTCGGGTGGAGGAGGCGGCGAAAGCCTTTGCGGTCCGGACCCCAGCGGAGCTCGGCCTCCGAGGCGACCGTGCGGCGCGCGGCAGCGAGGAAGTGCCACGGTTGGCCGAACGGCAGGATGCCGCGCAGCAAACTCCACAGCGTGAGCGGCGCGATCGGGTAGGGACGCGAGTACGGGTTCGCGAACATCGCGTCGCGTACCTCGGCGTAGCGCGTGCCGGCGTAGCGGCGGTCGTCGTCGACAACGCCTTCGATGCCGTAATTGCTCATTTTGCAGCCTCGTGAATGACGTCGGCGGCCTTCTCTCCGATGGTGTAGACGGAACTGACGATGAAGAACCCGGGGATCTTCGGGAACACCGATGCGTCGACGATGCGCAGCCCGCGCGTGCCGTAGACCTGGAAGTCTTTGTCGACGACCTGGCCGATCGGACAGGTGCACGAAGCGTGATGGCCCCAGGCGTTGTACTTGACGAAGTCGGCGATCTCGGCCTGGGTCTTGACGTGCTCGCCCGGCAGCTCCTCCTCGGCGATGAGGCCCTTCTTGCGCAGCGGCGCGGTGACGGAGCGGACGAAGTTCACGCCCTCCACAACGGAGGCGAGGTCCTGCTCGCCCTTGTCGGTCCCCTCCTGGAAGTAGCAGAAGTCGATGTCGGGCGTGTCGCGCGGGTCGGGGGACTTCAGCCCTACCGTGCCGGCGCAGTTCTGCGTGTGGGCCTTGAGGATGCACCAGGTGAGGTAGTTGAGGTTCGGCGGGAGGAACTGCTTCGAGTACTGGGGAAAGTAGCCGTAGAACTTGCCGAGAAGGGCGAAGATGAAGAGGTCGGGGAGCGGCCGTTGGTCGAACGACTTCTTGATGACGGCGACGACGCCGCCGTTGGTGATGTAGGCGCCGTTGCGCTTGTTCTTCCACTCGTTGTACTGCGGATCGCCGGCGTGGAACTTCGCGCCCTTGAGGAGCCACCACTCGGGGAAGCTCATGCGGTTGACGACGCCGACTTCGTAGCGGTCCTGGAGGTTCGTGCCGACGGCGGGGAGGTCGTGCCGGCAGGCGATGCCGAAGTGCGCGAGGTGCTCGCGCGGGCCGATGCCCGAGAGCATGAGGAGCTGCGGGGAGTTGTAGACGCCGCCGGCGAGGATGACTTCGCGCGTGGCGGTGACTCTCATCGGCACACCGCCGCCGTTCGGGTCCTTTGACGCGCGGTACAGACGCGCGCCCTTCAGATACTCCACGCCGGTGGCCTTGTTCGTGTCGTCGAAGAGGACGCGCGCCGCGAGGGCCTCGAGCTCGACGAAGAGTTTGTCGGGATGCCGCTTCATCACGTCGAGCACGCGCTCGCGCGGACTGTTGCGGGCGTGGTTGTTCGTCGCCAGCGGGATGTAGCGGATGCCGGTCGAGTCCTCCTGCACGAGGCGCCAGTCGTTCGCGTCGCCCTTGCCGAGGAGCGACCACTTCAGGCGCTCGATGAAGGGGGAGTTGAGGTTCTTCTCGCAGGCGGCGATCGACTTGATGAGGAACTTGTCGAGGTCTTCATCCTCGACCGCCGCGTCGGGAATGGCTTTTTCGGTATTGAGCCAGCCGCGAAAGCCGTGCCGCGTCGGATTGATGCGGGTGAGGTTGTAGATCCAGCGCCAGATCTTGCGGTGATGGCAGTTCTCGAGGCGCTGGAAGTACTTGCGCATGTTGCCGGCGGACCAGGAGCGGTCGCCGGTGAGCTGGGCGATGTCGTCCCAGTCTTTGTTGTGCGGGTAGATGGTGATCTGCGCGTTGTGCGCGGTGCAGCCGCCGAGGGTGCCGGCGCGCGGGTAGAGAATGCGCGGGCCCTCGGGCGTCTCCACGACCTTCAGGTCCTTCCGCTGCAGCGCGTCATCCTTGTAATGCCGGACGAAGAAGTCCCACTTCATGGCGTCGTTCTCTGACGCGAAGGCGTGGAAGCAGGGGACGTCGTAGTCGTCGGGGAGACGGTTCTCGGTCGGGTAGGGTGGGTCGCCGCCGGAGAGCTTCTTCGGGTCGCCGCCCGCTTCGAGCAGCAGCACCGTGTGCCCGTACTCCGCGAGGCGGGCGGCGACCGTGCCGCCACCCGCCCCCGATCCGACGACGATGTATTCGTACGACCGCTCTTCCAACCGATCCCTCCTCAGAACGTCTTCAGGAACGCGATGAGCGCCTTCTTCTGATCGTCGGTCAGGCCCGGCTCACCTTCGCTCCCCGGCAGGAAGTCGGTGCCGAAGTAGTGGCCGCGGTTGACGACGAAGTCGGTGCACTTGCTGACGCTCAGCATATCGGGCACGAGCGGCTTGAAGGTCGCGCGCACCTGCTCGTCCGTCGCATTCGGCGGCAGCGACTTGAAGGCCTTGATCATCTTCTTCACGACGGGGACGGTGGCGTCGAAGCCGTCCGGCCCGACGTTGAGGTTCGACAGCAGGTTGATGGGTGTTCCCTTCGGGATCGGCCCGATGCTCAGCCCCTCCTTGTTGAAGGTGTTGGGGAAGAACTTCTCGAGGAGACCGCGGAACGGAGTGCCGACCGCGACGAGCTGCGGCGGCAGATAGCCGCGTGGGACGTTGAGGCGGCTCTGCTCCGTGGTCGTGTCGATCCAGCCCGGCGCCATCTTCCCCGACTTCGTCACGAACATCGCCCCTGCCGGGTTCGCCAGTCGCGTCTCCGGCCAGAGCATCTGGTGGATGGCGTCGTCGAAGGAGCTCATGCGGTCCTTGACCGAGCCGCTCGGCTCGAAGTGGCCGACGCTGTTGTTCTGCAGGAACGGCGCGGTGGACCAGAGGCTGATGAGCGACGCCGGGCGCGTGTAGCCGCGGCCGCCCGCCGGCATCGCGTACTCCTTCGGCTGGTAGGTGTAAGGATCGTGCACCGTGACGTTGCCGACGGCGGGGAGGTTCTTGTACGACTCGGAGGAGAAGTTGTCCCAAATGTCGCCGCGGATGGCGTTGGTGGCCAGCGGGCTGCACGCGTTGGTCTCGAGGAGCGTCACCGGTACGCGCACTTCGGTGGAGAGGAAGTTGTCGTCGAGGAAGTCCGGCTTGTTGACGATCTCCGTGATGGCCGCCTTGTACTCCGGCGTTTTCGTGTAGTTCCAGTAGTCGTTCCAGCACTTCAGGTAGTCGGGGCCGATGCATCCCGCCTTGAAGTAGGTTTGGAAGACTTTGTCGGGCTGCTTGCTGGAGTGGCAGCGCGCGCAGCGCTCGGCGAAGACGACTTTCCCCTGCGGGACGAGCGCGGCGTCGGCCATGAATGCCGAGCCGCCCGGCGCCTTGGCGAGGTAGTCGGGCTTCGCCGTGACCATGAAGAATAGGCCGGTGTAGGGCGTCTGCAGCTCGTTCGCGTTCCAGTAGTTCGACGCGGCGCGGCAGTACTTGATCTCGATCGGGCTCGTCTTCGGCCCGCCGATGAGCGGGATGAAGTGCGTCGTCCAGTCTTCGCTGAAGAGACCGATGTTGAGATAGACGCGGTTCAACGCGCCCAGGGCTCCGACCGAGTCGGCGCCATCCTTGAGCACGTGCGTGGTGAGGCCGGTGTTCGTCCCCTTGTCCCACATCGCCGTGAGCAGCGTGGGCTGCGAAAGCGGCGGGACGTAGTCGTTGAACTGCTTGTTGTCGAGGCCACCGCCGGCGAGCTTCTCGGCACCCCACTTCGTGGCGATCTCCGCGCGCGCCTTCAGGTTGTAGATGGCGTTCATGGTGCGCGGGTTGTTGATCTCGTCGGAGGAGACGAGCGAGGTGTCGAGCGCGCCCGGACGCGAGGTGTTGAAGAGCTGCCAGACGAAGCTCTGCTGGACGTTGTGGTAGTCCGACATGAAGATGCGCGAGATCCAGAAGTACTGCGCGCCCGGATTGCTGTTGAGGTTCTCCCACTTCGGGTTCTCCGGATCGGCCGGAGGATTCGACGGGTTTGGGCCGACGTGGCAGAAGCCGCACGACATGCCGACGCGGTACGGCTTCACGAGGTCGGCGCGGTTGTAGTAGCTCGGGTCGTCGTAGTAGCGCTTCGCGTCCCACGCCGCCTGCGCCTTCTCGTCGAAGGCAGGGTTCGGGAAGAGGCGCAGTCCGACGATGCCGGTGCCGTAGCCGTAGTACGAGCCGAGGGCCAGCTTGCCGGTGCCGCGCGCGCCGTACTTCACGCCCGGGTACTTCTGCTCGTTCTCGAACGGATCGTGAGTCTTGCAGTCGGGGTTGGCGTCGTCCCAGACATCGAGGACGAGGCCCCAGCGGTCGGCGCGCGGCGCGGTGTTTTTCTTGTAGCACGGCTCGTTGACGAGGCCGTACCACGTCCAGCGGTTGTCGCGCGTGTACGGGCCGGCGTTGGAGATGGTCTTCAGGAGGTCGAGGTTGCCGACGCTCGAGGCGTTGAGCTTGTCCCACAGGCGGTCGTTGCCGCCGGTCCAGACGACCCAGTTGTTGCGGCCGATGGCGACGGCTTTGACGGCGTCGGCGGCGCTGATGCCATGGATGTACGGATCGACCGCCGCGCGCACGGCCTCGGCGTTGTTGGTCAAGCCGTAGTCCATGTCGTGGTAGTAGTCCTCGTCCGCGCCCGGCATGCTCTTGGCGTCGCGGCCGGCGAGCATCGCTTCGTCTTTCTGCGTGTTGGGCTCGGGGAAGAGCTTGCGGAAACGGGAGTAGATCGCCAGACCGGCGACGATGAGAATGAGAATGATGACAAGCCAGAGCAGGAGCTTCTTCACGAGCGGACCTCCTTCGACCGACGCTTGGACGGAATTCAATACGAAGACGGGAGAGGCGACTTCGTTGTGATCGCCAGCGCGTCCGCAGCGCGCGCTCAGCCGATGTCGTTGAAGAAACTGGCGATTCGCGTAACTAGCACAAAACGCTGTGCATACGGGTTGCGGATGGGTTTCGGAAAACGACCTGTTTGTAACAGCGAAAGTGCTTGCATACGCGGCATTTCGGACCCATCATGCTGCCACTTCGGTTCGGATGCTACATCGCAGATGTCAACGGATCGAAGGCGCTTTGCGGGGCGATGAATCGCAAGGCAACCGGCTCCCGCACGAATGCCCTACGCGGATGTCAACGTGATGGAGCCGGGCAGCGGCGGCGCGATAGGCCGCCAACGCAACCGGTCCGGCGTGAATGCTTCATCGTAGCTGCCAACACGACGGAACGGGCTCGGAGACGCGATGAGTCGACGGGCAACGGAGCCGGCACGAATGCTCTGTCGCAGATGTCAACGTGCCGGGACCGTAGCAGCGGCGACGCGATGGGTCGCCGAGGCAACGGAGTCAGCGCGGATGCTGCATCGCAGATGTCAACGCGCGGACGCCGGGCAACGGTGAGGCGATGACTCACCGGGGCAACGGAGCCGGCAAGAATGCTCTGTCGCAGATATCAACGAGCCGGCGCCGTGGCAGCGATGACGCGATAGGTCATCGCCGCAACGAGCTCGGCGTGGATGCTACATCGCAGATGCCAACGCGCTGAGCACGGGCAACGGTGAGGCGATGAATCACCGAGGCGAAAATTTGGTGCGGATGCCCCTTTGCGGCTGTCAACGCGCTGAGAATGGCCCCGGGATGCAAAGGATCCCGGGGCCGCTTCTTTTTTACGGCACGTCCGGAAAAGGCCGCGCCACGGCGCGCCTGACGCGCTTCGCCATCGAACGCGGCTTCCGCGGGATCGACAGCGCGCTCTACTTTCGCTACGACGAGGCCGCGGTGGGCGCGGCGGTCGCCGGCGCGATCCGCAATGGGGTCGTCCGCCGCGACGATCTCTTCCTCCAAACGAAGTTCAGCCCAGACCTCGGCATGACTGTAGCCGAGTCGTTCGCGACGTCGCTGGAGCGGTTGCGAGTCGACGCGATCGATTCCTACGTCTTGCACGCGCCTGACGTTGCCGCGTGGCGCGAGATGAAATCGCTCCCGGTCCGCTCTCTCGGCGTGAGCAACGTGGCGCTCGGCCAGCTCGAAGCGCTCTGCGCGATCTCGAGACCGGCGTTCGTCCAGAACCGCTGCCTCGCCGCGCGGCGGTGGGACGCCGAGGTGCGCGCCTTCTGCCGCGCGCACGGGATCGGGTATCAGGGGTTCTCGCTGATCTCCGCGAATCCGCGCGTGCTGGAGAGCGCGGCGGTGCGGCGGATCGCTGCGCGCGTCGGCCGCACGCCAGCCCAGGTCGTGCTCCGCTTCGCGCGACAGGCGGGGATCGTGCCGCTGGTGGGGACGACGAAGCGGAGGCACATGCGGGAGGCGCTGGCGATCGAAGACTTCGAGTTGACCGAGGACGAGGTCGCGCGGATCGGGCGCGGCCGTTAAACGCGCATCGGCTACTTCTTTGCGCTTCGTCTGTGACTTTCCCGTCTGCGGGCTTCGGCTCCCGGGCGCGCGTCGACGTCGTGGCCAAGCCGCTGCGCTTCACTTCCCGTCCGCAATTCGTCGTTTCAGCCATTTGTCCGATTCCTACTACCAAGGGCGCCCACACTCCCGTCGCAGTGGTAGTGCAAGTGGGAATCTGCCGTTTGCGTTCCTCTCAATTCGTGAATGGCCACGTCAGCAATCAGCAGGGTATCCTTGACGCCAGTTTCAACCGAAAACGTGGATTCATCCAGCGTGCGAACCTGGCTCTGGCCGATCGCGGTCATTGCCGCCGTTATCACCGCCGCCAGTTGGCGACCCGATACTGGCTTGCCCGCCGCCGTTGCGGCGAAGCGCATCGAAGCGCGCGTGAACGCGTTCGACTTTCCATGGCGGGGCTCACCCACGGCGCGGCACGAGTATCTCGATGCGCTGAAGCGGCGCTTCGAGGAGGCACAGACGCCGGAGAACATTCGCCGTTTCGCCCTTGCTGAGCTTTCGAACGGCAAGATCCGCGCGGCGCGGGATCTCCTCATCGAGGCGGGTCACCTCCAGCCAACGAATGCGAGCATCCTCAGCGACCTTGCGGCCGCGGAGATCGCCGCGGGACAAATCGCAGAGGCGGCGGAGACGGCCGGCCGCGCACTGCGGCTCGACCCCGGGAACGAGGTCGCGGCATTCAACTGGGCACTCGCACTCGAGAAGCTTTCCATCCGTCCGGCGGCGATTCAGGCGTGGGAGCGTGTTCTCTCGCTCGACGAGGAGAACACTTGGGCTGACGAGGCGCGCCATCACCTCGCCATACTGCGAGCTCCCCATCCGACTTACAAAGAGGAGAAGCGCTTGCTGCAGCCGGACGCCAACGCCGCGACATTCGCGAAAGTCGTGGCCGAGTTCCCGCAGCGGTCACGGGGCTTCGCACAGAACTACGTCTTGCCACGCTGGGTGGAAAAAGGCGACCCGGGTGACCTCGCACTGATGCGCGGCATCGCCAACGCGCGTGCCCGCCTCGGCGATCCATATCTCTTTGACATCGTTGAGCACACGGTCGCGAACCGCGACGCGGTGGCGCCGGGTTTGCGCGAGTTCTGCAACGCGCGCGTCTATGAGGAGAAGGCCGATTGGAACCGTGCCGCCGAACTCTTCGGAAGTGCATCCGAATTGCTGACGCGCGCCGGCTCGCCGCTGGCGATCGGCGCGGCGGTCTACGCGGCACAGGGCGAATTCACTTCGGGCCGCAACGACGCGGCGTTCGCCCGGTTGACGTCGGTCGCCGAGCGGTTGGCGGCCGGAGGGAATCGGTATCCGACACTGGCGGCCGAGAGCAGGTGGGTGCGCGCGATGATTGCCGGCCGCACTGGTCACCTGCAGGAGAGCCTCGACAACTACCGCACCGCGCTCGCCGAAGCGAAACGCGGAGGAGAGATCGAAGCCGTTGCCGCGATCACCACGATGATTGCCTGGACGCTCGAGAGCATTGACGACCGAACCGAAGCAGAAGAGGCGCGTCTCGAATCGCTGCGGCTCAATGACGCTATTCATGCCGCTTCCGATCGGATGTATTGGTCCTATCTCGACACGGCGTACGTGGCGTTGCGTGCCGATAGGCCACATCTCGCGCTAGCTCTCGTTGACGCGCTGACTGCCATCGCCCGCGAAACCGGTCTACCGCTCTATCTCGCCGAAAGCGAGTCCTGGCGGGCTCTCGGTCTACTGGAGATCGGCGACGTCGAGCGTGCCTCGTTGCACATCGCCGCGGCTCGTGCGCACGCAATGCGGATCGAGGACGCCGGGCTGCGCGACTTCACCCTCGCGAACATCGACTATACGGACGGGCGAATCGAAGCGAGGCGGCATCCCGATCGAGCCATCCTTCGCTTCTCGTCCGCAGTCGCTGTTCTGCAGCAATACGACTGGCACGCTCACTTGCCGCCGGTCTTTCTGGCTCGCGGCCAGGCGGAACTGCAGCGCGGCAACGCGGCCGCGGCGGAACGGGACTTTCGCGCCGGCATCGCGGAGATGGAAACACAGCGCGCGATGATCGAGGATCCGATCAAGCGGGTTGCGTTCTTCGAGCGTTCTGGTGATCTGTTCGACAGGCTGATCGAGCTCCTACTGAGGGAGGAGCGAGCGGCAGACGCGTTGACGGTGCTCGAGCGGAAACGCGGCCGACTGCTACTCGACCGCATCGCGGACGGCGGTGGGATCGCGGCAGCACCGCTCGCTGGATCCGAGATCGCAGCGTCCGTCCGCGGGCAGACGGCGATCTTCGAGATCGCGCTGCTCGAAAAAAATATCGAGTTCTGGCTCGTCCGGGAGGGCCGCATTGTACATGCGCGCGGCGGCGCGTCACCGGACGAGATCGAGGCGGTTGTCCGCAAACATCTCGCCGCGATCGCCGGCGGCGATACGGCCGCCGTGCAGCGGAGCGGGCGGTGGCTCTACGAACGAATCCTCGCCCCTTTGCTCGGTCCGGTCAAAGACAACCGCGACCTGGTAATCGTCGGTGACGGCGTGCTGCAGTCGTTTCCGTTCGCGACGCTGGTCACGGCCGACGGAGCCTATCTCATCGATCATTGCATCGTCGCCTCGGCGCCGAGTGCCTCGGTGTTTCTCCGTTCCGTCCCAGGCGGTAATGCCGACACGCTTGTCGCAGTCGCCGAGCCAGCGCCGACAGGGTTCGACCCGCTGCCAAGCGTCGAGAGCGAAGTGCGTGAGATACGCGGTCTGTACCCTCGTGGTCAGCTCCTCGTGGGCGACGACGTGACACCAGCCGATTTTCTGACGTCCGCCGCGCATGCGGGCGTTGTACACTTTGGTGGCCATGCCACGGCCGAGCTCGACGAGCCGGCGACGTCGAGCTTGATCTTCGAGTCCGCGCCAGCGGCGGTGCGGCTTACCGCGCGGGAGATCAGCGGCAGCAAGCTCATCGCGCATCCGTTGGTGGTCCTCGCCGCATGTAGCACGGCGCGCGGAAAACTGCGGCGCACCGAAGGGATCGACAGCCTCGCCTCGGCGTTCCTGCAGGCGGGCGCGCGCGGCGTCACCGCGACATTGTGGGACATCGACGACGATGCCTCGCGGCAGTTGTTTGAGTCGTTCCACCGGAATTTGCGCCGCGGCGCGCGCCCCTCGGAAGCACTGCGCGACGCGCAGCGCGCGATGCTGCACAGCAACGACACACGCAGCCGCAGCCCCGCCGTGTGGGGCAGCGTCACGCTCGTCGGAACTCTTTAGAAAGGAGAGGGTACATGCAAGCAGAAATCGTTTTCACGGGTCTTTGCTCCATCCTCAATCCCGACGGGACGAACAAAGAGATGGGAGACCCGGGCGTCATTCTCGTGCAAACGCCCGGGCACGACCATGAGCACGACCATGAGCACGAGGCGCCGGAACACCACTTCGCCTATCTCGCGTTCGACTCCACCGCCGTCGAGGTCACCGGTACTAATGTTCCCGCGCTGAAACCGGTGCTCATGGCTGAGCCGTTCGTCTATATGGACTTGGATGGCGTGGAGCTCTCACTGATCGAGGAGCCGCTTGAGGCACCGATCGTCGACGATTCGTACCGCAACCTGGTCGCCCATCGCGACGAATACTGGCCGGAAGCCATCGGCAGATTCGACCACGATCTCGTTCCGCCGAAAGGCAGCCGGCCGAAGAAGTCGGTCGTGAAAGCCTGGGTGCGTTTCGACGGTGGGCGCCTCGGCGCTTCACGCTTATCCAAAGTACCGTGGCGCTTCGAAAAGGGTGACGGAAGCGTTTTGGAAAAGTGCTTTGCGGAAGAAGTCATCTACGATGGATTCGATCACGCTCCTGATGCGGTTGTCCTCAAGCGCAAGGATCTCGAAGACGAGAAGATCGATCTCGGAGACCTGCGGTTTTCGTTGAAGCCGCAGGCCGGCACATCGACAATCACCCTCATCATTGGAAACAACATCGAAAAGGACATGGCCGGCTCCGTCTTTCGCGAGGAAACGAAACTCGTAGCGGATCCGCGCTCGCAGCATTTCAAGTTTCTGAATCGCACCGCAGGTCCGAGCGTCACTGGACCGATCCCGCAGGCCATCAATCCGCCCTCGCAAGGACAGCAGGGCGGTGGCGGAAGCGGCGGAGCTTGCGGTCCCGGCAGCGGCGACGGCGGCGGAAAGCCGGCGGGTGGTGGTACATGAGTCTTCCCTCAATTAGTCAAAGCGGCGGGACGCCGTTGGCGCCCATAGTGCCTGACGGCGTACCGACGGTCTTGCGTGTGCAGGTCGCCCAACAGAAACGCACGAACTGGTGTTGGGCGGCCGTCGGTCTAGGTATTGCGCAGGCATACGGTACGACGGGAAACCCGCAGCAATGCGATGTTGCCGGCCGGGTGCTTGCGCCGTTGACGTGCTGCCCCTACGGCGTCGGCTGCAACGACCCTCACGAGCTCCCCCCGGCGCTGGACGCGCTGGAACCGCACTTCGTCGCACCGGCGATCGACGACCCTACGCATCGGACGGTCGCGTTCATCAAGGCCCAGATCGATGATGGACACCCGGTTGCCGTACGCATTCACCGCCGCCATATGGGCTCGGGGCACTTCGTCGTCGTGAGCGGATATCTTGAATCTCCGCGAGGGGATTTTCTATGGGTTTGCGATCCAGAGACCGGAGATCGCAAACATTGGCCGATCACGCTATTCACGACGAATTACCTACAGGACGGTTTCTGGCACGTGAGCTATCGGACGACAGGAACCCGCGTCGACAAAGAAGCACCGGAGGCGATCAATGACTTTGTCCTTGAGTAACGCGCCCCCCAAGGCGCTCGGCTTCGTGAATGAGTTCGTGCCGATGTTTCTCGGCGAGGAGTGGAACGACAAGCATCTTGAGATCGTCAAACCGTATCCGTTGTACACGTTCGCGCTCAACGATGTCATCGACGGCCGTCCGCTCGCTGCTGCATTGCTCTCGGCCTGGGAGTTTCTGATCGTCGACGGCGAATCGGTTGTGGCGATGGCCGAAATTTGTGCTCGCGATGCCGACGGGAAGGAAGATCTCTCGTACGCGACCTTACATCCCCGCTCGTATGCGACGGCAATCGCCGAAACGATTGCCGCCGCCGAGGTGCTCCCTGAGGTCGCCGATACGCCGTTCGAGCTTCGTCTTCTGCGCGCGCCGAGTCTCTCGCTCTTGGCGATCTGGCTTCACCGCGCCGACGACGATCTGTTGTTTCCTGTGCGGCCGTTACGCGACAACGTTGCGCTGATGCGAACGGTATGGAACGATCGCGACGCGATCAACGGAGAAGAGGCGCTGACGCAGGTTCTTCGGCCTGTCGCGGAGCTGCGCCTGAACGCCCAAGATTTCGGAGGTTGAGCGTTCCTACCTTTATCTATGGCACCGCCTGGAAGGAAGAGGAGACGGAGCGCCTGACGCGCCTCGCCATCGAGGCCGGCTTCCGCGCCATCGA
>DATELQ010000051.1:0-31453 GCA_035276475.1 Thermoanaerobaculia bacterium | reverse complement strand
TCGCGCCGAGGACCAGGAGCCGCTCGCGGTCGAGGAGCGCGCGCGCGGCGCCGGCACGCTCGGGGGCGGAGCCGCCGGCGGCGTCGAAGGCGAGGTCGAGCGACCGCCCGTGAATCCCGCCGTCGCGGTTCACCGACGCCGCGTGCGCCTCGAGCACACTGCGCACCGCCGCGGACGCGCCGCCCATGACGTCGGCGGGCGGGAGGAGCACGCCGGCGCGGACCGTGCGCACGTCCACGCCCGGTGCGTACTGCACGACCCGGTCGGCACCGCCTGCCGTCCAGGAACGCGGCATCCTTCTCCTTTCCTGGCGTGCGGCGGCGGGCTCTCCGTCGTTATCCGCGGTCGTTGAGCACGCTCTCGACGACCTTCGCCAGATCATCCGAGGGCGCGAGACCGAAAGCCTTCTTCCAGAGTCCCGTGCGCTCGTTACCGATCACGATGATGTTCATGTGGGCCGACGGTTCTTCGACGTACTGCCCGAGCTTCTTGAGCGCCGCGTCGACGTTGGCCTTGCTGCCGGTGAGGAAGTACCAGCCGCGGCGCGCCTGCCACTTCTCCGCGTAGGCGTGCAGCTTCGCCGGCGTGTCGTTGACGGGATCGACGGTGATGGAGACGAAGACGAGATCGCGGCCGAGGCGGTCGGCGAAGCGCGACTGAATCGCCGCCAGGCTTTTCGACATCACCGGGCAGCTCGCGCTGCACGACGCGAAGAAGGAGTTGATCACCACGACCTTGTCCTTCAGCACGTCGCTGTAGAGGCGCATCGTCTGCCCGTCCTGATTGAGCAGCTCGATGTCGCCGAAATAGCTCGCGGCGGGACGTTGCGGAGGTTCCTGTGCGAAGAGGGGCGCCGCGATGAGCAGCGCGAGGAGTGCGGTCTTCATGGGTCTGGCATTTTCTAGACGACAACGTCTTGGCGTTCGTGAATTCACGCGCGTGGCGTGGCAATCGTCTGAATTAGGAACATGCCACAGGTCGCGATCGCCGTCGAGGAGGGAAATCGTCTTCGGCTGCTCGATGGCTCCGAGCTCGTGACGCTGGGGCCGCGCGACCTGACGCCGCGGACGCTCAAACGCGTGCCCGCGGACAAGCGCGTCGTCGTCGACCGCAGCGTCGCGCCGAACGTCGAGGAGCTCCTCGCCCGCGCCGCGCAGCTCGTGCAGACGCCGGCGCTGCTCTATGTCCTTGCGCCGCGCGCGCGGACGCACGCCGACGCGATCGCCGTCGTGACGGCGCTGCACCGGTTGGGGCGCCGCGACGTCTTGATGTTCGCCGAGGGCGTGATCGGGATGTGGACGCGCGTCGTGGCGCCGCTCCTCGGTGCGCCGTTCGTCTTCGCGTCGGATGACGGCGACGTCGCGGCCGACGGCGTGCCGACCGTCGAGCAGCTCAGGGTCGACTACGGCTACCCCGAGCTCCGCGAAGCGCGCGAGCTCTTCGGCATCGCCGGCGATCCCGTGTATTCCTCGCTCTCGCCGCGGCTGCACAACGCGGCGTTCCGCGCGATTGACCGCCCGGCGCTCTACGTGCCGTTTCACGTGCCGCACTTCGCGGAGTTCTGGTCGTCGATCGTGGAGAGCGGCGCGCTCGAAGAGGCGGGGCTGCCGATCGGCGCGCTCTGCGTCGTCTCGCCGCACAAGCAGATCGCGCTGAAGGCGACGCCGTCGCGCACGTCGATCGTGCAGAAGGCACAGTCGACGAACTTCTTCGTCCGCGAAGGAGGGGAGTGGACGGCCGACACGACCGATCCGGCCGGGATCATCCTGGCGCTGCGCGAGCGCGGCGTCGACCCGGCCGGGCACAAGGCGGCGGTCGTCGGCTGCGGCGGCTCCGGGCGCGCAGTCGCCGCGGCGCTCGAGCAGGCCGGCGCCGACGTCACGCTCGTCAACCGCGGCTTTGACCGCGGCTCGCTCGCCGTGCATTTGCTGCGGCTTCCGTTCATGCCGCTCGCCGGCTTTCCGGCGGAGCGCTTCTCGCTCGTCGTCAATGCCACGCCGTGCGGCCGCGACGGCGAGCGCCCGTTCGCCCTGGAGCGCCTGCGCGACGACGCCGTGGTCGTCGACCTCGTCTACGGCACCGCGCCGACGCCGCTCGTCGAGCACACGCGCGGCAACGGACAGATCGCCATCGACGGAAAAGACATCCTGATCACGCAGGCGATGAGCCAGTTCCGCCTGATGACGGGGCAGGAGATGCCCGACGACGTGGTCTACCAGGTGCTCGGCCGCATGCGCGCGTCGGTCGTCGAGGCGCAGGCATGATCGCCGAACTGCGGCACCGCGCCGTCTGGCTGTACGCGCTCGGCCTGGTCATTTTTTATACGCCGTACGCGGGCCTGGCGAAAGCAGTGACGGCGGGGCTGATGCCCGGCATCCCGCGCGGGCTGGTCGGGCTGGAGATTCTTCCCGCCGCGATCCTCGGTACGGTCGTGACGATTCCGCTGATCATCACGCTGCTTGGATGGTGGAAGTACGCGGGGATGCCGACGAGGGAGATCGTGCTCTCCGGCCTCGGTCTGGCGCTGATCATCGGCAGCACCACGGTCGCGTACACGTTCAACGGGATCTCCATCGTGCTGGCACTTCTGCTCATGCGCGGCGGACTCTTGATCATGGGGCCGATCACCGACGCCGTGTTCGGGCGGCGCGTGCGCTGGTTCTCATGGGCGGCGCTCGGCGTCAGCTTCGCGGCGCTGTTCGTCTCGCTCGTCGCCGCTCACGATCACTCGCTGCCGCTGCTCGCGGCGCTGAACCTATCCGCCTATCTCGTCGGGTACATGCTGCGAACACCGTACATGACCAAGCTGGCGAAGGTGCGCGACGCGGAGATCACGCGGCGCTATTACGTGCAGGAGGTGCTCGTCACGATCGTGCTCCTGCCGTTGATTCCCGCGGTCATGGCGCTGTTCAATCCGGCGCTGCGGCGTGGCTTCACGACGTTCTGGACCGCGCATCCGGCCGCGGTCGTGCCGGTGGTGCTCGTCGGCGTCTTCTATGGATGCCACAACATCTTCGGGACGCTGATCTACCTCGACTGCCGCGAGAACACGTTCTGCATTCCTCTTTTCTGCGGCGCGAGCTTCCTGGCCGGTTACGCGGCGGTGTTCCTGCTGTCGCTCTTCTTCGCGTTCCCGACGCCGCCGGCGTCGCAGTTCGTGTCATCGATGATGATCATCTCCGCGCTGATCCTGCTGTCGCCGTTCCACCACAAGCTCGAGGACGCGTGGGCGGCAGTGAGCGGCCGGCCGCTGCGCGGCGCAGCGGTCGAATCGATCCTCTTCGTCTGCAGCGGCAACACGTGCCGGTCTCCGATGGCGGCGGCCATCGCGAACTTCGAGCTCGCGTCGCGCGGCGGCCGCGCCCGTGCCGAGAGCGGCGGACTCACGCCGCGCGCCGGATCGCCGATGACGTCGGAGTCGCACGCGGCACTCGAGCAGCTCGCCATCAGAGTGCCGCGTCACGAGGCGCGGTCGATCACGCCGGAGCAGGTCGTGGCGGCACGGGCGATCTACTGCATGACGGAATCGCAGCGCCTGCTGCTGGTGCAGCAATATCCGGAGGCGGCGGCAAAGGCGCACTGCCTCGACCCGGCCGGCGACATCCCTGATCCGATCGGCCACGGCCTCGGCGTCTACGCCGAAGTGGCGCAGCGCATTCAGGCGATGGTGCGCTTGCGTTTGCAGTCGTTATAATCCGCCGCGCTTGTACGGCCCGCTGAAGGTCTTCAACGGTCGCTCCCACCCCGCGCTCGCGGAGGAGATCTGCGCGCGCCTGGGCATCGAGCCGGGCCGGGTCACGCTCTACAGCTTTTCCGACGGCGAGAACTACGTGCAGATCGACGAGAACGTGCGTGGCGCGGACGTGTTCGTGATCCAGCCGACGGCGCCGCCGGTCAACGACAACCTGATGGAGCTCTTGATCATGCTCGACGCATTCAAGCGCTCCTCGGCGCGCCGCATCACGGCGGTGCTGCCGTACTACGGCTACGCGCGGCAGGACCGCAAGGACAAGCCGCGCGTGCCGATCACGTCGAAGCTCGTGGCGGACCTGATCAGCGCCGCCGGCGCCGACCGGGTGCTGACGCTCGACCTGCACGCGTCGCAGATCCAGGGCTTCTTCAACATCCCCGTCGACCACCTCTTCGCCGCGCCGGTGATCGTGCGCCACCTCCGCGAGCTGGAGCTCGACGACCTGACGATCGTCTCGCCCGATGCCGGCGGCGTGGAGCGCGCCCGCGCCTACGCCAAGCGCCTCGGCGCGTCGCTGGCGATCATCGACAAGCGCCGCGTGGCCGCGAATCAGACCGAGGTGATGAACATCATCGGCGACGTGGAGGGGCGGAACGTGTTCGTCGTCGACGACATCATCGACACGGCCGGGACGCTGATCCATTCGGTGGAAGCGCTCCTTGCGAAGGGCGCGCGCTCGATCTCCGCCTCGGCCACGCACGCGGTGCTCTCCGGTCCCGCCATCCAGCGCATCAACAACTCGCAGCTCGAGCGGGTCATCGCCACGAACAGCATGCCGATGCAGGAGAAGGAACAGGACTGCACGAAGCTGAAGGCGCTGTCGATCGCGGAGCTGTTCGCGGACGCGATCAAGCGGATTCACAACGAGGATTCGGTTTCGTCGCTGTTCGAGATGTAGGGGGAGCGGCGGATCCTGTACATTCTAACGCTCTGGAATTTCCAGCAGTTCCATCGGTTTAGCCGCATTCGCTGCATCATCTTTTGAAGGAGTTTCGCCACCATGGCTGAGGTCACGTTAGAGGTTACGCGCCGCGAGAGATCGGGGAAGGAAATCGCCAAGAAGCTGCGCGCAGCCGGAAAAGTTCCGGCCGTCGTTTACGGCGGGCACAAAGAGCCGGTGGCGATCGAGGTCGACCGCAAGTCGGTCTCGGAGCTCATTCAGAAGTCGGAGCACGGCGTCCGCTCCATCTTCCTCCTCAAGATGACCGGTACCGACCAGCAGCGCCACGCCATGATCAAGGACATCCAGATCGATCCGGTGTCGCGCAAGATGACCCACATCGACTTCGTCCGCGTCGTCATGGACGAGGTGGTGCGCGTGACCGTGCCGGTGCACATCGTCGGCACCGCCATCGGCGTCAAGGAAGGCGGCATCCTCGACTGGCAGATGCGCGACCTTCACGTGGAGTGCCTCCCGAACGCGATCCCCGACAAGATCGACATCGACATCACCGCGCTCAACCACCACGACTACTACCGCGTGTCCGACCTGAAGCTCCCCGAGGGCGTGAAAGTCCTCGAGGATCCGGAGCGCGTCGTCGTCGGCGTCACCCATGCGCGCGCCGAGGTGACGGAGACCGCGGCCACGGCGGAAGCGGCGCCGGCCGAGCCCGAGGTCATCAAGAAGGGGAAGATCGAGGAAGAGAAGGAGTAGTCGTCCTGGCTCGTCTGAGCAAGCTCACCAAAGACGAAGTCACCTCCGAGGTCCGCTCGATCTTTGCGGAGGTCGGGCAAGCGCGCGGCAACGTGCCGAACATGTTCCGCATCTACGCGCATCGTCCCGAGATCCTCGCGACGATGATCGCGCACCTCAACGCGGTCACGAACACCGGTACCGTGCCGGTGCGGACGAAAGAGCTCGTGGCCACGCTCGTCTCGCGCCTCAACACCTGCGAGTATTGAAACCGCTCGCACACCGCGCAGGCTGCGCGGCACGGCGCCACGAACAAGCAGCTCGATAGCCTCCTCGACTTCGAGAGCGGCCCGTTCACCGACGCCGAGAAAGCCGCGCTCGCCTACGCGAAGCAGCTCACGTTCGATGCGCACGGCGTCGACGACGCTCTGTTCGCGCGGCTCCGCGCGCATTACGATGAGGGGGAGATCGTGGAGATCTCCGCCATGGCAGGCCTCTTCAACTACTTCAACCGCGTGACCGACGCCCTACAGATCGAGCCGACGAAGCCGGGCGAGGGGCTATGAAGAAAGCGCTGCTGATCGTCGTGGCCGTGGTGCTGGCGTGCTCGCGCGAGACGACGATTTCGCACGGGAAGAAACAGCCGAAGCCGGCGAAGCGCGTGGAAGAAACCGCGGCCGTGCCGTCGACAGAAGTCGGCGCGACGATGCCGCCGTATCACGCCACGCTGCTCGACGGCTCGCCGTTCGACCTCACGGCGGAGCGGGGGAAGCACGTCGTCTTCCTCAACGTCTGGGCGACGTGGTGCAGCCCCTGCCGCGCCGAGATTCCGGAGCTCGAGAAGATGCATACGAAGTACGGCCGGCGCGGCTTCGAGGTCGTCGGCGTGAGCATCGACGAGAGCGGCGCCGAGGCGGTGAAGCCGTTTGTGAAAGATCAGCCAATCAGCTATCCGATTGCGCTCGATCCCTCCGAAAAGATCGCGCAGGTTCTCCAGACCACACAGTTGCCGACCTCCGTGCTGATCGACCGCGACGGCAAAATCGTCTGGCGGCGCATCGGCGCGCTGACGGGGCCGGAGCCGGCGCTCGACACGGCCATCGAGAAGGCGCTGACCGCGAAGTAGTCAGACCTTCCGGCGGTCCGGCGTCCCTCGGGCCATGGCCCGGCGGTCGCGCTGCCGCTGGATGAACTCGCGGATCGGTGCGGCGACGGCTTTGGCCATCTGCCCGAGGAGAATGCGCATCGGCAGATAGGCGAAGAAGAGCGCCAGAACGAGCGCTGCGGCGGCGACGATAATGGTGGTGACGACCGACATATTCACCATGAGACATAGCAATCCGCCTGCCGTCGCCGGGCTCTCCGCGGCCGAGATCGAAGAGCACGGGATGGCGCCGTTGCTGTACGCGCAAAGCGGCGACGCGGCGTTGCGCGGCGCAGCAGTGCGCGCTGCCCTTCTCGAGCCGTTCCGTCTCGCCGATTTGCGCGAATTGCTCGACGCACTGCGCGGCATCGACGTGCTGATCACGAAGGGAACGGCGCTCGCGTATTCCCTCTACGAGCGGCCCGACCTTCGTCCGCGCGCCGACACCGATCTCCTGATCGACGCCGCGCAGCTCGACGCCGTGCGCAACGTTTTCCGCCGGCTCGGCTACGAGGAGCCGCTGTCGAGCGGCGACATGGAACAGACCATGTTCCGCCGCGTCGACGCCGCCGGCGTCGATCACGTCTACGACCTCCACTGGGCGCTCACGAACGCGCCCGTCTTCGCCGGCGTGCTCCGCTTCGACGAGCTCGTCGCGCGCAGCGTTGCCTTGCCGCGCGTCCACGAGCAGGCGCGGACGCTCTGCGACGTCGACGCCCTGCTCTACGCCTGCGTCCACCGCGTCGCCCATCACTTCGACAGCGACCGCCTCATCTGGCTCGCCGACATCCACCTCCTCCGCGAACGGATGAGCCGCGACGAGCACGCGCGCTTCTGGGCGCTCGCCGCGGAGCGCGACGTCGTCGGCGTCTGCATGCGTTCGATCGCGCGCGCAAACGAAGCATTCGGCGGTGGCGAGCACGACCTTGCCTCGGACTTTCTCGACGCGGCGGCGATCGCGCGACGCGAGCCGACGCGCGCCTACCTCGAGCGCGATCCGCGCCGCCTCCGCGTCCTCCGCTCCGAGCTCGCCGGGCTGGGTGGGTGGCGGGCGCGCGCGCGCAAGCTGCGGCAGCTGGCCTTTCCGCCCGCGACGTTCATGCAAGCGCGCTTCGGCACGCGCTCGCGGCTGGCGCTGCCGTGGCTTTACGCGTTCCGCGCGGCGCGGGGCGTAGCCAGGCTGTTCCGCCGCGTCACGTAGCGAGGCAGTCGCGGACGTGGGCGATGAGCTGATCGAGCTCGAACGGCTTCGGCAGCACGGTGAAGGCCGGCCTGGCCTTGGCCGCCTCGGCTGCTCCATTCAGATTCGCCGTCATGACGATGACCGACTTGCCGACGTGCGGCCGCTCGCTTTCGAGAAAGCGGAGCACGCCGAGGCCATCGACGCGCGGCATCATCAGATCGAGCAGAATCGTCCCGTAGTCGTTGCGGGAAAGCTTCTCGATCGCCTCATGCCCGTCGCGGGCACTCTCGACTTCGTATTGTTCGCGGCGGAGCACTCGCTCCACCAGCGTGCGGATGGCATCGTCGTCGTCGACGACGAGGACCGGTTTCTTCGACAACCAAAACCTCCGCCGTCCAATCGAGCAACGGGCTTGCCAAGATTCATTGGAACCACGAGCCGCCGTTGACGTCGATTGTTACGCCGTTGAGATAATCGGCCATCGGCGAGGCCAGGAAGAGAATCACGGCGGCGACGTCGTCGACCGTGCCGACGCGGCGGAGCGGGATCTGCCCGACGATGTCGTCGTAGTGCGCGTCGAGCTCGCTGCGGGCCATCTCCGTGGCGATGAAGCCGGGGGCGACGCAGCTGGCCACGATGTTGTCCTTGGCGCAGCCGCGGGCGATGGAGCGGGTGAGGTTGACGAGCGCGGCCTTGGAGGCGCCGTAGTCCGCGAACTCGGTTTCCCCGCGGAACGCCGCGCGCGACGCAACGTTGATGATCTTCCCGCCGCCATGCTCGCGCATCGAGCGCATGGCCAGAAAGGCCGCGTTCGCTGCGCCGAAGACGTTGACGTCGAACGTGCGCCGCCAGCCGCGCTTCCAGGCGTCGTAGTCGTCGCCGTCGAACGGGTTGCTCTCGAATGTGGCGGCGTTGTTGACGAGGACGTCGACGCGGCCGAAGCGGTCGATCATCTCGGCGACTTGCGCCGGATCGGCGATGTCGGCGCGCAGCGCCACGGCGTCGCCGATCTCGCTCACGACCTCGTGCGCTTCCGCCTCGCCGCGGTTGTAGTTGACGCCGACGTGCGCGCCCGCGAGGCCCATGCGGACGGCCGTTTCCCGTCCGATGCCGCGCGACGCGCCGGTGACGAGGACGCGCTTGCCGCGGAGGTCGAGCGTAGTCTTCGGATCCATGCGCGGTAGAGTCTAACGAATGGTCGAGGTCACGCTGTACACGCGGCACCCGTGCTTTTTGTGCGACAAGGCGAAGGCGTCGATCCGCGCCGCCGCGTCGCTGCATCGCCTGCCGGTCGAGCTGCACGAGGTGGATATCGATGCCGATCCCGTGCTGCAGGAACGCTTTACGAACGACGTGCCGGTGATCTATGTGAACGGCGTCGAGGCCTTCCGCCATCGCGTGTCGCCGCAGGAGTTTGCCGACTACGTGATGCGGCGGTGACCGTGCGGCACCCTGCCGCCACTGTGCGCCACTCTGCCGCACTGTGCGGCAACTTGCCCGCACTGTGCGGCAACCTGCCCGCACTGTGCGGCACCCTGTCCGCACCGTGCGGCACCCTGTCCGCACCGTCCGGCAACCTGCCGACAGCGTCCGCTACACCAACCCCCGCTCCCGCAGCTCCCGCTTCACGAACGTATAGATGATCGGTCCCATCACCACGCCGGCGACGCCGAAGGCGATCTCGCCGATGACGATCGACATCAGGATCTCCCACGCCTGCGAGTCCGTCTCGCCGCCGACGATGCGCGAGTTCACAAGGTACTCGAGCTTGTGGATGAGGACGAGGAACACGAGCGACGCGATGGCGGTCGGGAACGAGACGCCGAGGGAGAGGATCACGATCACCGTGTTCGAGACGAGGTTGCCGAGGACCGGGATCAGGCCGCAGACGAACGTGACGAGGACGATGGTCGTGGAGAAGGGGAGGCGGCGGCTGAAGAGCGGCAGGATGCCGAAGAGATAGATCATCGTCAGCAGCGTGTTGATCGCCGAGATCTTGATCTGCGCCGTGGCGATGCGCGAGAAGGCCTCGGCGAGGCGCGCCATCTTTTCCGCGAGCATCTCCGCCAACCGTCCGCGCTCTTCGTGAGGGTGGCGCTGATGGCGGAAGAAGACCAGCACCGCCAGGAGCATGCCCATGAGCATGTGCACCAGGCCGTGGCTGAAGTCGCCGCCCGTGGCTTTGAGCGACACCGAGTGCTGCTTCAGCCAGAGCACGATCGTCGTCTTCAGGTTGTCCGCGTCCGTCAGCACCTCGGGGATGATCTGGTCGCCCCAGTCGCCCAGCCACGTGCGCGTCGACTGAAGGATCACCGCCATCTGGTTCATCATGGCCGGGAGGCGGTCGGCGTGATGGCGCAGGAAGCTGATGCCGAGCGCGGCGCCGCCGCCGAACACCACCACGCCGATGATCGTCACCATCGAGATAGCGATGCCGCGCGCCGCGCCGGGAAAGCGCTTCGAGAGCGACTGGGCGATGCGGTCGAGGATGAGGAAAAGCACGAGGCCGCCGACGAACGCGGAGACGACGTGCTCGAGCATGACGAAGACGAAGCCGACGCCGACGATGACCCAGGCGGCGATCTCTTCGCGGCTCGGCTGAGGCCGCGGCGCCGCCTCGGTTGGCGGCTCGGGAGCGACCGGCGCCACGGGCATTGGAGCCGAAGTCATCGAAATGATTGTACAGGTGACGGGTGGCAGGTGACGGGTGACAGCGGGTGTGCTTGCGAAGCGCACCTGTGACCTGTCATCCGTCACCCGTCACCTTTCATGGCACAATGGTCCCCGGGCCATGCAATCAACAACGGTGTTCGCGCACTCGGGGGAGTTCGTCTTGCGCAATGTCGGCTCGGAGGCCGTGCTCGTGCCGATCCGCAACCGCGTCGGCGACCTCGACTCCGTCTACACCATGTCCGAGGTGGCGGTACGGATCTGGTCGCTGATCGACGGCGTGCGTGACAGCGACGCCATCGCCGCGCGCATCAGCGCTGAATACGACGTCGAGCCGAACGCGGCGGCGCAGGATGTGAAAGAGATCCTCTTGGCGCTGGAGGAGGCGGACCTCATCCGCCGCGCCTAACGACATGCAGATCGAGACCGGCAGCTACACCGAGTTCAGCCAGGCCGTCCACGTGAACGCCATGCGCGTTCCGGTCAACGGCACGATCGAGGTCTCCCACCGCTGCCCGCTCAACTGCGCGCACTGCTACAACAACCTGCCGATGGGCGACGTTGATGCGCGCCGCCGCGAGATGACGACCGAGGACCACTACCGCCTCCTCGACCAGATCGCGGAGATGGGTTGCCTCTGGCTTCTGTACAGCGGCGGCGAGATCTTCGCGCGCCGCGACTTCCTCGACATCTACACCTACGCGAAAAAGAAAGGGCTCATCGTCTCGCTCTTCACGAACGGCACGATGATCACCGAGCAGATCGCCGACTACCTCGTGGAGTGGCGGCCGTTCGCCATCGAGATCACGCTCTACGGCGCCACGCGCGAGACCTACGAGCGGCTCACGCGCATCCCCGGCTCGTACGACCGCTGCATGCGCGGCGTGCAGATCCTCCTGGACCGCAAGCTGCCGCTGGCGCTCAAGACCGTCGGCGTGACGATCAACAAACACGAAGTCGCCGCCATGCGCAAGCTCGCCGAGGACTTGGGCGTGGAGTTCAAGTTCGACGCGATGCTCAACCCGCGCATCGACTGCTCATCGAGCCCGCTCGCCGTGCGCCTCGCGCCGCACGAAGTCGTCGAGCTCGATCTCGACGACCCGCTGAAGATCGCCGAGTGGCGGCGCCTGGCCATCCATCACGCCCCGCCGCCGGTCGTCGAAGGCGAAGCGCTCGAGCTCTACGACTGCGGCGGCGGCGTGAACTCCTGGTCCCTCGATCCGTACGGCGACCTGTCGATCTGCGTGCTCTCGCACTTTGACCGCTACAACGTCGTTAAGGGCTCGTTCCGCGAAGGATGGGAGTTCCTCGGCAACGTGCACCGCAAGCCGGTCACGCGGCCGACGAAGTGCACGAACTGCGCGCTGCGGTCGCTCTGCGGCATGTGCGCGGCGAACGGAGAGCTCGAGAACGGCGACCCCGAGGCGCCGGTCGACTGGCTGTGTCAAACCGCGCATCTGCGGGCCATGACCTTCGACGTCGACATCCGCCCGCACGGAGATTGCGAATACTGCCCCGAGGGAGAGCGGCACGAGATCGTGCGCATGACTGCGGAGGCGCTGAAGAAGGGTGGGAGCATTCCGCTCGCGGCCGCGGCCGCGACGGAGTTGCCGCCGTTGCCCGGCGCGGCGTCGTGCGGCGGCGGCTGCGCCTCTTGCGCGATTGGTTAGAATAGAGGATGACGATGCAGGGAAACGACGACAAACACGAACAGCAGGCCCGCAAGCCGTACGAGAAGCCGCAGATCAAGCGCTTTCCGCTGCGCCCCGAGGAAGCGGTCCTCGGCAATTGCAAGACCGCCGGCGGCAGCGGCCCGAGCGCCATCGGCTGCTTCAGCGCCGGCTTCTGCAAGACGCGCGGCTCGTAGATGCTTCTTCGGATTGCCGGGATGACGATCTCCGTCTCCTCGGCTGACCCTTCGCTCGACCCGCGCGCCGGCGAGCCCGCCGCGCGCTTCGTCATCGACAACCACCACGGCCCGGCCGACATCGATCTCACCATCGAGCGCGTTGCCGTCATGCCCGAGCCGGGCGGCACGCTGCTCTTCGACTCCGGCGCCGTCTGGACGATGTTCGACGACGGCGGACGCTTTCGCATCGACTGCAGCTCCGCGATGCTCGGCGACGCGCCGTACAAAGTCGCCTACTTCGACCGCGACTTCACCGCCGGACGCGTGCTCCTGCGCGCCGACGTCTTCGACGGCGCCGTCGACGCGCTCGAGTACCCGCTGGACGAAGTGATCGTCGCACACCTCCTCGCGCGCGGGCGCGGCGTCGAGCTCCACGCATCCGGCATCATCGACGCGGCGGGGCGGGGGAGGCTCTTCGTCGGGCAGTCGGGCGCGGGGAAGTCGACGACGGCGCGGTTGTGGGTGGACGCTGAGGACGTCGAGATCGTGAGCGACGACCGCGTCATCGTGCGCAACGTGAGCGGCGAGTGGCGGATGTTCGGCACGCCGTGGCACGGCGAGGCGGCGCTGTCGTCGCCGGCGTCCGCGCCGCTCGACGGCATCTTTCTTTTGCAGCAGGCGAGGGAGACGAAGCTCGTCGACGTTGCGCCCTCCGAGGCGGCGGCGCGGTTGTTTGCGTGCACCTTCCCGCTGTTTCACGACGGGCGCGCGCTCGCGTTCACCCTCGACTTTCTGGACCAACTCGTCGCGGCCGTGCCGGTGCGCGTGCTCGAGTTCACGCCGGACCGCAGCGTCGTGGACGCGGCGCGATGAACGCCGGCGACGTCATCGCCGAGGTGCTGGCCAAGGGGCATCGGGCCCGCTTCACCGCCACCGGCGACAGCATGCATCCCTTCATCCGCTCCGGGCAGCGGCTCGTCGTCGAAGGCGTCGATCCGGGCGCGTTGCGGCGCGGCGACGTCGTCCTGGCGCGGCTCGAGCGCGGCCTCACCGCGCACCGCGTCGTGCGCATCGAGCGGCGCGGCGGCGAGGTCATCAGCATCACCACGCGCGGCGACAACTGCGCGCTCGACGATCCGCCGTTCCCTCCGGACCAGCTCGTCGGAAAGATAAATACCCGTCGTTGGGGGAATTTAGTTACAATAATCGCTCTTGCGCGACGCTGGGTCCGACGTGCAAGATAACTAGGTCCAAACCGACGGGAGAGAACATGGTCAACGCCCATCATCGGCGCGCGATGCGCTTGTTTTGTATTTGTAGCGTCGCGCTCACGATCTTCGCGCTTCAGGCCAACGCTCAGACGCCGCCGCAGTACAACAACGGCACCGGCGCCGTCACCAACGGCAGCGCGTACGGCGGCGGCGCCGCCATCGCCCCCGTCGCCTGGCCCTTGGAGACCCAGTGGGTCCCGTACTCGTGGGGCACGACCTATCCCGATCCCGTCGGCGACCACGCCGTCAAGGACCTTCGCAGCAGCGCCGACCCGTCGAACGGCGGCACCACGCCGCAGAATTACGTCAGCGTCAGCTCCGGCTGCCCCGACTCGACCCTCCCCAGCATCTACTACTTCTACAACTCCTCGACGAAGACGATCTACTTCCGCTGGCGCGTCAACCAGATCGCCAACAACTACGCCACCGGACCGAGCGCCGGCGCGTACGGCTCGAGCGATCCGTGGAACTCGGCGCTGTGGACGGTCTTCTTCTCCATCACCGGCACCGGCTACCGCGACTTCGCCGCGCACCTCGACGGCTCGAGCGGCGCGCCGGCGGCTCCGGTCGACATCCTGCGCTCGATCTGGAGCGGCCTGCAGACGAACTCCATCGACTACGTCGCCACGCCCGGCATCTACAGCCTCTTCACCAACCCGACGGCGTTCGTGAACAGCAGCACCAACAAGATCGAGCAGTTCAACGGCAGCGCCGCGCCCGCCACCGTGCAGTGGCCGAACGGCGCGAGCGAGACGCGCTGGGACTACGGCACCACGCGCTCGATCAATCTCAGCACCGGAAGCTGCACCGAGTACTTCGTCGACTACGAGATCCCGCTGTCGATGCTCAACGCCTCGGCGGTCGGCGGGCCGACGCTCACTGAGAACACGCCCTTCCAGTTCCTCTTCGCCACCGCGAACAGCCTGAACAACCCCTTCCAGAAAGACATCGTGTGGGAAGGGAACTTCGTCTGCGACGCCACGTCACCCGGTCCGTTCGGCGACGCCGTGACGCTCGCCAACGGCATCATCCCGCAGCCGATCGCCACGTCGATCACCGGGGGCTCGGTGACGGCCGGGACCTGCACGGTCCCGATCCGCGCGCAGATCATGGACGCGCTGAAGGTCAACAACTGCGCGAGCATCAGCCAGATCGTCAACGCCCAGTTCATGTATTGGTACGACGCGAACGGCAACGGACAAGCGGACGAGCCGACCGGAAGCTGGATCGCGATCAACAACCCCGCCGCGCCGGTCGGCACGATCGTCACCACGAACTGGGACATCACGAACCTCGTGCAGGGGCAGTATCTACTCGCCCTGCAGATCTCCGACGGATCGCTGCTCTCCGGCGGCCGCGGACACACGACGCAGACGTGGCAGACCACGGGCGGCCTGATCAACGCGCCGTTCGCGACCGACTCCACGGGCGGCTACTACACGAATGTCCCGTACCAGGGCATCAACGCGCAGAGCCTCGGCAAGAACTACGTGAAGGTCACGGTGCCGGGTCCGTCGGGGACGCCGCCGTGCGGTGTGAACCCGCCGACGCTGACGAAGACGCATCCTCCGGCCCAGAACACGGTGACGGCTCCCGGAGCGGTGACGTTCACGATCACGATCACCAACACCTCGGGGACGCAGATCCCCGTCACCTCCATCACCGACACCCTGCCGGCCGGCTGGACTTACACCAGCACCGGCACCAACAACGGCCCCAACTCGCTCTCGCCGACCGGCGGGCCGACGATCAGCGGCCAGGATCTCACCTGGACGTTCAACGCGACCGTCCCGCCCTGTCTCACGAACCCGTGCACGACGCCGATCGTCAGGACCTTTGACTACACCGCAACCTCCGGCAGCAGCGCGGGCACGTTCTACAACACCGCGACGATGGCCACGGGCGTCGGCAACCTCAGCGCCATCGACTCCGGCGTCACCGTGACGACGGCGGCGCTCACGGCGTCGAAGAGCGCCGCGCTGGCGTCCAACCCGACGGTGCCGACGAGCTCCTTCAACGCCGGCGACGTCGTCCACTTCACCGTCACCTACACCAACAACTCCACGACGACCGTCACCGGCATCGCCGTCAGCGACGCCCTCCCGACCGGCTTCAATTACGTCGGCGGCTCGGCCAGTCCCGCGGCGACGACGGCGCCGGCCAACGGCGCGAACGGCACGATTACGTGGAGCGGCGCGTGGAGCGGCGCGAGCCTCTCGCCCGGCAACAGCATCAGCGTCACGTTCAACGCCACGGCCACCGTGGCCGGCTCCTTCACCAACACCGCCGACATCACCTCGTCGAACGCGGCGACGGTGCACCCGTCCGTGCCGCTGCTCGTGGCCGGTCCGGTCCTGACGCTCGCCAAGACCGCGAACCGCAGCACCACGTTCCCGACGGCGACGCTGAGCTATACCCTCGAGTACGCGAACGTCGGCAACGGCATCGCCAACCTCACGTACCTCACCGACACCGTCCTCACCGGGCTGACCTTCACCACGGCCGGCTCGTCCTCCGGCTGCAACGGACCGAACGGCGTCGCCCAGATCACCATCACCAACGGCGGGAGCGGCTACACCTCCGCGCCGACCGTGACGATCGGCGGCACCGGCGCGGGCGCGACGGCCACGGCGACGGTCGCGAACGGCGCAGTCGTGGCCGTGACGATCACGAACCCCGGCACCGGCTACACCGGCACGCCGACGGTCAGCTTCGGCGGCCCCGGCGCCGGCGCGGTGGCGACGGCAATCTCGAACGCGAACGTCGTCTGCACGAACCTCGGCGTTCTCGTTCCCGGCGCCACGGCCACGCGCACGCTCGTCTTCAACGTCGCGGCGGGGGCGGCCAGCCCGTCGCCGAACCTCCAGCAGAACACGGCCACGGTGAACGCCTCGAACGCCACGCAGGCGACGGCGAACTTCACCGAGGAGTTCCTCAACAACGCCGCGTGCGCCACGACGACGTATCACTTCCGCAACCTCACCGGCCTCGTCTCGTCGTCCTCGTCGAACCTCGGCGTCGACCACATCACCATGACCAACGCCGGCACGGGATACACCAGCGCGCCGGCGGTGTCGTTCACCGGTGGCGGCGGCGGCTCCGGCGCGAACGGCACGGCCATCGGCAACGGCAGCAACACGATCGTCGCCGTGGCCATGTCTGCGGGCGGCACGAATTACACCTCGGCGCCAACCGTCGTCTTCGGCGGTCCCGGCACCGGCGCGGCCGGTACCGCGGTCATGACCAGCGCGGCGTTCCTCGCCAACACGACGCAGGGGAGCAGTGCCACGGCGACGACCGCCGTCAGCGTCCGCCAGCTCACCGAGATCGCCCGCTTCTACTCCGATCCGGCCGACGCGAACCTCGCCTACATCATCTCCACCGCCAGCGTGAACCTCGGTTGGGAGCGCATCAGCGGCAACAAGATCAACGACACCGTCCAGCTGGCCGACTTCAACCCGGCGACGAACACGTGGCAGAACATTTCCACGGTGAACAGCAACCTCAACGTCGGCGGCGGCGACCAGTTCGGCGATCACTCCATCACCCTCGCGCCGAACAACTACGTCCTCCCGGCCGGCCACCGCCTGCTGTGGATCATCTCCGCGCAGGACGACAACGGCAATCAGAACACGACGTACCGCTTCGACTTCAACGGCAACTCCACGACGAACACCACCGGCAACTTCGACAGCCGCGGCATCGTCTGCATGACCCCGGTCTACGCCTCGCTCACCGAGAGCGTCGACAAGCTCGAAGCGAACCCCGGCATCGACCAGCTCACCTACACCATCACCTACGCCAACCCCTCGAGCGTGCAGATCACCAACGCCGTGATCACCAGCCCGGTCCCGAGCGGCACGACCTTCGTCTCCGCCACCGGCGGCGGCACGCAGAGCGCCGGCACGGTGACGTGGAACATCGGCACCCTCGCCGCCGGCGCGAGCGGCAGCGTCACCTTCACCGTCTCCGTCAACTCCAACGCCACCGGCACCGCCTGCGGCTCGAATTCCTGCATCGTCAACACCTCCACCCTCACGAACACGCAGACCGGCCCGCTCACGGCCTCGGCGTCGTCGGTCCTCGTCTATCCCGACGTCCACATCTCCAAGACCGCCACGACCCCCAGCTCCGCCGCGCTCGTGCCGGGCGGCACGTTCAGCTACACCATCACCGTGGTGAATGCCGGCTACGGCGTCGCCCAGAACGTCGCCGTCAGCGATCCGCTGCCGAACGTCATCAGCTCGACGAACTACACCGGCACCGTCAGCTCCGTCTCCATCATCAATCTCACCAACGGCGGCGCCGGCTACACCTCCGCGCCGCTCGTCACCATCAGCGGCGGCGGCGGAACGGGCGCGCAGGCGACGGCCAGCGTCTCCGGCGGCCAGGTCGTGGCGGTCACGATCACGAACGGCGGCACGGGCTACACCTCCACGCCGACGGTCAGCTTCGGCGGCCCCGGCACCGGCGCCACGGCGACGGCGCAGACCTCCAGCGTCACGAACACGAGCGGCACGCTGACGTTCACCGTCGGCACGCTGCAGCCCGGCGCCTCGGCGACGTTCATCGTCCAGGCCCAGGTCAACGCCACCGGCAATCCGGCCGGCACGACCTCGTACCCGAACGTCGCCTCGATCACCAGCGCCTGCACGACGACCTGCTCGGCCACCGCGACCGTCAACGTCACGGCCACGCCGGCGCTCCGTCTCTCCGAGCTGGCGTCGCCGCTGCCGTCGCCGATCACCGCCGTCAACATCACGTCGGGCGGGAGCGGCTACGCCTCCGCGCCGTCCGTTTCGATCACCGGCTGCGCCGTGGCGCCGACCGCCGTCGCCACCATCTCCACCGCCGGCGTCGTCACCGGCGTCACCATCACCAACGCCGGCTCCGGCTGCAGCTCGCCGGTCGTCAACTTCAGCGGCGGCAGTCCGACGGTCGCCGCCACCGGGACCGCCACCACCGGCCAGACCTCGGGTGGCCTCCTCAACATTGCCATCAACAACGGCGGTGCCGGCTACAGCTCCGCACCGACCGTGACCATCGCCGGCTGCAGCGTGGCCCCGACCGCCACCGCCACCCTGACGGGCGGCGTCGTTACCGGCATCACCATCACCAGCGCCGGCGCCGGCTGCCCGGCCAACCCGACCATCTCGTTCAGCGGCGGCACGCCCACCACGGCCGCCACTGCCACCGGTTACGGCGGCGAGCGCGTCGTCTTCGTCAACGTCACCAACGGCGGCTCGTACACCACGCCGCCGACCGTGACGATCAGCGGCAACAACTGCAGCGGCGTCACCGCCACCGTCAGCACGAACCCGGTCTCGTCGCTCACGCCGGGCCCGTACAGCGTCACCGGCGTCACGCTCACGAACAACGGCAGCGGCTGCACCGGCATCCCCACCGTCAGCTTCAGCGGCAGCGGCGGCGCCGTCGCCAACGCGGTCATCGGCGCCGCGCCGGGCGACACCGTGCAGTACTCCGTCACCGCCACGAACGTCGGCACTGCGGACTCCACCGGCATCGTCATCTCCGACGTCATCCCCGCGAACACGACCTACCAGAGCGGCGGCACGTTCAGCCTCGGCTCGGCCAGCTCGGCGACCATTCCGACGCTCACGCCGGGCTCCAGCTCCACCTTCACCTATCTCGTGAAGGTCAACGACGCGCTGCCGTTCGGCCAGAGCATCCTCTCGACGAACGCGAGCGCGACGTCGACGAACACCGTGCCGCCGACGAACGTCGGAACGACGCTCAACAGCGGCGCCACGCCGAACTACCAGATCAGCATGGCGCCGAGCGGCGACGCCGTCGGCGATCCGCTGACGACGCTCGCCGGCGCCGCCGCGGCGTCGAACACGATCCTCGTCAACTCCTCGGCGCTCATGTCGGTCGGCAGCTACATCGCCGTCTTCAGCGGCTCGGCGTGGCAGGTCGCCAAGATCACGGCCATCAACGGCCAGACCGTGGCCCTCGACACCGCGGTCACCGCCGGAGCCGGCACGAACATCATCCCGGTCGAGGCCTACACCATCAGCTACTCCAACGCCGGCCACTCCTCCGGCACGAGCGTCGTTCTCACCGATTACCTCCCGGCCGGCCTGCTCTACGCCGGCGTGCCGTCGTCGAACTCGATCCCCGTCAACAGCGCGCCGGCCATCGGCAGCAACGGCAACGTGACCTGGAACATCGGCACGCTCACGCCGGGCGCCTCCGGCACGCTCGACATCCTCGTCTTCCCGAACGCCACCGGCACGTACACCAACGTCGCCGCCGTCGGCGACGGCACGGCGCTCAACAACCGCAACGCCTCCACGACGGCGCAGACGACGTTCGGCGCGCTCAATCCGTCGAAGACCACGAGCACCGCGCAGGTCACGGCCGGCGGCACCGCCACGTACACGATCACGGTGACGAACCCGCTCGCCGCCACAACCGCGAACAACGTCCAGATCACCGACAACCTCTCCAGCGGCTTCACCTACAAGAGCGGCACGACGATCATCAACGGCGTCGCCGCCGCCAATCCCTGCACCTCCGGCTGCGTCGGCTACGTGACGATCACGAGCGGCGGCAGCGGCTACGCCTCCGCGCCGACCGTGAGCTTCATCGGCGGCGGCGGCGTCAACGCCGCCGGGACCGCGATCGTGACGAACGGCGTCGTCACCGGCGTCGTCATCACCAACACGGGCAGCGGCTACAGCTCCGCGCCGACGGTCAGCTTCTCCAGCGGTACGGCCACGGCGACCGCGTCGCTCGGCACCACCGCCTCGCCGACGTGGATCGGCCAGTCGATCGCCGGCGGCGGCACGCTGACGCTCGTGTTCCAGGCCGACGTCAGCGCCAACACGCCGAGCGGCGACTACCAGAACCAGATTCTCGGCGCCTCGACGAACGTCCCGTCGCTCATCTTCGACTACCTCGGCACGACGCAGGAAGACGTCCACGTCTGCGACGCCGCGCCGGCCATCCACGCGCCGAGCGCGCTCTGCGCCGGCTCCACCGGCAACATCGCCTCCGCGCCGCTCGATCCGGGCGCGACCTTCTCCTGGTCGATTAGCAACGCCACCATCACCAACTCGTCCGTCACCACCGTCGACCACATCACCATCGGCAGCGGCGGCAGCGGCTACGTACAGGCCTCGACGACGGTGACGATCAGCGCGCCGGCCAGCACGCCCGCCGTGCAGGCCACCGCCACCGCCACCGTCACCGGCGGCGTGGTCACGGCCATCACCATGACGAACTTCGGCAGCGGGTACACGACCGGGCAGGTGCTGACCGTCACGATCGGCGGCGTCGGCACCGGCGCCACCGCGGCGGCCACGCTCGGCAGCGGCTTCGTCTTCACCGCCGGCACGGCCGGCACGAACGCCGTCATCAACCTGACGAAGACGAAGGGCGTCTGCTCGGTGAGCTCGACGGCGGTCAGCGTTCCGGTCAATACCTCGCCGAGCGTTACCACGGACATCACCTCGAAGAACGTCTGCGCCGGCGCCACGTACTCGGTCACGGCGGTCGTCGCCAACGCCACGGCGAATCAGTGGCAGATCTCGACGGACGGCGGCGTGAACTTCAGCAATCTCGCCAACAGCGGCGCCTGCGCCTCGAACTGCGTCAGCGGCGCCACGACGCAGTCGCTGTCGATCACGAACGTCACCGCGGCCGTCGACGGCAATGTCTATCGCCTGGTGTCGACGAACGGCAGCTGCAGCGCCACCACCAGCAACTCCACGCTGCACGTCACCTGCGCGCTCGACCTCGAGGTGACGACGAACTCCGACTCGCCCGATCCGGTCAGCGCCGGCAACAACATCACGTACACGCAGACGGTCTCGAACCTCAGCACGTCGGCGACCACCGCCACCGTCACGTTCTCGCAGAACGTGCCGTCCAACACGACGTTCGTCTCCATGACCCCGCCCTCCGGCTGGAGCTGCACCACGCCCGCCGTCGGCGGCACGGGCTCGATCACCTGCACGACCAACTCCGGCGTCCACCTCGCGGGCAACAGCACCACGAATGCATTCACCCTCGTCGTGGCTGTCGATCCGTCGACCAACGACGGCTCGACCATCACCGACACCGCAACTGTGGCGGTCGGCTCCGGCGACACCGACTCCGTCGCCGCGAACAACACCAAGTCGGCGACGACGACGGTGCTCAAGCGCATCGACATCGCCGTCACCAAGAGCAACAACGCCTCGGTCAGCCCCTACGGTCCCGGCTTCGTCTACCCCGGCAACCCCGCCACCGCGCAGGACGTGCTGTGGTACATCACCATGACGAACAACGGTCCGTCGCGCGCCACCGGCGTGTCGCTCGTCGACACGATGCCGGCCGGCTTCACCTACTCGCGGAACATCGCCGCGACAGTCACGAACCGCGGCAGCGGCTACACCTCCGCGCCGACCGTCAACGTCACGGGCGGCAACGGCAGCGGCGCCACCGCCAAGGCCAAGCTCGGCGGCTTCGTCACCGTCATCAACGTCACGAACGGCGGCAGCGGCTACACCACCGAGCCGACCGTGACGCTGAGCGGCGGCAGCCCGACCACGAACGCCACCGCCACGTCGACGATCGACGACAGCGGCCACGTCACCTCCATCACCATCACGAACGAAGGCGCCGGCTACACCTCGACGCCGACCGTCAGCTTCGGCGGCCCGGGCACCGGCGCCGTCGCCGCGGCCACGATCCTCGGCACGCCCGGCCAGGTCGCCCAGGTCTACTTCGACAACCCCGGCACCGGCTACAGCACCGCGCCGTCCGTCACGTTCAGCGGCGGCGGTCCGGGCAACGGTGCGGCGGCCACGCCGGCCATCTGCGTCTACAGCTCCGGCACCGGCGTCATCACCTGCCCCGTCGGCACGCTCGACTCCGGCCAGACCACGACCATGACGGTCGCCGGGCAGGTCGGTCCGAATGCCGGCCAGGTGCTCAACAGCGCCGGCCCGACGTACAACGAGACCGACTCCAACACCGCCAACGACAACGGCAGCTCCATGATGACCGTGTTGGCGCCGACGCTCGTGAAGATGCTGTCGATGGACGCGGTGCAGTCGAAGAACGCCGTCACCATCACCTGGCAGACGTCGTTCGAGCAGGACAACCTCGGCTTCTACGTCTGGCGCGACGTGGCCGGACAGAAGGAGCGCGTCAGCAAGAACATCATCGTCGGCTCCGCGTTCTTCACCGGCAAGAAGGTCTCGCAGAACGCGCGGCGCAGCTACCGCTTCGTCGACAAGGCGCCCCCCGCCGGACAGTTCCCGCAGTACTGGATCGAGGACGTCGATTTGAAGGGCGTGCACACCACGCACGGCCCGGTCACGCCGAAGATCAGCAACACCACCACCGTCACCACGCCCGACACCGATCCCGATCCGTCGGCCGGCTCCGTCGGCGGCATCTTCGTCACGCAGCCCGGCATGGGCGTCACCGCGCCCGCGCCGACGGCGCCGTCCGCGCAGCGTCTCGCGCAGCAGTGGAACGTCGCCGCCACCGCAGCGGCGAAGATCGTCGTCACGCAGTCCGGCTGGTACCGCGTCAAGAAGAGCGACCTCGTCGCTGCCGGCTTCGATCCGGGCACGCAGAGCCAGAAGATCTCCGTCTTCGCCGACGGCATCGAAGTGCCGATCTCGATTCCCAGCGGCAACTTCGGCAACGACGACACGATCGAGTTCTACGGCACCGGCATCGACACGCCGACCGCCGGAGGCCACGTCTACTACGTCGTCAAGGGCGTCGGCACCGGCCTCCGCGTGGCGGCCAGCACCAACGGCAAGCCCGCCGGCGGCGCTCCCGCGCCGGCCAGCACGCCGTACACCTTCAGCCGCGTCGAGCGCACCGTCTTCTTCACCGCGCTCGTCAACAACGGCGACCGCGACAACTTCTTCGGCCAGCTGATCGTGAACTGGTTCGGCACGCCGGCGACGAACGCCATCACCGTGAAGAACCTCGATGCGAACAGCGGCACGGCCGCGCTCGAAGTGGTGATCCAAGGGTCGACCGAAGACTTCGACCACGCCGTGCAGCTCGACCTCAACGGGCACAACCTCGGCGTCGTCCGCTTCCGCAGCCAGGCCCGCAGCGTCTCCAACTTCAGCGTTCCGGTGAGCTGGCTCGTCGACGGGGAGAACACCCTCTCCTTCAACGCCGTGGGCGGCGACGACGACATCAGCATCGTCGAGTCGGTGAAGCTCACGTACGCGCACCGCTTCGTTGCCGACAGCAACGCCCTGGCGTTCAACGTCCCGGCGGCGACGGCGGTCACCGTCACCGGCTTCACCACCGACAAGGTGCGCGTCGTCGACCTCACCGATCCGCAGGCGCCGCAGTTCCTGAACGCCACGGTCGCGGCGGCGGCGGACGGCACGAAGAGCGTCTCCTTCGCTACGGCCGGCAGCGGCGCGCGCAGCATCTTCGCCTTCGGCGACGACCGCGTGCAGGCACCGGCGCAGATCGTCGTCAACGTCGGCTCGACGCTCAACGCCGCGAAGAACGGCGCCGACCTCGTCATCATCACCAACAAGGCCTTCTCCGCGGCCGCGGCCTCGCTCAAGGCCGCGCGCGACGCTCAGGGCATCAGCACCACCATCGCCGACGTGCAGAACGTCTACGACGAGTTCTCGTACGGCGCGCACGGCCCCGACGCCATCCGCGCGTTCCTGCAGCGCGCCAAGACGTCGTGGACGAAGGCGCCGCGCTACGCCATCCTCCTCGGCGACTCCAGCTTCGATCCGCGCAACTACTACGGCATGGGCAACGTCGACTTCGTGCCGACGAAGCTCATCGCCACGGCCTACTTGCGAACGGCGTCCGACGACTGGTTCGCCGACTGGAACGACACCGGCCTGGCGCAGATCGCCATCGGCCGCATCCCGGTGCGCACCGCCGACGAAGCCGCGGGCGTCGTCAACAAGCTCGTTCGCCGCGCCTCGGTCACCGGCCCGTGGATGAAGAACGTCTCCATCATCACCGACCGCACCAACGGCGTGCCGTTCACTGTTGCGGGCGACCAGCTCTCCGCCCTCGTGCCGGGGACGTTCGCGACGAACCGCATCTCCTTCGCCGCCACGCCGAACCCGTCGCAGGCGGTCATCGACTCCTTCAACAACGGCGCACTGCTCACGAACTACATCGGCCACGGGTCGGTGGAGATCTGGAGCAGCGACGTCTTCAGCTCCACGGCCGCGGCGGCGCTCACCAACGGCGACAAGCTGCCGTTCGTCGTGACGATGAACTGCCTCAACGGCTACTTCCACGACCTCTTCCAGGAGAGCCTCGGCGAGGCGCTTCTGAAGAACGCCAACGGCGGCGCCATCGGCGCGTGGGCGTCGTCGGCGCTGACTTCGCCGGACCAGCAGCTCAAGGTCAACCTCGCGCTCTACCGGCAGCTCTTCGGCGGCAACACCACCATCGGCGACGCCGTGCTGAAGGCGAAACAGGAGACGACGGACATCGACGTCAGACGCACCTGGATCCTCTTCGGCGATCCGACGCTGAAGCTGCAGCCGTGAAGACGTTCAAATTCGCGTTCACCCTCCTGACGATCGCGGCCCCCGTGGCCGCGATCGTCGGGCCTCCGCCGAACCAGATCCCGCTTCCCGGCCTCGGCGTGACCGGCAGCATCGTCGAGCCGCCCGCCGGCTGCGGCGTGCTGCGGCCGGCGACGCTCGCCGCCGCCACGGCGCAGCAGTTCAAGAAGCAGAGCGAGCTCGCCGCGGACTTCGGTCTCAAGATCTACGTGACGCAGGAGGGGTGGTACCGCGTCACGCGCGAGCAGATGTCCGCCGCCGGCTTCAATCCCGGCGCGAACTTCAAGAAGCTCTCGCTCTTCGAAGCAGGCATCGAGCAGCCGCTCGTCGTGAACGCCGACTCCATCGAGTTCTACGGCCGCGGCCTCGACACCATCTCCACCGGCGCGCGCACCTACTGGCTGCGCTGGAGCGAAGGCTCGGCGAACCGCCTGCCGCTCGTGAAGTCGCGCGGCGGCGCAGCGCTGACCGGCAGCGTTGCCTTCGCGTACCAGAAGCGCGAGCGGAGCATGTTCCTCGCCGCGATCGTCAACAACGGCGACGCCGAGAACTACTTCGGCCCGCTCGTCTGGAGCGAGCCGACCGGGCAGCCGCTCCGCCTCGGCAACGCCGACGCGGGCGCCGCCGGCAACGCCACGCTCGAAGTGACGCTGCAGGGCGGCACCGACGGCCCGCACCGCACCGCCATCGCATTCAACGGCCAGAGCCTCGGCGTCGTCACGTACGACAACCAGGAGCAGAAGACGTTCACCTTCGCCGTGCCGCACGCGTCGCTCGCCGCCGCGAACAGCGTCGCCTTCACCGCCCTCGGCGGCGACAACGATTTCAGCGTCGTGGCCTCGACGAAGCTCGCGTATCAGCATCTCCTCCGCGCCGACAGCGGCGAATTCGAAGCGAGTCTGCCGGCCGGCCGCAGCGTGCGCGTCGGCGGCTTCACCTCGAATGCGATCCGCGCCATCGACGTGACCGACGCGCCGGTCGAGCTCGAGACCGCCATCGCCTCGGATCCCCTCGGCGGCTACGCCGCGACCTTCACCCCGTCCGGCAGCGGCAACCGCGTCGTCCTCGTCTTCGATGACAGCCGCATCCTCGCCCCCGCGGAGCTCGCGGCGAACCGGCCGTCGACGTGGAGCGACGGGAAGGGGAGTGCCGACCTCCTCATCATCAGCAACAGCGCGTTCATGCAAGCCGCGTCGGGGCTCGTCCCGGTGCGCAAGCGCGACGGCATCAACGCCGCCGCCATCGACGTCGAAGACCTCTACGACGAATTCAACTTCGGCGTGCGCGGCCCCGAGGCCATCCGGGCGTTCCTCAAGAGCACCTTGCAGTGGAAGACCAGGCCGCGCTGGGTCCTCCTCGTCGGCGACGCCAGCATCGACCCGCGCAACTACTTAGGGCTAGGCGCCTACGACTTCATGCCGACGAAGCTCATCCCGACCGTCTACCTCAAGACCGCGTGCGACGACTGGATCGCCGACGTCGACGGCGACGGCGTCCCCGACTTCGCCATCGGCCGCATCCCGGCGCGTACGGCGCAGGACGCGGAGTTGATGTTCAACAAGATCACTTCGCGCGGTACGCCGAGCGGCGCGTGGGCCAACAGCGTTCTCTCCATCGCCGATCGCCCCGAGGGTTATGACTTTGCGGCGGCGGCCGACGCGGCCACGTCGTTCGTGCCGCACACGATGACCCTGCAGAAAATCGAATTCGCGCAGAGCACTGCCGGCGTCCCCGCTGCGCTCAACCAGGGGCAGCTCCTCGTCGACTACGTCGGCCACGGCACCGTCGATCTCTGGGGCCTCGACGGCGTCTTCAACACCGGCGACGCCGTGGGCCTCACCAACGGCAACCGCTTGCCCTTCGTCGTGGCCATGAACTGCCTCAACGGCTACTTCCACGACCTCTTCTCGTACAGCATGGCCGAGGGGTTGTTGGAGGCGCCGAACGGCGGGGCGGTGGCGGTGTGGGCGTCGACCACGCTCACCGAGCCGGACGGCCAGGCCGTCATGAACCGCGAGCTCCTGAGCCGGGTCTTTGGGAACGTCACGATTGGAGAAGCGATCAATCAGGCGAAGCGCGCGGTGGAGGACAAAGACACGCGCAATTCGTGGATTCTGTTTGGCGACCCGTCTCTCAAACTCAAACCGTAGAAAGGGAGCCCTGATGCGTCGTCACCTCCTCACACTTCTACTCTCGATTTGTGTCTCCACGGCCGTTCATGCCCAGACGTTCGCGTACGTCGGCAGCCATTACGAGCCGAACGTCGCCGTCATCGACACCGCGACGAACGCCGTCGTCGCCACCGTGCCGCTCCCGGCACCGATGAGCGGCGGGCCGGTGGCCTCGACGCACATGATGGCCATGTCGCCGGACGGCAACCGCGTCTACGTCAGCACATTTCAAAACGTCTTTCCCTTCACCTGGACAATCGTGGCCATCGACACAGCCACGAACTCCGTCGCCGCGACGATCTCCGTTCCGGGCGCGGCGCGCCTCGCCGTCAGTCCTGACAGCGCGCGCCTCTACGTCGCCACCGTTTTGGGCGGCGTCGGCAGCGTCACCGTCGTCGACACCGCCACCAACAGCGTCACCGGATCGATCGCCCTCCCGGCCACGTCGCGGCCGTACATGATCGCGGCCACGCCGACGCAGGTGTACATCGACGACTCCTCGTCCGGCGACGTCTACGTCGCCGACGCCGCGACGAACGCGTTGATCGCGACGATTCCGCCCTCCGGCAGCGGCGGCGCGTACGGCATGGCCCTTTCGGCGGACGGCAGCCGGCTGTACTACCAGAACACCCAGGGCGTCTTCAGCGTCGTCGACACCGCCACGAACACGACGCTCTCCACCGCCGCCGTCGACGCCATCTTCGCCTCCTTCGAGATCACGCCCGACGGCAGCAAGCTATACGCGATCGGCATTCCGGACGACGGTCCGTTCTACACGGTCGATACAACCACGTTCGCGCTCACGACCATCACCGACTACTCGCAAGCGTGGTTCGACGTCGCCATCACGCCGGACGGCGCACAAGCCTATCTCTGCAACTTCGATCACAACTCCGTGGTGTCGTTCGACACCGCCACGAACACGCCGGTGGCCACCATTCCGCTCCCGGGCACGCAGACGCGCGGCGCCACGCCCGCGGCCATCGTCGTCGGCAACATTCCGCCCGCCTCTCCGTTCGCCGCGTTCAACGTTGCCAAGCTCCAGGTCAACAGCCAGGGCTTCTCGGAGAACGGCAGCTTCACCCTCGGCGCATCGTCCTCATTCGATCCCGCCGCGCAACGCGCGTCGTTGACGGTGGGGAGCTACACGCTCGACATTCCGCCGGGATCGTTCCGCAAAGACGGTCCGAACCTCCACTGGTCGTTCGAAGGGAAGGTCGGCGGCGTGCGCGTGAATGCCGACATCAAGCAGCAGGGGAGGAGCACGACCCAGTTCGACTACTCCGCGAATGTGAAGGGCCCCGATCTCACTGCCCAGCCGCGGCCGCTGCGCGTCGGACTGCGAATCGGGCGGAACGTCGGAAGCGCACTCGTGCCATAATCGACGGCGCCGTCTCAGCCGGAGTCTAAACCGTGATCTAGAGCACTGCCGAGGCCAGCCGGGAAGTGCATCTTGATCTCCTTGGGTTAGAGGAGCTACATGCTCATCAGGCGGCTCGTCCGTTCCTTTGCCGTGCTCGGCATCGGGGCTGTTGTGTCTGTCTCGCCGTTGGCGGCGCAGGTCGTCTTTGACGCTGCGTCCAACACCGCGACAGCCACGGCCTCGACCGCGAACCCCGTCACCGTCACCTGGAACCACACCACCGGGTCGGCGAAGAAGGCCGCGCTCGTCGTCGGCGTCTCCATCGACCTGGGCGGCGGCGGCGCCACCGTCGGCACCGTCACCTACGGCAGTGAGGCCGGCGGTCCGAACCAGGCCATGTTCCTGCTCGGCGCGGCTACGAATGGCACCAACGTGCGCGTCGAGCTGTGGGGCCTGCCGAACCCGATCCCCGGCACGCACACCATCCAGGTCAACGTCACGAACGGCGGCGGGCAGAACATCTCTGTCGTCGGCGGCGCGAAGTCGTTTTCCAACGTCCTCCTGACCTCGGCCGGCGCCGTGGCTACGAACACCGGCACCAGCCTCACCCCCGCAGTCAACGTCACCAACGGCGCCTTCGACTACGTCGTCGACGCCGTCGCCTTCAACAACAACGTTGCCCTCACCCCGGGCGCGAACCAGACCAATTCCTACAGCGTCGTTCACGCCGCTCCGAACGACGCCGGTGCCGGCAGCTGCAAGACCGGCTTCGTCAACACGACCATGTCGTGGACCGCCACCGGCACGAATCAGGCGTGGGCCATCGCCGCCGTCCCGCTGCAGGCGGCCGTGCCGCAGGTGCTCTTCGACAGCGCCGCCAGCACCACGTTCTCGTCGAATGCGGCAACGTTCACCGGCTCGTGGAACCACACCACCACGCTGGCGGCGAACCGGTATCTCGTCGTCGGCGTCGGCATCGATCTCGGCGGCGCCGCCGCCAACTCCAGCGGCGTCGTCTACGGCACCGAAGCCGGCGGGCCGGCACAAGCGATGACCCTCCTCGGGTCGCTGAGCAACGGCACCAACGTGCGCACGGAGCTGTGGGGCCTGGCCAATCCGGCCACCGGCACGCACCAGATCACCGTCTCGATTACCAGCGGTGGTGCGCGCAACCGCACCGTCGTGGCCGGCTCGCAGTCGTTCAGCGGCGTCGATCAGGCCGCGCCGACCGGCACCGTCGCCACCGCCAGCGCCAACTCCGCCACGCCGAACGTGACGACGGCGAACACCGCCTTCGACTACGTCGTCGACAACCTCGCCTTCAATGGCAACACCGCGCAAGTCGAAGGTCCGCAGCAGCAGGACCGCTACGCGATCAATACTGCCACGCTGACGAACTTTGCCGGCGCCGGCAGCGGCTCGCACGGCTACGTGAACACGAACATGTCGTGGTCGAACGCCGGCGCCACCGCGCAGCAGTGGGCGCTCGCCGCGGTGCCGTTGCATCCGGTGCAGGTCTCCATCGCCAAGACCGCGTCGGCCGACGTCATCAAGCTCGGCGACACCGTCACCTACACGCTGCGCGTCACCAACACCACCAACGCCGCCGTCAACAACGTCATCGTCACCGACGCCATCCCCGCCGGCGCGAACTTCGTCTCCCAGACCGGCTGCGCCGGCGCCGGCCCGGTCACGTGCAACATCGGCTCGCTCGCCGCCGGGGCGACATCGGCGCCCATCACCATCACCGTTCTCCCGACCGCCGCCGGCACCGTCTCGAACGTGGCCACGGTCTCGTGGAACGGCGGCGCCGCCACGAACGCCTCGGAGACCGTCCGCACGCTGGCGGAGCAGAAGGTCTGCGCTACGCCGGGCAAGGACGGCGCCGGCGGAACGCTTGCGGGCATCAAGAACGACTACTGGATCGGCACCGGCACGCCTGCCGCCGGCGCCTCGACCCTCACCCTCGGCGCGCGCACCGCGGGCGCCGCCGGCAACACCATCACCGCCGGCGACCTCCTCATCGTCATGCAGATGCAGGACGCCGCCTTCGACACGACCAACGACGAGACCTACGGCGAGGGCACCGGCTCGACCAAGGCTACCGGCACCGGCAGCGGCGCCATGACGAGTCTCAACAACGCCGGCCGCTGGGAGTACGTCGTGGCCACGAACGCCGTCGGCGCGGGCGGCGGCGCGCTCACCTTCACCGGCGGCGGCCAGAACGGCGGCCTCCTCTACAGCTACACCGCGCAGGCGTTCGGCGCGACCACCACGCAGGGACAGCGGACGTACCAGATCATCCGCGTTCCGCAGTACACGACGGCCACGCTCGGCTCGACGCTCACGGCCTTGCCGTGGAACGGCGCCACGGGCGGCGTGCTGGCCATCGACGTCAGCGGCACGATGGCCCTGGGCGGCGCCACCGTCTCCGTCAACGGCCAAGGGTTCCGCGGCGGCGGCGGCCGCGTGCTTCAAGGCGACTCCAACGCACCGGCACTCGCGAACACCGACTTCCGCACGCTGGCCTCGCGCACCGCGAACGGATCGAAGGGCGAAGGCATCGCCGGGACGCCGCGCTTCGTCTACCAGAGCGGCGCCACCATCGGCGCGCCCGGCGTGAATGCGGCCCTCGACACCGGCGTGGAAGGCTACGTCGACGGCAGCTACGGCCGCGGTGCCCCCGGCAATGCCGGCGGCGGCTCCACGGATGGCGATCCGCAGACAGCGAGTCCCGGCGGCAACGACATGAACTCCGGCGGCGGCGGCGGCGGCAACGGCGGCAACGGCGGCGGCGGCGGCAACGGCTGGAGCTGCAACTGCGCCGTGGGCGGGCAGGGGGGCGGCGCGATCTCGCCGAGTCTCACCCGCATCTCGCTGG
>DATELQ010000050.1:0-16742 GCA_035276475.1 Thermoanaerobaculia bacterium | reverse complement strand
TGTGGCGCCGCTGCAGCGGGAGGGGGCGGGGGTGGAGGCGTGGGCGGGGGCGTGGGGCGCTGCGTCGCGGTGGTGGTGCCAAACTCTTCCGCCGCCGGCACATTGAAGCTCGGGCGTGCCGCGGCCATCATCTCGCGCATCGCCGCGGCCGACATCGCCACCGTCTCCGAGGCCTCCGCCGGCTCCGGGGCGGGCGGTGGTGGGGGCGGCGGTGGCGGTGGCGCAGCGGCCGCTTCCGTCGACTCGTTGAGACTCGGCGACGGGATCTTCTTCCGGATCGCCAGCGTGTCGATGAGGAGGCCGGTCGTGAAGACCAGGATCTCGATCGACGCGGCGTCGAACTTCGAGGCGTCGTCGTCCGTCGCGTCGACGTACACCGCGGCCGCGACCTTGTCCTTGATCACCATCGGTACGAGCGCGGCCTGCGACGGCGCGCCGACGCCCAGGCGCGTGGCGAGGTTCGCGCCGTTCCAGAGCACGACCTGCTCGTTGCGCAGCACGTGGTCGAGCTCGGGAATGAGACCCGGCGCGGCGTTGAAGCGCTTCACCATCTCGTCGTTGCCGCCGTGCGCGGTGAAGCCGACGCCTTTCCATCCGCTGAACGTCTCGCCGCGCAGGATCAGGAGCGCCGCGCGCGAGCCGAACTGGAGACACGCCTCGAGAAGCGCATTGAGGATGTCGACCTGCGACTTGCCGCGCTCGACGGTCTGCAGCGCTTCCTTGACGCGCGACGCATCGGCGGCGGCGGGCGGTGGCGGTGGGGCGGGTTTCGCCTCTTCGAACGCTTGTTCCAGCTCGGCGACGCTCTTCTGGATGTGCGGGGCGAAATTGATGGAGTTGACGTCGGCCTGGACGCTCTGCAGGGCCGCCTTGAGCTGCGAATCGACGACGACGCGGACGTCTTCGATCGAAGCGCGAATCTCCGAGACCATCCGTTCGATCGACTCGCGGACGTGAGCCTCGATCGAGCTCGCGACTTCCTCGCCCCTCACGGCCATAAATCCTCCGGTTGCTGTAGGTTGACCCTGATCGCCAGAGCGTCGCGGATTATAGCGCACGCTCGTGTGCTACTTTGTCCGTACCAAATGCGCCGTTCCCTCCTCCTCGTCGCGCTCCTCGCCGCCGCGTGCGGCGGCAACGGCGCCGCCCCCGACAATAGCGGCGAATGGCGCGGCGTCCTGCAGCAGAAGCGCGCCGCGGCCGCGCCGAACGCCACGACGGCCGAGAAGCAGGCCTACGCCGACTCGCTCGGCGCGTTCGTGCAGCGCAACCCGTCGCACAGCCGCGCCCGCGAGGTCTACCAGCGGATCCAGGTCGACTTCGCCCGCGACCTCGCCGCGATCGGCCGCTATCAGGACGCAATCCGCGTCTACCGTGCCGTGCTCGTGCACGACCCGCGCAACGCCGACGCCATGCATGGGCTGACCGAGGCGATTGACCGGCTCGCCGTCACGCGCGCGAAGCTCGTGCAGCTCGAGCGCGGCATGTCCGAGCACGAGGTCGCCCACATCCTCGGCAAGCCGATCCCCGGCTGGACCGAGACGAAAGAGCGCCCGGACGCCACCATCGAGTGCTGGTACTACCGCACGGCCGAGGGGGGCGTGGCGGGCGTCTACTTCCGCGACGGCGCGCTTTTCGCGGCGGAGGAGAAGTCGCACGAGAAGATCGTGCCGATGGTGCAATAAGCCGGAATCGCAGTTGCAGCGCGGACTGTTGAGAGAGGCACGATGCCGCTTTACGAATACCAGTGCACGAACTGCGGCGAGCGCATGGAGATCCTCCAAGGCGTCAACGATCCGCCGTACGAGCATTGCCCGAAATGCGGCGCGGAGATGAAGAAGCTCGTGTCGGCGCCGGCGATCCAGTTCAAAGGCTCCGGCTTTTACAAAACCGACTACGCGTCCAAGCCCGCGGCAAAGTCCGAGACGAAGTCGGAGGCGAAATCCGAAACGAAGAGCGACAGCAGCAGCACGACGACGCCCACGTCAACCTCAACCAAGTCCGAGTAAGGTCCATGGTCAAAGTCCGGGAGCTCAAGCGGCGCGCCGACACGGTGCTCGAAGAAGTATTCCGGTCTCTCTTCGAAGAGATCGACATGGACAAGGTGCGCAAGGAAGTGGCGGCCATGCAGAGCGGCGCGCCGGAGCTGCAGCGCAGCGAGCACGCGCGCCAGCTCGCGCGCCGCACGGCCATCCGTTGCGCGGCCGCCGGCGCGGTGACGGGACTCCCGAGCGGCATCTTCGCCATCGGCGCGCTCGGCGCCGACCTCTCCTATCTGATGTTCCAGCAGTTCCGGTTGATCGTTGCCATCGCCACGCTCTACGGCCACGAGCCGCACGGGCGCGAGCGTTTCACCGAGGCCATGCAGTGCCTGGCGTACGCGTCGGGTGTCGGCATCGGGAAGCACGGCATCGGGACTCTTCTGGAGTCCGCCACGATCGAAGGCGGCGTCGTCGCGGAGAAGATCGGCACGCGCTTCGTGCGCGAACGGCTGGCGAAGATCATCCCCTTCGTCGGCGCTCTCTCCGGCGGTGCGTTGAACTACTGGTCGGTGCGTGCGGTCGGGCGCGCCGCGATCAAGTATTACGAGTCGCAGGTTGAAGAATCGCTGGCCGAGGAGATCTGGGCGGAAGGGGATCGCGAGCACGCGTGAAACGCGGGAATTGACCGTGCGGGCCCACAGTTTGACCGCACGACAACGTGATGCCCAAGTTCGAGATTGATCCGTCGACGGAAGTGCGCTCCGCTTTCTACGAGCGGCGCAGACTTCGCCGCATCCGGATGATCGTCGAGCTGACGCTCAACCTGATTGGCAGCGACATGACCGTCACGCACCGCGAGGCCTGCTGCCTGATCATCTGCGCGCGCAAAGCGATCCTCGATCTCCATCCGAGCTTCGAACTGCGCTACGAGCGGATCATCGCCCCGCACTTCGAGCGCGTCTTAGCGCAGCGGTGGCCGAACGAAGCGCCGCTCTCCCCCGGCGACTGCGAAACGATCAATTAGCGTTCACGCCCTCTTCCAACTCCCGCACGACATTCAAGTCCCCGAGCTCGCGCTTCGCGCGTGCGACCTCCGCGCGTGCAGCGTTGCGCACCTCGTCGTTGATGAAGCGGATGTGCGGGTCGTCCGGCACGAGCCAGCGGTACTCGATCCGCTCCAGCACCTCGGCTGGGAACTTGTCGCGCCTGGCGAAGACCATGGCCACGTCGTCGAAGGCGATGAGCGCCCAGTCGCGGCGGCGGTAGCGGACGAGCGACGCCGGTAGCATGCGGCGCTCGTTGCTCTGCACGTCGACGACTTCCATCTTCTCGCGCGCGTACTCGTCGACGGAGAGCGCGAGATCGTAGCGCGCGATCATGGCGTGCCAGGCGCGGCTGTCGCGGTGCGCGTTCGCGTCGTCGGCGATGAATTGCGCGAACAGCTCGTTGCGCCCATCGGTGAGCGTGCGCCGTTGCGGATAGAACGTCCATTCGAGCAGGCCGCCGAACTGGTCGACGTTGTAAATGTTGCCCGGCAGCGCGTAGCTCTTCAGCTTCGCCACAGCGCGGAGCGGAAAGTACGCCGGATCGGCGCCGGTGGAGTGGTCGTAGCGCTGCATCGCCCACCCGAGCGGGACGAGCGCGGCGATGGCGAAGCCCATCGACAGCGTGCGCGAGAGCTTCCGCACCGGCGGCACGAGCAGCGGCAGCGCGGCGAAGTAGAGTCCCTGGTTGCGCACGTAGCGGACGGCGAGCGCAGCGAGAAGGACGAACATGGCCATGCGCCAGAGGTTCGCGCGCTTCTCCTTCGTGGCGAGGAAGACGAGGACGAGCGCCGCGATGGTGATGTAGAGCAGCGGGAAGGTGGCGAATGGACTCGGAAGCCACTCGGCGTTGACGAACTCCCCTTTGCGGATCAACGCGCTGAGCTCGAACGGCGCAGCGATCGCTTTCCAACCGTACGGATTGACGAGGAGTGCGACGGCGCTGACGCCCGCAGCGATCCAGCGCATCGCGATCAACGCGAGGAGCGGCGCGAGGAGCGCGGACGGGTGGACGTTGATCCAGAGAATCGTCAGCGCGGCGTACGCAATCGGAGCGTACCGCCACCGGCTCGACAGCAAGCCGATGGCGACGACGGTGAAGAGCGCTGCGTCCGTTGCCGGGCGTACGCCGAGGCGGTCGGACGCGCCGGCGAAGGCGAGCGCGCAGAGCGCCAGAGCGATGCCGATGTCCGATTCCGTGAAGAGAAACGCGACCGCGAAGATCGCGCCGACGAAGAGCGCGTGGTAGATCGACATCGCCTGGTCGCCGCCGGCGTTGTGCGCGACGTACGCGGCGGCCTGCCAGAGCCACTCGCCGTCGATCCACTCCTTCTGCTCGCTCGCCAGAGCCAGCGGATCGGCTTTCGGCAGCGCGTGGTGATCGACGATCCAGTGCCCCGCCGCGAGCTGCCAGAAGTAGTCGTAGCTGCGGATCGGACCGAGTGCGGCGATCGCGACGAGGACGAAGAGCGCGAGCGCCGCAAGGCGTTTCTGCATGCGGCGGCAGTATAGGGGTTGGCGATTAGCGGTTGGCGGTTAGGGAGGGCCGACGGCCTAAACGCGAAGCGCTAACCGCCAAGCGCTACGTGCTCGGCGCAGGCGGCGGTGGCGGCACCGGCGCGGGCGGCACCGGACCGGCTGGCGGCGCGGGGATCGCGTTCGGCGCGGGCGCAGCGGGGACCGCGGGCGGCACCGGCAGTCCGCCGAGGTTCTCCACCTTGATGTCGCCATTCACCGTCGTGATCTTCAGCTCGTACTTGCCACCGTTCACTTCACCCGACACGCGGCGGCTGCCGGGGTGCGAGTGGATGTCGAGCGGGAAGGCCGCTTCGAAGTCGCCGTTGACCTGGGTGAAGTCGCCGTAGAAGGACGCGCTCGCCGGCAGCACCGCGATCACGCGGCCGTTCACGGTCTTGAACGTCGCGCCCTGGAAGTCCTTCGTGAACGTGCAGACGATGCGGCCGTTCACGCTCTTGGCGGTCACTTCCTTCGATCCGTCGGTCTCGAGGTCGAGCGAGCCGTTCACCGTGTTCGCGGCGGTCTCGCCGGTGATGCCGCGCGTCATGATCTTGCCGTTGACCGTCGTCAGCTTCAGCTCCACGTTCGGCGGCACGGTGAGGTCGTAGTCGATCCGGGCCTCGTTCCAGTCGAAGAAGCCGATGCGGATGCGGTGGCGGTCCTTGCGGCCGATGACGAGCGTGTCGCCTTCGACGCTGCTTTGGAACTCTTCCGGCTTCTCCTTGCCGAAGGAGCGGATGCGGGCGTCGAGGAGGACCTTGTCGGTCGTGCCGCCGTGGACGTTGATCGCGCCGTCGATCTCGCGCACTTCGATGCGCTTGATCTCTGCGGAGGGCCACGACTTCTGCACCATGGTGAGGTGGCGCTCTCCGCGGACGACGCAGCCCGCCAGGGCCAGCGCCAGCAGCGAATAGATCTTGCGTCCTCGGCTGTTCATACGAAACCTTGCCGCCGTTCTTACGGCGTCACGGTTCCAGGGTTTCAGATGGGCTCCGACTCCAGCTCCCAAACGACGCTCCTGCGCATTGCCGCCTTCCTGGTCGACGCCTTGTCGATCTCGATTCTGCTCATTCTGCCGTCGTCCGTCATCAGCTATTCGATGGCCTGGTTCGGCGGCTCGGTGAAGGCCATCGCCCTGGTCTGGTTCGCCGCCCTGGGCGTGCTCGTGCTCGCCATGCTCCTCCGCGACGGCTACCGCGGCCGCTCCATCGGCAAGCGCCTCCTCGGCCTGCGCCTGGTGACGCCGCGTGGCGAGGGGTGCGGGTGGGGGCGGTCGGTGGTGCGGAACGTGTTTCTGGCGCTGTTCCCGATCGAGGCGTTTCTCGTGCTGCGGGGGAAGCCGCGGCTGGGGGACCGGGTGGCGCGGACGATGGTTATGGAAGAGTGAGCCTCTTCTCGCGCAGCGTCTTCGCGAACGACTCCGCCATCGACCGTCTCACATCAAACTCAAACTCGTTCGTCTCGCCGAAGTGCTCTCCGACCAGCAGCACGTCTGGCGGGCTTACCAATCGATACACAGTGCTCAGCGCCTCGAACGGCACGATCACCCGCACCCGCTCGTAGACGTAGCGCTCCACGAGCGGTGCGATTGCCAGCACCCCCGCCGCCGCCTCCCGATACGCGCGCGACAGCCCACCCGTCCCGAGCTTCACCCCCCCATACCACCGCACCACCACCACGCCCAAGTCATCGAGCTCGCCGAATGCGGAGAGGATCGGCTTCCCCGCCGTTCCCGACGGTTCACCCGCGTCGGAGCTGCGCGTCCGCTCCTCGTTGAATAGGCGAAACGCCCAGCAGTGGTGCGTCGCGTCGAAGTGCGTTTTCTCGATCGCGCGCAGCTCCGCGAAGAACGACTCCTCGCTGGAAACCGGAAACGCGATACCGAGGAATTCGGAGCGCTCCACCTTGATGCGATGCTCGGCGCGGGCGGCGAGCGTGCGGTAGTGGTCGCGCACGATGCGGCGACTATAATCCGCGCGCCATGTTCAAGATCGCCGAAATCTTCGGCCGCGAGATCCTCGACTCCCGCGGCAATCCCACCGTCGAAGTCGACTGCCTCCTCGAGTCGGGCGCCCTCGGCCGCGCCGCCGTTCCCTCGGGCGCGTCGACCGGCTCGCGCGAGGCCCTCGAGCTCCGCGACGGCGACAAGAAGCGCTACCTCGGCAAGGGCGTCGAGCACGCCGTCGACAACGTCGAGCTCATCGCCAAGGAAGTCGAAGGGATGGATGCGCGCGAGCAGGTCATGATCGATCTGGTGATGAAGCAGATCGACGGCACCGACAACAAGGCCAACCTCGGCGCGAACGCGATGCTCGGCGTTTCTCTTGCCGTCGCCAAAGCCGCCGCCGAGGCGGCGAACCTCCCTCTCTTCCTCTACCTCGGCGGCACCGGCGCGCGCACGCTCCCCGTGCCGATGATGAACGTCATCAACGGCGGCGCGCACGCCGACAACAACCTCGACGTCCAGGAGTTCATGATCGTTCCGGCGGGCTTCGACAACTTCTCCGACGCGCTGCGCGCCGGCGTCGAGACCTTTCATCATCTGAAGAAGACGCTCAACGACCGCAAGCTCGTTACCGCCGTCGGCGACGAAGGCGGCTTCGCGCCGAACCTGGAGAGCAACGCCGAGGCGCTCGACCTCATCGTCGAAGCGATCGGCAAGGCCGGCTACCGCGCCGGCGAGCAGATCTTCCTCGCCCTCGACGTCGCCGCGTCGGAGTTCTTCCAGAAGGGCAAGTACGACTTCGAAGGGAAGCCGCACACGAGCGCGGAGATGATCGGCTACTACGCCGTGCTGAAGCAGAAGTATCCGATGATCGTGTCGATCGAGGATGGCCTGGCCGAGGGGGACTGGGACGGGTGGGAGGCGCTGACGAAGGCGCACGGCGCAGCCACGCAGCTCGTGGGCGACGACGTCTTCGTCACCAACCCGACGATCTTCGCCAAGGGCATCGAGCGGCGCATCGGCAACGCGATCCTGATCAAGCTGAATCAGATCGGCACGCTCACCGAGACGCTCGACACCATCGAGATGGCCAAGCGCGCCGGCTATCGCAATGTCATCTCGCACCGCTCCGGCGAAACCGAGGATGCCACCATCGCGGACCTCGCCGTGGCCACGAACGCAGGGCAGATCAAGACCGGCTCGGCGTCGCGCAGCGACCGCATTGCCAAGTACAACCAGCTCCTGCGCATCGAGGAGGAACTGGGCGATGCAGCGGTTTTTGCAGGATCGTCGCTGTACAAGAGGTGACAAAACGCCGGGTTTCGTCACTCTTTGAGTGAGAGTGATCGCAATGCCCGAAGACCGCGACCTCATCGTCAGCGTCTTTCAGCTCGCCAACCTGTTTGCGCGCCGGCTCGCGCCGATGTTCGAGAAGACGAATCTGACGCCGCAGCAGTGGACGATTCTCAACGTCGTCGCCGGCTGCGGTCCGACCACGCTCGCCGCGCTGGCGCGCAAGATGATCGTGTCGAAGCAGAACATGACCGGCATGATCAACCGCCTGCGCGTGGCCGGCTACCTCGAGCGCAACGACGACCCGAGCGACCTTCGCTCCTCGCGCGTGGTGCTGACGCGGCGCGGCCGCAGCGTGGTCGAGAAGCTCCGGCCCGTGTACGAGCGGTGGTACGCGGAGCTGATGGCGGGGCTCGACGGGCGCGAGGTCACCGAGCGGACGATTGCGGCGCTGATCGCGCGGCTGATGTGACGACGCGGTTCCGCCCCTCGCGCTTGGACGCGTAGAGCCGCTCGTCCGCCGTCTGAAACAGTGTGTCGACGTTCGCGCCGTCGACGGGAAAGATCGCCCCGCCGATGCTGATCGTGAGGATGCCGAGCGACTCGACCGCGGCGCGGATGCGCTCGGCGATCGCGGCGAGCGACGCGGCGTCGATCTCCGGCACGATCACGGCGAACTCCTCGCCGCCGTAGCGCGCGGGAAAGTCGACCGAGCGCACCGTGTCGCGGATCACGCGCGCCACGCGCTGCAGCGCCTCGTTACCGGCGAGGTGGCCGTGCGTGTCGTTGTACTTTTTGAAGCGGTCGAGATCGAGCACGAGGATGCCGAAGCTCTCCGGATAGCGCGAGGCGCGCTCGATCTCCGCGTCGATGCGCTCGCGGAAGGCGCGGAAGTTCGGCAGCGCGGTGAGGTCGTCGGTGCGGGCGCGCGCCTTGAGCTCGTCGATCATGTGGTTGAGCGCCACGCCGAGCTTGGCGATCTCCAGATCGCCCGCGACCGGCGCCTTCGCGGAGAGGTCGCCGGCGGCGATGCGGTCGGCGCCGCGGGCGAGCTCCTCGAGCGGCCGCACGACCTTGCGCAGCGTCACCTGCACGGCGGCGAAGCTCAGGATGACGATGATCCAAGCGACGGCGAGGCCCGCCTCCATCATCGCCGTCGACTCGCGCTCGAGCGCGGGCAACTGTCGCGCGATCTCCCGCTTTCTCTCTTCGATCATTCGCTGCGCCTCGGCCACGACGCGCAGCGACTCTGTGTCGAGCTCCGCCGGCGTCGACGTTGGATCGGCCATGGCGATGCGGAAGGCGATCACGCGCCGCCGCAGCGCGCCGGTGTCGATGGCGCGCAGCGCGGCGTTGTCGAGGAGCTGCGAGACGAGGCGGTAGTCGCCGCCGCCGCGCGCGTGAAAAGCGTTCTGCGCGCGCACGAGCTCTTCGAGCGCCGCGATGGCGCGCGTCTCCACGCCGACGAGGCGCTGCCACCGCTCCTGCGCCGACTTCGCGCGCCAACTCAATCCCGCGGTGATGGCGAAGAGGACGAAGGCGAACGCGAACGTGAGGAGGAGAACGCGGCGGCGGAGGGGGGTGCGTTTCATGAAAGGGCGTTGAGCTTCCGCGCCACGCTGTGCACCGCGTGCACGTACGCGGCGTGGCTCCAGGTCAGCGGCGCGACCGACTTCGCCTCGCCCGTGTACGGATCGACCTGCTCCGGCAGCACGCCGCTGGGCAGCGCGCGGCGGCAGGCCCACAGCAGGATGTCGATGGCCTTCTGCAGCTCGTCCGCGCTCTTCGCGTGCAGCGCCACCCAGTGCGCCACCGACAGCGTGCAGAGCACCCACGGGTTCCCCGGAACCTTCACGAGATCGTCCTTCTCGACCTGAAAGTAGTAGTCGTTCTCGTAGCGCGCCAAGCCGCCGACGTCCGTGCGCACGGTGAGGCGCTCGATCATCTGCGTCATCGTGGCCACAATGGCCGGATCGCTCGCGTCGAACATCCCGAACGACCACAGCCCGGCCATCGACGCGTCGAACGTCGGATCGATGGTGATCTCGCCTTTGCGCGAGACGGTGATCATCCGAACGAAGCGGCCGAGCTTCGCGTCGAAGAGGTGCCGCGCCGCGGCTTCCTGAATCTCGCTCGCAGCGCGGCGGTAACGCTCCGCCTGCGCGGCCTCGCCGAAGGCGTCGGTGAAGCGCGCCGCGGCGGTGAGCCCCGCCCACACCGCGCCGACGGTGAAGGCGGTGATGCCGCGCCGCTCCTCCCACAGGTCCCACGACGGCGCGGGGAGGCGCGTGTACGGCTCCCGATAGCGCGTCAAGAAGTCGCCCATCGTCTTCACGACCGGCTTGTAGAGCGGGCGCACATACTCGACGTCGTGAAACTTCTCGAAGTGCGTCCACAGCGCCCACAGCACCAGCGCCGTCTCGTCCTCCTGGATGGGCAACTGGCGCATGCCGTCGGCGGAGATCCACGGATGCCACGACGACCCCACCGACCCGTCGGGGTTGTACTTGTGCAGCAAGAACCCCTCGGGCGTCGGCAGGCGCGAACAGAAGTCGAAGAAGCGCCGGGTGATGTCGCCGTAGCCGGCGTGCACGAGCGCGACGGTGGTGATCGCGCCGTCGCGCGGCCACATGTACGTGTACGTGTCCTTGCCGAACTGCACGATGTCGGAGTCGGTCGCGGCGATGACGGCGCCGCTGTTGTCGATCTGCGTGCGCAGGATGAGAAGCGACCGCCGGTAGAGCCGCTGCACTTCGTCCGGCAGGCGGCTGATGTCGATCTCGTTCTTCACCCACAGCCGCCAGTAGTTCGACGTGCGCTCGAGGAACGACGCCGCGCCGCGCTCGCGCACCAGGCCGTCGAGCGATGCCACTTCGCGGTAGTGCTGGCCGAAGATCCACCAGATCCACACCGTCCGCTCCCCGCCGGCGGGGATGTGGGCGTCGATCATGCCGGTGGCGTCGACGGAGCCCTGCGCGATGGGGTTGCGCTGCAGGTTGCCGTCCTCCGCGTCGCGCCACGTACCCTGAAATCCCTCGCGCTCTTTCTGCCCGATGGCGAAGGCCTGGAAGCCGTACGTGTCGTCCGCCGACGCGTTCATCAGCACGTAGCGCATGCCCTTGTAGGCGACGAGGCCGTTGAGCTCAGGGTCGTAGAAGATCGTGTCGCCGATGGCATTGCCCCAGAGGTGCGGGTCGAAGTGCATGTAGAGCTTCGCGTGCCGCGCGGCGTCGCGCTGGTTGCGGAGGACGACGCGGCGGACGAAGAGGTCGCGGTCGAAGTCGACGGTGTCGGAGATGGTCATGTCGAGCGCCATCGACTTCGACGTGGCGGTGACGTGCGTGACGAGCGTGCTGTCTTCGTAGTCGAGCGACTTCTCCCACGACTCGTTGCCGATCCAGGCAAACTCGCCGTCGCACCAGACACCGAAGAAGGAGACGTCGCCGACGGTTTGGTTGTCTTGGCCGACGTGCGGGTAGTAGACGTCGCGGATGTTGTAGTCATGATCGAAATTGATCATGAGATTGCCGTTGCCGATGGGAAGATCGCGCGGCATTTTGGAAGCATGCTACTCGACCTGTATCGCGCGACGCTCGATGCCTGCCACCCTGAACGATTGATGCGTGCCGCGAGGGCGCAGGGCGCAGGGGGCGGGGCGCAGGTGGATCTCCCGCGCAACATCGTCGCCATCGGCAAGTGCGCAGGGCCGCTGCTCGATGCATTCGACGGCGACTTCGACGCAGCGTTCGTGGCCATGCCCGAAGGCTACTGCGCCCCGCGCCCTGCGCCCCGCGCCCTGATCTACAAAGGCGGCCATCCCGACATGACGGCCGCCAGCTTCGCCGCGGGCCGCGCGCTGATCGACTTTGTCGACGCGCACGAGGATGTGACTTTTCTTGTGTCGGGTGGTGGCTCGGCATGCGTCGAAGTCCCGCTGCCCCCGCACACCGAAGAAGAGCTCATCGCGAAGAACCGCGAGCTCGTCGCCTCCGGCTTGCCGATCGGCGAGATCAACCGTGTGCGCGCGTCGCTCTCCGCGATCAAGGGCGGGAGGTTGGGTGGGCGGGTGCGGGGACGGTGCGTGACGTTCATCTACTCCGACGTGTCGACCGGACGGCTGCAAGACGTCGCCTCGGGACCATCATTGATTGACATGCGCCTCATCGCCGACAACACCACGCTGGTGCGAACGGCCGCGCGCATCGCGCGCGAGCGTGGGGTGAATCCGACGCTCCTCGAGCGGCAGATCGAGATGGACGTGCAACAGGCTGCGGAGCTGCTTGCGGCACACGACGAACCTCTCCTCATCGCCGGCGGAGAGCCCACTGTCGTCGTCAAAGGCGACGGAAAGGGAGGCCGTTGCAGCGAATTAGCAGTTCGTTTTGCGCTCCTCGCCGGCCGCGGCGAAGCCCTCTTCGCCGGCTCCGACGGCGTCGACGGCTCCAGCGGCGTTGCCGGCTGGATCGTCCGTCTGCCGAGGGACTTCGACCGGGAGGCGGTCGAAAGACACCTGGCAAACTCCGATTCCGCGGCAGCCGCCGCGCTCCTCGCAGAACCGATTATCATTCCCTCCGCCGGCAATAACCTCCGCGATCTCTAACTTTTGGCTCGCGGCTAGCACGTCTGGCGTCGCATTCGGCAATGACGACGGAGCCGACGGTTCATCACGACCATCATCGCTCTGCGAGAGAGCGTCAGCGGCGTGGGCCGATGTGGGGATGCCTGCGCGTCATTTTCTTCGGCATCCTCGCCCTCGCCGCGCTCCTCATCCTCGTCATCGGCGGCGGCTGGTTGTACCTCGGCACGACCAGCTTCGCCGACCTCGTTCGCCTGCGCATCCAGAAGACCATGGAGGCGAAGCTCGGGCGCGCCGTCACCATCCACGACGTCGACATCGTGCGCGGGCGCGAGTCGAAAATCATCCTCAACGACCTTCGCGTCGCCAACGCGCCGGGCGCGCAGCGACCCTACTTCGCCACCGTCAAACAGCTCGTCATCACCGGCGGCATCGACTCCTTCTGGGGCCGCCGCATCGGCGTCGACCGCGTCGACATCGTCGAGCCGCGCATCAACTTCGAAGTCTTCCCCGCCGGCGCGCCGCTCCAGCACAACTTCCCGCACTGGCAATCGGGTCCGCCGAGCAAGTACGAGATCTACCACCTCGACCTCGGCACGATGTACGTGAAGAACGGCACGTTCGAGTTCAACGATCGCCGCCACAACGTCGGCGCGCTCGCCGCGGCCATCGACTCCACGATCAAGGTCACGTCGAAGGAAGATCTCTACGCCGGCACCGTCACCAGTCCGCTCTTGACGCTGCGCATTCAGGACTACGTTCCGTTCAACACCGCCATGCGCGGCGACTTCCGCTACTCGCCGAACGTCCTGGAGCTGCGCAGCGTCGCGCTCGACGGCGGCAAGGACATGAAGATCTTCCTGCAGGGGCGCGTCGCGCCGCTCGCCGACGCCGTCTACAACCTGCGCGTGCAGTCGAGCGTCGGGCTCAATCGCGTGCGCGAGATCTTCCGCGTGCAGAAAGTCCTCGACGGCCCGTTCGTCATGGACGCGAAGCTCACCGGCCGCTCCGGCACCTTCCAACTCGCCGGCGGCTGGGTCTCACCGAAGATCGACGCCGATACCTACACACTCACCAACGCGCGCGGCCGTCTCGACATGACCGACCAGCGCGCCGTCGTCGACGTCGAGCGCGCGCAGTACGCCGGCGGCACGATCTCCGCGCACTACGTGCTGCCGCAGTACGCCGAGCCGTATCCGATGTCCGTCGACCTCCACTACAACGGCGTCTCCGTCGACAAGCTCTTTGCCAACTGGGGCGTGCCGAGTCCCGGCCTCGAGTCCGCGGCGACCGGGCGCCTCCTCTACCACTGGAACAAGGACAAGCTCCTCGCCGGTGCCGGTGAAGGGAACGCGGCGCTGGCCGGGCCGACGCACGGCGCCGTCGAGTACGCGCTCGACAACGGCGTCGTCACGCTGCACAAGACGGAGCTCGACACCGCCGCGTCGCACATCTCCCTCACCGGCAAGCTGCGCATCGCCGACGCCTCGGCCGACTTCCTCGTCAAGATCCACTCGAACGACTTCGCCGAGCTCGATCGCATCGCCTACAACTTCGCGCACAACGCCGGCAAGAAGACCTACAACCTCCTCGGGCTCGGCGGCAGCGGCGACATCACCGGCAGCATCCAGGGAAAGTTGAAAACGCCGATGGTCGTCGCGCACATCGCCGCGGCCGGCGCGAAGTACAACAACGTCGTTGTCGGCGACGCCGACATCGACATGAAGTACGACGGCGCGAAGAGCGTGCTGACGTTCGACAAGGCCACGTTCCGCGACGGCAACGCGCGCATGGCCATGACCGGCACCGTGGCCTTCCCCGACAAGGGGCCGTCGCCGCAGTTCGATCTGGCCATCGACGCCACGAACTTCCCGCTCGACCGCGCCGTCGCCGTCGTCAACCTCAAGCTCGCCGTCTCCGGCATCGGCACCGGGCGGCTCATCGTCACCGGCACGCCGGACGCCGGCAAGGCGACATTCGTCAACATGGTCGTGAAGCAGCCGAAGGGCGACGTGCGCCTCAACGGCAGCGTCGCCTGGCTGCCGGGCAAGGGCAACTCGACATACGACCTCGACGTCACCGCGCAAAACTTCCCCGTCGGCGAGATCGTGAAGTTCCTCGACCTCGGCACGCTGCCGGTGAAGGGCGACCTCACCGGCACGCTGCACATCGAAGGGCCGAAGGCGAAGCTGAACGGCAGCGGCAACGTCATCGTGCGCAACGGCGAGATCTACGGCGAGCCGGTGACCGAGGCGCGGGCCAACATCGCCTTCACCGGGGGAACGCTCAAGGCTACCAATGTCAGCGTCACCGCGCCGGCCGGCACCGTCACCGGCGAAGGCGAGATCAACTTCGAGACGAACCAGTACACCTACACGATCAAGTCGGGATCGCTCGATCTCTCGAAATTCAAAGCGCTGCAGGCGCTGGCGAATCTCTTCGGCGGCAAAGTCACCCTCGAGTCGACCGGCGCCGGCACGCTGCAGCAGCCGGAGCTCGTGCTCACCGCCACGCTCTCCGACGCCACCATCAAGGGCCTCAACCTGCCGCCGAACGCGCCGCCGCCGTCGCTCTACGTCGCCATCCGCAACGGGCAGCTCGTCGTGCGCGCGGACGTCGCCGGCATCATCAGCGCCGAGGGGAACGGGTCCGTCGCTGCGGACGGAACGCTGTCGGGGCTCGTGCGCATCAAGATTCCCGACCTCGCCAAAGCGCTCGCGCTCTCGCCGAACCTCGCCTCCCTCCCCGCCGCCGGCGCGATCGTCGCCGACGTCAACCTCGGCGGCAAGATGTCGCCGCTCGAGGCGCTGCGCCTCGACGTCACCTTCCCGCAGTTCGACGTCAAAGTCTCCGAGCACGACTTCGTCCCCGCGAAGCCGCTGCACATTGCGTTGCGCGACGGCCGCGTCGTCTTCGACTCCTTCGACCTCGGGCTGAAAGGCACCGACACCACGCTCGCCGTCACCGGCTACGCGGAAGTGAGCGGCGGCAAGCGCCTCGACGTCAACGTCAAGGGCGAGCTCGAAGCGGCGCTCCTGCAGCTCTTCGTTCCCGGCCTCCGCGCGGACGGCCACGTCGTCGTCGGCCTCGGCGTGACCGGCACGATGAGCGAGCCGCGCCTGGCCGGCACAGCGGAGTTCCGCGACGCGCAGGTGCGCTTCCCCGGCTTCCCGCAGCTCATCGACCACATCACCGGCACGCTCCTCTTCAACGGCGACCGCCTCGACATCGACTCCATCCACGCGGGGCTCGGCGGCGGCACGGTCGTCATCGGCGGCACCGTCGCGCTGGCGGGCCTGGCGCCGAAGTCGATGCGCATCCTCGTGCAGGGGAACGACGTCGCCATCCGCTACTTCGAAGGATTGACGGTCGAGGGCAACTTCAACCTCGTGCTGAGCGGCGACACGGAGCGCATGCGGTTGCAGGGCGACGTCAACGTCACGCGCGGCACCTACTTCCGCGACATCGACATCGGCAACGCGCTGCTCGGCGCCGTGCTGGCGCGCAAGGGGCCGACGCCGATCGTCGCGGCGTCATGGCAGGACAAGATCTCTCTCGGCATCCACCTCATCTCCGACGGCACACTCGCCGTGCGCAACAACCTCGCCGACCTCACCGGCAGCGCGGACATCGAGGTCACCGGCACGCTGGCGAATCCCTCGGTCGTCGGACTCGTCACGCTCGACGAGGGCGGGCGCGTGCGCTTCCAGAACATCGACTACCACGTCGTGCGCGGCTCGATCAATTTCCAAAATCCGTTCCGCATCGATCCCTACTTCGACATCACCCTCGAGGCGCGCGTCAGCGGCGGGCTGTCCGAGGTCGAGGCAGGACCGATCGACGTCACGCTGAACGTGACCGGGACGCTCGACCGCATCACGCCGACGATCTCCAGCGATCCTCCCGCGAGCGACATCACCCTCTTCTCGCTCCTCGGCGCGGGGTCGCTGACTCGCCAGAGTGTCGCCACGAGCACGAGCCAGAACAGCGCGGACGTCCGCACCGCCGGCAGCTCGATTCTCCTGACGTCGCTCAGCCGCCTCCTCGGATCGCGCGTGCTGCCGTTCGCCGATTCGTTTACGTACGACCCCGGCCTGGTCGAGACGACGACGGAGCCGGGGCCGAAAGTGTCGTTCGAGAAACGCCTCTCCAACGACCTGCGCGTCTTCGTCGTCTACGCGACGCAAAGCCACAAGAGAAGCGTTGTGGTCGAGTGGCAGGTCAATCCCGACTGGGTCGTGCAGGGGACGCGCGACGAGTTCGCGAGTGAGTACCGCGTCGAGGCGCGCTTCCGCCGGCGCTACGAAGGGCATTGGGCGTGGGGCGCGTACGGCCGCAATCCGTTCGAATTCTTCAGGACGGCGTCCGCGATCGCGCCGGCCGCC
>DATELQ010000049.1:0-10863 GCA_035276475.1 Thermoanaerobaculia bacterium | reverse complement strand
GCCCGTTGCCGCGGCGGTTCGCCCGCGCCGGCGCGACTGCCGGCGGGCGCACGATCTCGCCCGCTTTGCCGACGGCAACGTCGTGGTCGCGCCGCGTGGCTGCGTTCACCGTGTCGAGCTCCAGGATGTGCAGCTCGCGCGCTTTCTTCCGCTCCACCACGTGCTGGTCGATCGACATCTTCTCCCACGCCGTCCGCTTCGGCTTCAGGAGACCCATCTCGCTCTCGTAGTTCTTCAGCTCGTGAATCACCATCCCCCAGCGGCAGAGGCGTCCGACGTCTTCGTACGCCGTGGGGCGATCGATCAGCTCCAGCATCGACGGCGCGCGCCCGGTGAGGATGGCGAAGAGGAGCCGCATCGAGAACGGATCGGAGTACTCGCGGATCGAGCGCCGGAAGTACCACGCCGTCTCCGCGGCGATCCGCCGCAGCGCCTTTTTCTCGCCGTATTGCGTCGTCCAGATCGGGGCGTTGATGTCCGACGTGTACGGCGACTGCGGGTAGTGAAAGTCCTTCGTCAGCCATCCCTTCCGCGTCGTGTGCTTGCCGGGGATGACGCCGGCGATGATCGGGATCGGCAGCCGGCGCAGCAGCGACAGCTCGTACGACGGCCAGGAGATGACCTCGCGGACGATGCCGACGATGAGCGTCGCCGTGGCGACCATGAGCCCCGGGTCGGGGGTAAAGTCGACGGTGATCTCGATGCGGTTGCTGCGCGGCCGCACTCCGACGCCCGTCGAGCGCCGGTTCCCCCCCACGACCATCACCGGCACCGGCAGGATGTAGGCGAGGAGCAGCGCCAGCTTCTTGATGTTGCGGTGGCGGTTCTGCTCGCTCCTCGGCACTTCGTAGGAGATGTTGTAGTGGCTGCTGTACGCCTTCAGCCGGACGTTATGCCCTTCCTTCTTCCCCCAGCGGGTGAGCTGGTCGCGCACGAAGCCGATCTGCTCCCAGAGGTTCCGGACCATGCGGGCGGTGGAGTGCGGCGCGAGCTCGATGACGGGAGTGACAACCTCGATGACGCCGCGGTCGAAGTAGACGGCGCCGCCGGTGGGGATGTGCGACGACGTTTTCTCTCGCTCCAGAAGCGGCGCGTCGATGAACGCCCGGGGATGCTTCCAATACGCCTCGGGGTTGATCTCGACCTCGTCCAGCCAGACGTTGAACTCCGACTCCATGCCGATGACCGGCATTGCCAGCCATGTCCGCTGGGCACGGCGGCTATCTCCGATCTCGTCTTTCCAGTTCGGTCGTGGCATGCAGAGTTCCCAGGGTGGGGAAGAAAGGGCTGCTGCGGAACCGAACTAAGCAAACGCTAGGCCGTCAATCTTCACCGGCTGAGCCCGCCGGAATTGCCGTCCGCCGCTCCCGCCGCCGCCGCTCCTCGAACACAAAACGGGGGCTTTCCTGCGGCATTTCCATCCGGTCCTCGCTGATCTCCCGCGGGACGACCGTGATGTAGCCGAGGTCGATGTGGACGTGGTCGTCGGCATTCTTTCCTGTGACGTGGCCGTACGGGAGCGTCGTGACATCGTCGGAAAGATCTTCCGCGACGTCGTTGAAACGCTCGATCAACTCCTTGGTCTTCAGAATGTTCGTGCCGATGCGATAGATATCCGCGGCCGTCCCCCACATGTGCGGCGTGGCGCCCACGGCCATCTTGTGCTTCGGCGAGCGGTAGCCGCCGTTGACGGCGATGTGCACCGAGGCGCCGGCGGCGGCGCGGAACTGCTCGAGATAGAAGGCCAGCACGCGCACGGCGCAGGGGATGTAGCGCGGGAAGACCTGCAGCCGCGGGTGCTCGCGCAGGTCGACGAAGACGAACTCGTTCATCCCGAAGTGCGGCGTGAGGCGGAGATTCGTCGCCTCCTCGTGCGCGGCGATCTCGTAAAAGTAGCGCGGGAGGCGGTGGCGGCGGCCCTGCTCGTCGCGCACCATCTCGCCGGGGCGGAGGAGCATCCGCAGCTCATCGTCGAGGTCGAAGGCGTCGACGACTTTCAGCCGGTCACTGTTCATAGGTCATGTGCGAGAGGGCGTTGAAGATGTCGCGCGAGACCTGCGCGACCGCGGTGCCGCGCCCCGTCTCCGCCGCGAACTGCGTCAGCACGACGAGGACGTACGGCGCGCGCCCATCCAGAAAGACGATGCCGGCGTCGTGGTGGACCGTGGAGATGTTCCCGGTCTTGTGGGCGACGCGCGCGGCTTTCGGCAACCCCGCGGGGATGCCGCTGCGGTACTGCTGTTCGAGCATGATGTTGAGCATCTCCTCGCTGGCCACGGCGGAGTATGCCTTGCGGTCGGCAATGATGCGAAGAAGCTTCAGCAAACCATTGGCCGTGACTTCGTTGTTGAGCCCCGCGTTGAAGGCCGCCTGATCCTCGACGCCGCGGAGGATCTTGACGCCGTCGACCTCCAGCTCGTCCAGCGCCTGCTGGATGTTGGCGATGCCGACGATGTCGATGAGGAGGTTCGTGGCCAGGTTGCTCGACTTGGTGATCATCCAGTAGGCCAGCTGGCGGACGGGGAGGGTCTTGCCGAGGTGACCGTAGACGTCGGGATCGGCGTCGCGGCCGAGGTCGAGCATGAACGGCTCGTTGTTGATGATGGAGGTGAAGCGGTTGCGGATGTGCACCGGCGCGTCGAGGGTGAGGTCGCCGCGCTCGACCGAGCGCATCACGCCGAGGAGGACGGCCAGCTTCATCGTCGAGGCGGCGTGGAAGTAGTGGTCGCCGTTGTACGACCACTGGATGGTCGTCTCGCTGTCGTAGAAGGCGATGCCGAGGTCCTCGAGATCGTGCTCCTTCTTCAGGGTGAGCACATTGCGGTACAGCGACACCTCGGATGACGCAATCGAATCGTTCGCCACCGCCGCTAGTTTTGCACGTTCAGCGCCCGCTGCCACGCAGATACCTCCCGATCCGTTCGATGCCGGTGCCAATCTCCTCGATCGTTGCAGCAAACGAAATGCGCACGAAGCCTTCCCCGCGTTTCCCGAACGCCGCGCCGGGGATGACGAGCACCGCGGCGTCGGTGGCCAGCGCCTTCGCGAAGTCGACGGTGCCGCAGAGCGGGACGGGGACGAAGGCATAGAACGCGCCGGCGGGCGGCTCGATCTCCGCTTCGAGCTCGCGGCGAATCGCGTAGAGCGCGGCCTCGCGCTGCGTGTGGAATTGCGCGCGCACGTGCTCGAGCCACGAGCGGTTCCACTCCGCATCGGCGAAGATTGACTCTGTGAGCGCCTGCGAAAAGACGGAGGCGCACGTGGCGATGTACTGGTGCGCGGTGACGATCGGCGCCATCAGCTCCGCGCTGCCGAGGATCCAGCCGAGGCGAAGGCCGGTCATACCGTGCGACTTCGACATCCCGCCGACGACGAGGACGTTCGCGCCGCGGCCGAGCATCGACGGCGGCGGCGCGTCGTACCAAAGCTCGCGATAGACCTCGTCGGCGACGACGAGGCATCCGGTTTCCGCGATCGCGTCGAGCGCCTCTTCGTCGAAGACCGCGCCGAGGGGATTCGACGGCGAGTTGACGACGATGAGCTTCGTCTTGCTGGTGATGTTCAGCGCGTCGAACTTCCACGATGGCGGCTCGAGCTCGTACGTACGCACGGTTGCTCCCGACAAACGCGCCAGCGTGGCGTACGAGAGGAAGCCGGGATCGGGTACGAGCACTTCGTCCCCCTCGCCGACGTACGCCTGGAAGATCGCGTACAGCCCCTCCTCCGTGCCGGCGGTGATGCAGATCTCGCTCTTCGGATCGACGCCGAACGCCTCGCCGAGGCGCTTGCGCAGCGGCATCGCGCCGGCATTCGGCGAGTAGCGCCACGACGTCGTGGCGGCGCGGCGTGCCATCTCGCGCAGCGTCTCGTCGGGCTCGAGATTCGGCTCGCCGATGCCGAGGTTCACGGAGAGGGGCGTGGCCAACGCGTTGATTTGGCGGATGAGGGAGAGCTCAACGCCGGTGAGCCTAGGCGCGGGCTTCAGTGCTGAGTGCTGAGTGCTGAGTGCTGAGTTTTTCGGCGGCATTTCACTCAGCACTCAGCACTCAGCACTTTCATCGCAGCGCATCTTCCAACGCCGTGGCGCTATCCGTCCGGTCGTCGCGATACTTCACGATCACCGGTGTTTGCATCGACAGTCCGTGTTGCTCTGCGAACGTGCCCTTCAGCGGGCGCGCGCCGGGGATCACGACGGCGCCGTACGGGATCTCCAACGGGTGCTCGCTCGTGCTGCGGTAGACCTGGCCGCGCACGACGTCGAAGACCGGCGTCGAGCCGGTCAGGACCACGCCGGCGCCGATGACTGCGCGGCTTCGCACGATCGTCCCTTCGTAGATCCCGCAGTTGCCGCCGATGACGACGTCGTCCTCGATCACCACCGGCACGTTGCCGATCGGCTCGAGCACGCCGCCGATCTGCGCCGCCGCGGAGAGGTGCACGCGCTTTCCCACCTGCGCGCACGAGCCGACGAGGGCGTGCGAGTCGATCATGGTCTCGTCGTCGACGTGCGCGCCGACGTTCACGTACGCCGGCGGCATCAGCACGACACCCTTGCCGATGTACGCGCCGCGGCGGATCGACGTACCGCCCGGCACGACGCGGATGCCATCCGCGACTTTGAAGCGCCGCGCCGGCATGGTGTCTTTGTCGATGAAGGAGAGCGACCCCGACGCGAACTCCGCCGGCACGCCCCACTTGAACGCGGCGAGGATCCCTTCCTTCACCCACATGTTCGGGCGCCAGACGCCGTCGGCGTCGCGCTCCGCGGCGCGCACGGCGCCCTTTTCGAGCTCGGTGAGAAACAGACCGATGGTCTTGATGGCCTCGGCGCGGTCGTGCGTCGTCTTCAGCGACGCCACGCGCTCCTCGATCGTCAGCGGCCGCGTCTCCGTCGCCATCAGCCGGCCTTGCGCTCCGCGATCGTCTCCGGCAGCCCGCACTCCTGAAGGATCGCCGCCATCTTCTTGCGGTTCGCGTCGGAGATCGGCGCGAGCGGCGAGCGGACGGTGTCGTTCTCGAGGATCCCCATCATCTTCATGGCCGTCTTCACCGGGATCGGGTTCGACTCGATGAAGTTCCCGGTCATGAGCGGGAGGATGCGGTTGTGGATCTCGCGCGCGCCGTCCCAGTCGCCGCCGAGCGCCGCCGCCACCATGGCGCTCATCAGCCGCGGGATCTCGTTGCCGGCGACGGAGACGACGCCGTCGGCGCCGCAGGAGATCATCGGCAGGGTCCAGGCGTCGTCGCCACTGAGCACGAGGAAGCCGTCCTCGCGGTCGCGCAGGATCGTCAGGATCTGCTCCATGTTCCCCGATGCTTCCTTGACGCCGATCACGTTCGGCACCTCTTGCGCGATCTGCAGCGTCGTCGCCGCGGTCATGTTGATGCCGGTACGGCCCGGCACGTTGTACATGACCATCGGGAAGCCGCCGTGCTTTTTGTCGATGGCTTCGGCCTGCAATCCGAAGTGGCGGCGGAGGCCGTCGGGCGTCGGCTTGTTGTAGTACGGCGTGATGGTGAGGACGCCGTCGGCACCGAGGTCGATGGCGATGAGGGCCAGCTCGATGGCCTTGTCGGTCGAGTTCGAGCCGGCGCCGGCGAGCACCGGCACGCGCCCGTTGGCGCGCCGCACGGCGATCTCGACGACGCGGGTGTGCTCCTCCTGCGACAGCGCCGGGTTCTCGCCGGTCGTGCCGCACGGGACGAGGAAGTTCGTTCCCTCGTCGATCTGGAAGTCGATGAAGCGCTCCAGCGCCGCCTCGTCGAGCGAGCCGTCGGTTTTGAACGGCGTGACGAGAGCCACGCCGAGGCCGCGGAATTTCGTGCTCATGATCCTTCTCCGAACACCAACTGGTCGAACGTGATCAACCCTTTTCGCCCCCGTACCATCTCCGCCGCAAAGACCGCGCCTCTTGCAAACCCCTCGCGGCCGCGGGCGCGGTGCGAGAGCTCGACGAGGTCGTCCGGCGAATCGAAGTAGACGGTGTGCAGGCCGAACTCCGCGCCGACGCGCGACGCGGCGATCGGCGGGTCGAGCTTGCCGCCGCTGCCGTCCTTCACCTCGCGGGCCATGCGCAGCGCCGTGCCGCTCGGCGCGTCCTTTTTCTGGGAGTGGTGGCGCTCCTCCATCCCCGCGGCGTACTGCGGGAAGCGCGCGAACAGTTCGCCTGCCTTACGCGCCAAAGCAAACGTGACGTTCGCGCCAGGCGAGAAGTTCGACGCGTAGACGCAAGCGATGCCCGCTTTGTCGACGCGCGACCGCACGTCGTCGACGCGGTCGTTCCACCCGGTCGTGCCGACGACCATGTCGAGCTTGTTGTCGCACGCGATGGCCAGCGCGTGATCGAGCGCCGAGGCGTGCGAGAAGTCGATCAGCACCTCGGCGCCATTGAGCGGCTCGTCGCGGTCGACGTCGAAGACGCAGACGACGTCGTGCCCGCGCTCCTTCGCCATCGCCTCGATCGTGCGCCCCATCTTGCCGTAGCCGTGCAGCGCGACTTTCATCGCGCTCCCACCGGCACTTCGAAGAGCGCCTGATGGATCGACCGGATCGCGGCGTCGGCGTTGGCGTCGTCGACGACGATGGAGAGGTTGAGACCGGAGCGCCCGAGGCTGAACATCGTCAGGGCGATGCCCTGGAGCGCGTCGAAGATGGCCGGGCCGGCCATCGACTGCTCCATCAGGTTGCGCCCCACGACCGCGATGATCGACTGGTTGTCGTCGACGGTGACGTCGGCGACCTTGGCGAGCTTCTGCTTGAGCGCCGGCAAATTCTCTTTGTCGTCGATCGTCACCGACACCGACACCTCGGAGGTGGTGATGAGGTCGACGGAGATCTCCAGTTCCTCGAAGATGGCAAAGAGGTGCGCGAGGAAGCCGTGCGCGCCGAGCATCTTGTTCGAGGTCATGTGCACGACGGCGATGTTGCGCTTGACCGCGACGGCACGCGGGCCGGCGCCGCGGTCGTCGCCGTCGCGGGTGATGACGGTGCCGGAGGAGGCGACGTTGTGCGTGTTCAGCACGCGCACGGGGATGTTGAGGCCGACCGCCGGGGCGATGGTTTTGGGATGCAGCACTTTCGCGCCGAACCACGCCAGCTCCGCAGCCTCGTCGTAGGCGATGCGGTCGATGACGCGCGCGCCGGGGATGAGCCGCGGGTCGCACGTCATCATGCCGTCGACGTCGGTCCAGATCTGGATCTCCTCGGCGCCGACGGCCGCGCCGATGATGGCGGCGCTGTAGTCGGAGCCGCCGCGGCCGAGCGTCGTCGTGGCGCCGTCGGCGGTGCGGCCGATGAAGCCGCCCATGACCGGGATGACGTTGCGCTCGACGAGCGGGAGGAGCATCTCCCGCGCGTTGCGCTGCGTGCGCTCCATGTCGGGGTTGGCCTCGCCGAAGCGGTCGTCGGTTTCGATCGGCTCTTCGGCCAAGGCCTCGCTCGACAGGCCGCGGATGTACATCGAGTGCGCGAAGAGGACGGAGGAGAGTTTCTCGCCGATGGCGACGACTTTGTCCTTCGCGCGCGGCGTGATCTCGCGCAGGAGGCAGATGCCCTGCAGGATCGTCTTCGCGGCATCGAGCTCGTTGTGAAGCTTGGTCAGGAAGTTCTTGAAGAGGTCTTCCTTCTGTTGAACGAGACGCATGGCCACGTTCTCGTGGCGCCGCAGCACTTCTTCGAGGATGCGGTCGACGCGCTCCTGATCGCCGGCCTTCGCCGCCTCGGTTGCAGCAATGAGTTGGTTGGTGATGCCGGAGAGCGCGGAGACGACGACGATCGGCCGCAGGTGCTGGCGCTTGGCGACGATGCCGACGGCGTTGGCGACGCGGTCTGCGTCGCCGACGGAGGTGCCGCCGAATTTGATGACGATCACAAGAGTCCCTTTGCCTCGAGCAACTCCGCGTTCAACAACGCCGCCCCCGCTGCGCCGCGGATCGTGTTGTGGACGAGCGCGACCATGCGGATGTGAAGGAGCGGGCACGGACGGATGCGGCCGACGCTGACGGACATGCCGCGCTCGCGGTCGCGGTCGAGGCGCGGCTGCGGGCGGTCCGGCTCGTCGAGGACGTGGATCGGCTGTCTTGGCGCACTTGGGAGATTGAGCTCTTGCGGGACGCCTTTGAAGCTGCGGAGCGCCTCTTTGATCTCGTCGAGCGACGGCACGTCGTTGCGCACGGCGAGGGAGATCGTCATGAGGTGCCCGTCGATCGTCGGCACGCGGTTGGTCTGCGCGGAGATGCGCATCGGTGCGTAGACGAAGCGCTCGCCGTCCCACGATCCGAGGATCTTGCGCGGCTCGATCTCGATCTTCTCTTCCTCGCCGCTGATGTAGGGGATGACGTTGTCGAGGATGGCCAGCGACGACACACCGTTCCAGCCGGCGCCGGAGACGGCCTGCATGGTGGTGACGTGCATCTGCTCGATGCCCCAGCGCCGCTCGATCGGGGCGATGGCCAGCGCCAGGCCCATGGTGGAGCAGTTCGAGTTCGTGATGATGTAGCCGCTGCGGCGTGTCTTTTGTTTTTCAATGGCCGCGAGGTGATCGGCGTTGATCTCCGGCAGAAGCAGTGGGACATCCGCGCCCATGCGGTGGTTCTTCGAGTTCGTGACAACGACGCAGTTGCGGTTGGCGTAGTGCTCCTCGGCCTCGCCCGCGACCGACGAATCGAGGCCGCTGAAGAGGAGGCGCGATTCGAGCTCGCCGCCGAGGGACTTGACGGTGAGGTTCGCGGCGTCGGTGGGGAGGAGCGTGTCGAGGCGCCAGTCGGCGGCGTCGGCGTAGCTCTTCCCGGCGCTGCGCTCCGAGGCGACGACTTCGTGGAGGCGGAACCAGGGGTGGTGCTCGAGGAGTTGCACGAAGCGCTGGCCGACCGAGCCCGTGGCGCCGAGGACGGCGACGGGGATGCGGGCGGTGCGCGGCGCGGTGGCTGGCGTGTCAGCCGAGAGCCTGGCGGTCATGCAAAAACGATTCTATAGCGAGCGCTACGAGGGTGATGGCAAGGCCAATGCCGACGCCGGGCGGGGGGGCGTTCTGGGGCATCGGATGGGGGGTGGCACCGGGTAGCTCTTTGACGCCGTTATCCGTGACAAGCCAGCGCGGCTTGGCGTTTGGCGTGCCGGACTTGAGAACGTCGTATTCGCGGAAGTCGCGGACCTGCTGGAGGGTGGCGAGGTTGGGCGGGAAGACTTCAAAGTCGGCGGTGAGGAAGTAGCGGGCGTCCCTCGGGAGTCGCGGCTGCGGGACATCGCACATTGCGGGGTTGTAGCCGTAGGCGAAGGCGATCATCTCGATGGCGATGGCGGCGATTGCGAATCGTTTGCTGCACCCCAGAAGCACCAGACAAAGTCCCGGCACGGCGATGCGCCGTAGCGCGACCGTGGCGAAGCCGGCGAGGTAGCCCGCAAGGCGTGCTTCGTAGACTTGTGGCGGGCGGTGGAGGTAGCCGCGGTGCTGGAGCATCGCGATTCCTTTTTGCGCGATGTCGGTCAGCAACGGCTTAGCGATCGGCAACGCCAGGAAGATGCCGGCGGCGGCGAGCGCGACGCCGAGCACGATCCAGATGCGCTTGGGCGTGAAGGATTCGAGGGCAGCCGGTAAACACAGGCAGACGAAAAACGAGAACACCAGCCCGAGGCGCTCGGTGGCGCCGGGGAGCTTCGCCACGATACGCAGCAGCGGCAGATGCCACGAGAGCACGAGCGCAGCGAGGGCGATGACGAGCGCGCGGCGGGGGACGCGGCGCCATGCCGCGAGCACGACGATGAGCGCGCAGAGGCCGGCGTAGCCGCCGGCGCGCTCGTTGAAGTTCTCGCCGCCGAGGGCGCTGAGGTCGATCTCGTTTTTTAACGGCGAGCCGAGGTAGCCGGGGATTAACGTTGCGGGCATCGCGAACCAGCGCGTGTGCGCCGCCGTCTGCAGGCGCTGCGCGAGGAGATCGCTGTGCGACGCGGCGATCGCGAACGGCACGAGCTGCACGGCGCAGAGCGCGAACCCGAGGAATGCGGGGACGAGCCAGCGGGCGCTCCAGAGATAGATCGCGATGGCCACGACGCCGTAAAACAACGTCTCGGGGTGGCCGCCCGCGGTGGCCAGCGCGGCGAAGGCGAAGGTTGCTGCATGGCGTTTCGTCAGAGCCGATGCAGCGAGCCACGGCAGCATGGCGTAGACGTTCGTGTGCGGCGAGAGGAGCCACACGGTCATGTAGCCGCAGGTCATGTAGACGAAGCCGGCCACGAGCGCGCTGCGCCAGTCGCACTTCGTCGCCACGCGCGCGAGCCACCACATGCCGAGGGCGGCCAGGAAGAGCTTGAAGAACGCGTTGAGTGCCCAACCGTGATCGCCCATGGCTACGCGCAGCCACGTCAGCGGAAAGAGCAGCGACGCCTCGGGGTTCGCAAAGAGGTGCTGCCCGTCGCCGGCCCAGACGTTCTTCCACGGAAACTGCCCCGAGGCGACGAGGCGGCGCACTTCGTGGTCCCACGGACGAAACTCCAGGATCGAGTCGCTCAGCAGGCTGTTCGAGACTTTGACGCGCACGTTCGGGTCGTGCTTCCACGCGCCGTAGTCGAGGACGAGGTCGAGCGGCAGGAAGACGCGCCCTGGGAGAAACCCCTTCGCCGTGAAGAGCAGCGCGGCGAGCGCGAAGACGATCGCGGCGATGCGCCACTCACGCATTTCGCCCCCATCGGAACAGCCAGCTCGGATGCTCCGGCGTCATCCGCCCTGCCCACGTCTGCACGAGATGTGTGGTGATGACGGCGTCCCAGGCAACGATCCAGATCGCGAGGAACGGGAACCGCTTCACCGCCGGCGCGAGCAGCACCGGCACGACGATCGGCACCGTCACGAACCAGTACCACCCCCC
>DATELQ010000048.1:0-89188 GCA_035276475.1 Thermoanaerobaculia bacterium | reverse complement strand
GGCCGGGGCAGACCACGGTGCCGCGCGCCGAGCTGGTCGCGCGCGTTGACGAGCTCCTCGCGGAGATGCGATGACCATCGTTCTCGACGGCGAATCGCTCTCCATCGAAGAGCTGGCGCGCATCGCCCGCGACCCGAGCGTGCGCGTCGAGCGCGATCCCGCGACCGACGAGAACGTCGCGAAGTCGGAGGCGCTCATCGCGCACGCCGTCGAAAACTACAAGAAAGCGTGGGCCGCGGGCGAGCCGGCGCCGACGGAGTACGGCGTCACCACCGGCTTCGGCGAGTTCAAGGACAAACCGATCGCGCCCGACGACCTCGAGCAGCTGCAGCGCAACCTTCTCCTCTCGCACTCCGTCGGCGTCGGCGAGGCCTTTCCGGCCGACGTCGTGCGCGCCGTACTGGCGACGCGGCTCAACGCCTTTCTACAGGGGCACTCCGGCGTGCGGCGAACGCTCGTCGACGTCGTCCAGGCGATGCTCAACCGCGGCGTGATCCCAGTCGTGCCGATTCAAGGCTCCGTCGGCGCGAGCGGCGACCTCTGCCCGCTCTCGCACACGTTCGCCACGCTCCTCGGTTCGGGGCAGTTCTACACGATCGACGATCCGGCGCTCCGCGACGCGCGCGAACTTCCTGAGCTCCTCGGGTTCGATGCCGAGACCATCAAGCCGACGTTCAAGGAAGGGCTCGCGCTCGTCAACGGCGTGAACTTCTCCGCGGCGATGCTGGCCCTCGGCGTCTACGACGCGGAGCGCCTCGCCGACGTCTGCGACGAGGCGGCCGCGCTCTCGCTCGAGGCGCTCTGCGGCTGCACGCGCGCGCTCGACGCCAAGGTCCACGACGCCCGCGGCCATCTCGGCCAGATCCGCAGTGCCGCGCACATGCGCGAGCTCGTCGAGGGCTCGCACCTCGTCGAGCGCGCCGGCGCCGTGCAGGACCCGTATTCGCTCCGCTGCGCGCCGCAGGTGCACGGCGCGTCGCGCCACGCCATCGACTACGCGCGCGGCGTGGCCGAGCGCGAGATCAACGCCGCCACCGACAATCCGCTCTTCTTCCCCGGCGAGGGGGAGCCGTTCGACCTTCGCTTCCGCGATAACTGGCCGGCGAACTACCGCGGCGACACGCGCCTCGCCTACTCCGCCGGCAACTTCCACGGCCAGCCGATCGCGCTCGCCGCCGACTTTTTGGCCATCGCCCTCGCGGAGCTCGCCAACATCTCCGAGCGCCGCGCGGCCATGCTCCTCGACGGCAATCACAACCGCGGCCTGCCGCAGAACCTCACCACGCGCCCGGGCGTGAACTCGGGATTGATGATCGCGCAGTACACCGCGGCGTCGCTGGTATCGGAGAACAAAGTCCTCGCCCACCCCGCCTCGGTCGACTCGATTCCGACGTCTGCGAACGCCGAGGATCACGTCTCGATGTCGACGCACGCGGCGCGCAAGATGCGCAGCGTGCTGGCGAACGCACAGAACGTCGTCGCCATCGAGCTCCTCGTCGCCGCGCAGGCCATCGACTGGCGCGCCGGGATGGAGTGCGATCCGCTGGCGCCGCGTCGCATGATGTCGCTCGAAGAGGCGGAGCAGCAGGCCCGCGACTTCGAGCTCGCCACGCGCGGCCGCTCCCGCGACATCGCCCTACGACTCGGCCGCGGCACGCGCGAGATCTACCTGCGCGTGCGCGGCGCCGTCGAGCCGGTCACCCGCGACCGGGCCCTCAGCGATGACGTTCGCCGGCTGGCGAACGTCATCTTTGAAACGCGTAGCTGACCTTCATAAAGAACTGCCGCCCGCTCTTGAGAAAGTCGGTGGCGTCGGGCGTGATCTCGCGCAGGTCGCCGTATCCGACGAAGAGGAGCGTCTGCCAGTTGATCTTGTAGGCGAAGAGCAACTGGCTGGCCAGCGAGCCGCTGTGCTGGTCGACCTCGAAGTCGTACAGGTTCCGGTTCTGATTCGTCCGCTGGTTCTGCACGATCGCGCGGAGGAACATCTTCGGGTTGAACGTGTACGTCCCGCGGATGCGCTCGAACTGCGCGGTGAAGAGGCGCCCTTCGTCGATGCCGTTGTTCACCGTCAGCCAGCGCACGCCGTTCGAGAGCGACAACTCCAGGTGATCGCCCGGGCGCAGCAGCACGCCGACGTTCACGTTCGCGCCGTGACCCAGGCGGTTGTTCGCGAAGTCGACCTGCTGTCCGGCCCAGCCGTCCGAGGAGACCTGCGAGATCAGGCGGTTCACGGCGAAATTGAAGGACCAGAGCAAGTAGTGGCGTTGGAAGAGCGGACCGGCGTTGTTCACGGTGTCGTACGCGTAGCGGAAGCGCCAGAACGAGCGGTGCGCGCCGTCGGCCCCGAAGCCAAACGACATCAGGCGATACAGCAACGAGCCGTCCTCCGTCGTGTCGTACTGCCCCATCGCGAACGTGCGCACGCGGCTGAAGAAGCCCTTCGGGCGGATCGTCCATCCCGCCTCCGCGTACGACGTGCCGTAGCCGACCTGCGGCACGAAGCCGGCGTCGGCGCGGAAGTTGTCGGTGTAGTTCTGGTGCTGGCTGAATAAGTCGAACTTCTCCGTCTGGTGCTGCCACCAGATGTTGTACGCGTGGCCCTTCAGCTTCTGGCCGTTCCACTCGCCGGCGAGGTCGGGGCGGTCGGGCGTGCGGCTGTCGCTGACGAGGAACTGCCCGGTCAGCGTCTCGTGAGCGCTCTTCAACTGGAAGTCCGGCCCCAAGACGCGGTTGTGCGCGCCGCCGCCCATCTCGCGGTCGGTAAGGAGCATGCTGACGAAGGAGTTTTTGCTGAAGTCGTGGCGCACGCGGCCGATCGCGTCGGTCGACTTGAAGTCCTGGAAGGCCAGGTCGGAGCCGAATGCCGACGGCAGGATCACTCCGCCGCCGCCGCGATCCTGGGCCACGAGGAACGTGTAGGCGTTCGAGCCGAACTTGCCGGTCGAGCGCCCGCCCCAGCGCGGCGACGTGATCGTGCGCGTGTACACCGCCTGGATCGGCGTGTTGAACAGCTCCACGCCCTCGAGGAAGAAGGGGCGTTTTTCCGGGAGGAAGATGGCGAAGCGCTCGTTCGCCGTGATCACCGCCACGTCCGACTCGATCTGCGAGAAGTCGGGATTGACGGTGGCGTCGACGACGCTGTCGGGCGTCGGCGTCCACTTCAGGTCCGCGCCGGCGTTCGAGCCGACCGGGCGGTTCACGAACTCCGATCCCAAGCCGTCGCGCGGCTCGCCGACCTGCTTCGCCGTCGCGTACGGGGCGACGATCATGTGGCCCGCGGGCGGCAGGCCGGCCAGTCCGGCGAGCGTGTTCTCGTAACAGATGAAGCAGTTGCCGCCACGGGGGAGCTTGTTCGCGAACATCTGGTAGCGGCGATCGCGCGGCCAGTTGCGGTAAAGCATGATCCCCCACTCCTGCGGGTCGCGGGCGTCGTAGCGCAGCGACGAGAGGGGGATGCGGATCTCCAGGGTCCAGCCGTGGTCGTTGATCTTCGCCGCCGAGTCCCAGAAGAAGTCGGGCGACGAGTCCTCGTTGCCGGTGGTGTCGTCGCTCACGGCGTCGTACTGGATGCCGCGCGCCGTGGCGAGGAAGAGGATGGCCGTCTTGTGATCGTGGCGCGTGTCGAGGATGACGCCGGCGTAGTCGTCGGTGTTGCCGCTGATGTGGTCGCGGTCGTTGAACGGAGAGCTGATCTGCTTCGGGCTCGGGTCCTCGAGGTCGAAGCCGGCGTAGAAGTACTTGTCGTCGTACATCAGGTAGCCGACGCTCTTCGCCTTCGGCTCGATGTTGTCGCCGGGGTTCGTCTCCCACCACTTGTCGATGCGCGTGGCGGACTTCCAGGCCGCATCGGAGAGGTCGCCGTCGACCGTGATGCCGCTCGGCGCGCGGGAGATGGTGATGGTCGGATGCCCCTCGGCAGCGGCGGCGGCATCGGCCGCAGCGTCGGCGGCGTGCAGCGGGAGGGCGGCGGCAGCGGCGAGCGCTGCGATGGCAAGGAGTGTCGTTCGCATTGCGCCTATAGACGACGTGTTACAAAAAAAGTTTGTCCGCATGCAGAAATATACGAAACAATTCGTAGAAGGGTACGCACCTATACTCTGCCGCCGTGACGAAACGGCAAACGATCCTGCGCGAAGCAGCCGCGTTCGCGTTCTTCCTGGCGTTGGCCATCGTCTTCACCTGGCCGCTGGCCATCCGCCTCTCCAGCGGCGTGGCCGATCAGGGCGACCCGCTGCTCAACGCCTGGATTCTGGAATGGGACTGCTACGCGCTCGTCCACCAGCCTCTGCATCTCTTTGACGCGCCGATCTTCGTCCCCGCGCATCTGCCGCTGGCCTACAGCGAGAACATGCTCGCTGTGGCGCTGCCGCTCTTCCCCTTCTGGCTCGCCGGCGCCGGCGCGATCACGCTCCACTCCCTCGGCATGCTCCTCGGCTTTACCTTGAGCGGCTACGGCGCCTGGGTGCTGGCCCGCGTCGTCGCACGCAACAACGTCGCGGCGCTCATCGCCGGGATCTTCCACGCCTACGTCTCGTTCCGCATCTCGCACATCCCCCACGTGCAGATCATCTCCAGCGGCTGGCTGCCGCTGATCCTGGCGGCGCTGATCGTCTTCCATCGCAATCCGACGCGCCGCAACGCCGCGCTCTTCGCCGCGGCGATGGTGATGAACGGCCTGACGAACATCTATTGGCTGCTGTTCAGCGCCGTGGCCGTGGCGCTGACGGTCTGGCTCTACGCGATCGCCGAGCGCCGCGACGCCATGTACTGGCGGCGCCTCCTCGGCGCGATCGTGGCCGCGATCGTGATCCTCCTCCCGGTCCTCGCGCCGTACGCGATCGTCTCGAATGAATACAAGATGAAGCGGATGGGCGGCGAGGCCATGGCCGGCTCCGCGAGCTGGATGGACTGGCTCGTCCCCGCTCCGAACAACACGCTCTACGCGTCGCTCCCGGATCCCGACCTCCCACGCGCCGAGCGGAATCTCTTCCCCGGTTTTCTTCCCCTGCTTCTATTGTTGTGCGCCGCGGTCTTCACTGTCCCCCGTCCCCTGTCACCCGTGCCCTCGGAACGGCGCCGAACCTGGCCAATCGACATCGCCATCGTCCTCGTCGCCTTCATCGCCTACCTCGGCCTGGTAAGAAATGACGAGATCCACCCCCTCGGGTTCAGCGGCTTCGACATCCCTCTCACCGTTCTCGCGGTCCTGATCATCATTCGCTTCACCGGCCGCCTGCGCGCCTGGCTCGCCAACTCCCGCTTCTCCGCCGACGCCTGGGCCGCGATGGTCTGGATCATCGTCGGCTTCCTCGGGTCCTTCGGCCGCAACGGCTTCTTCGGCGAGTTCCTCTTCCGCCGCACCACGGTCTTCCGCGGCCTGCGCGCGCTGGCGCGTTTCGCCACGATTTCGTACGTCGGCCTGGCCGTCTGGATGGCCCTCGGCGCCGTGGCGCTCTTGAACCTCGTGCCGCGGCCGATGTGGCGCCGTGCGCTCGCCGTCGTCCTCGTCGCCGCCGCGCTTCTCGACGTCTGGCCGCGCCTCATCTGGGAGTACGTCTGGTTTGAGCCGAGCGAAGCGCAGCTCTGGCTGAAGCAAAACGGCCCGGCCGCCGGCGGCGCCACGCTCGAGCTCCCGCTCAACAACTACAACACTCCGTTCCTCTATCTCCTCGGCGCGACGGTGCATCACCAGCCGATCATGAACGGCACCTCCGGATTCGAGCCGCCGGTCCACCGCAAGCTGCGCGAGAAAGAGGAAAAGCTCTTCTACGACGACGACTTCACCGACACGCTGGAGCGCAGCGGCTGCGCGCTCGTCCTCGTGCACTCCGACTGGGCCGGCAAGTACGGGCCGTCGATCGTGGGGTGGATCGAGCGCAACCTGAAGAGCGGCCGCATGACCTTCGTCCGCCGCTTCGACCACAGCAACCTCGGCGACTGGCTCTTCGCCGTCACGAAGAACGCCAAGGTGCGCGGGACGACCAGCGATCCGCTATTGACGAAGTTCCTCAAAGGCGAGGCGACGTACAACCACAGCGTCTTCGGCCGGATGGACAAGCCGCTTGACGGGCAGGAAGTGACGGGGAAGCTCCTCGTCGACGGCTGGGCGCTCTCGCCGTACGGGATCAAGAGCGCCACCGCGCTCATCGACGCCGGGCGCATCCGCGTGCCGATGTTCTTCACGCCGCGCGACGACATCAGCCGCGGCTGGCCGTGGTACCCGAACGTGCCATGGCCGGCCATGACCTGCTACGTCAACGAGCGCCCGCGCGGCGTCGACGAGCTTACCGACGTGCAGATCGAGGTCGTCGACGGAAGCGGAAAGGTGATCCGCTTCCGCGACGCCAAGATCGTGTGGAAGCGCTAACAGGCTTCGACCAAGATATAGGCTGGAACCTCTCGCTTCGCCGCCCGCCGGCGACGGACGATCCGGCCCGCGATGCCGAGGGCCAGGCCGAGGCCGGCGGCGATGCCGGTGAAGAGCGGCGCTTTGCTCCGCCACGAAGCGGACTCCACCTCGGAACTGCTCCGATTCAATGTTTCCATCGCGTCTCTCCTTCGCCTCAAAGAGTGCGACGGGGGTGCCAAACGAGCCGCCAAAGCCCAACCGTACGGTCGGAGCTCGCGCTGGCGATCCACTGCCCATCCGGGCTGAACGCCAGGTCGTTCACGTCGTTCGCGTGTCCTCGGAACGTCTGCAGCAACCGCCCGCTTTCGAGATCCCACAGCCGCATCGAGACGCCGGGATTCGACGTCGAGTCGCCGAAGAGATTCTGGGCGAGCTCGCCGAGCATCGACTTGTCCCGCCCGCCCGTGATCAGCCACTTCCCGTCGGGGCTCACCGCGACGGCCTGCACGTGCTCGGCGCTCCCTGCGAACACGCGGAGCGGGTTGCCGTTCGCGTCCCAGAGCCGCGCGGTCTTGTCGTCGCTTCCGCTCACGAGCCGGCCGTCCGGCGTGTAGTCGAGCGCGACGACCGTCTCGGTGTGGCCGTCGATCACCTTTCGCTGTTGCCCGGTGGCGACGTCCCACAGCCGGATCGTGAAGTCGTAACTGCCGCTCGCCAGCGTATGCCCGTCGGGGCTGAAGGCGACGTTCCAGACGATGCGTTTGTGCCCGCGGAGCGTGTGCAGGAGCGCACCGCGCTCCACGTCCCAGACCCGCACGACCGCGTCGTTGCCGCCGCTCGCGAGGAGCTTTCCGTCCGGGCTGAACGCAATCGTCCAGACCGTGCTTGGCTGATCGTGGAGCGTCTTCAGCAGCGATCCGGTCGACACGTCCCAGAACCGGATGTTGCCGTCGTACGCAGCGGTGGCGAGGACCTTCCCATCGTGACGTAGATCGATTCCCGTGACGCCCGGCCCAGGATGCTCGAGCCGGTGCACGATCGCGCCGTCGCCGCGCCGCCAGATCAGCGCGCTGCCGTCGACCGCGCCGGTCGCGAGGAGCGTCCCGTCAGGGCTGAACGCCACTTCGCGCACGATCCCGCGATGCTGCGTGAACTTGTGATCGAGCGCGTAGATCCCGCCCGGCACCTGCGTGGGCGCGGGACCGAACCAGTGCCACCCCGCAAGAAATGCGAAGAAAAGCGCGATCGCCGCAAGAACGAACGCGCCAACCCTGAGCAGACTACGCTGCCTTCTTCGCCGCCGCCGGCTCGCTGAACAGCTGCAGCGCCTTGTCGAGGATCACGTCCGGCTGCGGCTTCTTCGGCGTGTTGTCGCTCTTCGCGTTCGGGTCGCGGAGGACCTGCGCGGTCAGATCGACGATCACGTCGGGCTTCACGCCGCCGTCCTTGATCGGCTTGAGCTCCGGCGTCGTGTAGTGCGCGATCGTCATGTACACCCCGCCGCCGCTCGGCAGAGTGATGAACTTCTGCACCACCGACTTGCCGTACGTCGTCACGCCGACCGTCTTGCCGCGGTTGTTGCCGCGGATGGCCGCCGCGAAGATCTCGCCGCCTGCCGCCGTCGAGCTGTCGGTCAGCACTTCGACCTGGCCGTCGTAGTCGGCGTTGTGGTCGGCCGTCCAGCGGCGCGGCTCGATGCGCCGTCCTTCGAGCGACGTGATGATGCCGCCGGTGAGCAGCGCGTCGGCCGCGGTGATGGCCTCGTCGACGTCGCCGCCGGCGTTGCCGCGCACGTCGACGATCAGCTTGCGCGTCCCGCTCTTGCGCACGTTCTCCAGCGCGGCGCGGAACTGCTCGGCCGAGCCTTTCTCGAAGAACGGCACCTTGATGTAGGCCACGCCGTCGAACTGCTTCGTCGTCAGCGCCACCGGGTGGAACTGCGCGCTCTGGATCGTGAACTCCTCGCGCTTCGTCTGTCCGCCGCGGAGCACCTGCAGGTGCACCGGGTGATTGGCGCGGAGCATGTTGCGGAGCTGCCACACGGCCATCTTCGGCGTCGGCTGCCCGTCGACCTTCTCGATGAAGTCGCCGCGCTCGATGCCCGCCTTCGCCGCCGGCGAGTTCGCCACCGGCGCGATCACGTAGCCGTAGCCGAAGCGCTTCGTGACCACGAGGCCGACGCCGTTGTCGTCGACGTCCGCGAAGTTCTTGTACGCGGCCATCTGCGCGGGCGGCACGTAGAAGCTGAACTCGTCGACCGCGTCGGTGACACCGTTGAAGGCGCCGTCGAGCAGCTGGTCCGACGGGACCTGCTCCACGTAGTTGTTCCGCACCAGGTCAAACACCTCGGTGAAGATGCTGAGGTAGCGGTAGACGTTGTTCTTCGGCGAGGCCTGGCCGAACAGCGCGCCGCCGATCAGCGACAGCATCAGGGCCACGGAGATGGAGAGAAAGGCGATTTTCTTTTTGCTCATCGGTTGGTGCGTTAGCGAAGCCATTTTCGCGGATCTTCAGGGCGATTGTCTTGACGAATCTCGAAATAGAGGTACCCGGATCCGGCGTCCTCCGACTCACCGACCCCTGCAATCGCCTGTCCAGCGCTAACGTGGTCGCCCGCCGCCACCGCCGGCGATTTGAGGTTGCCGTAGAGCGAAAAAACGCGGTTTCCGTGATCGAGTATCACTAAATTGCCGTATCCCTTGAACCACTGCGAAAAAAGAACTGTTCCCGTGAAGACGGCCCGCACCTCCGTCCCCGGCGCCGCCGCGATCTTCAAGCCGTTGCTGAAGGTTACGGTCGAGAACTTCGCGTTCACTTGTTTGCCGAATTGCTCGACGACCTTCCCCTGCAGCGGCCACGGCAGCGCGCCTTGGAGTGTACGGATGTCGGCCGCGGCCGGCAGCCCCTGGCGCTGTTTCGAAAGCGTGTCGATGAGGCGCTCCAACCGCTTGGCCTTCTCTTCGAGCTCGGCGATGCGCTGCTCCGACCGCGTGCCTTCCTGCTCCAGCGACGCGATCCGCCGCTGCTGCTCGTTCCGCGCGGCGACGACGGCGCGCTGGCGCTCCTCGACCACCTGCCGCATGGCCTCCACGCGCTTGTGCCGCTCGGCGAGATCGGCCACGCGCGCGGCGAGCTGCGTGCGCGACGCCTGGAACCGCGACACCGCGCGCGCGTCGCGGGAGACGAGGTAGCTCAGCATCGACATCGCCTCGATCGGGTCGCGCTTGTCGTCGATCGACAAAAGGAGCCGCACGTAGCTCAGGCCGCCCAGGCGGTAAAGCGCGCCGAGGCGCTTGGCCAGGAACTTCTTCTGCTGGGCGATGCGGGGGCCGAGCTCCGCCACCTGCGCCTCGACGTTCTTCTGCTCCTGCTCGAGCCGCGTCTGCATGTCGACGGCGAGCGCGAGCTCGCGCGTGCGGATGCCGAGCTCAAGGTCCGCCTCCTCGAGCTGCTGCTGCGCGCTCTGCTGCTGCGACTTGACGGTCTCGAGGCGCTGGCGGAGGCGGGCGATCTCGCCGCGGATTTTCTCGAGGTCGGCTCTGTGCGGCGCCTGCGACAGCGCCAGGAGCGCGAGAAGCGCGACGGCGCTACGTCCCAAATTCCCGCAATGCATGCTTGGCCGCCTGCTGCTGCGCCTCTTTCTTCGACGTCCCTTCGCCGCGCTTCGTCAGGCTGCCGACCTTCACCTCCACGATGAAGCGCTTGTCGTGATCCGGGCCGACCTCGCCGATCACCGTGTACTCCGGCAGCGGCAGTCCCTTCCCCTGCGCCAGCTCTTGGAGCGCCGTCTTGTAGTCGTGGAAGAGGAGGTCGTCGGAGTCGATGCGGTCGATGTCCTCGCGGAAGGAGCGCTCGATGAGAGCGCGCGCCGGCTCGATACCGGCGTCGAGGTAAATCGCCGCGATGACGGCCTCGAAGAGGTTCGCCAGGAGCGAGTCCTTCTTCCGCCCTCCCGACTTCTCCTCGCCGACGCCGAGGTAGATGACCTCGCCCATGCCGTACTCGCGCGCCTTCGAGGCGAGACTCGTCGCGCTCACCAGGTACGCCTTGATCTTCGAGAGCGCCCCCTCGTCGAGCTTCGGGAAGCGTTGGAAGAGGAGGTCCCCGATGACGAAGCCGAGCACCGAGTCGCCGAGGAACTCGAACGTCTCGTTGTCGTGGACCCCGCCCTGCTTCGCCTCGTGCGAGTACGACTTGTGCGTGAGCGCGCGCGTGAGGAGCTCCCCCCGCCCGAAGCGGTGGCCGATGCGCTCCTCGAAGCCGGACAGGTCGTTCATGCCAGGAGGTCGACGCCGTCGCGGAGTGCGGTGGTGACAACGGGCGCGCTCTCCGCGAGGAGCTCGTGCAACTCGGCGCTCGTGTAGACGAAGAGGTCGACCGGACAGGGCAGCGGCGACATCGCATCCCTCACCTGGCCCGCGCGGTCGCGCGGATCGGTGGCGATCTCGCCGTCGATCTCGACGAGGAGGTCGGCGTCCGAGCGCGGCGTCGGAATGCCGTTGACGAGCGAGCCGAAGAGAAGAACGCGGCGAATCGCCGGGATGCGCTCCGCGGCACGGCGGGCCATCGTCGTCACCTGGCGAAGCCGCGCCTCACGGTCGAGGTAAATGGCTCCGGACGAATTCGAGGAGCGTGTTCGCATCATCGATGGCAGTCTCCGCTTCACCACGCGTGTAATAGCCGCCCGGATGTCCGGCCGGCAGCCCATTCGGATATCGCGCCGGAATGTAATGCTTGTCAAGACGGCGGCCGGCGTCCAGTAGCCGCAGGTCGACATCACCCGGCAGCGCCTGCAGGAGTGCGGTGACCGAGTGTCCCCACGGCTCACCCCCCGAGCCGATGACCATCGACTTCACGGCCTTCTCAGCGGCCTGCTGCGCGGCGAACGCCGCCCACTCGAAGTTGCCGGCGTCCAACGCCACGCGCGCGTGCGCGAGATCGCGCTCCGCTTGATTCCACCAGTCCGGCCAGCGGTTCATCGCCTCGATTCTATTGTGTCGCGCGCGCCACCCAGCCGTCGCCCGTGACGTTGTCGACCGAGCTGGCGTACGCGCTCCAGGTGAATTCGGTGTCGGGCACGTCGAAGGCGAGCGAGAGATTGCCGCTGGATCCGGCGAAGCTGGCCGGCACCCCCGGCTGGCTCAGCGAGAACGGCTTCACCGTCACCGTCATCGTCGCGCCGGTGTTGATCGACGTGACGGTCCAGGTGTGCTCGGCGCTGTCGAGATTGACGATGCCGGCGTTCGTCCGGAACGCGCTCCCTTGCCGCAGGCCGAGAGCGTACGCCGTGGTGTTGTCGACGGAGTCGAAGAGCGAGACCGCGGGGAAGCTCTGCGACACAGTCCCCGCCGATCCGGGCTGCGGCGTCCAGATGCGCGAGAAGCCGTCGATCGTCGTCGCCTCGTCGTCAAGCTCGGTGCCGGTGCTGTCGAAGGCGAAGACGACGAGCGCGCCGAGGCCGCTCCGGTTCAATCCGGTGCCGACGAAGTCGTTGACGGTGGTGACGCTCAGCGCGTCGAGGGTGAAGTGGACGAGCGGCTCGTTCGTGTTGTCCTGCCCGGCCACCAGAAATCCGACGCCGATGTTGCGCTTGGCGTCCTCGTAATTCGCGAAGGTGAGATCCGAGCGGAAGAAGACGCCGTTCGCCCCCTGCACGCTTCCGGCGGCGGGGATCAGAAACGACGACGAGCGCCGCTCCAAGATGATGACGTTCGGCCGCACGCCGCCGCGCGCCGCGTGCGCGCGCTCGCGTGCATGCCGCACGGCCTGCCCGACGGTCATCGGCTTCGACGCCGCGGCCGGCGTGAGCTTCCCGTCGGCAGCGAATGCGGAGAGGGCAACGAAAGAGAGCGCGACTGCAGCCAGAGGCTTGAGGTTCATGGGCACGAGTCTACTGCAACGACGCCAGCGCCTGCCGCGCTGTAGCCAGGTCGTCACCGTAGCGCTCTTTCGGCGCCGTGGCGAGGAACCGCGACAGCGCCGCCCGCGCCTCGGCGCGGTGCCCCGCCCGCCCTTCCACGAGGCCGATGTTGAAGAGCGCGTCGTACTGGCGCGGGTCGACGTCGACGGCGCGGTTCCACGACTCCACGGCGCGCCCGTAGTCGCCCTGGCGCGCGTAGACGACGCCCAAGGTGTTGAGCGCGATCGGGAGGCGCGGGTTGAGCGCGAGCGCGCGCGTGAGGAACGACATCGCGCCGGCCACGTCGTCGCGGCGCAGCGCCACGATGCCGAGGTTCTGGAGCGCCGGGGCGTTGTTGGCGTCGGACTGCAGCACGCGGTCGAACTGCTGCGCGGCGTCGTCGAGCTTCCCCTGGTCGGCCAGCGCGACGCCGTACGCGTTCAGCGCGTCGGGATCGCTCGTCGATGCCAGCGGCGCGAGCACCTGCACGGCCTCGTCGATCTTCCCGCTCTCGGTGAGGAGCAGCCCGAGCTGCACGCGCATGCCGGTGCTCTCGCTCCCGCTCTTGATGGCCGCGCGCAGGTTCTCGATGGCCTCGGGGACGCGCTCGGACTGCTGCAGCACGAACGCGAGGAGCTCGCGGCCGGCGGCCATCTCCGGCCGCGCGGCCACGACGTGCTTGGCCAGCCGCAGCGCCGTGGCCATGTCGCGCGCCTCGTAGGCGTCGATGATCTGGTGCATCTCGTTGTCGAGCTGCACGAGGTTCTTCGGATCGTCGGCCGCGGTGTAGCTCGCCTTCGTCGCGCCGCTGCCGCTGACGTAGCCGAGGCTGCGGAGCTTTGCTTTCTCTTCTTCGCTGACGTCGCGGTTCGGCGCATTGATCTGCGCGTGGAGCGAAGCCAGGAGCGCGCGCGCCTGCTCGACGTCGCGGCGGCGCGCGTCGCGGAGGTTGTCCTTCTCGCCCGGATCGCGCGGGAGGTCGTAGAGTTCGGAGATCGGAAGGTCGATGTACTTCTCCGTGCCGTGAATGACGCCGGTGAGCGGCGCCCAGCCGCGGTTGATGGAGGTGCTGAGCGACTCGAAGTAGGAGTCGCGCGCGACGCCGCCCTCCAGCAGCGACGCGCCGAGGAGCGTCGCGGGCTTGGCGACGCCGGCGCGCTCGAGAATCGTCGGGACGATGTCGATGTGCCGCACGTACGCGTTCTCGACGCGGTGCGCGACCGCGCCCTTCTGGTGGACGAGGAGCGGAATCTTCAGCGTGGCCTCGTACGCAAAGAGGCCGTGCGTCTGCTCGCCGTGGTCGCCGCGGCCTTCGCCGTGATCCGACGTCACGATGAGGAGCGGATTCGACGCGAGGAGCGGCGCGAGCTGCTTCGACAGCGCGTCGTCCACCGCGGCGATCTCGCCGAGATAGGGGTCTTGGGCGTACTGCGAGGCGAACGGCTCGGGCGGGCGGTAGGGGGCGTGCGGGTCGTAGAGGTGGATCCAGAGGAAGCGCTTCTTTCCCCCGTTCGCCGCCCACCACTTCGCCGCCGCGTCGAGCACGACGGCCGCCGGACGCTCCTGCACGGTGAAGTCGAGCGAGGCGGCGCCTTTGCCGTAGTTGTCGTCGTACGTGTCGAAGCCCTGGTTGAGGCCGAAGCGCGAGTCGAGCGGGTACGCGCCGATGAACGCGCCGGTCGTGTAGCCGCCGCGGTGGAGCATCGTGGCCACGGTCTCGAATTTCGGGGCGAGCTTGTAGCCGGAGTTGTCGCGGACGCCGTGTTGATAGGGATAGAGCCCGGTGAGGATGTTGGTGTGCGACGGCAGGGTGACGACGTTGTGCGCGTGCGCGTTCGCGAACACGAGCCCCTCGGACGCGAGCTTGTCGAGGAACGGCGTCTTGACTTTGGTGTTGCCCGAGAAGCCGACGGAGTCGGCGCGCAGCGTGTCGATGGTGACGAGGATGATGTCGGGCTTGTCGGCCGCCGGCGCAGCGGTCTCGCGCGGATGGCAGGCGAGAGACAGCGTGAGGAGGAGCAGGAAGGCGCGCGTCCGCATCAACCGCGGGAAAGGAGGCGGCTGAGGCCGTTCATTCCCGCGGTTGTGCGGACGGTGGCGAGGCGCCGCAGCGAAACTTCAGGTCAGGGGAGCGGCGTTCCGTGACAGGTGCACTTGTAACCGCCGCCGGGTCGCGGCGAGCAGGCCGCGGTGACATTGGTGAAGTTGGTGCACGTCGTGTCGCAGTACCCCGTGCAGTTCAGATCCTCACCGGTGCTCTGGTCGCAGAGCGACGGATCAGTCGACGAGCCGCAAAGCAGCTCGATGGTGTTGATGAACGGCGTGTGCGCGGACGCATTTCCGACGACGCCGATCAAGATCAAAAGACAAGCGAGCAGTTTCAGACGTTTCAATTGGCCTCCTATCGTTTGAGGGCCGCGGTCCAGGCCTGCATCACGGCCTCGGTGGTCACGGCGCCTCGCCACACCTTTTCGACAGTTCCATCGCCGCTCACCAGCACGGTCTTGGGGACCTGCATCATGTAGTAGCGGCCCAGCACTTCGGGATCCGCGGCCACCGTCGGGACGGCGGCGGCGGTGTACTTCGCCAGATACTCCGGCATCTGCGGCATCTCCCGCGAGTCGCCGACGAGGAAGAGCGCGTGAGCGGCGCCGACGCGGTGAGCGATGTCGCTCCACACAGGCATGTTCTTCCCGCAGTAGCCGCAATGCGGCGACATGTAGAAGATGAGGCGCGGCTCGCCGCGGCCGACCGTCACGTGCTGCCCGGCCGCGGTCGTGGCCGGCATCGGCAGGAGCTTCGCGGCGTCGAGGGCGTCGCCGGCGCCGCGCGTCACCGTCTCGAGACGCGTCACGCGCTGCTGGACCTGATAGAGCTGATAGCCCAGCGCCAGGATCACCACGAGCGACAGGAGATCGAGAAGCGGCAGCTTTTTCATGATCTTCGGCGGGAGTGCAATACGTACGCCCATCCGAACTTCATGAAAGACTCAGCCGCGGTACGCCGCCTGTAATTGCCGATCGGAGGGAAACTTGCTCAGCCCCCGCGCGGCCCAGAAGCGCGCGCCGGCGCGGTCGCCGATCGTCTTGAGCGTCTCGCTAATGGCGATGTACGACGGCGGCGTCGGCGCCGCCTTCTCCAGCGCGAAGATCACCTCCGTGGCCTCGCGATTCTTCCCCTGCACAGCGTAGAGGAGGATGAGGTTCTTGTACGCCTGCGGGTCGGTGGGGAAGAGCCGGATCTCCTCGCGAAAGGCCGCTTCCGCCTCGTCGCCGCGGCCCATCCGGGCCAGGGCGTCGCCGCGGTAGAAGTTCAACTTCGGCATCGGCTTCGAGCCGCGTTTCTGGAGCTCCGCGGCCGTGCGGTCGAGCGTCTTCAGCGCGGCCGCGGGATCGCCGGTCTCCAGGCTGATCCGCGCATCCAGGACCATGGTGGAGGGGCGGTTGGGGTGCATCTGCTGCGCGACCAGCACCTCCTGCCGCGCCTTAGCGTAGTCCTTCCGCGCCAGATCCACCTGCAGGAGCAACTGGTGCGCTTCGAAGGGCGTGTCCTTCATCGTCAGGCGGGCGTGCTGCTCGGCCTCGTCGTAGCGCTTGGCGTCGAGCGCGAACGTCGCCACCATCGCCGCCAGCGCCGTCGTCCCGGGGGAGAGCTTGAGCGCCGTCTTCGCGCACTCGATCGCTTCGTCGAGGCGGTCGAGCTTCGCCAGGGCCCGCGCGCGCAACGCCCAGACGTCGACCATCTTCGGGTTCCCGCGCAGGAGATCGCCCGTCAGCTGGTCGGCTTCCGCGAAGCGGTCCTGCAGGTAGGCGCGGTAGGCGCGGCCGATGATGTTGGCCTGGCCGATGTTCTCCTTCGGATCGGGGAGGACCTCGTCCGGCTTCGTCGACACCGTCGAGCCGATGTAGCCGAGCGCGGCGAGCTGCTGCTTCTGCTCTTCATCAATGGAGGACGGCGCGGCGGTCGGGTGAATGTACGGCTGGATGCGCTCGCGCAGCGCGGCGTAGACGCGGCGGCGGTCGGTGAGGACGTTCGTCAATTCCGACGGATCGGCCACGACGTCGTAGAGCTCCGGCTTCGGCGCGTGGATGTAGTGATTCGCGCCGGAGATCATGGAGTGCAGATCGTTCCAACCGTAATGCAGTCGCGGGTAGTACGTCTCGGCGTACAGGGCCCGGTCGCCCGCGACCTTTCCATTGGCGACGTCGAGAAGCGACTGCCCCTCCGTCTTTTGCGTGAATCCGAACGGCCTGACGATGGTCGGAAAAATATCGACGAGCTGCACCGGCGCGGAGACCGACTGCCCATGCTGCGCGCCGCGCGGCAGCTTGAGCATCAGCGGGACCTGGATGTTCTCGCGATAGAGCAGCACGCCGTGCTCGTCTTCGCCGTGCTCGCCGAGGCCTTCGCCGTGATCCGACATCAGGAGGATCGTGGCCTTGTCGTAGAGGCCCTGCTCCTTCAGATAGTCGAGGAAGCGCCCCACGATGGCGTCGGCCGTGGCCACCTCGCCGTCGTACGTGCTGCCGTACTTCGACTTGAACGGATCGGGGGGATCGTACGGCGTGTGCGGCTCGTAGATGTGGAAGAGGTAGAAGAACGGCTGGGCCTTGTGCTGGCCGATCCACTTCTCGGCGCGCTCGCGCGTGACGTCGCCGGAGCGCTGCGAACGGCCGATGCTGATGGCCGTCATGTCGAGATCGATGTCGTCGTCCCAGGCATCGAAGCCGCGCTGGATGCCGGTGTCGCCGCGCAGCACGACCGCGGAGACCGCGGCGCCGGTGGCGTAGCCCTTCGTCTTCAGCAGCTCGGCGATGGTCTTGACGTTCTTATTGAGGTTGTACCCGAGGTTGTCGCGGATGCCGTGATCGGCGGGGAGAAGACCGGTCATCACGCTGGCGTGCGACACGAGCGTGAGCGGGCACTCCGAATAGGCGCGCTCGAAGAGAATCGAGTCCTTGCGAAAGGCATCGATGCCCGGGGTCTCGATCTTCGTGTAGCCGTAGGCCGGAAGACGATCGGAGCGGAGCGTATCGATGGAGATGATGATGATGGGCGCTTTGGGATCGATGCTTCCCTGCCGCGCGCACGCCGCGGCGAGCGCGAGGAGCGCGACGAAAATCGGGCGAAAACGCATGCGCTTGCTCAAATGACGGGCATAGCCGTTTCATTCCATGCGTTGCGCGCGTCGTGAGACGAGGCTTCCGGCTCGTGCTGCTCGCCGCAGCGGTGTGCATGGTTGCGGCGAGTGCCCTCCCTCCCGTCCCGCCCCTCCCCTCCTCCGGATGGCCGGCCGCGAGCGTCGCGGAGCCCTTCGCGCGAGCGCTCCTGGCGCGTGTGCCGGCGGCGGAGTTGGCGCACACGCTCGCCGCGCAGCCGGAGCTCGAGCCGGTCATTCTCCGCAACCTCGGCACGGCGATGATGACGAGCGACGCGGCGTTGCGCGACGCGCTGCCCCGCTACCTCGGCGACGTGGCACGCGCGTCGACGTCGCTCGAATTGCCGCGACTCATCGCCCTCGTCGTCGTCGATCCGCAGCGCTACGGCGCCGACGCCGCGTTCCGCGCGCGCATCAACTCCGTGCTGCCGCGCAGCGTCGGCAAGCTCCCGAAGGCGACCGCCGCGCAGGTAATCCGCGAGCTCACCACGTCCGCCGATCTCGACTTCTCGACAGCGGAAGCGGCGGCCGCGGCGGCGCATCTCATCGCACACACGAGCGCCGAGCGCCACGTTGCCTTCGACCGCTCGCTGCGCCTGCCCAACGACAGCGGCAGCGCCATCGAGGCCTCGATCTTCTCGCTCAACACCGCGGCGTTCACGCCCGCCGAAGCGCTGCGCTTTCTCAGCGCGGTGCACGCAGCGTCGCCGGCGCGCCGCCTCATCATCCTCGGCGACGCCGCGATGCTCGCGGAACTGGCGAGCCACAAACAAGAGCTCAACCTCGAGCTCGTCGACAACCTCGACCGCCTCTTCACGCCGTGGCCGCGCGACCCGTTCATCGCCGGCCGCACGAAGAACGGCAACGCCGTCTTCGTCAATCGTCCGAACGTCCAGCCGCACCGCGAAGAGGACCAGAACATGGCCCGCCTCCTCGCGGCGTCGCTGCCGAACGCGCGCTGGACGGTGGCGCCGGCGCCGTTCCACAACGGCCACATCCTGCGCACGCCGGCGGCGGTGTGGATCAGCATCCACAGCGTCGAGCCGCGCGCGCTCGAGCTCCTCGGCCTGAACCACGTTCCCGTGGAGACGTTCAACACGCGCCAAGGGACCGACCGCTATCTGCAGGCGGTGCGGCGCGCCGCGGGCGAGCTCGAAGCGCTCTTCCATTCGCCCGTCCGCTTCGTGCATCCGCTGACGAACCTGGCCCGCCTCGGCGGCGGCGCCGGCGTCGACCTCGACTCCATCGTCACGCTGCTGCCGCGCGCCGGCGGCAAGACCGACGCGCTCGTCGCCGATCTCAACCTCGGCGCCGCCGCCGCGAAGAACGCCACGGCCGCGGAGTGGGCGGCGCTGCGCAGCGCATACGGATTCAGCGAGGATGCAGCGGCGGTGGCGTCGATGCAGAGCGCCGCGCTGCAGCAGTATCTCGACGAGATCGCCGCCGAGCTGCGCCGCGCCGGCATGACCGTGCGCCGCGTTCCGCTGCTGCAGATGCCGCGGCGCGATTTTCTGCTCACCGCGAACAACGTCGTGTTGGAAACGCGCCGCGCCGAGGGGTTCGCGACGCTCTTGCCGTCAATCGACCGCGCGGCGCGGGACGCCTTCGCCGCGAGCGGTTACCGCCTCGACCTTTTCCCGCCGCTCGTCGAGAGCGTGGTCAAGGGAGGCGGCTACCGCTGCGCGTCGAATCATTTGAGGAAGTGAGAAAGAGAGCGCGCGCTTGCCCACGGAATTCCGAAAATGAGAATACCGAATTCAGAATTGAGAAAACGGGAGTGCTCTGGCCAAGGCGCTCCCCGTTTTCTCAATTCTGAATTCGGTATTCTAGTTTTCTAGATTTCCGTGGGCAGACAGAGGGCGCACGCCGTGCGCCCTATTTGATCCCCTTGAGAATCTCCTTCACTTCCTTCGCCTCGTCGCTGTTGGGCGCGAGCGCGATCACCTTCTCCAGGTCCGGCCTCGCTTCCTTCCCCTTCCCCTGCTGCACGCGGGCGAGACCGCGGTAGTAGTAGCCGAGGTGCGAGTTGGCGTCGAGAGCGATGGCCTTGTTGAAGTACGACACCGCGGCCCCCGGCTGCTTCTTGTTCATCAGGGCGATGCCGGCGTTGAGCAGCGTGTTCATGTCGAGCGCGCCGTCGGGCAGCTTCTCGATGATGTCCTTGGCCTTGTCGACCTGCCCCTGCTCGAGGAGCATGTTCGCGTAGAGCGTCGCGTACTGGGCGTTGGTCGGCTCGCTCTTGTAGACCTCTTCCATCGCCGTCGCCGCTTTGGCGGTCTCGTTCGCGCCGTAGTAGGCGCGCGCGAGGGCGAACTTGATCGGCATGTAGCCCGGCAGCCCCGCGGAGGCCTTCTCGTAGTTCGTCACGGCGTCCTTGTAGTTCTTCGCGGTCAGCGCGGTGTTGCCCGCTTCGACGGCGTCGGCGATCTCCTTCGCCACGACCTGGCCGCCGATCTTGACCTGCTCGACCGTCGGCTCTTCCGCGGTCGACGTCGCCGCCGCGGCGGCAGCCGCCGCTTCGAGCTCGATCTTCAGCGGCGGAACGCGCTGATTCTCGGCCAGGGCGATGCTGCCTTGGCGAAGGGCATAGCCCGGCGCTTCGACGTCGATGTTCCACTGCCCGGCGGAGAGGCCGAGGACGGCCCACTTCCCGCCAGAGTCGGTGGTGGTGTCGGGTCCGCCCTTGTCGCCCTTGCGGAGCATGACCTTGGCGCCCGCGACGGGCTTGCCGGTGGCCTTGTCGGTCACCGTGCCGGAGAGACGGTTGTTGCCGCGCCAGTCTTCGGCGGCAAAGAGCGTGGCAGCGAGGCAAAGGAGCGCTGCCGCGAGTGCGAGTGTCTTCTTCAAGCTGATCCTCCTGGGTTGCGTGGCGTCCAAAAAAAATAGCCGCCGGGGGATATTCCCCCGGCGGCTCGTGGAACAGACTGCTGTGCTCGCGAGAATTAGAAGTTGATTCTCGCGCCGAAACGCCAGACGCGCGGCGACTGGAGCTCGGTGATGTGGCCGGCAACGCCGGTGCTGATGTCGGTCTGCCGCTGCAGGACCGTGCGCTGGTTCGGCACGTTGAAGAGATCGGCCGAAACCGTGATGCCGACGCGGTTGAAGAAGCGGAAGTCCTTCGCCGCGCGGAGGTCGAGCTCGTACACGTTGTCGAAGCGGTCGTCGCCGATCGGAGCCGCGAGGACCGGAACGTTGGTCGACGTGGCCAGGCCGGCGTCAGCCGAACCGAGGCGGTACGGAGCCGGATAGCCCTGACGGCCGGTGAGGCTCGCGCCGAGGTTGAAGTCCCAAGGCAGCTGATAGAGACCGGTCACGTTGTACGTCCAGCGCGCGTTGAGGAACACGTTGCCGAACGCGCCGGAGCCGGCCGAGCGCTGCGTGAACTGACCGCCGGGGCAATTGCCGTAAGCGGCAGTCGGGTTCGGGAAGGCGATGCTGCCGCGCGAGCAGTCTTCCGTCCAATCGCTCCAGGAGAGGTTGCCGCGCAGCATCCAGCGGTTGGAAAGCCGCTTGGTGGCCACGAGCTCGAGTCCCTTGTACGAGCGGTTATAGCCCGGAAGATTCGTCACGACCGAGAAGACCGGGGAATCGATGCCGGGCTTGAGGTCGTAAACGGGCACGACATTCGAGGAGAACGGAGCGAAGTCCAGCGTACCGACCTGTTCGTAGTCGGCTCCGGTGTAGAAGTCGCCCACGCCCTGATGCTTCTCATAGAGACGGCCGGTGATGTTGCGAATCTTGCGGTACGTGCCGTTGACGCCGACCGAGAAGTCGGTGAAGAGCTCGCGCTCGAAGCCGAGAATGAACTCGTCCGAGTGCTGCGGGCTCATCCCGTAGTCGATGCGGGTCGTCGACGAGAGCGCCGTCGGATTCGTCGGATCGTAGTAATAGAAGTTCAGCCAGCGAAGCAGCTCGTTGCGCTGCACGATCTGGTCGTTGTTGGTATCCACGCCCATTGCATAGGCGTAGGTGTAGCCGACCGGGTTCGCCAGCGAGATCGTCGGACCGACCTGATCGACGTAGCGGTTGTAGCCGGCACGCAGCAGCGTCTTCTTGTCGGCGCCGAGCGTGTACGTCAGGCCGATGCGGGGCGAGACGGAGTTCCACTTCAGGGTCTGCGGATCGCCCGGGAAGGTGAGGGCGGGCTGCGACGTGGTGAACGTGCCGCCCGGGCCGCAGAACTGCTGGGCGTTGCCGACCGGCGAGCAGGGCAGCGTGAGCGCCGTGCCGAGGATCGGGTTCGCCGCCGCGGAGGTGGCCAGGTTCGCGGTCTTCTGGCGGTCCCAGCGCAGGCCGGCCTGAAGGGTCAGGTTGCCGAGAAGAACCGTGTCGCCGACGTAGTAGTCGCGGAACCACTGATCGTACGCGACGTGCTTGTCGCGGGTAATCAGAGCCTGGAAGCAGCCGTTCGGGACGCCGCGGGCGGCGCAGAACGCATTGCTGCGCGCGCGCATCCAACCCTGAGCGGCGCCGGGCCACGCGCTGGTCGACTCGACCGGCGTGTGACGATAACCGAAGCCGAACTTCAGCTCGTGGTTCATCGTGCCGATGTCGAAGAACTTCGACCCGTCGAGGCGATACTGCTTCTGCGGACGGTCAGTGATGTACTCGAGGAAGCTGCCGTGCCACACGCCCGACAGATCGCGGAACACGTTGGTGGACGGGCTGAAGCCGCCGTTCGGGATCAGCGAGAACCCGCCGGAAACCTTCGACCACATACCGGTGAGGTAGAGGCTCGACCCGATGATCTGCGTGTCTTCGATCTTGTAGACCTTGGTCGGGCCGGTCTGGCGCCACGAGGTCTCGAACGGACGCGTGGAGCTCAGACCGCGGGCGTTGCGGACCTTGTCGCCCAGCGTGTAGAAGCCGACCGCGCTGTTGCTCGGAAGGATCTGCGCATTGAGCTTGGCGTTCTTGTCGCGAAGGATGATGTTGTCGAACGCGCCGGTCTGTCCCGGAGCCTGCGAGGCCTGATTGGAGATCTTGTTCTCGGAGTCGGCGATCCAACCCCAGAGGTGATCCTTCCAAATCGGACCGCCGATCTCGCCGCCGAAGTCGCGAACGAAGTTGATGCGGTTCGTGCGATCGAGGTACCCGGCCGCTTCGCTCGGAACGGTGGCGTCGGCCTGATAGCTGCCCGGGGTGTAGAAGTAACGGCCCGAGCCGCGGAAGTCGTTCGTGCCGCGCTTCGTGACCATGTTGAGCTGCACGCCCGGGGTCATGATGCGCGGGTCCGAACCGCCCGTCGTCACCTGCATCTCTTCGAACGAGTCGAAGTCGAAGTAGAGCGGCGAGCTGCCGACTGCGCCCATGTCGGTGATGTTGACGCCGTCGACGTTCCAGGTGTTCTGGTCCGCCGTCGTGCCCTTGCCGACGTACACCGACTGCTGGCCCGACTGGTTGCCGCCGACGTTGATGCGGTCAACCTGAACGGCCGGAGCCTGCTGGAGGATCGTCCACGGGTCGCGGGAGGTGGGGATCTTTTCCAGCTCGACCTTGCTGACGTTGATCGACGTGCCGGCTTTGCGGACGTCGAGCAGCGGAGCTTCAGCCGTGACGACGATCGATTCCGACACCGAGGGGTTCAGCGTCAGCGTGACGTCGGAGTTCGCAGCAACGCGAACGCCTACGCCGGCGCGGGTCGCCGTTCCATAACCCGCAAGCTCGGCCTTGATCGTGTACGTGCCGGGCGAGAGGTTGAGGAAACGGTAGTTGCCCTGGGAGTCGGTGACCGTCGTCTGCGGAGCACCGATGCCGGTGAGAGTGACGGTGACGCCCGGAAGGACGCTGCCGTCTTTTGCCTGAACTTTGCCGTAGATATTACCCGTTTGGAACTGCGCGAACCCGCTGACGGCAAACAGCGAGACGAGCAGTGCGGCGGTTAAGACCGCCATAAACTTCGGGGTGGGGCACCATTTCATAGCGGCTCCTTTCTGTGATTGCTACCGAACCACTGCAGACCCGTTGCCGTAGGCCACGAATCTGCTAACTGGTTTTCCTTGTGTGCTTTGAGCTCTCTTCGAGCTCTCTCGGGAGTGCGCGAAATCCAAGCATCCGTTGAAATGCGTCCTGTTCCTTGAATCGAGAGCTGAACGCTACCTTGGCAAAATTTGCGGCGGATCTTATCACCATCAATGTGTAAACGAAAGGTAAACGCTTGAGGGCCCATGAATGACAAACGCCGCGAATCGCTTCGCGGCGTTTGCGGGCCTGCCCTCCGCGTGCCTACGAGGTTAGCTGTCGGATTCGGGCTGGATGCCCTAGAGGCTTTCGGCCTCATTCACCCCGGACGGTGGCAAGCCGTCGCTAGTTCGGTTCCCCCGCTCCTCGGCGCCGAGGATTAGGCTGGCAAGCCGCCACCTTCTGGCGGCAGACGGAGTATATATCTAAAGGATAGCCCCGCCGAAACCGCCGCCCCGCTCCGGCATCTAACCGCCCAAAGGAGGAAAGAAACGATGACCCACGGAAGAACCGGTCTGCTCGTTCCCGCGTTGATCCTCTGCTTCGCCGCCTTGGCGTGGGGCGACGAGATGCATCCCATGGGACAAAACCCCGCGCAGATGAAGTTCATGAACTTCCCTAACCTCCCCTCCTGCGCGACGGGCGCCGTCGTCAACGGCGATCCGGGAAAGGGACCGTCGATCATCCTCGCCAAGATGACCGCCGGCTGCACGATCCCGTGGCACTGGCACACGCCGAGCGAACATCTGATGATGGTCAGCGGCAGCGCGCGCCTCGGATCGAAGGACGGAAAGCCGTTCACGCTGCGCACCGGCGGCTTCGACGTGCTGCCGTCGCATCACGCGCACGAGTTCCACGCGAACACCGCCTGCACGCTCTACATCTACTCCGACGCGCCGTTCGACATTCATTACGTGAACGCGAAGGGAGACGAGATCACGTTCGACGACGCGGTGCATGCCAAGAAACGTTGAGCGTTGCGGCGGCTCGAAGATGTCGCCCGCCTTCAGCGTGCCGGCGCGGATGCCGTCGGCGCGGTAGATCGTGAGAAACCGATCGCTTGCCGATGCGGGGGCGCTGCAAAAGCCGCCGAGAGGATCACGGCCACGATGAGTCGGCGAAGCGGCATCGAGGTCACACTACACTCGGCACCTCTCTCCGGTGTGACAAGCGTGAAACTCACGGAATGGCTCGAGACCAACGCCACGGGCGGCTACGCCAGCTCCACTGCGTGCGGCATGAACACGCGCCGCTACCACGGACTCCTCGTCGCTGCGACGAAGCCGCCGGTCGGCCGCATGGTTCTCCTGTCGAAGCTCGACGAGCGCATTCGCATTGACGGCGCGTGGCACGACCTGGCCACGAATCAGTTTCCCGGCGCCGTGCATCCGCGCGGCGCGGAGCATCTCGTCTCCTTCGAGCGCGCGGTATTTCCTGTCGCCGTCTTCGCCGTAGGCGACGTGCGCCTGCGCAAGACGGTGGCCGCGATTCACGGCGAGAACACGACGGTGATCCTCTACGAGTTGCTCGCGTCGACCTCGGACGTCGTACTCGAGCTGCGGCCGTTCCTCGCCGGGCGCGATTACCACAGCCTCGCGCACGCGAACGACGCAATCCATCGAGACGCGCAGTTCGACGGCGGCACCTTCTCGCTGCAGCCGTACGACGGCATGCCGACGCTCTTTCTCAGCGTGCCCGGCTCGACGTTCGACGCCGCACCCGACTGGTACTACCGCTTCGAATACGCGATCGAAGAGGAGCGCGGCCTCGAGGCGCACGAGGATCTCTTCACGCCCGGGACGCTCACGCGCACGCTGTCGCCCGGGGGCCGGCTCGCCGTGATCGCCTCGGTCGACGATCCGCGCGGCCGCGACGGCCTCGCGCTCCTCGACGCGGAGCGGCAGCGCCGCAACGGCGTGAACCTCGCTGCCGATCAATTCATCGTCCGCCGCGGCGCGGACGGAAGGTCGATCATCGCCGGCTATCACTGGTTCACCGACTGGGGACGCGACACGATGATCGCCCTTCCCGGCCTCTGCCTCGCCACCGGCCGCTTCGACGACGCGCGGCGGATCCTCCGCGCATACGCGGAGTGCGTGAGCGAAGGGATGCTGCCGAATCGCTTCCCCGACGGCGGCGAGCCGCCGGAGTACAACACCGCCGACGCCACGCTCTGGTTCTTCGTCGCGGCGTGGCGCTACCTCGAAGCGACGGGCGACGAGGCATTCGTGCGCGAGGTGCTGCTCCCCGTGTTGCGCGACATCGTGGCGTGGCACACGCGCGGCACGCGCCACAACATTCACGAAGACAATGACGGGCTGCTCGTCGCCGGCGCCGCCGGCGATCAGCTGACCTGGATGGACGCGAAGGTCGGCGACTGGGTGGTCACGCCGCGCAACGGCAAAGCGGTGGAGATCAACGCGCTTTGGTTCAACGCGCTGTCGATTCTCGCGGCACTCGACGACAGCGCTCTTCTGCGCGACCGCGCCGCGCGCGTGCGCACTCGCTTCCGCGAGGTGTTCTGGAACGGCCAGTATCTCGACGACGTCATGGGTGACGCGAGCATCCGCCCCAATCAGATCTTCGCCATCGGCCTCCCCTTCCCGCTTCTCGACGGCGCCGACGCCGCGAGCGTCCTCGCCGTCGTCGAAGAGCATCTCCTCACCCCCGCTGGCCTCCGCACGCTGTCGCCGCGCGATCCGCGCTTCGTCGGGACGTACATCGGCGGTCCGCGCGAGCGCGACGCCGCCTACCATCAGGGCACGGTCTGGCCGTGGCTCCTCGGCGCGTACATCGACGCGCTCGTGCGCGTGCGCGGCGACGCCGGCCGCGCCGAGGCGCGGCAAATCTTGAGCGGCATCGACTGGTCGTCCGGCAGCATCCCCGAGATTTTCGACGGCGCCCCACCCCACCACCCGCGCGGCTGCATCGCCCAGGCGTGGAGCGTCGGTGAGATTTTGCGCGTTACGATGAGCCTCGCATGAAAACGCTGATCGTCACCGGCGGCACCGGCGGCCTCGGCACGACGGTCGTGGGGCGCCTCGCGCGCGACTACGACTGCGTGCTCCTCGGCCGCGACGACTTCGCAACCGACGAAACGCTCCGCGCCGCCGTCGCCAGAAACGGCGCGCCGTACGGCCTCGTGCACATGGCCGGCGGCTACGCGGGCGGAATCTCAGCGGAAACGTGGGACCGAATGATGTCGCTCAATCTCACGCTCGCCTTCCGCGCCATCCGCGCGACGCTCGCCGCCATGCGCCGCGACCAACCTGGCCGCATCGTCGCCATCAGCTCCGAGGCGACGATCACGAAGTCCGCCGGCGCCGCGGCGTACGTGGTGTCGAAGACCGCGCTCAACGCCCTGATCGAGATGACCGCCGCGGAGCTCGCCGGAACGCCGATCACCGCGAACGCCCTCCTCCCCGGAACGCTCGACACGCCCGCTTCGCGCAAAGCGATGCCCGACGCCCCGCGCGTGCCGCTGGAACGGGTGGCGGAGACGATCGGGTTTCTTTTGTCCGATGCCGGGGCGAGCGTCAATGGGGCGTTGATTCGATTGCAGGCTACGACAGACCTTCAATCTCCGCAATGATCGTCCACGCCTCGACGTCGAAGACTTTTGCCAAATGAAGGATGCACGTCAGCGACGGCGTGTTGGCTCCCCGTTCGAGAGTGCTGAGATACGAGGGATGCATGTCGGCTTTTCGTCCGAACTGAACGAGAGTCCAGCCTTTCTTCTCGCGCAGACGTCGAACGATCGCGCCGAAGCGTGCTGCGTCTCGATCGATGCCACGTCGTAGCGTCATGATTCATCAATACGACGCACGAGGTTGTCCTCCGGTATCGATTAAATGTCCATGGATGTCGTGAATCTGACGCCGGATCACATTTAAACGTCCATGGATGTCGTGTTTGTGCGATTCCAACGCAATCGCGCGTCCGAAAGCATCAGAAACTGAGCTCGTCGAAGCATTCGAACGTCCATGGATTGCGTTGACGGAGGTCGCACACGCGATCCAACGTCCATGGATGCCGAACGCGGACGCGAATCGACGACGAAAATGTCCATGGATTGCGCGCTTCCGTGATCCCGACGCAATCGTGCGTCCGCAGCGCCGGAGAATGCGCTCGTCCGACGCGTTTGAACGTCCATGGACATGCACTCTCGCATCGGCGGCGCCGACTACCCCCCCATGCGTGAACGGCATCGTTCATCTATGATGGCGAGATGTCGTTCTTCCTCGTCCGAATCGTTCTCTACGCGCTCGCTGCGGTCGCAGCCGGCACGGCGGCGGCGAAGTTCGCCTGGTGGCACGAGCACCTCGGCCGGGCCTGGGCGCTCTTCTCGCTCGAGTTTCTGCTTCTCCTCGTCAACTACGTCCTCCGCCGCGCCGCGCCCGACGCCACGCTGGCGCTGAACGCCACGCTGATCGCCGCGAACCTCGCACAGATCGCCGCGTACTGGCTGATGGCGCGCGTGCTCTCCGCCGCGGGGATCGGATACCTGATGTCGGCGGCGAAGCGGATCCTCCTGACGGCGGCGGCGCTGGCGGTGGCGATCGCGCTCTGCCATGTCTCGCTCCTGGCGCAGTGGCAGGCACTCCGTTCCGGTTCGCTGCAGCCCGGCGCGCTGATCTCCGTGCTCGCCGACGTCATCACCTTTACCCTCATCGCCCCGTTGGCCATGAGTACGCTGGCGCTGCGCGGCGGCCGGCTCTCCTGGATCTTCGGCTTTCTGGCCGTCTCGGTCGTCGGATGGATGATCAATACCGGCGCGACGTCGATCGCCGGCGCGTTCGGCGGCGGCGCCGACGCGCTGCGCCTGATCCGCACGGCCGGCGTGGCCGTGGCCACGATGTTCAACGCCGCTGCGGCCGCGACGCAGTCGTTCGCCGCGCATCGGGCCATGAAAGGAGCGAGCGCCGATGCCTGAGCCGATCGCCGAAACGGTGCTCTCCAAGCTGTCCGTCCACCTCGGGCCGCACGTGGCCAAGATGACCCTCCGCTCGTTCGCGAAGAAGGTCGGCGTCCCCGATCAGGAGCACTTGACCGCCGCGCACGTCCCCAGGCTCATCGAAGACATCCGACCCATGCTCAACGTGATGATCGGCAAAGGCCCGAGCGAGTCGGTCGTCGCGGACATTGAGCGGTTGACGATGTAGACGCGTCACGCGCGCAGACAGAACTGGAGCAGTGCCGCCGTGATCTCCCGGATGATCTGCTTCATCTCCGGATAGGGAGGATGGAACGGCGTCTCGTTGTCCGGGCTCCCCCACTCGATTGTGTATGAAAAGACTTTCGGCTTGGCGGGATCGGCGAGATGGCGGCTGTATGCGTAATCGTCCGACGCTCCCGCGGTTGGATAGAGGCTCATCGACTGCATGACGGTGTAATTGCGGCCGCGCACGGCCTTGATTGCCGCGCGCATTTCTTTCGCAAGCTTGACGGCTGCCGTCTTGTCCGCTGCCGGGATGAATTCCTTGTACGCGGTGTCGTTGGCCACGCCGCGCTTTCCGTCGAATGCCGGGTTGAGAAAATTCTTCTGCGGTTGCTTGCTCTGATCCTGATCGTCGCCCCAGTTGTAAAGAATGTCTTCCGAGTAACTGTGGACGTCGGCGAAGAAGCGGATATTGGGAAAGCGGTCGAACATCCATACGACGTTCTTGGTCTCCGGCTCCGAGACCGCCGACGGACCGATATAAACCTCGGGATCGCAAGGATCGGTGGAGTTCGCGACCGGCGCGTTGGGCGCGAAGTGCGTCGTATATCTCCAAAGGAAATCGTAGTTGCGATTGAGATCCACGCCGACGCAGTTCGGATCGCTGCTGCCCGCCGGCGCCGGTCGCCGATTTTTGCGCCAATCGGGAGCCGTCGTCATACTGTAATGGCGGCCGTCGGGATTCGCCTGCGGGAAAACGTAGACGTCCTTGTCATTGACGATGTCCTGGATTTGCGCCGCAGTGAAGCTCATACCGCCGAGGGTGATGCCGGTATGGAGGCGGAACGCGTCGCAAAGCTGCTCGACGAAGTTGATCAGAATATCGGCGCTCCCCCATTCGCGGGCATGGATCCCTCCGAGTAAGAAGATGCCCGGCCGCCCGCCCTGATTTCCTTTCCCGATGCGCAGAGCATGGCACGCCCGCCCTTCCCACGTCGTATTGGGAAGTGAAATGAGCTCTGTGAACGCACCATTGGGCCCGCCGGCCAGCCTCCCCAGCGAGCTCTCGACGTCGTCGACATTGAGGTATTGATTCGCCGCGGCAACGCCGCCCGGCGCAGCCGCGGCATGCACAGCCAAGGACCGGACCTCCGCCTGCCGCCGCCCGCCCGCTTCACGTACGTCTTCGTGCACGTCGACCTGATAGCCGGCGGACTTCAGCGCCTCGATTTGCGCAGAGTCGGCAAAGGCGTCGACGACGTAGCCGCGGCGGGCCTTCTTGCCCGTATGGCCGGCAATGCCGAGCCGGTGCCGTCGGACGAGATCCGCCATGGCATCGTAGGTTTTGCCGGCGATGGTCACGCGATAGCGAGGCATGGGGTCCCTCACTCCTAGGAGTGACGCGGCGGAGGTTTTCCCTTCCCAATCGCAGCCACAAAAGTCACGCCGCGGTGTCTACCTCCTCATGGAGGAAAGACCATGACCAAAGCACTCGCCGCATGCCTGATGTCGATCGTCTTGATTGCCGTTCCCGCGTTCGCGCGCGGCGGACATGGAGGCGGCCGCCGCGGCGGCGGTCATACCCGAGGCAACGGTCACACCCGAGGCGGCGGCGCACACGGAAGCGGCCACAAACAGGTCCACGGCACGAGAACAAGCACCCCCGACAAGGTCCACGTGAACGGCTATGTCACGAAGAAAGGGACGCGCGTCGAGCCTCACAATCGAACGCGTGCGAATGACACGAAGAGCGACAACTGGTCGACAAAGGGAAATGTGAATCCGGAGACTAAGAAGACCGGCACGAAGCCGCTGCATCGCAGCGGTCGTCACTAGCTCGATCGACTCGGTGGTGCCCAGGGACGGAATTGAACCGCCGACACGAGGATTTTCAGTCCTCTGCTCTACCAACTGAGCTACCTGGGCTTACGAGGCAGGCAACTGCGGCGCGGGAAGATAACACAGTTCCCTCCGGGACATTCCACGGCGGAAATCGGCAACAATACCCTTATGGACACCGCGGAGCTCGACTTCCGTCTGCCGCGCCGTCTCATCAGCTTCGTGCCGGGGCGGCTTCCGGGCGGGCGACGCGCGCCGAGCGTCGACGACCTCTGGCTGGCGCGCTTCGAACACGACGGCGACTTCGTGCCGCTGCTCGAGCGCTTCGGCCACCGCTTCGCGCCGCAGCACCGCAACATGAAGCGCAAGTCGGAGCGCTACCGCAGCGTCTACGCGACGAAGCCCGGCTCGCTGGAGATCCCCTCGGCCGGCCTGCACTTCACGACCGACCTCCTCGACCGCCTGCGCGCGAAGGGCGTGGAGGTCGCCGCGATCACGCTGCACATCGGCCTCACCGAGCTCAGTCAATACCGCGACATCCGGACGAAGCGCCTCGAAGAGCACGAAGTCCCGGCCGAGTGGTACGAAGTCACCCCCGCGGCCTCGCGCGCCATCCTCGCCGCGCGCCGCCGCGGCGGGCGGGTGGTGGCGGTGGGAACCACCGTCGTGCGCACGCTCGAAGCGACGAAAGCGCGGCCCGGCAGCGGCTGGACGGACCTCTATATCCATCCGGGTTACCGCTTCCGCATCGTCGACGCCATGCTCACGAACCTCCACCAGCCGCGATCGAGCCACCTGGCCATGGTCGTCGCTTTCGCGGGAAAGGAACTGACGCTGACGGCGTATCGCCAGCTCGTTCGCCGCCGCTATCGCTTCGACCTCTTCGGCGACAGCATGCTGATCACCTGACGCGGTCGCGCACCAGCACCGCCAGCTCCCGCAGCGGCGTGGCGCCGGGCCCGAGGTTCGAGATCGCCGCGAGCGACGTCTCCACCAGCTCCTCCGCTCGACTTGCCCGTGCCGTCCGCTTCACGGGTCAATGGGACCGGTTACAGCCTGGGCGACAATGTATAGACTTCCCGGATCGCGTGGAGTAGGTCTTCAACCGTCGCAATCGCACGCTCGGCGGCGAACGCCCGTGCCCACATTTTCTGCCCTAGAATCTGAACCTGCCGTGGATGGCCCTGCGAAACCTGAAGGACCTCTTGAGCGATCGATTCGCTGAAGCTGACGTGCGTGGCCGAGCATTCACATAAGGCATATGCTCGAAGTAACTCCTCGAGCTTCTCGTAGCTGAATGCAGCCACTTCGCATAGCGAGGGGAAGGCGGCGTGGAGCGCGGATGTGGCACGGAGCAAATCAGGTCTCATGGTGAGCACGAACAAAACGTTCCTCTCCGCGAAAGCTTCTAAATTGTGCAAGATCAGTTCGACCTCTGTTTCGGGTTTCAAATGATTTGCTTCGTCCCCGAAAACGACCACTTGTGTGATGCCGTCTTGTGCGAGGATCTGAAGTAGTTCGGCCGTCAGCTCCATGAACTCGAACGACGACAGCCCACCGACGTCGCGCGTGGTCGACATCGTCTCGGCAAGCTTGACGGACGCGCCAAAAGATACCCCCGCATCATTCGTGCGACTGATTGTGAGTTTCGTAACATCGGGCCTAATGAGTGCGAACAGCTTCAGGAAGTGATTTAGCTTGCTTTTGGTACGCCTGGTAATATCCATCTCCGACATTAAGCCGGTAAGCAGTGCGGACGGCGATAAGTTGAAGAGCCGAGCTGCCGCCGCGCTGAAGATACGGAGCGTTACGTTCGCGAGAAACTTCGACGCCCCCTCCGACAATGCATCCGGGCCAATCTCGACCATGAGAATGGAAACGGCGTTCTGCGCCTGCAATTCGTTTCTGAACTTACGCAACAAACACGTTTTGCCGATCCCGCTTTCACCAACCACAAGCACGTTCTCGCGATGCAGCAAAAGCGCTTCGCGCAGCTTCAACAGTTCCGCGTCACGATCGATGATTTTTGCTACCGACAACCTTGCAGTATCTGTAGTGAACGGATTAACTGGAATATGGACAGTCGTCATCAGCGGCCTCGCCCGTCCATCAATGACGAGTGAAGATCGACGACGGAAAAGCCAAAGGTCTGCGTCGAACGAATTGTCGATAGGGTATTGCGTATCAGCCTCATATCGGCACGGATCGCCTCGACCGCTTCTCTAGAATCATTTGATTTCAGGATGCCGAGGTGCCGGGGCAATCGCCGGAGCGCAGCGATGGCATCCTCGGATTCTCTGCGGAAAACAGTTGTCATCTGGAAGCCACGAGTTTCGAGAGTCGTCAGGAACTCGATGATCCGCGGCGGGTTCGATTCCAAATTCGCGGCGATGTCTGTCAAACGCTGCAAGGCGTTCTGTCGACGCAGAAGGTGTTCAGGCGCACGGAACCGATCGATCAAATCGATCATAGGCACAATGGCCATTAGTCGATTGTTGCCTTCATGAACAACGGATGCCCTTTCGACATCAAATGACAGCAGTCGCCTCAAAAGCTCCACGTCCGCTGCCGCTCGCACCAAAGCCGTTTCCTGCAACGCACCGGGATGCAGCGGTGTATGACCATAGTTGCCGATCAACCAGCGGCTATCATCGGCAGGCGGATATGTCAACGCGACAGCGGTTCGCAGTACATGCACAGCCCACTCGGACTGGACGATGGAAACAAAACGAGAAGAACGAATGCTGCGGCCACGGGCCAAACGCGCTAACGCAAAAACAACCACCCGTAACTGATCTTCGAGCTTACACAATTGATCCTGGAGGTTCAGCTCTCCGGAAACAACCGCGGCTAGCCAAGACAAGCCGTTCGCCAGCGCCTTGTCCAGTCGCTCAAGATCGCCGGCGGCACGTGTCCATTCGACGGCATGGACGACAGCACCCGTTCGAGGGTGAAAAACGTGTCGCAACCGTTTGGAGAGATCCTTGTCCTTTACGGCGAAACGCAGGAATGTGTAATCGACGTTGACCTCGTGAAGATCCGTATCGGCGAGCGCAAGTTGAATGCCTTCCACCGCCCAGTCGATAATCTCCGCTTCAGCCGAAGGTCGGCTCCGTACCGCAGCGAGGGCGCTGCCGGTGATCGCATGCAACGATGTCGCAGTAATCTGCAGACGGCGGCAAACGGAAATGACGTTGCGGCTGGTAGGTTGAATGAGCTCGCCGGCAATCTGACGAAAATGTTGTCGATCCAGTCCTGCATGAATCCAAGCCAAAAACCAATCGTGAAAGTGAGGCACCCGGCTATAGACATGGGAGAGTCTGAGAACCCGGTCGCCGTCGAACACCACCTCTTCGTCGGAGAGTGCACCACCTGAGGTAAGTATCCAGCAGTGCTCTCCGTTGGCATCGTCAATCGGGGTTTTCCACTCGCGGGAAGCCGCATGACCGATGAAGCACGTCGGAACCTCGGAAACAGGATTTAACGCAATTCGAACTTCGATATCGCTCTGAACCTCTGCGGCGGCCGCCGACAAGATACGGTCGAGCTCCGCAGTGACCTGCTGCCATAGGGAATGCCGCGGCTCATCTACGAGCACAATTCTCCGAATTACAGACATCGGGCGTGGCAGAAGTATAGGGCGAACTTATAAGGCGAATCCAGAGAGAAAGTATTGGTGCCCATGAGGGAATGGAACCGCAGACAAGTAGAGCTCAGCGTAGCTACTTCACGCGATCGCGCACCAGCACGGCCAGCTCCCGCAGCGGCGTCGCGCCCGGCCCGAGGTTCGAGATCGCCGCGAGCGACGTCTCCACCAGCTCCTCGCTCAGCTTGCGCGCGCCGTCCACGCCGGCGAGCTTCACGAACGTCAGGCGCTGCGCGTCCTTCCCCACATCCTTGCCGAGGACTTCCGGCGTGCCGACGACGTCGAGCACGTCGTCCGTGATCTGGAACGCCAGGCCGAGGTTCTTCGCGAACGTCTCGATGCGCGACAACGCCGCGGGCGAGATGTTCGCCAGCATCCCGCCGACGGCAGCGGCCGCGACGAACAGCGCGCCGGTCTTGCGCGAGTGGATGAATTCCAACGTGTCGAAGTCCAAGGCAGAGCCTTCGCTGTGCAGGTCGACGGCCTCCCCCGCGATCGTGCCGTCGAAGCCGACGGCATCCACGACGCGCTTCAGAACCTGCTGCATCGGCCACTGCCGCGGCGACGTCGCCGCGTGATTGCGCGCCACCAGCCCGTAGGCGTGATTCAGCAACGCCACCGAGGAGAGAATGGCCAGGTCTTCGCCGAACTCGCGGTGCAGCGTCGGGGCGCCGCGGCGGAGCTGCGCGTCGTCCATCGCCGGCAGGTCGTCGAGGATCAGCGACGACGTGTGGATCATCTCCATCGCCGCGGCGGCGTCGAGGAGCTTTTCCGGCTTCGCCCCGCACGACTCCCCCACCGCCAGCGTGAGGATCCCGCGCACCCGTTTCCCCGGCGAGGTGAACGCGCGCCGCAGCGGCTCGGCCAGCGGCTTCGGGGCGCCGGCGCGCCCGGCCAGCGCGCGGAGATGCTCGTCGATGAGCGACCGCCGCGCGGCGAAGTAGTCGTTCAAAGCGGGCTGATGGTAGCATCGCGTGGAGAGATGAACGGACGGCGCTTCGGTCGCGCACAGCAGATGTGGGTGCTCGTCGTTGTCTGCATCGTTCTCTTCGGCTCTTTCCTCTGGTTCATCGGCGCGATGACCTTCGCGCTCTGGTGGCGCATCATGCTGGCCGCCCTCGTCGCCAGCGGCATTTGCATCACCTTCTTCCAGCTCTGGCTGCGCACCATCGTCCAGCGCCGCGACTCCGCGATCCAGCTCCTCCACCGCATCACCGGCGGCGACCTCTCCCTGAGCGCGAACGACATCCGCTCGGCGGCGCAGTCGACGCGCATGGCCGACGCGATGCGCGCCCTCGTCTCCAACCTCGAGCGCACCATCCGCCGCTTCGGCCAACTCGCCACCGACGTCTCCACCGTCAGCAACCAGATCAGCGGCCGCTCGCGGATCCTGGCCAAGAGCGCCGGCGAGCAGCTGGTGTCGACGGAGACGACATCCGCGTCGGTCAGCCAGATCGACCAGTCGATCAACAACGTGCGCACGTCGATGGAAGAGCTCTCCGCCAACGCCGAGGAGACGTCGACGTCCGTCCTGGAGATGTCGGCGTCGATCGAAGAAGTGGGCCGCATCGCCGACACGCTCTCCGACTTCGTCGACCAGACGGCGAGCGCGTTCGAGGAGATGTCGGCGTCGATCAATCAAGTGGCGACGAACACGGAGTCGTTCTCGTCGTTCGCGCTGCAGACGGCGAGCTCGATGGTGGAGATGAATGCCACGACCGAGGAGATCGGGAAGTCGGCAAAGTCGTCGAGCGAGCTCGCGCGGTACGTGAAGGACGCGGCGAACGAAGGGCGCGAGGCGGTCAAGGGGACGGTCGACGGCATGCGCAAGATCGAGGACGCCGTCGACGAGGCCAAGAACGCGCTCGGCGAGCTCGCTGCGCGCTCGCAGGAGATCGGCGAGATCGTGCGCGTGATCGACGAGATCGCCGGGCAGACGAACCTCCTCGCGCTCAACGCCGCCATCATCGCCGCGCAGGCGGGCGAGCGCGGCAAAGGCTTCGCCGTGGTCGCCGACGAGATCCGCGACCTCTCCGAGCGCACCTCGGTTTCGACCGACGAGATCCGCACGCTGATCCAGAACGTGCAGCGCGCCGTCGACCGCGCCGCGGAGCAGATGACCCTCAGCGCCGACCGCGTCGCCGACGGCGTCGGCCTCACCGCGCGCGCCGAGCAGGTGCTCGACAAGATCCTCGACCTCACCGCGCGCTCGACGAACTCGATCGGCGAGATCGCGCGTGCGACCGAGGAGCAGGCGCGCGGCAGCGCCGCGGCCACGGCGGCCATCGAAGAAGTGACGAAGATGGTGCAGCAGACGGCGACGGCGACGCAGCAGCAGTCGCAGACGTCGCGCAAAGTCGGCGAGCAGGCCGCCACGGTGCGCGACTACACGAAGCACCTCAAGCGGGCCATGTCGGAGCAGGAGACCGGCAGCCGGGCCATCAGCAAGGCCATGGAGAACGTGATGGGCCTCGTGCAGAACGTGCTCGAGGCGACGTCGATCCTGGCCACGGAGTCGTCCGCGATCGTGAAGGCGATGGGCGTGGTGCAGCAGGCCACGCGCGAGTCGAACGTCTCGATCTCGGATCTCAATCAGATGGCGAACACGCTGTCGCACGAGTCGACGCTGCTCGGCTCGGAGCTCGGCCGCTTCACGCTGCCGTCGCCGAGCGAAGGCGGCGCGATCGCGACGTCGACGGTGCTGTGGCAGCAACTGACGTTCGATCCGATTTACATCGGCGCCGCGGCGCTCGGCTACATGTCGAAGGCGGTGCACTCGAATCTCGTCGTCTACGGCGAAGGGGCGGAGCTGATGCCCGGCATGGCCGAGCGGTGGGAGGTGCTCGAGCAGGGGCACGTCTACCGCTTCCATCTCCGCCGCGGCGTGCGCTTCTCGAACGGGCGGCTCTTCGAGGCGAAGGACGTGCACGACTCGCTCGTGCGCACGCTCTTGCCGGAGAACGCCTCCGGCGCGTCGTGGCTGCTCCTCAACGTGCGCGGGGCGAAGGACGTGCTCGAAGGGCGCACGCGCCGCCTGGCCGGCATCGTCGAGCGCGACGCCTACACGGTCGACATCACGCTCGACGAGCCGCTGGCGTTCTTCCTCTCGCTCCTGACGATGAACGAGACGGTGATCATCCCGGCCGAGGAGGCGCGCGACCGCGAGCACTTCCGGCTCAACCCCGCCGGCGCGGGGCCGTTCAAGGTCGAGGAGGCGGTCGAAGGGAAGCACGTGCGGATGCGCCGCAACCGCGACTACTACGTTCCGGGCATGCCACACCTCGACGAGCTGACATTCCGCCTCGACCTGCGCAGCTTCCGCGACGTGGCGGAGGCATTCCTGCGCGGGGAGATCGACATCGCCCACGGCGTGCCGCTGAAGATGGTGTCGGAGCTGCGCGAGGATCCGCGCTACGCGCCGTACATGCTGACGACGGTGCAGTTGCACACGTCGTACTTCGGCTACGACTGCTCGGTGGCGCCGTTCAACAAGCGCGAGGTGCGCCAGGCGATCAACTACGCGATCAATCGCGACCGGATCAACAACGAGGTTTTCGCCGGCCTCGGCGTGATCTCGCGCGCGCTGCTGCCGCCCGGCCTCCTCGGCTACGACGCCAGTCTGCGCGGCTACGACTACGACCCCGAGCGCGCGCGCACGCTGCTGCGCCAAGCCGGCTACGGCGGCGGGTTCCGCGTGAATTACCGGACGTGGGACACGGACGAGTTCCGCAACTCCGGGCAGCTCGCGCTGATCCTCGAGGACCTGGCCGCGGTGGGGATCGAGGTGAGCGTCAGCGAGCACTCGGCGGTGGAGGCGCGCAAGCCGCTGAACACGGCCGGGCACGGGCTCGTTTTCTGCGGCAACTGGTACGCCGACTTCCCCGACTCCGACAATTTCTTCTACGTGTTTTTCCACTCCGACGCGAATTCGCTGCGCGGCTTCCACTTCCATCGCAACGACTGGGACGCGCTGATGCTGGAGGCGCGCCGCACGAACGACATGGACCGCCGCGCGGAGATCTACCGCCAGCTCGACCGCGGCGTGGTCGAGGAGGCGCCGCTGGTGCCGCTGTTCCACGAGCGCTTCTTCGTGCTGCACAAGCCGAGCGTGCGCGGGCTGCGGACGTCGCTGGTGCCGCCGCCGGTGCGCTACGCGGATGTGTGGCTTGAGTCCTAGCCGCGGCGTCATTCACCTCGCACTCTTCACCGTCAACTTCCTCTTCGCGGTGAACTACGTCGTGTCGAAGCTCGGCATGTCGTCGTTCGATCCGTTCACGTTCGCGTACCTGCGCGTGCTCGGCGCGGCGATCGTGATGAATGCGCTGATCCGCGGCGCGGCGCCGCTCTCGCGCGCCGACTTCAAGCGCGTCGCGCTCTACTCGCTCCTCGGCGTGGTGATCAATCAGTCGATGTTCCTGGCCGGCCTGGCGCTGACGTCGGCGCACGTCGCGGCGATTCTGATCACGGCCGTGCCGGTCTTCACGCTCGGCGCGGCGATGGTGTTCGGTGAAGAGCATGTGACGGCGATGAAGATCGCCGGGATCGCGCTCGCCGCGGCGGGGGCGCTGACAGTGGTCGGCGGCGAGGGCTTCGGCGGCGCGACAAAGTCGCTCCTGGGCGATCTTCTGATCATCGGCAACTCGCTCGCCTACGCGCTGTTCCTCGTGCTGTCGAAGCGCGACATGGCGCGCTTGTCGCCGCTGCGCGTGGTGGCGAGGATGTTCGCGATCGCCGCAGTGGTGATGCTGCCGATCGCCGCCGTGCCGATGCTGCGCCTGAACTGGCGCGCGATTCCGCCGGGGGCGTGGCTGTCGCTCGCGTTCGTGATCGCCGGCCCGACGATCGCCGCGTACCTGCTCAACGCCTGGGCGCTCGCGCACACCGACAGCTCGCTCGTGGCGGCGTACACCTACCTGCAGCCGGTCATGACCGTGATGCTCGCCGCGATGTTCCTCGGCGAGCAGATCCGGGCGGTGGCAATCGTCGCGGGGGTGATGATCTTCGCGGGGGTGTGGCTGGCCGGGCGGGCGGCGCGGATCGCGTAAACTGAGAAAGACATGGACTACCAGAGCATCATCACGATCGAGCCAGGCAAACGCGGCGGGCAGCCTTGCATCCGCGGGATGCGGATCACGGTGTACGACGTGCTCTCCTACCTCGCCTCGGGCATGACCGAGCAGGAAGTCCTCGACGATTTTCCAGAGCTCACGCACGAGGACATCCTGGCCTGCCTCAGTTTCGCCGCCGATCGTGAAGGCCGGCCGCCGGCGGCGCGAGAGTGAAGTTGCTGCTCGACCAGAACCTGTCGCGCAAACTGGTCCCCGAGCTTCAAGTTCGCTATCCCGGCTCCTCGCAGGTCTACCTCCTCGGGCTTCACAAAGCGCCGCGGGCGGGGATCGCGTAGTCGCAGCCAGCGTCCTCGCCGGCCGGACAGACGGCGTCCCCGCCGCCCCGGCGCCGAGACGGCGCCGCGGCGGCCGGCGGGACGCCGGCTGCGACTGGCTACACCGGCTCCCTGAAAATCGTGTCGTGCGGCGCGGAGCGCTCCTCCTGCGGTCGTCCCGCCGTGTAGTAGTAGAGCGACACCGACTTGCGCGTCTCGCCGGGCGGGGGGGTGAGCGGGTACGGGTGGCCGTGGAACGACGTATCTGTCGTCGAGAAAATCACCGTCCGATTGAAAACCGGCAGGATCCGCTGCACGCAGCCGCGCATCGATGCGTCCCACAGCTCGAGGTGGCCGCCGTATTCGTCGCGCCAATCGCGATTGAGATAGATCAGCATGTTCAGGCGGCGGTCGAGGCGCAGCTTCGGATGGACATTGAAGTCGGCGTGGATCTTCAGGTAGCCGCCGGCCTCGATCTGGTGCACGCCGCCGCCACCGAAGTACGGGTCGGGGATCAGCCCGTCGATGCCGGTGAGCTCCTCGAGGAACGTCAGCATTTCGAAGCCGTTCAGCGCGTCGAGAAACCTGCGGATGCGCGGCGGGATCTCGCTCATGGCGTGGAAGAACCCGAGCTTCTTCTCCTGGGGTGTGTCGAAGCGCAGCCAGCGCATCTGCTCCGGCGAGGGGAACTCGGCCAGCACCGCGTCGAGCTCCTCGTCGTCGAAGAGCCCGTCGAGCACCGCGTGCGGGAACGGCTGCGCGATGCGATACGCGTCGTGCAGCGCGGCGGGGTCGGCGTGCAGGCGGATCATTGGCGGAACCTCAGCGGGCCGTTCTTCGAGTCCACCGTCAGCATCGGCGAGTACGTCTTCCAACCCTGCGGCGACGTGTAGCGCACACGCAGATTGAAGTGCTCGAAGCCGTCGGCGCGGAAGCCGGCCTCGCGCGGCACGTCGTAGGCGAGCAGTCCGTCGATCAGGATGAACGTGTACTGCCCGTCGCGGTACGGCCCCGCCGTCCAGAAGAACGACCCGTCGCGCTCGAAGTGCAGATCGAGCGCGAGCGGCATGCGGCGGATCGACGCGCACGACCGCGCCGCCGCGGCGCGCGTCGTCTCCGCCACCTCGCGCCGCACGGGGTCGAACTCGAAGATGCGGCCGACGCGGAAATTCGGATCGTCGCAGAGCGGGAAGTCGTCGTACAGCGCGCGCGCCTTCGAGCCCGTCAGCTTCCCGATCTCCATCAGCGTCGTCGGCGTGCCGATGGGGTTGTGGATCACGTCGTTCTCGCCGAGGAGCGAGAACACGCGGCCTTCGTCGCTGATGCGGAGGAAGCGGCGGTACGCGGGCGGCCATTCGACGCGGTAGTCGACCAAAGCGATGCCGAGCACCACGAGCGCGGCGACTGCGCCGCCGCGCGGGAGAGCGCGGGCGAGGAACGCGATGGCCACGACGGCCAGGAGCCACGGCGCGAACGCCCACCGCGGGTTCATCTCGCCGGAGACGGGGATCAGCGGCGCGACGACGGCGACGATCGCGGCGGCGGCGACGATCCGCGCGCGCGGCATCCGCACGACCACGATCAAAGCGCAGAGCAGCACCGCCACGAGCATCGCCCACCCTGCCGCGCTCCCGCTGTTCGCGAACTGGCGGATGGCCCGGAACGGCACGGTGGCGATCGAGATCGGCCGCCGCGACGGCGGCTCGACGAAGCCGAACGGCTTCACCGACGTGCCGACGACTGCGATCCGCCAGATGCCGAAGATCGCCGCGGCGACGGCGTGCGGGATCAGGAGGCGGATCCGCTGCCGCCATGTCCCCTCCGGCACCACCAGCAGGACGAGAATCAGCGGCGCGTAGACCTCCTTCGCCGCCGCGGCAGATAGATAAAGGAGGGCGGAGGCGGCGGTGAGGAGCCATCCGTTCGCGCGCCGGACCGCCAGGACGAAGAGAATCGCCGCCGCGAGCGCGAAGACACCCCCCTCGATGTAGTGCCGCAGCATCAACTGCGGGACGACCTCGAGCGTCGGCCCGGCGACGAGCGCCGTCCCCGCCGTCGCCAGCGACGCCAAGGGCGGCGTCCAGAGCCGGCAGAGCAGGTACAGGAGCGGCGGGATGAGGGCGAAGGCGATGAGGTGGTGGACGTAGAGCCGCGTCGTGTCGAGGCCGAACGCCAGGAGATCGGCCTTGAGCGAGAACATCAGCAGCGGGTTGAAGATCGGACGCCCGAGGGCGTGGTAGAGGTCGCGGGCGTAGAGCGACTGCGGGAGGGAGAATTGGCGCAACAGATTGACGAGAAAGGGGTCGTCGTACATCCACCAGAGCCGGAGGATCTTGCGGTAGACGACGAGCGAGGCGATGAAGAGGGCGCCCGCGGCGAGCGCATCCGTGAGGCGTTTCATGGACCGGCGCTACCTTACACTAAGGCGTAAACGCTTCGCCCCCAACCTCGTCAAACCAGCGTGGGAAACGTTGTGCCCATCCGCGTGAGCCAGTTCAACGAAGCCCCGGCCGATCAGGAGCTCATCGCCCGCACGCTCGGGGGCGACGGCGGCGCGTACGCCGCCCTCGTCGAGCGCTTCCAGCGCAAGATCTTCCGCGTCGCCTACGCCATCGTCCGCGATGAAACCGAGGCTGACACCATCACCCAGGACACCTTCATCCAGGCCTACACCCACCTCGGCCGCTTCCAGGGACGCTCCGAGTTCGAGACGTGGCTCACCCGCATCGCCATCAACCGCTCGCGCGACTTCCTCCGCCGCCGCAAATTCATCAGCCTCTTCACCGGTGCCGAGGACGACGACGACCGCACCCTGCTCTTCGAGCCGGTCGATGAGCGCCCCGATCCGGAGCGTGAGATCATGGCCCGGCAGCTCCGCGTGGCCATCGAGCGGGCGCAGCAAAAGCTCTCCGCGCAGCAGAAAGTCATCTTCCGGCTGCGCCACTACGAGGAGCGCCCGCTCGAAGAGATCGCCGAGCTGCTCGGGCTCGCGGCCGGCACGGTGCGCGCACATCTGTTCCGCGCCGTCCACAAGATCCGGAAGGAGCTTGCCGAGTGGAGGGTTAGAAACCAAGGGAATGCCGACGATGAAACACTACAGTGAAGCAGAGCTGCTCGAGACGTACTACACGCAGCCCGGCGAGTCGATGCCGGTGATGCTGCACCTGGCCGCGTGCAGCGACTGCGCCGCGCGCTACGAGCGGCTGGAGCGGAAGCTGCGCAGCCTGGCCGCGTGCGACGCCGACCAGAAGCCGCAGACGTTCTGGACGCGGCAGCGGATGCTGATCACGCGCGGCATCGACGCGCAGAAGCATCGCGGCGACAGCGTGCGCCGCACCTGGCGCGTCGCCGCCGCCGCAGTGCTGGCGTTCGTCCTCGGCGGGACGGTGGTGTATCGGACCGTCGACAAACCGGTGCCGCCTCCTCCGGCGTTCAGCGTTCCGGCCAACGACTCGGTTGCCCACGATGCCTGGCAGTCCGACGAGCTGAAAGACTTCCACGGCCTCGTGCAGTGGGAGACGTGGGGCGACGCGAAGAGCGAGGCGCCGAAGGGGAGCAAGCTGTGAAGCGGTTCGCCCTCGCGCTTCTCGCGATTTTGATCGCGAGCTCGACGCTGGCGGCTGATCTGCCGCCCGGCAAGTGGTGGCGCAAACCGGAGATCGTGAACGTTCTCAGCCTCAGCACCGAGCAGCAGGAGAAGCTCGAAAACGTCTGGCGCGGGGCCTCGAGCGACTTGATCGATGCGCGCGCCGAGGTCGAGAAACAGAACATCGCGCTGCGCGCGGAGCTCGACCGGCCCCAGCTCGACCGCCGCGCCGTGCAAGCCGCCGCGTCGCGGCTCAACGTCGCCCGCGGCCGGCTCTTCGAGCGAGAGCTGATGATGCTCGTCGACATGCGCGGCGTCTTGACCGACGCGCAGTGGCAGCGCATGCGCAATGTGCTCGACCGCCTCGAAGGGCAGCAGATGCGGCCGAACATGCGCCGGAAACCGTAAACTGCGCGGGTGCTCGACGTCGCCGCCGTCGTTGAAGGCGTAACGCTCGTCTTCCCGAAAAGCACGCACACCGCGGTCATCGGCCCGCCGGCGTGCGGCGCGTCGACGCTGTTGCGCGTGCTCGCCGGCGACGCGCGCGGCACGGTGCGCATCGGGGCGCGCGACGTGAGCGCGCTGCGCCGCAGCCGCCGGCCGCTGCTCTACGTCACGTCGTCGCTCGACGCGCCGGAGCGCTGGTCGGTGCGGTACCTCTTGATCGCCGCGGTGCGCGCACGGTCGCTCGACCGCGAAGATCGCCATCACGAGTTCGAGCTCGCGGCGGAGAAGTGGAAGCTAAGCTTTTTGCTCGACCGGCGGCTTGGTACGCTGTCCTCGACGGAGCGGACGCGCGCAAACCTGGCGCGCATCGAGCTGCTCAAGCCAGCGATCCTTGTCGCGGACCGGCTGCTGGAGCTTGCCAATCCGTCGACCGTGGCGACGCTGGCCGACGACATCGCCCGCACGCTCCGCGTCGCCGGGACGACGGTGATCAGCGCACCGGCGTCGCCGGTCGAGCTCGGGCTCTGCGACCGCGTCGTGGTGCTCGACCAGGGGCGCGTCGCGCAGGTCGGCGTCCCCTCGGAGGTTTTTGCCGCCCCGCAGTCGGCGGCGGCGGCGATGGCGACGGGCGACGTGAACGTCATCCCGATCGAGATCCGCGGCCGCAGCGTCACCTCGGCGATCGGCACGTGGGAAGCCGACGCACCGTTCCAAGGCAGCGGCGTGGCCCTGGCGCGGCCGGATGATTTTGCCATCGCGGCGAAGGGCGAGGACTCCGATCTCATCTTCGGCATCGAGGAGGCGTCGTTCCGCGACGGCCGCTGGCACCTCTACGGCCTCCTCACGGGCGGGCTCATCCTCCACGTCGTCGTGCCGCGCGAAGTCGACGTGCACAAGGGAAAGCTCCTGGCGCTGCGCTACGACCCGGCGCGCTTCTCTCTCAAGGTACGCGGTTTGCAGTCGGACGCGTCCTAGAGTGCCGATACGAGCGAGTCGAAAACCGTTCAAACTGAGGAAGCTTCTGATCATCGACGACGATGCGAAGCTCCTGGCCTCGTATCGCGATTTGCTGTCGCCGTACGGGTTCGAGGTGCTGACCGCGCCCGACGGCCAGCAGGCCATCCCGCTCGTCGAGCAGAACCCCGACATCCTCCTGGTGATCCTCGACCTGGCCATGCCCCGCATGGACGGCCATGAGTGGCTGCGGTGGTTCCGCAGAACGCGCCAGGAGTCGCCGGTGATCGTGATCTCGGCGTACAAGCTCGAGACGACGGAGCCGGAGCTGCGCCCCGCCGCGGTGCTGGAGAAGCCGTTCCACGTGGCGGAGCTCCTCGACCTGGTGGGACTGTTCTGCGGGTTGGGGACGCCGACGCAGGCGGCCAGGGTCTAGCGCTCGTACCGCTCGCCCTCGACGTGCCGGAATCCCAAGCGCTCCAGCAACCGAATCGACCGCGCATTGCCCGCGTCCACCGTCGCGAAAAACTTGCAGCCGTCGAGTTGCGCCAGCATGGCTGTCACCGCCTCGATGGCGTAGCCGTGTCCCCAATGCGAGCGGCCGAAGACGTAGGCGACGTTGGCACTGCGGTCCGTGTAGATGGTCGCCTGCACGAACCCGATCACCTCACCGTCGCGCAGCACGATCCAGTTCAGCCACTCCTCCGTCCCATCCGGCGAGCGCCGCGTCTCGAGTTGCGCGTACACACGCTGCAGATGCTCTAGGGAGGGTGGAGCATAGAGCGCAAGATCGCTGAGCAGCGAGAACATCGCCGGCGCATGTGCGACCGTCAGCGGCTCGAGCAACAACCGCGAGGTGCGAACACTCAGCACTCAGAACTCAGCACTCAGCACTATTTGCTCGCTTGCATGAACGCGCACGACTCCACGCTCGTCAGCTCCAACTGCAGCGAGGCCATGCTCTGCTGGATCTCGATCCGGAACGGAATCCTGCGCGGGTCCTCGGAGATCCACACCTTCACCCCGCCCGGCCACTTCCGCCCGCCCGGCGCATCGACGATCGCGAAGCCGAGCGCGCCGACGTTCTGCCCGCCGATGTTGAACGTGCGCCGCTCGTCGGGGCGGAGGATCACCGGATAGAGCTCGCCGTCCGAGAAGATATTCGCGTTCACCGGGCCGCGGATGTTCATCGCGTTCTGGCGGATGTAATAGATCGCCGCCAGGATGTCGTGGATCTGCTCGGGCGGCAGCGGATCGGTGCGGTCCCACTGCTTCTCCGGCGTCTCCTTGTGCGTCAGCGCCACCTTGCGCGCGTAGTCGAAGCTCGTCCGCTCCTTGCGCGACTTGTTCTTCCACGCGTAGCCGTGGTACGTCGTCATCGTCTTCTGCGTGTTCTCGTCGATCTGCGTCTCGTAGGCGTAGAACCCTGGCACCTTCGACGTCAGGAGGAGCGACGAATCGATCAGCGTCTCCCCTTCCTTCGGATACGTCGTCTTCATCTCGCCGACGCCCGAGGTGGGGAACACCAGTCCCGCCACCCACGACAGCCCGCCGCGCAGGCGCCACGAGTATTTGAATTGCTCGACGTTGCTCGGCCCCTTGCAGTTCAGGTCGGCCGCGGAGCCGCTCGCCGCGATCATCAAAGCCGCGATCGCGAGCCATGTGCGGAGAGGAATCATCGGCGCTACATCCCCTCGATCCGCTTCTCCACTTCTTCGATCACGTAGTCGGGCGTCGACGCTCCCGCCGTCACGCCGACCGTGCTCGCTCCGTCGAACCATGCCGACTCCAAGTCGTCGGCGCCCTGCACGAGATAGGCCGGCTTCTTCTCGCGGCAGATCTCCCAGAGGTGCTTCGTGTTCGCGCTCTTCTTGCCGCCGATGATGACGATGACGTCGACGTCGGGATCGTGGGCCAGCACGCGCGCGGCGTCCTGGTTCTCCTTCGTGGCGTAGCAGATCGTGTCGGCGCGCTCGACCTGCGCGGCGCGGCGCTCGATGATCCGCACCACGTCCTCGAACTCCTCGGCGTTGAGGGTGGTCTGGTAGAAGATCTTCAGCCTCGGGTAGCGCGACCAGTCGATCGACTCCGCCTCGGCGGTCGTGGAGATGATGTGGTACGAGGCGGGGTCGAGGTCGTTCGTGTAGCCGACGACCTCGCGGTGCTTCGGGTCGCCGATGAAGATGAGGTGGTAGTCGGCGCCCAATGCGTCGCGCGACTCGCGGTGGATGTCGTAGACGAACTTGCAGGTGGTGTCGAGGATCTTCAGGCCGCTCGTCTTGGCCGTCTCGTGATACGACGGCGGCACGCCGTGCGCGGAAAAGACGATCGTCGGCTCGCTCACGGCGTCGATCGACTCCACCGTGCGCACGCCGAGGGTCTCCATCTCCTCGACCACGCGCTCGTTGTGGACCACCTGGCCGAGAATCGCGCCGCGTCCGCCGGCGGCGGCGAAGCGCTTCACCTTGAGGTCGGCGATGCGCACGCCCGAACAGAACCCGTACTTCGCTGCCCGCTTCACCTTCATGACGCAGCCGGTAACGCTCTCGATTCTCAGTAAAATCCGCCGTCCGATGGCCACCCCCGACCGCCTCATCACGCCGCGCTTCGCCAGCCTCTGGCTCTATTCCTTCGTCACATTTTTTTCGGCGTTCCAACTGCTGCCGGCCATCCCATTCCGCATCATCGACCTCGGTGGCTCCACCGCCGCGGCCGGCTGGTTCCTCTCCGTCTACACGCTCGCCAGCGCCTTCTCCGCGCCGCTCATGGGGACGCTCGGCGACCGCGTCGGCCGGCGCCGTCTGCTCCTCGTCGCATCGATTGCCTTCTGCGTCTTCTCCGTCGCGTACGGCGTCATCACGAACATCGTCGTGCTCCTCGGCGTCGGCGTGATTCATGGCGCGCTCTGGTCGGGACTGTTGTCGTCATCGTCGGCAATCATGACCGACTACATCCCCGAGTCGCGGCGCGCGCAGGGCCTGGCGTACTGGGGGCTCGCCAGCATCCTGGCCGTCTCCATGGCGCCGGCGTTCGGGCTGTGGGTCTTTCACTTCGGATGGCTGACGCTCTGCTTGGAGATGGCGTCGTTGTCGGTGGTCATGACGGTGGGCGCGCTCTTCATCCACGACCCGACGAAGCCGCACGAGCGGCACCAGGGGGCGCTGGCCGAGGCGTGGGACTGGCGGGTCATCCGGATCACGCTGACGATGACGGTGGCGTCGTTCGGCTACGGCGGCGTGACCAGCTACGCGGCACTGCTCGCAGTGCAGCGGCACGTCGAGCCGAAGTCGATCTATCTGACGGTGTACGCGATCACGATCGTCATCCTCCGCCTCTTCTTCTCGCACCTGTTCGACCGCATCCCCACGAAGGTGCTGCTCTACCCCGCCCTGGCGATGGTGCCGATCGCGTTCGCGATGCTCGGCTTCGCCACGACGCGCACTCTGATGACGATCTCGGCGATCGTCTTCGGCCTCGGCTGGGGCGCCGCGTATCCCGCGATCGCGACGTTCATCGTGAACAACACCGACCCGGCGCGGCGCGCGCGGACGTTCGGCTCGATCATGTGGGCGTTCGACACCGGCATCGCCACCGGCTCGTTCACCCTCGGCGCGATCGGCCAGCGCTACGGCCTCGGGCGCGCGTTCCTCGCGGCGGCGGCGCTGAGTTGCTTCTCGATTCCGATCTTCGCCTGGACGTCGCGGCTGCTGCGGCGCTAAGTTGTTCTCCATGCGCAAGCTCACGTTCCTCGTCTTCGCGGCCATTCTTGCGTCCGCGCCCGCGGCACACCGCGGCACGGAAGTCCACATCAGCTTCTCCGGTGTGATCTGCCACATCTTCGACGGGCAGCACGCGCCACGCGCCGTGGCGATGCGCGGCAGCGGGCACATGCTGCACCACGCTGCGCTGCACATGCCGCAGGCGTCGGTCGTCTCGTCCGACGTCGCGCTGAGTTGCGACCGCGGCGACTGCGTCCTCGAGCTGTCCGACATCGAGCTGCGCTTCCCCGGCGCCGGGCGCGCGCGTTACGCGCCGGGCGGCTCGTTCGACACGATCGTTCCGCACCTGCACACGGTCACGAACGGCGAAATGCACACGCTGCGCGATGATCTCTCCGGTGTCGTCTCCGCGACGATGGAGCTGCCAGCCGGGTATCTCTCAGCGACAGCGTTCGAGACAAGGGCGCGCTACGAGCCCGACTTCGAGAATCGCGGCGAGCGGCCATTCGCCCGCGAGGTTTTCCTCGATGGCACGATCGCACGGCCGGAACTACTCGTTCGCCAGTTCGGCGAGACGTCGTGGCACCGCATCGTGTTCAAGGACGACGACTTGATCGAGCTGCGCATGATCAACGAGCCGGCGGCGGGAAGCACTGCCATGCACCATGAAACACTGTTCTACGAGCTGTCTGCGCTGCCGCTGGCAACGAAGCCGGTCATCGTAGTGCCCCCACGGTTGACCGCGGATCTCGACGTGGACTGCTCGAACACGCGCTTCCCCTGAGTGGCACTCCCCTTGCTGCCTCATCCGGCGATGCCGGAACCTGAAGACGACGAATACGTCCGCCGCAAGGTGATCGTGGAGCACAGCGCCTCGAGCGGCTCGTCGCGCCAGAGCCTCGTGGCCATCGTCATCATCATCGTCCTGGCCCTGGCGCTCATCGGGTATATCGTGATGCACATTCACCGATGACGCGACTGACGCTCGCCCTTCTCCTCCTCACGACCACCACGACCACCGCCACCGCCGCCGACTTCGATGCGAAGGCCGCGGAGCGCTTCGCCAAGCTCGCTCTCGCCTGCGTGCACAAGGAGTATCCGAACAAGATCTCGCACTCGATGACGTCGGACAAAGACGTCGCGCCGCCGCTCGAGCTCACGCCGGCGTTCTACGGCTGCTACGACTGGCACTCATCGGTGCACGGGCATTGGCTGCTGGCGCGCCTGGCGCGAACGTTCCCCGACGCGCCGTTCGACGCCGACGCGCGCGCCGCACTGCGCGAGAGCATCACGCCCGAGCACATCGCGCGCGAGGCGCAATATCTGCGCGGCGAAGGGCGCGCCAGCTTCGAGCGGCCGTACGGCCTCGCGTGGCTGCTGCAGCTCGCCGCGGAGCTGCGCGAGTGGGACCCGGAGCTCTCCGCGACGCTGAAACCGCTGGAGAGCGCGGCGGTGGATCGACTGAAGGCGTGGCTGCCGAAGCTGTCGCACCCGATCCGCAGCGGCGAGCACTCGCAAACCGCCTTCGCCCTCGGGCTGATCTACGACTACGGCCACGACCCGCTCGTGGCGTCGAAGATCCGCGAGTTCTATGCGCACGATCGCAACTGCCCGATCGCCTACGAGCCCTCCGGCGAGGATTTCCTCTCGCCGTGCCTCGCCGAGGCCGATGCAATGCGGCGCGTGATGCCGCCGAAGGAGTTCGCGGCGTGGTTCGACAAGTTCTTGCCGACGCTGTCGATCAAACCCGAGGTCGTGACCGATCCGAGCGACCCGCGCCTCGCCCACCTCGACGGCCTGAATCTCAGCCGCGCCTGGATGCTCGAAGGGATCGTCTCCGGCCTGCCGAAGTCGAGCCCCCGCCGCGCCGCTCTCACGGCGATGGCGAAGGCGCACCGCGACGCCGGCCTCGCCTCGGTGACGGGCGAGCACTACGAAGGCGGGCACTGGCTCGGATCGTTCGCGGTGTACCTGACGACGAAGCGCGGCCTAGTGCGCTAACGCCTCGTGAATCATCGCCGCTAAGCGCACGCCGGCCTCCTGCAGCCGCGTCTCGACGACCGGAAGAAACTCCTGCTGGTACTCCGAGCCGAGCACGCGGCCGTTGCCGAACGCCTCGCACTGCCCGTTCGCTCGCTTGCAGTACTGCATGTCCTTCAACGTCGTGATGTCGTACGACTCCTGCGCCCACTCCAGCGGCGGCGCGGCCGCCCATGTCGACTTCTGCTCGGCCGTGATCTTCTTCGACAGCGCGTCGGCGAACGCCTTCCACCCCGGCTCCGCGATGACCTTGCGGAGGATCGCGCCGTCCCACACCGAGTGCAGATTCAGCTGCGGCTCCTCGGTCTGGCCTTCCCGCTTCGGCGGGATCGGATAGAAGCCGCCGGTGATCGGGCGAAGGAGGTTGCCGCCCTGGTCGCTCTCGAAGCTGACGTGCAGCGGCTGGTGGACGTCGCCGACGAAGTGCCCGAGGAAGATCAGCCCCTCGGCGCGCTCCTGCTCGGTCGCGCCGGACTTCAGGAGCTGCGCCTGCGAGGCGATGCCGCTCAGCACGCAGTCGTCGTGGCACGCCGACTCCGTGACCATGGTCGTGCCGCGGTCGACGTTGATGAAGTGCTTCCGCTTGAATTGCTTGTACTGCAGCCACGGGCTGCTCGCGACCTTCTCTCTCTCGGCCCGGCCGGCCGCGACGTCGGGGAAGACGCACGCGTCAGCGTAACTCTCGATCTGCAGGTCGTTGTCGGGCGGCGTCTTGTAGCCCTTCACCAGCGCGTCGACCTTGTGCTGCTCCTCCGCGGTGAGCTGGTCGTAGGCGATGCGGCAGACGATGCGATGCCCCTCGGCGCTCCAGGCGTACGCGCTCGACGAGCAGACGGAGAGCAGGGCCAGGACCACCAGAATTTTTCGCATGGAAAAATCCTACCCTACTTCACCTCGCTGGCCCGCCACACCTCCGCCTGCGGAAACTCCTTCTTCACCGCGTCGAGCATCTTCTTGGCGTCGCCGACGATGACGATCGAGGATTGGCCGCCGAGGTGCTCCTTGGCGAACTGCTCGACCTGCGCGGCCGTCACCGACTCGACGGCGGGGATGTAGCGGTCGATCTCGCCGAGGTCGATGTTATAGACCGCCAGCTCGCCGACGCGGCGCGCGAGCCCTGCGTTCGTCTCCAGCGAGCGCGCGAACTGGCCGATGAGCGTCGCCTTGCGCGGCGTCAGCTCGTCCGCGGGAACCGGCTCCGCGGCCATCCGCTCCATCTCCTGCACGATCAGCTTCGCCACCTCCGCGGCCGACTCGTTCTTCGTCTGCACCGTCGCCGTGAACGGTCCTTGCTGGGCGCGGAAATCGAAGCCGCTGCCGGCGCCGTACGTGAGGCCGCGCTTCACGCGGATCTCCAGGTTCAGGCGCGATGAGTAGCCGCCGCCCAGGACCGAGTTCGCGACCTGCGCGAGCACGTACTGCGGGTCGGTGCGCTTCAGGCCGAGGCGCGACACGGCGACCACCGCCTGCCCCGCGTTCGGCAGATCGACGACGACGACGCGCGGCCCGGGGTACTGTCCGGGCACGAAGCCGTGCCCGCCGGTCTGGTCCGACTTCCACGAGCCGAAGTTTTCCTCAGCGAGTTTCTTCGCCGCGGCCGGCGTGATGTCGCCGGCGAGAACGAGGATGGCGTTGTACGGCTCGTAGTTGCTTTTGTGGAACGCGACGAGGTCCGCGCGCTTCATCCTCTGCGCCGACTCCAGCGTCGCGCCGATGCGGCTGTAGGTCAGGCCGCCGAAGACGACCTGCGCGGCCACGCGCCGCGCCAGCGATCGCGGCTGCTTCAGCGCGACGCGGATCGAGTCGAGCAGTTGCTGCCGCTCGCGTTCGAGCTCCTCATTCGAGAACGTCGGATTGCGCACGACGTCAGCCATGTAGGCCATCGCCTTCGGCAGCTTCGACGACATCACGCTCACGGCGACGAAGGAGCTGTCCCACCCCGCGCCGCTATCGAGCGTCGCGCCGAGGGCCTCGACTTCGCGGGCGATCTGCTCGGCGCTGCGCGTCTTCGTCCCCTTCGTCAAGAGCGTCGCCGTCATGTCGGCGAGGCCGGGGAGCTCGGCCGGATCGGCCTCCGTGCCGCTCCGCACCAGGAGGCGCGCGGCCACGAGCGGCACGCTGTGCTTCTCCACGACGATCACGCGCAGCCCGTTCGGCAGCGTCGTCTCCGACGGCTTCGGGATCTGCACCGGCCGCGGCGGCGCGGGCGGGGGCGGCGTCGTTTCGATCTGTGCGACTGCGAACAGTGCAAGCAGCAGCGCCTTCACTTCGCACCTCCGGCGGTATAGGTAATGACGACCGGTTTCCCGGCCAGGTACTTCTTGGCCACGCGCTGCACGTCCGCGGCGGTGACGGCCTGCAGGCGGTCAAGGCCACGGTTCGCGTAGCTGGCGTCGTGGTGATAGATCACAGCGTCGCGCACGGCCGAGCCCTTGCCGAGCGTCGTCTCCCGACGGCGCAGCGCGGCGGTGATGACGAAGTTCTTCGCCTTCTCCAGCTCCGTCGCCGTGACGTTGCCATCGATCAATTTCTTCACTTCGCTGCGCAGTGCCTTCTCGACCGCGGCGGTGGTCTTGCCGCTGGCCAGCGTCGCCGTGACGGCGAAGAGCCCCGTGCTCATGCGGAGGTCGGCGTCGGCGTTGACGTCCTGCGCGATCTGCTGGCGATAGATGAGCGACTGGTACAGCCGCGACGACTCGCCGCTGCCGAGCACCGCCTCGGCGATCGTCAGCGGCTCAGCGTCGGCGTTCTCCGCCGGCGGGATCAGCCAGGTAATCGCGATCGCCGGCAGCGGCACGTTCGGGCCATGCTCGTCGAAGCGCTTCTCCTTCGCGCGCGGCGGCTCGGCCGCGGTCACGCGCGGGATCGGCGTCGACGGCTTCGGGATCGCGCCGAGGTACTCGTCGACCCAGGCGTCGAGCTGCTTCGGATCGAAGTCGCCGGAGACGATGAGTATGGCGTTGTCGGGGCGGTAGAACGTGCGGTGGAAGGCCTGCACGTCGGCGAGCGTGGCGGCATCCAGATCTTCGATGGATCCGATGGTCGGCCGCTTGTACGGATGCTTGGCGTACGAGTCTTTGTCGATCGAGTAGTAGAACAACCCGTACGGCGGCCCGAGCACGCCGGTGCGGAACTCTTCCTTGACGACCTCGCGCTCCGACTTGAAGTTGGCCTCGTCGACGTTGAGCGACGCCATGCGGTCGCCCTCGGCCCACAGCAGGGTGCGGAGGTAGTTCGACGGCACGGTCTCGTAATAGATCGTGACGTCGTCGCCCGTCGAGGCGTTGTTCTCGCCGCCGACGTCCTCGGTGAGGCGGTCAATCATCTCCGCCTTCATGTGCGCGGTCGACTTGAACATCAGATGCTCGAAGAGGTGCGCGAAGCCGCTGCGGTGCGGCGGATCGTCCTTCGAGCCGACGCGGTAGGTGATTTGGATGCCGACCGCCGGCGTGGAATGGTCCTCGACGGAGTAGAAGTCGAGGCCGTTGGCGAGCGTGCGGTGGCGGTAGTTGAGCGGGGCGATCGCGGCCGATGCGGCCGTGGCGACGAAGAGGAGAAGAAAGAGCAGGCGGCGCATAGCGCGCGCGATTTTATTGGATAGCGCGGACGAACGGCACATCCGTCCGGTAGTAGAAGCTCTTGATCGGACAGATCTCCGCGGCCTTCCCCCCGCACATCGGCACCACAGTCCGGTCCGCCTGCGCGTCGTGCGACCACGCGGCGCGCTCGCGGATGATCCGCGACAGCTCGCTGCGGAAGCGCGCGTAGCCCTCGCCGTACCAGACCTCGCGCACCGACTCCTTGAAGATGTTGCCGAGGGGGCTCGCCTGCAGGATGCAGCAGGGGGCGATCATCCCGGTCGTGCGGACGACGAGCGAGTGCCAGCCGATGAGGCACGGCTCGTCGAGGCCGGCCAGCTCGCGGTCGATCTTCTGCAGCTTGGCCACTTTGCGGTGATGCTGGATCTTCTGCACGAGCGGCACGTCGCGGCGCGTGACAAAGTGCGCGAGCCGGCCGAACGTGCCGCGGGCGTTGCGCTCCGCCTGAATGCGCGCGTTCATCTCCGCGAGCTGCGGGCGGATGTCCTGCTCGTAGCTGTCGATGATGGCGATGCGGCGGTACTCGTCGATGCGCACGACCTCTTCGTAGAGCCGCATCATCTCCGCCGTCTGCTCCGCGCTCATCATCTGGTCGGGACGGAGAAACCCAAGGCCGTTGAAGATGATCGAGTCGACGTCGAGCTCGCGGGCCAGCTCGTACATGCGCGGGATCGTCTTGTAGTTGTCGCGCCAGACGAGGAACTGCAGCTCGATGAGCGGCGACTTCGCGCTCTGGCGGCGGCGCTCCTCGAGGAGATTGCGGACGTTGTGCAGCACGCGCTCGAAGTTGCGCGCCGGCGTCTGCATCATCGAGGCGTACGACTCCGGGTCGGCCGTGTTCAGGCTGACGGTGATCTCGTCGCAGCGGTCGATGAGGATCGATGCGACCTCGTCGCCGAGGAGCACCGCGTTCGTGGTGATGTTCTCGATCGGCAGCTTCGCCGCGGCGATCGCGCGCAGCATGTCCTTCGTCTTGCGATGAAAGAGCGGCTCCCCGCCGCCGGCCAGCCGCACCGACCGCGTACCGGCCTCCTTCAGCTCCGCCATCAACTCTTCGATGCGCGACAGCGGCAGCTCGTCGTTCCCGCGGATCGCCGCGGTCGAGCAGAAGAAGCAGTCGATGTTGCAGCGGTCGGCGGGATAGATCTCGGCGTGGAAGGGCCCGCCGTAGGCGACGCCGTCGCGGACGCCGCGGGCGATGGTGGACTTGTCGTCCTCAGTGAGATGGCGCCAGCCGAGAGAGGCCATGAGAGTTCTTAGGTTGTTAAGTTGTTAGGTTCTTAAGTTTGCCATGCAACGAAACCTAAGAACCTAAGAACCTAACAACGTATTCGTCCACCCGCGGCACCACGGAGGGATATCATGACCTCCATCATGATCAACCCGTCCCTCGCGCTCGCGGTTCTCCTCGCCCTCGCTGCCCCTTCGCCCAAGAGAAAACCGCTGCCCTGCCACATCGAGTCGCTCAAGACTCCGAACTCGATGTCCGACATGCGCGACTATCGCTATTGCGAGATCCTGTTGATGCACGCCGTCGGGCAGCAGGCAAAGGCCTGCGTTTACAACACGACCTCTCTGAACCATTGCCCGCCGGCGAAATGGGAAGCCATCGATCCGAAGAATCTCATCCGCGAGTATCGGATCGACGAAGTGATCATGAACGGCCCGCGCGCCTGGGTGATGGACGAGGTCACGATCGACACCAAGGGCACTCCCCTGTCGATCGACGGCCTGGAGATGAAACCGATCGCGACGGCCGAGCTTCCTCCTGGAGCCTGGTATGCCAGCCACACGCAACGGCCGTACACCGAGACCACCATCACTCGCAACACCATCTACACCTACGCCGCGAACAGGCCGGTGTACAAGCTCGTGGACGCGAACGTGAGCCCCGCGCGCACGTACATCATGCAGTCGTATTCGCGGACCGTCGATCCGACGCTCACGATCGGCCAACTCGACAAGCTCGCCAATAAGCTCACCCTCCCGTGCGGATGGAGCTACGTCGTCGAGACGCCTAAGCACGAGACCGTGGTCAAGAGCGACGGCGCCGCCACGATCACGCAGGATTCGCTGCAGAACACGTATCAGCGGATCAAGTGAGCGACCCTACTCGTACCGCAACAGAGCCCATTGCTCGTACGTCAGGTTGATCGTGCGGGTGCGCGTCGCCGTCACGATGCGCAGCTCCTTTGCGCGCCGGGAGATCACTTCGCATCGAACGATGTCTTTCAATGGCACGGACCAGCTCAGGAAACGAAGCGGCGACTCGTAGCGGATGCTCTCCGCGTCGATCACCGTGAACGATCGCGCCTGCACGACGATCGCGGCGATGGCCGCGCTTGCAGCTGCCGACGCGAGACCGATGGAAAGCCACGGCGGCAGCGCCAGTTGCGCCGCGGTCGTCATGACGATACCGAAAAACATGACGCCCAACACGGCCATGACGCATCCATACACGACCCATTCCGAGCCGGTACGATAGACGCCGGCGTAGCTCGCAAGCTCGTCGGCCGTGAGCGTCCGGACGACGCTCATTCGTACCGCAACGCCTCGATCGGATCCAACTCCGCCGCCCGCGTTGCCGGATACAGCCCCGACACCAGCCCCACCGTCATCGACACTCCCGTCGAGACGATGAGCGAGGTGAACGTGATCACCGTCGGCCAGCCGGCGTACGCGGCGACGATCTTCGCCAGCAAGATGCCGATGATCACCCCCGTCACGCCGCCGAGCAGCGAGATGGCGAACGACTCGATCACGAACTGCGCGCGGATGTCGACGCGGCGCGCGCCGATGGCGCGCCGGACGCCGATCTCGCGCGTCCGTTCCATCACCGAGGCCAGCATGATGTTCATGATGCCGATGCCGCCGACGAGGAGCGAGATCCCGGCGATCGAGCCCATGACGATGTTGAAGATCCGCTGCGTCTGCCGCCGCTGCTCCAAAAGCGCCTCGGGGATCACGATCTCGTAGTCGTCCGCGCCGCCGTGCAGCCGGTCGAGCAGCGGCCGGATCAGGTCCGCCGTCTCCTTCGTCGACACGCCGTCCTTCACCTTCACCACCAGCTCGTCCACCGGCGCGTCGAGCGGATCGCGATCGAACTTGCGCATCGCCGTCGACACCGGGATCCAGATCTCTTTCTCGATACCGTCGCCGCGCAGCGTGCCGATCACTTCGAGCCAGACGTCGTTGATCTTCACCAGCTTCCCGATCGCAGGGCCGTAGCCGAAGAGATCGCGGCGGATCGACGGCCCGACGACCGCGACCTGCGCGTGCTGGGCCTGGTCCTGCTTATCGAAGAAGCGCCCCTCGGCGATCGGCACGTCGGCGACGGTGGCGTAGTCGGCGGAGAGCCCGAGGACTTTCCCCTTGGCCTTGCCGCCGGTCGCGAGGATCTTGTACGCCTTCACCTCGACGCGCGGCAGCACGCGCTCCACGTTCGGCACCGCCTCGGCGATCGCTTCGCCGTCGCGCAGCGAGACGCCGAGCGACTTCTTGCGCAGCTCCTGGCGGTCCTCCGGCTTCACTTCCTTCGCCTTGACGAGGACGTTTTGCAGCCCGAGGCGGCCGATCGCTTCGAGCGCCTTCTGCTCGCCGCCGGCGCCGATCGACAGCATCGCGATCACCGCGCCGACGCCGAAGACCATGCCGAGCATCGTCAGCGCCGTGCGCAGCTTGCGCGCGGCGAGATTGCCGACTGCCGTTGCGAAGATCTCAGCGGGAATCATCTTTGTTCACGTTCACGAGCGCGAGCTCGTCGCCCTTCGTTACGCCCTTCGTCACCACCACGCGGCCCGGCGTCGAGGTCAGGATCGTCACCTCGACCGGATCGAACTTCGCGCCGTGCTTGACGTAGACGACCTTCTTGCCGTTCTTCTCGAACAGCGACTGCCGCGGGATCGAGAAGGCGTTGGCGATGTCCTCGACCTGCAGCACCGCTTTGACGCGCGCGCCCGGCTTCATCACGTTCGGATCCGACTTGTCGAGGAGCACGGTGACGCCGAAGTACTGCACCGGCACGCCGCGGAAGCGCGGCCGGGCCAGCTTGTCGATCTGGGAGATCTTGCCGGTGTACGCGACGCCCGGCTGCGACTCGAGGGTGAGCGTGGCCTTCTGCCCGACGGCGATGCCGGCGGCGTCGGCCTCGAGCACGAAGACCTCGGCCTTCATCTCGCGCAGGTCGGGCACCTCGCCGATCGGCGAGCCGCGCCACAGCGTCGAGCCGACGCGCGGCACGTCGCCGCGCCAGTCGCGCTGCAGCACGAGGATGCCGTCGTACGGCGAGCGCACTTCCAGCGAGCTCAGTCCCTGATTGGCGTTGCGGACTTTGAGGTCCGCCTTCTTCTTCTCGATCTCAATGAGGGCGAGGTCGGCGGCGGACAGCGTCTCGCGCACGCCCATGACGGCGTTCGCGTGCGTCTTTTTGTCCGAGGCGAACTGCTCGTCGACCTGCGACTCGATGCGCTGGTAGCGCGAGAAAACCTCGGCGTCGTCGAAGCGGAACATGCGCGCCGACAGGAGCTCGGCCTCGGCCTGCTTGGCGTCGCGCTGCAGGTTCGTGCGCGTCGTCTTGGCGTCGACATCGGTCTTCGTCCGCTTGTTGCCGGCGGTGGCGAGGTCCTCGTTGCCGGTGCGGAGGAGGAGGTTGAAGTCCGTGGCGTCGAAGCGCGCCACGAGGTCGCCCTTCTTCAGCAGCGTGCCGTCCGCGGCGATCCATGCGACTTTCAGCGGCCCGAAATCCGCCTGCTGCGGCGCGTTGACAGTCGCCGCATTCTTCGCCTTCAGGTTCCCCTCGGACGTGACGCGCCGCGCGAAGCGCGTCGGCACGACTTTGTAGACCGGGACGTCGGCGGCGCGATGGCAGCCGGCGGCAAGGAGTAGCGCGAGCGCGATCCGCTTCACGAAGACTTCTCCTTCTCGTCGGCCTTCTTCGGAATCAACACCTTGTCGCCGTCGCGCAGCCCGCCCAGCACTTCCACGACCTTGTCGTTCTGCTTGCCGACCTTCAGCGTCACCGTCTCGACGCCGAGGACGCTGCGGCGGACCGCGGTGGCCCCGCTTGGCGAGACGAAGACCGCCTCGCGCGGGACGAGGATGGCGTTCTTGGAGCGCGCCAGCTCGACCGTTCCCTGGAAGCGCATCCCCGGGCGCATCGACGCCGGATCGCTCTTGTCGAGGCGGATCTCGACCTTCAGCACTTTCAGCGGATCGCGCGTGTTCTGCTGGAGCTGCACCGTCGTCGCGGCGCTGGAGATCGTGCCGCGGATCTCGTCGTCGGGATGGGCATCGAGGCGCAGCGCCACGCGCTGACCGACCGCAACTTTGCCGGCGTCGATCTCGTCGACGTCGCCCTTGGCGATCATCCGCTTCAGGTCTGGGATCTCCATCACCCGCTCGGCCTTCCAGCAGGTGTCGCCGACCTTCTTCTTCTCGCCGCGCCAGTTCTGCGAGTAGACGACGGTGCCGGCGCGCGGCGCGCGCACGGTCATCTTGTTGATCGAGTCCTTGGTCTCGGCGACGATGGCGGAGGCGCGCTGGAACTTGCTCTCCAGCAGCGCGATCTCCGCGGCCGCGGCGCTCTCGAGGTCGTGGATGCGCGCGCCGATCTGCGCGACTTCGCGCTTGGCCAACGCGAAGTCGAGCTCGACTTGCTTCCGCTCTTTGACGCCGATGATGTCGGAGGGCGTCTCGAGTTTGAGCTCAGTCTTGCGCAGCTTGGCCTGGGCCTCGGCGAGGTTGAGCCGCTCGTCCTCGCGCTTGAGGCGGAGGTCGGCGCGGCGCTTCTCGATCTCTTTGCGCGCCTGCTCGGCCTCGGCGCTCTTTTCGTCGAGGCGCTTCTGCAATTCGCTGACGTCGAAGCCGAGGATGGGCTGGCCGGTCGTGACTTCGGTGCCCTCGGGCGCCATCATCGCGATCTTGTAGTCCCAGACGTCGGCGAGCTGCGGCGGGCCGAAGCTCCCCGCCTCGGCCGATGCCAGCGTGCCGGTGACGTCGACGCCGGTGGCGAGGTCGCCGCGCGAGACGTTCACCCACTCGCCCTGACGGTCGGCGGCGAGCTGGTTGCGGAAGGTCCACGCGCCGCCGATGAAGAGGACGGCGATGGCAAAGGGGATGAGATAACGGAGTCGGATCATGGCAGCACCACGCAGTCCTGGGCGTTGCAGGGGCCGAGCTTCAGGTCTTTGCGCCCGACGATGTCGGCGCGCGAGATGAGCGTCGCGTTCGGACGCTGGTCACGACGGATCATGACCCGCGCGGAGAGACCGGGCCGCATGCGCCCCGGCTCGATTTTGTCGAGGGCGACGATGACACGGAAGGCGCGGCGCATGGAGGCGCGCGCGCTCTCCTGCGCGACGGCGGAGATCTCGGTCACGCGGCCGGTGTAGGTGGTGGAGGGATAGGCGTCGAGGATGACGCTCGCAGGCATGCCGACGCGGACGCGGCCATCGTCGACGTCGGCGAGGGCCGCTTCAACGCGGAGCGACGACGGCTCAGGGATGGCGGCGAGCGGAAAGCCGACCCACGCCGGATCGCCGACCTGGAACTTGCGCCCTTCCCACGGATGGTCCTTGATGACGACGAGGCCGCCCCGCGGCGCGCGCAGGGTGAGCGAGACGATGGCGTCCTCGGCTTCCTGCAGCTCGCGGCGGGCGCGATCGAGGGCGACCTGCTCGTTCGCGGCATCGGCCTGGACGCCGGCCTTTTGCGATCGGAGAAGGTCGCGCGCTTTGTCGTATTCAACGGTGGCGCGCTTGAACTTCGTCTGCCGGTCCTCATACTCGCGCAGCGACAGCACTTCTTTTGGCACGGCGGCGTCGAGCTTGGCCTTGTCGAGGTCGACGCGCTTCCGCTCCGCCTCGATCTCTTTCTGGGCGATGTCGGCCGACCATTGCGCCTGCTTCTGCGCAAGCTGCTGCTCGGCCTGCACGACGGCCTGCTTCTTCGCGTCGAGGTTGCTGGAGAACGGCCCGTTGTCGAGCTCGACGACGGGGTCGCCTTCCTTGACCTGCACGCCGTCAGTGGCGATCCATTTGATGGAGGTCTGCCACTGCGGCAGCCGAGGCATGGCGATGGTGGAGCCGGACGCAGCGTTGAGCTCGCCGGTCAGGACCATATCGTCGACAAAGGTCCCGTGGTGGGTCTGCGACGCCTTCGGCACCTCTCGGTAGCCGAAAAAGCATCCGCTCGTGAGGAGGACGAGTGCGGCAGCAGTCGTAGCACGCATGATCGTTTTCGGTTGGACGCCGGTTTAACCCTAAAGTATCGGCTCGGCTTCCCCTTTTTTCACACCTTGGACGGTAAATGGGGCAGTTGTGTTAGCCGATTAGTGACGGTGGAGGGGGATTTCGTTTCAGTTGTTACAGGCGGGGGGTGCTTTAAGGCTGCGGTGAGATCCCGGACGGCAGCAGGTCGTCGCCTGGAATCGGCCACGACGTTTTCAGCACGCTCGGCACGCGCGGCGGGAAATCGACGAGTGCCGCGTCGTCCGGCACGTTCGCGCCTTCCAAACCGAGCGTCGGAGGGTAGATTCGGATGAACTTCAGCTCTTCCAGCTTGCGGAGCGCCAGCCGATAACGGTGGCGGGAGAGCTCGTTGACACCGGCGTGCTCGACGTAGATGTCGTCAACCCGGATCTGTTTTCGGCCGGCGAAGGCGGTCAGCAGCTCGCGCGCGAGCCGCCGGATCATCTCCCGCCGGTAGCGCTCTTGAATGTGAACGAAATGGTCTTTCGGCACATTGTGGATGTCGGCGATCTCATTCGTGTTGATGCGCAGATTTCCCTGAAACGACGAGAGCGGCAGCCGTCCATCGGCGAGACACTTGTCGACCTCGTTGTAGCAGTAACGACGAACCTCGCCGATGGTGATGCTCTCGATGTCACCGGTCGACGACTTGTCGTAACGAACGAAGCACCCGTAATACAAACGATCGTTGTGCATCCGCACGAACAGCCACGGCTTCTGCACCGACCACGGAAAAAGGGCAATGACCTCCTCGTGAAAGAGCGGATGCCAGAGGAAATACGAGAAGAGCGCCACGGTCTCGAGCATCAGCCACAGCACGATACGAAAGATCCAGACGATGACGTGCAGGAGCTTGCGCAGACCTTTGTAACTGCCGTCGCGGAGGGGGATGCGGTCGCGAAGCAACGGCCGCTCGGTCACGCGCTTGAAGGCATAGCCGTAACAGAGGCCGCTCAGCAGCGACACGATCATGAGAACGGCGAGATACGTCAGCAACAGCGGGCGGCGCGTCCCGTCCACGATGAACTTCTGAATCTCTTCTTTCCGTTCGGAGATCGTCGCCGCCACGACGGAGTAATCGAGCGACGCATCCCAGCGGCAGGCGCCGACGGCGCGTCCGAACCATGCCCAGAAGACGGTGAGCAGATTCAGGATCGACGACGGGATCACCGCGGCGAAGAACTGCGCGATCTCACCGCTGTCGCGCCGCCGCCCGAGGTCGACCGTGTACTCCGCACCCGTCTTGAAGGCGAGGTACGGGAAATAGAGGAAGGCGAAGAAGAACGCGAGAATGTAGCCGATGAAGTGAAGGCCGACCTCCATTTATCGGCCTCCACCAATCTCGCGGCGGTCTAACGTCTGCCCATCGCCGCAGACACCGGTTCCGAGTCGCGCGCCGACAACCGCGGTGCCTTCGCCGTCGCCGCCGGAATCGCCGTGGCGGCGAGCAGCAGCTTGTCGTCGTTCGTCTCCGGCTCGTGATGGTACATGGAGTCGTCGTCGTCCGGCGCCTGCGGCTTCGGCACGACGCGGAGGTCGCGGAAATACGTGCCGACTTGCGGATTGGGAGTGGAGTAGACGGCGTTGATCAGCCGCTCGATGAAGTCCAAGATCGCCATGCCATTCTCCCGAGACCGTTCGGTTCAAAGCTGGGGCCAGGGCCCCGAACCTCACGTTCTCATCCGTTCCTGACCTGTCTGCCTCCGGCCTTACTGCCTGGTTTGACGAGACATGTGGTTGATTCGAAACAGCACCACGGATCGGGTGGGGGAGCCGAATCGATCTCAAATCTACGTCCCTCCTGGCAGGAAGTCACGCCCAACTGTCACTTCGGGGCGAACGTCCGTTGCTGAAGGCGGACGTTCTATACGTAGGAGTGACGGAAATGATTGTTTTCACCCCGTTTTGGCCTCCCAGGGAGCGCCGGCCCGCGGCCGGCGCTCCCTGAAATTGCGGCTACTGCGATTTCCCGATGTGATCGTACCAGGCGTGCCCGCCCACATTCGAAAGCACCAGCGTGTCGAGCTGCGCGCCTTCGATGCCGAGCGTTGCGGCCGGGACTTCCAAACGCTGCCACGAGCCGGCGGCGGGGACGGAGCCGACATTGATCGCGCCATCGGCCTCGTCGCCGTTCGCGGTGCCCCAATAGGCGGAGACGAGGCGTCCGCTCGACCAGCCGGCGATGTTGATCTGCGTCGGGGGTGCGCACGGATCGACCAGCACGTAGAACACGAGCTTCTCGCCGGCGGCGATCGGCTGGGCGATCTGGCCGAAGTTGAACTCGTGGCGTCCTTCGTACTGGTAGGGCCGCGTGAACGACGTCGTGCCGCTCGCTGCCTGCGAGGTGTCGAGCATCCAGTCGCCGGTCGTACCGTCGTCGAACCAGACGACGTCGGTCGACGGCATCGTCGGCGCTGCCGCCTGCGGCGGAACGCACCCGGCTCCGTTGCGGCCGATATGGTCGTACCAGACGTGGCCGTTGACGTTGCTGAGCGTCAGCGTGCCGAGGAGGTGTCCTTCGATCCGCCACGACGACATCGGCACTTCGAAGCGAACCCAAACACCGGCTGCGGGGAGCGGGCCCATGTTGATCGCGCCGGGGGCCTCGTCGCCGTTCGCCGTGCCCCAGTACGACATCGAGAACCGGCCGGTGTTGTCCCAACCGCCGACACTGATCTGCGTCGGCGGCGCACACGAATCGATCAAGGCGTAGAAGACCAGCGAGTCGCCGACGTACACGGGCTGCGAGCCATTCACGCCGATGTTGAAGTCGTGACGCCCCTCGTACTGGTACGGCAGCGTGAATGACTTCGTGCCGCTGGCCGCTTGCGACGTATCCCAGGTCCAGTAGCTGCCGCTCGGCGGGTTGTCGTCGTCGACCCACACTACGTCGGTCGATGGAATCGCCGGCGCTGCCGCGCGCGCAGGCACGCATCCGGCGCCGTTGCGGCCAATATGGTCGTACCAGACGTGGCCGTTGACGTTGCTGAGCGTCAGCGTGCCGAGGAGGTGCTCTTCGATCCGCCACAGCGAGAGCGGCACTTCGAAGCGTTGCCACACACCGGCTGCGGGGAGCGGTCCCATGTTGATCGCGCCCGCAGCCTCGTCGCCGTTCGCGGTGCCCCAGTACGACATCGACAGTCTGCCGGTGTTGTCCCAACCGGCTACGCTGATCTGCGTCGGCGGCGCACACGGATCGATGAGCGCATAGAAGACGAGCGAGTCGCCGACGTACACCGGCTGCGAGCCGTTCACGCCGATGTTGAAGTCGTGGCGCCCTTCGTACTGATACGGCAGCGTGAACGACTTCGTGCCGCTCGCCGCCTGCGAGGTATCCCAGGTCCAGTAGCTGCCGCTCGGCGGATTGTCGTCGTCGACCCAGACCACGTCCGTCGACGGAATCGTCGGCGCTGCCGCGTGCGGCGGCACGCATCCGAGTCCGTTGCGGCCGATGCGGTCGAGCCAGGCGTGGCCGCCGACGTAGCTCACCGCCAGCGGTCCGACGATGTGCTCTTCGATGCGGAAGGTCGAGAACGGCACTTCGAGCCGCTGCCACTGTCCGGCAGCCGGGAGCGCGCCCATGCTGATCGCGCCGGCGGGCTCGTCGCCGAGCGGCGCACCCCAGAAGGCCTGGAAGTACGTGCCGGTGTTGTCCCAGCCGCTGATGCTCACCTGCGTCGGCGGAGCGCACGCGTCGAGGAGCGCATAGAAGACGAGCGAGTCGCCGACGTAGACCGGCTGATTCATCTGGCCGAGGTTGAAGCTCTGGCGCGCGTTGCCGTAGCGGAAGTAGGTGCTGATGGAGCGATAGCCGCTCGCGAACTGCGCCGTGTCCCACTGGAAGCTGTTGAGATCGGGCGCGCTGTCGTCGACCCAGACGACGTCGCTCGACGGGAACGTCACCGCGGAGGGCGTCGGCGCCGGGCAGGCCGTGCCGCCCTTGCCGAGGTGATCGAAGAAGGCGTGGCCGTCGACGTAGAGGATCTGCACCTGCGTCACGTTGCGCGATTCGATCTTGAGCGCCGCGGCCGAGACCTCGAGCCGCTGCCACGTGCCGGCCGGACCGAGCGGACCCATGTTGATGGCGCCGACCGGCTCATTGTGCGGCGTGCCCCAGTACGCGATGCCGACTTCCCCGCGGTCGCTGTTGACCTGCAGGCGCACTTCGGTCGGCGCCGAGCAGGTGTCGAGCAGCGCGTAGAACGCGACCGTCTCGCCGAACGTGATCGGCGTGTTGATGCCCGTCACCCCCAGCGTGTGCGTCCCCATCGCCCACGAGTCCGTGAACGAGTAGGTGCCGCTCGCCGCCTGCGAGCTGTCGAACGTGCAGCCGCTGAGGCCACCGCCGACGTTCATGCCGTCGTCGACCCACAGCGTGTCGCCCGGCGGAATCGACGGCGCGGCCGCGCGCGGCATCGCGCACGCAACCTTGCCGACGTGGTCCCACCACGCCTGGCCGTCGTAGTTCTCAAAGGTCATGGAGTTGACGAGCTGTCCTTCGATGCCGAGCTGGCGCGCGGAGACTTCGAGACGCGTCCAGGTGCCGACGGCCGGGAGGGAGCCCATCGAGAAGTACGACGTTCCTTCGCCGAGGCCGTGCGGCGTGCCCCAGTAGGCGCCGGCGGTCGAGCCCGTGGTCGTGCGCCACGTCAGGAGGAGCTCCGTCGGCGGCGCGCATTCGTTCAGCAGAACGTAGGCGACGAGCGTGTCGCCCGCGCCGACGGAGAGCCGCGTCGACGCGTTGGAGACCTGCAGCTGATGATCGCCGGAGTTGTACGACGTCAGCGTCATCGATTGACTGCCTGACGCCTTCTGCGCCGTGTCGAACGTCGCGTTCGACGTCGCGCCGGCGGGAAGCGCGTCTTCGATCCAGAGCACGTCGCCCGACGGAATCGACGGGGGCGCGGCGGTGGCGACATAGCACGGCGTGCCGTTCTTGCCGACGTGGTCGAGCCACACTTCGCCGCCGAACGTCTCCATGTAAATGCCGTCGATCGTCCGCTGCGCGAGCGCGAGCTGCGCGGCCGGCACCTCGATGCGCTGCCAGACGTCGGCGGCCGGCATGGCGCCGAGCGACGTCAGCGTCGTTCCTTCGCCCCAGCCGTGCGGCGTGCCCCAGTAGACGCCGCGCGTCTGGCCCGACGTCGTGTGCCACTTGAGGGCGAGCTCGGTCGGCGCGGCGCAGGAGTTGATCAGCACATAGGCGACGAGGTTCTCGTTGAAGGCGAGCGGCAATGTCGCCGTCGCGCCCGTAATCGAGCCGGTCTGGTCGGTCGTCGGACCGTTGTATTGAATATGGAACGACGAGGCGCCGCTGGCGTGCTGCACCGGGTCGAAGTGCCCGAGAACGTTCGCGCCGGCGGGCGGCCCATCGTCAATCCACACCGTGTCGCCCGGCGGGATGCTCGGCGCCGCGGCCACGGCCGTGGCGCAGCCGACGCCGCCTTTGCCGATGCCGTCGAACCATGCGCGGCCGTCCCACGTGTCGACGTAGAAGCTCGTCACGTAGCGGTCTTCGAAGTAGAACTGCGCGGCCGGCACTTCCATCCGAATCCAGCTCCCCGACGACGGCATGGCGCCGATGCGCGGGAAGTTCGTGTCCTCGAGGCCGATGTTGTGCGAGGTGCCCCAATACATGCCGCGCGTCTCGCCCCAGGTGTTTTTCCAGCGGACGAGCATTTCGGTCGGCGGACTGCACATGTCGAGGAGGACGTAGAAGACGAGCTTCTCGCCGACGTAAACCGGCTGCGTCGTCGTGGCATCTTCAACGGCGATGGAGTGGAGCCCCGGCGCGATCGCGCCGGTCGAGATCGACTTCGTGCCGGAAGCGTGCTGGTTCGTGTCCCACGCGCCGGCGGTGAGCGTGGCGCCGCCAGGAAGGACGTCGTCGATCCAAAGGGTGTCGCTCGACGTGACGCCGGGGGTGGCCAGCGGCTGGACGCAGCTCTTGCCGACGCGGTCGACCCAGAGCTGGCCGTCGTAGGCCTGGACGTCGAAGCCGTCGACGCTCGCGCCGACGATGCCGAGCTGCGACGCCGGAACGGCGACGCGCAGCCACTGCCCGCCCGCGGGGACGGCGCCTAGGGAGACCATGCTCCCTTCGCCGCCGATGAGGGACTGGCCGTAGTAGGCCTTGACCCACGAGCCGCCGGCGGTGTGCCAGCCGAGCACGATCTCGCGCGGCGCGATGCACGCGCTCACGAGAACGTACGTGACCATGTCTTCGGAGGGATGGATGGTGAGCGTGCTGGTTGCGCCGGTGAAGAGAACTTCGTGGAAGCCCGCGGCGTTGCCGGCAGTGGCCGACTGCGCGCCGCTGGCCTTCTGCGCGGTGTCCCAAGTCAGCCCCGTCGCGGTCATGCCGGCAGGGAGCGAGTCGTCGATCCAGTTGACGTCAGTGGCGGGGAACGACGATGGTGCGCTCGCGCCCGGGGCGACACACGGCGTGACGGTGAGCGTGGCCAGGCGCGTGTTGCCCGCGAGCGTCGCGGTCAGGGTGACGTCGGTCGAGCTGTAGACGCCATGCGTGGCGATGGCGACGTTCGCGCTCGTCGCGCCGGCGGCCACGGTGACGGAGCTCGGCAGCGTCGCCGCGGCGTTGTTGCTCGAAAGCGTGACGACCTGACCGCCCGCGGGCGCGGGGCCGTTGAGCGTGACGGTGCCGGTCGAGCTGCCGAGGACGGCCATCGCGGTCGTTGGGTTGACGGAGAAGGCGGAGAGCGTCGGCGGCACCACGCTGAAGCTGCCGGTCGCCGTCACGCCGTAGTTGCCGGTGATGGTGACGGAGGTCGACGTTGCGACGGCGGACGTCGTCACCGTGAAGGTCCCCGACGTGGCGCCCTGCGGGATGGTGATGCTCGCCGGAACGGTCGCGACGCCGGTGTTCGACGACGACAGCGTGACGACGGCGCCGTTGTGCGGCGCAGCGCCGGTGAGCGTGGCGGTGCCGGTCGCGCTCGTGCCGCCGGTCACCGAGCCCGGAGCGACGGTGATCGTGGAGAGGCGTACCGGCGCCGCAAACGCCGCGGCTGGAAACAACCCAAACAATAAAAAGACACACCAGGAGCGTAAACGACTCTGCATGCGGTCCTCCACCGACGGCGGTAAGAGAGAGACCCTAATTTTGTGTGCGTTGCGGGACCAATTGCTTTACAGCGCCGTCAATGTAGCGCAGCGATGTCTTGCCGTCTATATACCGATGGATATAGACGCCCGATTCAGGCGCCGGCGTCGTTGGCGCGGCGGTGCGGGATGCGGAAGGAGCGCTTGTAGATGTCGATGATCGACATGAGCAGCGAGAAGACGAGGGGCCCGATGACGAGACCGACGAAGCCGAAGGCCTGCATCCCGCCCAGGACTGCGAAAAGGAGCGGGATGGCGGGGAGCTGCGACTTGCCTTTCATCGCCCACGGGCGAATGACGTTGTCGATGAGCGAGACGACGACGAGGCCCCAGATGGTCAGGAAGATGGCGTGCCAGTACGGCTCCTTCCCCATCGCCGCACTCACATAGAGGTAGATCGACGCCGGCACCCACACGACCGCGGCGCCGACCATCGGCAGAAGGGAGATGACGGTGGCGACGGAGCCCCAGAAGAGGGCGCCCGGCACCTGCGCGATGAAGAGGCCGATCATGGTGACGACGCCCTGCGCCAGCGCCGTGAGCACATGTCCGCGGAAGGTGGCATCGATCACGTCTTTGAATTGCGCGGCGAATTCGCGGTCGTAGCGCTCCGGCAGCGGCGAGAGGATGGCGAGCTCGGTGATGATGGCCTCGCCCTCGACGTAGAAGAAGTACATCGCGAGCAGCACGAGGAAGAAGCCGACGAGGAGCCCGGCCAGCCCGCCGATGACCGCACCACCGTGCCGCGCCACCCAGCCGGGAAGCTCGCGCACGACCGGCAGGACGAGGCGCTGAGGGCTGAGGTTCGCGGGGTCGAAGCCGGGGACGTAGCGCCGCACGAACGCGAGGTGCTGCGACGGATCGAGCCGCGCCAGGATGGCCTGCGCCTCGCCGGACTGGAGGTGCTGAATGAGGCCGTTGGCCTGCTGCACGAGGAGAATGCTGATGACGAAGAACGGAAGGATGAGGACGAGGGTGATGCCGAGGAGCATGAGGATCGCGGCAAGGCGCTTGCGGTCGCGGACTTTGTCACACACGCGCCGGTAGGTCGGGAAGGTGAGGGTGACGAGGATGGCGCCGATGAGGATGGCGCTGATGAAGGGCCAGATGATGCGCGCGGCGGCCCAGAGGATGACGATGGTGAGGAGGCTGAAGAAGACGATGCCCGCGAGACGCCACTCGCGCCGCCGCTCGGCCGCATTGTCAGTCATGCCCAGCCATTCTATGATCCGCCGCCGTGAAATTCGTTGAAACTCCCCTCCCCGGTGTTCTGCTGATCGAGCCAGAGGTGTTCGGCGACGATCGCGGCTTCTTCATGGAGACGTACCACGCCGAACGCTTCCGCTCTGCCGGCATCGAGCTTCCGTTCGTACAGGACAACCATTCCCGCTCCGCCCGCGGGGTGCTGCGCGGCCTGCACTACCAGGAGCCGCAGCCGCAAGGCAAACTCGTTCGCTGCACGCGGGGGGCGCTGTTCGACGTGGCCGTGGACATCCGCGTCGGCTCGCCGGCGTTCGGGAAGTGGTTCGGGACGGAGCTGTCGGAGTCGAACCGCCTGATGATGTGGGTGCCCCCCGGCTTCGCGCACGGCTTCTGCGCGCTCGAGGACGGCTCGGACCTGGTCTACAAGTGCACGGCGCAGTACTCAAAGCAGGACGAGCGGGTGATCCGCTGGAACGATCCGGAGATCGGGATCGCCTGGCCTCTGTCGGCGCCGCTTCTTTCCCCGAAGGACGCGGCTGCGCCGCGGTTGCGCGATGCGGTAGTATTGCCGCGCTTCGGCGAAGGGAATGCGCCCGCAACCCCTGCCGTTAGCGAGGTTCCCTACGACGCGGGGTCGTAGTTCAGTTGGTTAGAACGCCGGCCTGTCACGCCGGAGGTCGCGGGTTCGAGCCCCGTCGGCCCCGCCAAATTAAGTCGCTCACCAGCCCAATCCGAGGCCGGGAACCAAGCCTATACTGCCGTCCATGCACATCATCCTTGCCCACGGCGTGCTTGGCTTCGACCGCATCGCCGGGTTCGAGTACTTCAACGGCGTGAAGAAGCATCTCGAGCACACGCGCCACGTGACCGTGACCGCGACGGAGGTCGATGCGATCGGCAAGGTCTCCGATCGCGCGGAGGAGCTTGCCGGCAGGATTGCCGCGGAAGCAAGAGATGAGAAGGTGCACATCTTCGCGCACAGCATGGGCGGCCTTGATGCGCGGTACGCGATCGCGAAGAATCTTTCCGGCATCGCAGGGCGCGTCGCGGCACTCGTTACTATCGGGACGCCATATCTTGGATCGGTGGTCGCCAATCGATTGGAACACGGCGAATCCGAAGATGGCATGGTGCCGATCGCGGTCGGGATCAAGATCCATCAGAAGGCGTTGCACGATCTGACTGAGAGTGAAGCGTCGCGTTTGACTGATGAGGCGACGAGTCTGATTCGCGAGGCCGGAATCACAGTTCCAACGTATTGCATCGCCGGGGACAAGGCGGACGACTCCATCCTATTCAATGAGATCGCGGAGAGGTTCGGAGTCGAGGCTCCGAGCGACGGCGTAGTGACCGTTCACTCTGCGACGGCTTTCGGTAGACCACTTGGAACGTGGCACACCGATCACGCCGGGTTGGTCGGATGGAACCTCAATCACCCGATTCCGGTGAAATTCGAGGTGCCGGGTATCTCGGACCACCTTCATCCGCATTTGGAGTGGTACGGAAAGCTCGTCGATTTCTTCCAACGACCGCAGCATGCTTGAAGAGCTCGACGCGGAGCGCGCTCGAGATCGATGCAGCCCGCATCGATCACCGCCTCGGCAGCCGCTCGAAGCGCGCGCCCGGCGTCGAGCGGACGGCGTGCCCGTTGAAGTCGACGTACACCGTCGCGCCGCTCTCCGTCGTCACGGCGATGTCGCTCCTGCCGTCGCCGTTGCCGTCGGCGATCTGCAGCGACTCGATGGCGCTGCGCGTCACGACGCGGCCGCGCCAGAGCGGCTCGCCGGCGGCGAGGTGCCGCGAATCGAAGAGCATCAGCGTCTTGCCGGCGGTGACGACGAGCTTCGGGCCGTGGCGGGCGGTGGGGCGGGCCAAGACCACGCGGTCGATGCGGTGGTCGTCGTCGAAGGCGCCGAGGAGCTTGCCGTCGGGGCGGTAGGCGGCGAGGCGCGAGGCGTGCTCGCCGTTCCACAGCGCGACCACGTGCTTCGTACGTTGCTGGTAGACGAATTCGTCGACTAGGCAGCTCGTCAGCGTCATCGACTCGCGCGCGGACCAGAGCGGCTTGCCCCGATCGTCGAGCGCGGTGATGCCGTGGCGCGTCGCGCAAACCACTTCGCGCCAGCCGTCGGCATCGAGGTCCACCACTTCAGCGTGCGCGATCGCGCTGCCGACATCGTGCTGCCAGAGCAGCTCGTTCTTTTCGAACGCACATAAGATCGGCCCTTCCCACGACGCGCGATCGGGCCCGCCGACAGGAGGGCCGTCGCACTGCGCCAGCGGCATGTTCCGCACCTCGCCGTCCATCGTCCACTGCGTGGCCGAGCCGACCTCCGGATCGCGGTTCTTGCGGATCCACGTTTGCACGTAGCGCTCGACGAAGCCGGCGAGCGTCTCCGCGGTCACCACGCCGCGTGATTTCGCGGCGTCGCAACTGATCCCGGCGATCACCGCCTCCGTGAACACGCCGTTGCGCCCCTCGGGATCGTCGTACGCCCACTTGCCCGGCGCGGCGGCGTAGAACACCGCCTGCCCGCGCGTGTGGGCGATGCGATGCATCAGCGGCGCGGCGCTCATCGCGCTCGCCAGCACCGAGCGCGTGCCGGTCGTCATCCGCTCGCGGCAGGCGTCGATGAAGACGAGCGAGCGTTGTGCGTTCGACGACGCGATCGTCTCGAGCAACTCTGTCGTCGGCAGCATCGACGAGAGATTGCGGACCGAGGACGACGCGCCGAGGATGTAGCCATTGCCCTCGTGCAGAAGACCGTGCGCGGCCAGCGCGACGATCAGCACGCCGTCGCGGCCGGCGCGCGCCGCCTGCTCGCGCAACGCCGCGCGGACGTGCTCGACGTCGGCCTGGTAACGGATGTCGACGCCGGCCTCGCGCAACTCGCGCAGTCGCGCGCCCGACTCCTTCTTCGCCGGAGAGCGCTTCGACAGGATGAGGATGACGCGGCCCGGCGGCACGAGGCCGCAGCGCCGCACGAGCGTGAACGCATGCGCGAGATCGACCGCGTCGTCGACCGCGAACGGCACCTCCGCCGCGGCGTCGAAGTCGCTCACGCCGACAAAGAGCGCCGCCGACTGCCGCGGATCGAACTGCGTGCTCGCCCCCTCCTCGGCCAGCACGTGCACACCGCGCACGCCGCGCCAGGCGAACGGCACGACGACCGTCGTGGTTGCGATACAGAGAAGCACGCCTGCGAGGACCCAGCGCTTCACGTCATGAGAATGACACCGTCCGAGAAAATTTGTGGCGACGCGCCACAAATGTCGCCAACTGGTGTCTTCCGTCGTTCATGAGACGCCGAATCGTGCCAGCGGCCGTACTCCTCCTCTTTCCAATTGTTGTCTCCGCCCGCGCGCAGCCGCGCGGCGCGGTCGACTGGATCTTCCTCGTCGACACGTCGAAGTCGATGCGCGGCGTCGGCGGCAAGAACATCTTTCCCGACGTCAAGGAGAGCATCGCCACATTCGTGCGCGAGGCCAGCGACGGCGACACGGCCGCGGTCTACACCTTCGACTCCGAGGCGCACCTGCACACGTCGACGGAGATCCGCGGCAAAGCGCGCGACGATCTGATCAGCATCGTCGACGCGCTCGAGGCTAACGGCAACCGCACGCACCTCGGCCTGGCCATTCAGAAGGGACTCGATCGCGCGGCCGCGGCGCGCGCCGGCGGCGACAAGACGCGCGTGCAGTCGGTCGTCCTCTTCACCGACGGCAAGGAGGACGTGCGCGGCATCGCGCACCCGGTGCCGATCTTGGCGAACCTCGACCGCGTCGACGGCACGTACGTCTTCTTCGTCTCGATGGGCCAGCACGAGCACGAGACGCAGCTCGACGAATTCGCGCGCCGCGCCGAGCACGCCACCGTACTTCGCGCGCCGACGCGCGAGGCGATCGCCGAGGTCGCGCAGCGAATCCGCAACTCCCTGCCCGAGCCGAAGCCCGAGCCGCCGCCCATCGCCATCCCGCCGGCGGCGCCCATCCCCAAATCATCGCCGCTGCGTTGGCTCGTGCTGCTGCCGATCGTTGCCGCCATCGCCTGGCTGGCGTGGTCGCGCCACCGCAAGAATCATCAGCTCGAAGGCGAGCTCGAGATCCTGCAGCCGCACGTCGCGCCGGAGGCGGCGTTCGTCGGCTTGCCGCGTCTCGCCGCGACCGAGATCGCGCTGAGCGCCGTTGTTCCGCCCGAGGCACTCGCGGGCAGCGACGCGCGCCTTTTCGTCCAGCGGCGCAACGGCAGCAAAGAAGTGTGGATCGCGGCGAGCGGCGGCTCTCTGCGCGTCAACGACATCGAAACGCCCACCAGCGCGCTCTACGACGCCGACACCATCTCGATCGGCGACGCCAAGCTGCGCTTCAACCGAGTCGGTCACGAGCGGACCGCGACACCTGTCGAGGAGGAGCTGTGAAAAACAACGTCGTTTTTCGTCCCACCGTCGTCATCGGCCTCGGCGGCACCGGCTACGGCGCGCTGCTCAAGCTCAAGAAGCGCTTCATCGACGCCTACGGCTTCGTGCCGCCGATCATCAGCTTCCTCTCCATCGACACGACCGAGAACGCCGAGGGGGGCGCGGCCACGGAGACCGCGGCCGTCGATGGCAAGCTCGATCACAACGAGACCTTCGTCCTGCAGGTCGGCCATCCTGCCGCCCTCGTGAACGGTGGCAATCCGCACATCGACGAGTGGTGGCCGCCGCAGATCCCGACGCAGTCGATCATCGCCGGCGCCGGACAGGTGCGGGCGCGCGGCCGCCTGGCGCTCTTCGCGCGCGCGAACGACGTCTACGGCCGCATCCGCCGCGCCGTCGACGACGTGCGCAACATCCGCAACCAAAAGCAGATGTACGCCGATCAGTTCCAGGTCTCCACGCGCGCCGGCGTGGAGGTGCACATCGTCGGCAGCGTCGCCGGCGGCACCGGCAGCGGCACGTTCCTCGACATCGCCTTCATGGCCCGCGACATCATCGGCAGCGACGAGCAGTCGAACTTCACCGGCGTGCTCCTCCTCCCCGGCATCTTCACGCGCTACGCCGGCGTCGCGCTGGTGAAGCCGAACGCGTACGGCGCACTGAAGGAGATCGAATACCTCTCGACGATGAAGGGCAGCTTCACCATCGACTACGGCGTGCGCCGCGTCGAGGTGGCGCGGCCGCCGTTCGACCTCGTCTACCTCATCGACAACATCAACGAACAGGGCCGCGTCGTCAGCGAGCAGCAGGACCTCTACGGCCTCATCGCCGACGGCATGTACGTGCAGATCGGCTCGCAGATCGGCGCCGACAGCGCGAACGCGGTCGACAACATCAAGACCCAGATCGCCACGGCCGGCCGCGTGAAGGGCCGCTCGCCGCAGTACTGCAGCTTCGGCGTGGCCTCGCTGGTGATGCCGAGCTTCGAGCCGCTGATGTGGGAGGACGCGAAGCGGCTCGTCAACGACGACCTGCTCAACGGCGCTGTCGTCGACGCCGAGGTCGAGGTGGAGGTGCAGCGCTTCATCGACGGCAACCGCCTCCGCGAAGACAACGCCGATCAGGTCATCGAGTCTCTGAGCCAGCGCGAAGGCGGCGGTCAGCTCCGCTTCCCGATGTCGCTCGCCCAGCTCAAGTTCGACAACAAGGCGCTCACGGAGATCAAGAACCTGCACACGTCGCACCGCTCGCGCGCGGAGCGGCAGATCGCGCAGGCGATTGCGAAGAACTTCGAGGCCCTGCGCGACAACTCCGTCGCCGCCATTAACGCGTGGTGGGAGACCGCCGTGAACCGCAACAACGGCTTCACGCGCGCGGAGCGCTTCTTCGAGAAGCTGCAGGCGAAGCTGGAGTGGTACCAGAACATGATGGACGGCGAGGCGAAGGAGGAGCGCGCGAAGCTCAAGGCGCTCAGCTACAAGCCGGCCGAGGACCAGATCGGCGAGGCCGTCGGCGCGTTCCTCAAGCGCGAGTCGCGCATCAAGACGGCGTGCGAGGTCTACGGCGGCCTCGCCGACCGCGAGACGGAGCTGACGATCAAGGTCGCGCGGATGGAGAAGGCCGCGGAGCTCTACTCCGTCCTCCACGCGCACACGCAGTCGATCCTGCAGTCGTGCTACCGCATCCGCGAGAACCTCAACGCCGCGCGCAAGCAGTTCGAGCAGCAGTACCTCGACGCCACGAATCCGCGCGGCGCGTCGCGCCTCTTTGAGCAGACGGTGTCGTTCGATCCCGGCGCGCAGCGGCCGCAGGTCACGGGCGAGGACTTCGTGAAGTGGTACGCCGACCACCACAACGGCTCGCTCGCGCAGTGGGCCACGCTGCGCGCCGACGAGGTGTACGCGGACGTCCGCCAGTTCGTGCAGGCGTGCTACGCGCCGCTCACGTCGCTGACGATGGACGACATCCTGGGGCGCCTCTCCGCCGAGGCCGTGGCGCAGGAGCTCAAGCGCGTCGACAACCTGGCCGTACCGCTCTGGCGCTACGACGCCGGCAAGATCCCGGTCGTCAATCAGTCGGTGATCAACGAGTTCTACCACTACGGCGTCGCCGACGCCGACACGACGATCCTCAAGGAGTCGAAGTACGAAACGGGCGTGCCGAAAGGGGCGACGCGGCCGTCGATGGTGTCGACGCACGACGCCCACCGCGTGCTGCTGTTCAAGGTGAAGACCGGCATCCCGCTCTTTGCACTCGCGGACATCGACGACATGGAGCGCGCCTATCTCGATCCGAACAAGGTGATCTCGAATCACGTCGACAAGCGCTGGCAGGACATCCCGAATCTGATCCCGCGCAGCGGCGACGGCGAAGCGCTGCGCTGGTTCGCGCTGGCGCAGGCGCCCGAGCCGTTCGCGATCATCAAGCGCGACGGCGCGTGGTACTCGATGAAGTCGAAGAGCGGCCGGCGCGTCGACAACGGCTTGATCCGCCTCGGCCAGGGCCGCGTGCCGGCCTACGCGGCGTTCGAGAAGAACCGCGAGCTGGTGGCTGAGGCGGAGGAGGCCATCGACACGATCGTCACGCGCGAAGGGGCGGCGCGCGCGGCGGCGATCCTGAAGGAGTACACGCTCTCGCTGTCGAAGCAGATGGCCGGCGTGGCCGACGCGGCGGTGAAGGATCAGGTGGAGCTCGAAGTCGTGGCCATCGAGGACTACGTGCGGCGGATGGAGACGCTGTCGTGATGCTCAAGCCGGTGACGATTCTCGCGCTCGACGACGACGCCGCTGCGCTGGCGGAGGCGGTGCAGCGGCGCGTGGCGGCGGCGTATGGTCTCGATGATCTGGTGCAGTGGCGCCGCGCCGCGGTGCTGGCCGAAGCGATCCACTCGATTCACGTGCAGCGCCAGCGCCCCGACAGCGCGCTCCGCTCGCGCGACGACATCAGCGCGCGCGAGCTCGTGCTCGTGGTCGTCTCCGCCGCCGGCGACGCGCGCGCGGCGCTCCTCGGGACGCTCGCCGAGATCCGCACGATTTACGAGATGCGCCGCCTGGCGTCGTACTTTTCGATCGAGGTGCTCTGCGTGCTGCCGGAAGTGGCCGGCGCGACGACGGACGCCGACTACGCCGCGGCTTACGGAGTGCTGAAGGCACTGAGCGGCGCGGATCCGAAGCCGTTCGACGAAGCGTGGCTCCTCGACGCGACGAACAGCGCGCGCGTGAAGTTCGGCACGCTCGCCACGGCGCTCGACGCCTACGCCGACGCGGTCGCCGGGATGCTGACGTTCGAGCCGGAGATGAGCGGCGCGCTGCCCGGCGTGCACCCGCGGGGGATGTCGCCGGCGTTCAGCTCGTTCGGCTGCGCGGAGCTCATCTTTCCACGTGACGCCGCGCTGCAGCGGCTGGAGACGCGCTTCGCCGCCGAGTTGTTTGGGAGGTTGTGCGGAGGCGCGGAGGGCGCACGCCGCGCGCCTCTACTGGCGAAACAGTTCATCGTCGGCGAGGAGCTCGCGCTGCCGCTGTCGCGCATCGGCGGCGAGTCGCTCTTCCGCCGCTTTCAGCCGAAGACGATTGTCGGAGAGAAGACCCGCAGCGCGGAGGAGCTGATCGCCGGCGCGCGCGCCGAGCTGCAGCAGCACCGCGACTCGGTGCATCTGAAGAACCTCCGCACGCTTGACGAACAGCGCGACGCGGCAACGGCGGCGACGACGGCGCTGCTCTCGCGCACGATCGACGAGGCGCTCGACTGCGACGGCTACGCGCCGGCGATCGCGCTCGCCGAAGCGCTCGTCGATCCGCTGCCCGACGTGCGCGACGACGCCGACGCCGCGCCGCGCAACGTAGTGACGGAGATCCGCGCGGCTACGGCGGCTCTCGACGCGCGCGTCCGCTTCACGCCGAACACCGCCGCCAGCGCCGCTGCGCGGAAGCGCGTGCGCGAGCTCTCGACGATGCTCGTCGATCAGAAGCTCGTCGCCGAGACGGTCGCTGCCGAAGGAGCGGCGGAGCAGCTCGCGGAGCTCGAGCGCGAGCGCGCGGCGCTGCTGCAGCAGCTCCCCGACATCGTCTTCGCCGAGGAGGCGGAGAACAACGCGGCGCGCAACGCCGCGCGCGAGGCCGAGGCGGCGCGGCTCGCCGGCGAGAGCGAGGCGAAGGAGCAGCATCTCCGCGAGCTCTTCGCGCAGAAGCCGCGCGCAGAGCAGGCCCTGCGCGAGGCGCTCGAGACGCGCCGCGCCTGGCTGTGGCGCCGCTTAGGCGTTGCCGCCGGCGGCGTGGCGGCGATCGTCGCGCTGAAGGTCGCGTTCGAGATCGAAGTGCGCTGGCCGCTGACGATCTTTCTCATCGCCTTCGGCGCGCACGCTGCGTTCAAGTACGCAACGGCGATCGCGCCGCTGGTGCGCAACGCGCGCGAGACGCTGGCCCGCCTTCTCGGATCGATCGACGCGACCGACAAGGCGAAGAACGCCGCGTACAACGACGAGCTGCAGTTCGAGCACGACGTCGCCCACCGCCGCGCCACGCTGGCCGTGTTCCGCCGCCTACACGAGTCGGCGAAGGAAGCGGAGGCTGCGCTGCGCGCGCGCCGCGAGGAGCTCGAACAGCTCGCCGCGGCGACGGCGACGATGCCGCTCGTCGACGGCGGACTGACGATCGCGCTCGTCGACGAGACGGAAGTCGATGCCTGGTACGAGAGGACGGCGGAGGACCGCAAGCCGTTCGTGCGGGACTTTCCGATCGGCCGCGCGGCGTCGCGCCACATGACGCTCGACGAGCTGCGCGCGCGCGTCGCGGCGTACGCGGCGTCGGCGTTCGCACCGTTCCGCGCGATGACGGTGGCCGCGGCGGCGACGAGCGTCGCCGCGCCCGCGAGTCTCGCCCGCCGGCTCAAACGCCTTGCCGACCTCGCCGCGCCGCTCATCGAGCTGCGCGACGACGACGCCGACGCGCAGAAGGCGATGCAGCGCGATGCGACGCTGTGGACGGACGAGAGCGACGTGCGCTGGCTGCGCCAGCTCCGCGAGCGCTTCGCCGAGGCGCAGGTGAAGGGGTCGCCCGACCCGCTGCGCGTGCACGTGATGACGCGCACGCTGCACTATCCCGCGTACGTGATCGGCCAGATCGACTACATGCGCACGCACTACGACGCCGCCGCGAATCGCGCCGCCGAGGCGTTCCCCGACTTGCTGCCGACCGATCTCGCCGTGACCGGTGCCGTGCGCGCCGCCTACGAGCAAGTCCTCCTCTGCCGCGCCGTCGGCATCCCCACCGCCACCCTCGGCGACACGACGCTCGCCGCAGCGAAGCGCCTCTCCGCCGCCGACGCCGCCGCGCTGCGCCGCAACGTCGCCGACGCGCTCGCGCCGCGGCTGACCGTGGCGGCTGACGTCGCGCGCGGCTTACGCTCGCTGCGCGACGGCAATGGATTGACGCCGGTCGACCGCGGCATTGTGGACGCGCTGCTTAGGCGCTACGACGACGGGCTCATTTGACGACCGCGCCGAGGTGCCGCACGGCCGCCGCAAACCCCTCGGCCAAGCCGCTGCGCGAGAGCTGTACGACGTCGTGGAGGCCGGAGGCGGTGCGGAAGTGCAACTCGTCGTAGAGGCAGACGGGAATGCGCGGGTTGTTGCTGAAGCGGCGGTCGGGGCCGCCGCTGCGGTTGACGTAGCGCCAGGTGTAGTCGACGATCACGGAGGTTTTGCGCAGCACGTCGCCGCGATGCGCTGCGGCGATCGCAACGATCGCCATGATCGCCAGCGTCACGAACGCCCACGCCGGAAGCGCTGCGGCGAACAGCATCACGATCACCGAGCCCATCGCAACCAGCGGCATCCGGCGGAGCATTCGTTGCTTGTCGCGAAGCTCGGCCACCAGCTGTTCGGATGAGGAGTCGACGATCTGCGCGGCGTCCGCCGAGGCGATCTCCTGCAGCGGCCGTTCGGGCGTGCGCCCGCCAAAGTTCTGCTGGTAATACACGCTGCCGCGGCCGATGCGGACGTAGTTACCGCGCGGGCGGCTGCCGACGCGTAGTCCGCGCACGCCGACGGACATGCCGACTCCGGAGCCGGAGAGGTTGAATCGGAATGGCCCGATCGCGACGCTTTTGCGCAGATAAAAACCCATGTCATGGGCGACCTCCGTCGCGATGCGGACGCCCGCTGCACGTGCCCGCAGCGGCCGTTCTCGCGAGGAGGTCGCTTGCTCTCTAGACACCGCGGCTCAGCGTTTGTGGCGGCGCGGCGGCACGGACTCGATGGCGATGCGCTCGATCGACCACGTCGCCGGCGTGACGATGCGCGCGGCGCGCTCGCTGGAGCTGGTGAGCGCAAGGAGGCGCTCGAGCGCGGTCTTCGTGGGCGGCGGCGCGCTGCGCACGCCCTCCCACTCCAGGATCCACGGATTCGTGAGCGGCTCGTCCGTCGTCAGGAGGAAGTACGTGTCGACTCCGTAGGGCTTCGCAATCTGGAACTTCGCCTGGAGCGGGATGACGGGCGGCGCGCCGGCGAGCGGGACGTGGTTCTCCACCGAGCCGCTCAGCGGGAAGAGGAGCGTCGATTCGCCGTACTGGTTGATCGTGAAGACGTAGAGGTGGCGCCGAGGAACGCTGCGCAGCGGTGCGGTGGCGCGGAGCTCGAGCGTGTACGTCTCGCCGCCCGCGACTTTATCGGTGACCTCCCGGTCGCCGTGCAGCACGAGGTGATACGGCCACCGTCCCGGCGACTCGAGAAAGCTCCACGCGGCGATCTTGTGCAGCACGAGCGCGCGGTGTTGCAGGACGTGCGCGATGTCGAACGTGGCGGTGAGCCAGACGCTGCGCAGCGGCAGCGTGGAGATGCCGCGCTGCGCGTTCGGCCGCACCCACGCGTACTCGAGGTGATTACGCACGAAGCGGCCGACGAGCACGTAGTCCGCATCTTCGGCGCGCTCGACGACGTCGAGGACGGCGGGACCGGCAATGGCCTTCGCCAGCTCGGTCGGTGCAGGGAGTTGCACGAAGACGGAGCCGTGCAGTCGGGCGAGTGAGTCGAATGACGTTGCACGGCCGGCGCGATCGACGAGCTCCCACCACCCGCCCGCCCAGCGCAACACATGATCGGGTGTGCGCTTCGTCGGATCGTCAATCAACGTCACGCCTGTCTTGGCGACGCGGCGTGCGAATGCGGCGACGTCGATGTCGGCGTGCGGCATGGCGATGCGCAACACGCGCGGCGGCGGCGCGGCCCAGCCGACGAGCTCCAGCAGCATTCCGCTACGCACGTGCGCCGCCGCCGGAATGCGCGCTTCGCAGCGGCCGAGGCCGAGGAGACTCGTGACGACGAGCGGCGGCTGCATGCGGTCGCCGGCGACGCGTAGCTCGCTGCCGACGGTGATCCCGTGCGCCCAGCCGCCGGAGATGACAGCCGTACCGTCGCCGCGGACGCGCTCGACGGCGAAGGCCGTGCGTGCGGCCTCCGCGTGCGTGCCGAGGAACGGAGTGTTGCGCTGCGCGGCGTCGCCGGCGATTACGGGATTCTGAAACGGCATCTCCGCACGCAGCCGCGCCTGCGCACGGGTGAACGTCGCCATCGCCGTCTCGTCCGCCGTGGCGTCGCGCATGGCGCGCATCCAGGCCCAGGTGAAGGCGCCGTGCATCGTCTCGCGGCCGTCGCGCACTTCACGCGCCTCTTCGTCGTCGTGCGCGGCGCTGATGACGAGCGCGCCGCGGTTCTCCGGGCGCGGACCGTAGTCGCCGCCGTCGGCGACGTCGCGCAAGTCGGCGCGGATGCCGCGCGGTTGGGTGAGCGTGAGGAGCCCGCGCGCCCCGGAGCCGCTGTGACAGGCATCGATGATTACGGTCAGGTGCGCGCCGCGGTCGAGGATGGCGTTGAACACGCGGCGGAGCTCCTTGTCGCGGATGTCGTCGGCGCCGCGGCGCGAATCGGCCGGCACGATCGACTCGTCGAGCTTGTCGGGCTCGTCGGACTTCGAGTTGCTCCTCTGCGAGCCGTGGCCGGCGAAGTAGAAGAGCACGATGTCGTCTTTTGCCGCAGTCGCGGCGAGACGATTCGCGGCACCGAGGATGGCGCTACGCGTCGCCGACTGGTCGTTCAGCGTGACGACGTCGCGCGCGTCGAAGCCGTGCAGCAGCACGAGCAGCTCGCGCAGCGCGGCGGTGTCGTTCACCGCGCCCGCGAGGTTCGGCCAGTCGCGCCCGGACGCCGGCGCACGGATCGGCGTCAGATGCGACGCCGAGTAGTCATTGATGCCGACGAGGAGCGCGCGTCGATGCGGCGCCGCCGCCGCGGTTTGCGCGACCAGCGCGAGTACGAGGACGATCCGCTTCAGCGGCATGGCTGCAGTTCCTCCGCTTCCGCTTGCGTGAGATCGCCGTAGCTCCAGACGCGGCCGGTGCGGTCGCGGTAAACCACACCGCGGAACGCGCGCTCTCGCGTGAAGCGGCGCACGCCGCCGTCGACCACGGCGTAGGCACCGCTGCCGTAGTGAATGGCCTCCACCAGCGAGTCTTCCAGGACCATAGTGGTCTCGACGAGAAGAACGTTGCAGTCGGCGCCGGCGGCGCGGCCGCGGATGTTCCACTTCGTCAGGCGTGACGTGGCGCAATGTGCCGTGAGCAGCGACGCCGCGGCGATGCGCTCGCCGCGCGGCGACGGCGCACAGAAGGCCGCGAAGAGGCAGACTGCCAATGCAATTCGATTCATGGCGAAAGGGAGGACAGGCACGAATCGCCTGTCCTCCAGCGACGATTACGGCTCGATGATGGCGGGAGGGCAGAGCAAGCGGTTGTAGGCGGCACGCCCGACGTCCAGCCGCAGGCTGTTGAGCAGCGTGGAGTAGACGGCTGATGTGGGATGGACCGTCGACCAGTCGACCGTGGAGTACTGCGCACCGCTCAGCGCGCCGGCGCGCGGGACGAGGCGCGTCTCCTTCGCGGGCGGGCTGGCCAGGAGGTCGTAGTAGGCCTCGAAGTGTTTGCCGACCTGCGGTGCGTCGTTGTTCGACGACGCCGGCGGAACGAACGGCGGAAGATCGAGGACGGCGATCTCCATGGTGTGATTCGCGTCGGGGGTAAGAGTCATGGTGCGGCCGGGATCGCCGTTGAACTTGCTCTCCACGATCTCGATACCGCTGCCGGAGACCTCGATCTCGGCGCCGACCCAGGTGGCGATCGCCTGCGAATACGACGACGCGCTGCCGCTGCCGTCGAGCCGCGAGAAGTGGACCGGCGTGACATTCGCGCCGATGCGGGCGATCGACTGGGTGAAGACGCGCCCGGTGCGCAGATGGAAACGCGCCACGACGGTGGACGGCGGCGCCGAGCCGAGAACCGAGGAGTCGAGCGTGCAGCTGGAGCCGCAGAGCTGCTTCAAGTCGGCGATCCAACTGATGTCTTCGCGCTGCGACGACGTCGACGGGATGATCGACGACTGCGTGCGGGCGTTATTGACGATCGAGAGGGCCGGCAGCGCGGGATCGCTGCTGCTGGCCTTCTGCAACGAGAGGTCGGAGTTGGACAGCAGCCACGCGCCGCCGCCGCCGACCGCCGCTTCGATGGAGTCCTGCGCCGTTGCCGGCGACTGATCGGCGTAGAGGAACTGGGCCACGTCGCTGTCGCGCGCCGGGCAGTCTCCGCTGCAGGCGCCGGCGCGGGCGACGAGGATGGACTTGTGCTGGTGGAGCGCGCTGCCGTCCGAGAGATAGTGGCTGGGGCCGGCCGCGAGGAGGACGACGGTCATTTCGTTGCCGTCGGAGCTGGGGGTGAAGATCATCAGACCGCTGAAGAAAATTTTCAAAATGAAGCTCAAGGTGGTTTCTCCTTCGTGATGTCTCCCATCGATGCGAAGGGCGAAGAGGCGTAGCCGATGGCCTGAAACGGAGCCCAGATGCGCGCCGGCGTCTTGCCGGGGTTGTCGCTCCGGAGCATCTCGAGTTGCGCCTTCCGGAGCGCCGTCGCCGCGTCATCGCCCTGCCGATAGTGACGATGAAAAGACACGAGAAGGTCGGCCGTCGTGGCGTCGTTGATGTCCCACAGAGCGCCGACGACGCCGGGCACGCCGGCGGCGACGATCGGCCGGACCAGCGGAGCGATGCCTTCCGCGCCGACCGGCAGTCCGCCCGCGCTGCTGCACGCGCCGAGGACGACGAGACGGGTCCTGTCGGTGTGCAGTCCGTTCATGAGCATCTCGGCATTGAGCACGCCATTGAACAAAAGGTAGGACTGGGACGGAGCGCCGCCATTGACCACGCCGTGCGCGGCGATGTGAATGACGGCGCGATTCCCGGCCAAACGGAGGAATTCCTCGGGAGTGGCCGCCTTGTCCGAGAGAATCTGCGGCGACCCATACAAACCTCGGATCAGCTCCGCTTCCCTCCGCGCGAACAGCAGTCGCTGCCATCCTTGTCCGAGCGTCGAATGCTGATTGAAGGCCGGGTCGGCGACCAGGAGCGCGGAGGTGTCGGGCGCTAGGTCGCGGTCGCGCAGGAGGGCAAAGACATACAGGAGCGCACTGCCGGACATCGATATGACACGGTCTTCAATGACATAGCGCTTCGGCTTCGTGTCGGGGTTGCGCAGCGCCGCGAAGGAAAGACCGCGCAAATGGCGGTCCGGAACGATGACGATCCTCGTCGCGGAGCCAATGGACTCGAGCGGCCCTTTGAGAAGCGCCTCATAGGCCGGCTCGAGAGCGGCTTCGAAGGCTTCTTTGTTGCTCGATCCGTTCTGTAGCGCGCTCGTCCAGCGCTTCACGTCACCGCTCCCCGCCTTCAGCCACTGTCCGGTGAAGAGGCCACGGCCGAGAATCCACGCATACGTCCGATCGTCGAAGACGCGGTATTCGATGAGAAACGTACCCGGCGGCAACTGCTCGCTCAATTTCCCGATGTCGAGATGATCGGGGTCTGCCGCGAGGGCTCGAAAGGCCTTGGGCGCCGCCGGCAGTTTGCGCACGAGGTCGAGCGGCTCGTAGGCGCGGGCGCGCTCGGCATAGCGGAATGCTTCGTCGAAGCGCGATTGACCGATCAATTGCCGGATCAGAAGATCGTAGGTCTCTTCGAAGCGCGAGAAATAGGCGTTCCAGAGATCGTCGTCCTGTCCCCGTTTTCTCCCGCCGAGCATTCCTTCCTCTTCGCCGTGCAATAGGGCGAGGGACTGACGCATGTCCGCCTCGGCCTCGGCAAGCCGCCCGCTGCGGCGGTAGGCCTCGGCGCGTTGCGCAAAGAGCATGGCCCGGAAACTCGTGTATTCCGCGTTCGAGGCCAAGTCGATGGCCTGCGTGAACGTCTGCACGGCCTGCTTAGGATCGACCTGCAATGTCCTCTCCCCTTGCACCTCCACCAGCCGGGCCTCCACGACGTGGCGAGCGCTGTCGTCGACGAGCTTCTTATTGGCGCGAACGGCCGAATCGAGGTCTCTCTGGGCGTCGTCATAGCGCTGCAGGCGGAGTTGAATGAGCGCGCGTTCGGACAAGGCGATGGCGAGGTGTGCGGTGTTCGGAGCGGTATTGACGGCGATAGTCTGGTAGCGCAACGCCAACTCCGGATAACCGAGGTTGAGCGCGGCTCTGGCGGCCGTGCCGAGGAGCAGGTGCCGCGTCTTCGAATCCTGCAGCCGCGGCGCGTCGCGTACGGCGGCGAACGCTTCGCGCCAGACCCGCTCCTTGAGCCCCACGACCGTCATCGCACTGAGGGCGCGTGCTCTCGCGGCGTCACAGTCTTCCCAATCCCCGACCCGCCCATATGCAGTCATCGCTGCTTCGTAGGCGCGGAACAGCGCGTCGTAACGGTCGAGGAATTGATCGACGTTGAGACGACTCAGCTCTACACGGGCGATGACTGACGGATAAGACGGCCCCGCGGCCGCCACGGCATCGAGCTCCCGGCGCGAGGGCTCGTAACGGTCAGTGACGAACGGGATTTGTCCGGCATGGCCGATGCGGGCAAGCAATTGCTGCGGGCTTCCAGCCTCCCGCAGCAACCGTGCCGCCTGCTCGTAAAGCGGTGCGGCGGTCCCAGGGCCGAGTGACGCTTCAGCGGCGCGAGCCTGCGCGAATCGGAGGTGGCCCTCACGCAACGCCGGCGACGGCGCATGGACGATCTTCGCGGCAACGTCGCGAAAATAGTTGTCATTGAAGAATTGCGACAAGGCCTCGGCGAACGTAGTTACCTGCGCGACGTTTCCCCATTGAGGGATCACGTCCTCCTCGAAATGCTTCTGCGCAGTCGCCGGAAAAAGGGCAATGAGGCTTCGCGTGCTGACCACGTCGTGCGCGTCGAGGGCAGCATCGATCTGAGCCCGGACCTGCGGCCATTGGTTTTGCGTCATGGCGCGCTTCAATTCCGCGTGACGTCCGCGGGCTTCATCCGCCCATTCTCCTTTCTCGACGGCCGCGGCGCGTTGCCAGGCGTCGATGGCGTCGTCATTGAGCGACAACGCCTGGAGGATCAATGCGGCATTGAATTGCGCGCCCGGCGGCTGCGGCTTCATGGCCACAGCGCGTTGGGCGGCGTCAAAGGCCAGGAGGAGATCCGCCGGATCGTCTTTCCGCTGCGCGCGAACGTAATACGCGGCGGCCAGGTCGCTCAGCGCCGCCGCGTCGTCGCGGGAGAACCTTTCCAGCGCCGCAATGGCCGCGTCGGTGCACTGCGGACGCGACACCAGCATCGCGGTCGCCTCGTCGTAGGAATTGACGACGTCGTCGCAGCGACCTTTCAGCAGCGGCGGCGCGGCGCATCGAGCCTGGGCGACGGCGCGGTCCGGCGATAATTCCGGCGTGCAGACATGCCACGAGCGCGTCGTCGTCAAACGCGGCTCGACGGTTCGCCCCCACACGCCGCCCCCGCTGGTGTCTTCAGGTTTGCAGGCACCTGCCAGCAGCAATACAGCACAGGCGGTGGCAATGGCTTTCATGAGCGGGGAACCATGATCATTGTAGACGGCAACGGCCCATACGATGAGCGCTTCGAGGCGGTTTACCGAAAGTCTTATGGGCGCGTCTGGCGATATTTCCGGAGCAACGGCGTCTCCGACGACGAATCGCACGATCTGGCTCAGGACACGTTCAAGCGGCTTTATCCACGGATGGGACAGATTCGCAACGACGATGAATGGCCCTTTCTATCCGCGATCGCTCGGACGGTCCTGCTCAATTACGTTCGCGCGCGGCACACGCAGAAGCGGAGCGTGACGTTGGTCGAGATCGATAATCCCGATCTGGGCCTTGATCCGGCCGCACCCGAAGAGCCCGACTATGCCGATCGTCAGGCAGACGAGGTGCAGCGGGAAAAATTACGGAAGACGGTGGAGTCGCTGCCACCGGGTCAGCGGGAGTGCCTTCGCCTCTCGCTCGAAAATTGTACCTACAAAGAAATCGCCAAAATCCTCGGCATCTCCGAAGATGCCGTGAAATCGCGGCTGCGGGACGCGAAACGTACCCTCCGCGAGCAACTCGGAGACAAACCATGATCACACGATCCGACTGGCAGGCCGTCCGCGACGCCATGCTCGCCGACGACCGCGCGAGGCTCGGCGAGCCGCCTACGGTCGAGGAGCTCCTCGCCTACGAGGCCGGTAAACTTTCGAAAGAAGACGCGGAACGCGTGCAGCAACTGCTCGTCGCCTATCCGGAGCTCGCCCGTGCCTACGCCGCACCTTTTCCTCCCGAAGACGAGCAGCTTCCCGACGACGTCGTGGAGCGTCAATGGAATGCTCTGCGCGGCGCCACCCGCGCCGCCGGCGCGCGCGTGCTGCAGTTTTGGCGTTGGTCCGCCGCGGCGGCAGCAGCCCTCGCCATCGTCTTCGGGGCCATGCTGTGGCAGACGCGCACGGCGTCGCTACGGCCGCACGTCCTCCCGGAGGCGACGGTACTGCGACCCGAGGGCAACCGCGGCCCTGCCGAACCGCCGCCCGCGGTCGGGGCTTCCGGCGAGGCCATCCTCCTCGTCGTGCCGATCGTCGGCCTGACCGACTACCAGACATACCGCCTCGATCTGATCCGCACGCCATCGCACGAGCGCGTCTGGTCGAGCCGCGAGTTGCGCCGGCCGAAGAGCGACAGCTTCACCGTCGAAGTCCCAGCGCGCCTGCTGACGCCCGGAACGTACCAAGTGATCGCCTACGGCCTGCGCGGCGACGCGGAGGCACAGGTGGCGACGTACTCGCTTTACGTACCCGGCCGGCGGTGACTCCAGTCGATCGACAACCGCACCGCCCGCCGCGCATCCGGATAGGCGTACGCGAACGGCTGCCCGCGGAAGTCTGCGAGGACGAAGCCGAGCGCCGCGTTGTGCGCGGCGGTGGCGTTGACTACGTCGAGGCGTAGCGTCGCGGGGCCCACGGCGCGCTGGAGGCGCAGCGACAGCGCGCGGGTGGCGGGGGCGGGGACGGACTCGGCGTCGTCGAACCAGCGGTTGGCGTTCCAGGCGAAGAGCGCCGTCGCGTCGAGGGCGAGCGGGAGGTGGGCCGTCAGCATCGCCGAGGCGGAGTGCTCGGGGATGTTCTTGAGCTGTGCGCGCGCGGGGTCATCGCGGGAGACGACGCGCATCCACGTGTACGTCAGGCGCGGCACGAGGCGCGCGCCGGCGGCGGGCTCGAACGCGGCCTCGACGCCGCGGTGCTCGCTGCGGCTGATGTTGCCGTAGCGGAACGTGCGGGGGTCGAAGTCGATCTCGTGCGCGACGCGGGTGAAGTACGCATCGAGTTGCCAGAGGCCGAGCGTGTCGCGATGGGCGACGCCGGCCTCGATGCTGCGGGCGCGCTGCGGGACGAGGTCGGGATTCGCCAGCGAGAACGTGCTGCCGAAGGCACGCAGCGGGCGGACGTCGTAGAGCTGCTCGAGCGTCGGCGCCTTGAAGCCGGAGCTTGCGCCGAGGTAGGCGGTGAACGCGCCGGCGGCGGCGTGCAGCGCCAGGCGCGGCGACCACGCCGTGTCGCTCGTTCCGCGGTTGCGGATGGCGTCGCCGCGGAGGCCGCCGACGAGCGCGAGGTGCGCGCCGAGGGACAGGCGCTCCGTCGCGTAGGCGGCGAGAACCGTGCGATGGGCGGTGGTCGCCGCGATCGGCGCGCTGCCGCCGACGTCGAAGTAGCGCGCCTCGAAGCGCTGCGCCGCGGCGTCGGCGCCGAGGCGCCAGGTGGCGCGCCGGAACTGCAGCGACGCCCCTTCTTCGCGCGAGGCCAGGCTGCGGTCGGTCGAGTCGGCGAGCGAGGGCGGGAAGAGGAGGATCGTGCGGATACCGTTGCTGTGCTTTGACGACGCGTGCGCGCTGGCGAGCCAACCGCGCGACTCGAGCGTCGCGGCGGCGTGCTGGCGGACGGCGCGGTCGTCGTCGAGGCGATAGAGCGGATCGGCGCCGCCGCCGTCGAGCTGCGCGAGCGGCAGCGGGCCGGGATCGTCGCGGTCGTTCTGCCGCCGCTCGGCAGCGAGCGTGAGAAGGCGATCGCGTCCGGCCTCGCCGTTCCAGAC
>DATELQ010000047.1:0-28468 GCA_035276475.1 Thermoanaerobaculia bacterium | reverse complement strand
GACGCAGAGAGCGGCGACCAGCACGTCGTTCTTGTCCGCAGTGCTGTGTAGAAGCAGCAGCGGCGCGCCGGCAGCCGCGAGGGCGGTGGCGGCGCGGTGCGGATGCTCGGGCCAGAAGCGCTCGGCCATCGCCGCCGTGGCGCAGAGAAAGAAGAGAAAAAAGAGCGTGCCGAGCCACTCCGTGCAGGTGTCGCTGCCCGACATCGCCAGCACGTCCGCGAGGAGAAGCTCGTAGTTCGCCGGCAGCGAGGCGATGCGCGGGTCGGGCGCGACGAAGTGCTCGAACCCGTGCGCCTGCACCATCATCGCCGCCTTCGGGAGGTGGTAGGCGAGGGCGTCGTGCGTCTGCGGCGGAAGGACGAAGCCTTTCCAAAGTGCGAAGAGCGTCCAGAGCGCGATCGGGACGAGGAGCGGCGAGACTCGCAGGGACACGCGCGGCCGCAGCGCGATGGCCACGATGGCCATCACGGCCGCGACGCCGATGAGCGCACTCTTGTAGAAGAGGTGCGTGACGGCCAGCAGCCAATTCGCGGCCAGCCAGATCGCCAGCCCGACCACCGCGCCGCTCAGCACGCGCTCCGCGCGCTCGGGCGTCCAAAGCCGATCGGAAACGGCGAGCCCGCACGCGAAAATCGCCCCCGCTGTAACGACGAATCCGATCACGACGTGAACGCTATACTCGCACGGAGTGGAAGACGGGCGCGGCATCGCTCTCCCCGGTGCGCTGATCGCTGCGTCCGTGGCCGCGCGTCTCGCCCAGCTGCAGTGGCTCCATCCCCTGCAGTGGGACGAAGTCGAGTTCTTCCGCGCCACCGACTGGGTGCGCCAGGGGCTCGTCCCCTACCGCGATTTCTGGGAGCACCACACCCCGCTGCAGTGGTTCGTCTTCGCGCCGTTCACCGCGCTCGTGCACTCGCCCGGCGTGGCCTCGATCGTGGCCCTGCGCTGGGCGCAACTGCCGCTCTGGATCGCTGCGTTCGCGCTCCTCGCGGCGTGGATGCGCAGCGCCGGCATCCCGCGCTTCGCGCGCTGGTGCGCGATGGCCCTCGCGCTGACGAGCTCCCTCTTCATGCTGCCGGCGGTGGAGTACCGCGTCGACGTCCTCGCCGGCGTGCTGCTGCTCTTCGGGCTCGTGCTCTTGCAGCGCGCGCGCTTCGCCTGGGCCGGTGCCGCCTTCGCACTGGCCGGCTTCGCGAACCTCCGCCTCGGCCCCGTCGTCGTCGTGGCCATGCTCGCGGCGCTCTGGTTCTACGGCCGCCGCGCTGCGTGGGCGATCGCCGGCGCCGCCGCCGCAACCGCGCTCGCATCGCTCTACTTCGTCGCCACGCACGCCGCCGGCATCGCCGTCCGCCGCCTCTTCACCGAGAACCTCCTCGCCGACCGCCTCGCGCAGAACATCCCCGGCATCTTTCTCCACCGCCTTCTCGCCCCCTTCGGCGTGAATCTCCTCGGGCATTCGTTTTCGCCGAGCGCGATCGATCCCGGCGGTATCGCCCTCATCGTCCTCGCGATCATCGGCATCGTCCGCGCGCGCGGCGAGCTCCGTTTCCTCGCCGTCGTCAACGCCGCGAACCTCCTCTTCATCGCCCTCATGAAGTTCGTCTTCAACTACCACCTCGAAGTCGCCGTCCTCCTCGCGATCCCGCTCGTGGCCAGCCAGATCCGCAAAAGCATCGTCGCCGTCCTCATCGTCAGCACGACGATGAACGTCGCCGTGGCCCTCTTCCGCGGCAAGGAAGCGGACATGGCCTACCAGGACCTCGTCATGAAGACCGTCGACGCCGTCACGCCGCCGGACGGCACGGTCTTCGACAGCGTCGGCTGGGCGCTGCACCGCAAGCCGGCGTACGACTACTGGTTCCTGCGCGAGATCGCCTTCGCGCTCGAGTCGCACGGCGCCATCGCGCCGTTCGCGCCGCAGAAGCCGCCCGACGCCATCGTCGCCGACCACGACACCCGCCGCTGGCTCATCGCCCATCCCGCGCTGCTGCAGTGGGTGCGCGCGCATTACGTCACGTCCGGCGACGTCTGGCTGCCGGGCCGTGAGTTGCGCGTGATGCCGCCGCCCGGCGCGAGCCTCGACGCCGAGGCATCGCCAAGGTGGCACGTGCCGCGGCTCGGCTACAATGCCGCGCCCCGATGACCAAGCCCTCCATCGGCATCCTCGGCGGCGGCGTTTCCGGCATCGCTCTCGCCGCCCACCTCGGCGACGACGTTCAGGTCGTCGAGAAGCGCGCGCGCCTTGGCGGGCTCTCCGGCTCCATCATCGATCAGGGCTTCACCTTCGACGCCGCCGGGCCGCACATCATGTTCAGCAAGAACAAGGACGTGCTCGCCCACATGGTCGAGGTCCTCGGCGACAACGTTCACCAGCGCCGCCGCGAGAACAAGATCTGGTTCAAGGACCGCCTGGTGAAGTATCCGTTCGAGAACGACCTCGCCGCGCTGCCGAAGGACGACAACTTCGACTGCATCTACCGCTACATCGTCAACCCGCACGCTGGTGACGAGCCGCACAACCTCGCCGAGTGGGCCTACAAGACCTTCGGCGAAGGGATCTCCGACAAGTACTTCCTCCCGTACAACCGCAAGATCTGGAACTACGACCCGGCCAAGCTCGGCCTCGAGTTCGTGGCGCGCATCCCCAAGCCGCCGATGGAAGACGTGCTGAAGTCGGCGATCGGAATCGCGACCGAGGGGTACCTGCACCAGCTCCACTTCTACTATCCGATCGAGGGAGGCTACGAATCGCTCGTGCACGCCTTCGCCAAGCGGGTGCGCGGCGACGTCCGCACCGGCTGGCGCGTCGTCGACGTGAAGCGCGACGGCGACGCGTGGCTCGTGCGCGCGGAGAACGGCGACGAGCTGCGCTGCAAGACCCTGGTCTCGACGCTGCCGATCCACGAGCTCCTGGCGGTGTGGCCCGATGCGCCGCAGGAAGCGCGCGACGCGGCTGCGCGGCTGCGCTACAACTCCCTCATCAACATCCTCCTCGGCATGAACGAGGACCGGAAGTACCCGTACACCGCGATCTACGTCCCCGATCCGGCGCTCGCCTTCCACCGCCTCTCCTTCCCGAAGGCGTTCAGCGAGCGCTGCGCGCCGGAGGGGCATTCGTCTCTGATGGCGGAGATCACCGCGAACGAGGGCGACGGCATCTGGGAGATGAGCGACGACGCCGTGCTCGCGCGCGTCGTCCGCGAGCTGGAGATGACCGGCTTCGTCGATCCGGCCACGATCGTCTACAAGCGCGTGGTGCGCTTCCCGTTCGGCTATCCAGTCTACGACCTCGACTACCGCCGCAACGTCACTGCGATGCGCGACGCAGTCGCCGCGACGGGACTGCATCTCCTCGGGCGCTTCGCGCAGTTCGACTACATCAACTCCGACGTCTGCGTGGAGCGCGCTCTGGCGCTGGCGCGAGAGCTGGGCGATGTTCGAGAGTGACTCCTACCTCTACTTCGAGGACGTCAACCTCGGACTGCTCCGCCTCTGGGGCGGCCGCCGCGGCCTCGACGTGCTCGACGTCGGTTGCGGCTACGCCACGACGTCGCAGTACCTGAAAGGCAACCGCGTGACCGGCATCGAGTCGAACGCCGAGGCGGTGAAGGTGGCGCGCACGCGCATCGACCGCGTCGTCGAGCGCGATCTGCACGACGTCGATCCTGACCTCGGCGCGTTCGACGTCATCATCTTCGCCGACGTCCTCGAGCACATCGCCTGGCCGGTCGGCATTCTCAAGCAATATCTCGCGCTGCTGAAGCCGAACGGCAGCGTGATCGTGTCGCTGCCGAACGTCGGCCTCTGGTCGGTGCGCCTGCAGCACCTCCTCGGACGCTTCGAATACGAGGAGACCGGTGTGCTCGACCGCACGCACCTTCGCTTTTTCACGCGCCGCAGCGCGTTACGCATGCTCGACGCCGCGGGGCTGCACGTCGTCAAGCGGACGTACAACCCCGGCCTGGTGCGGCCGTTCGTGCCGTTGGTGAAGAAGGTCCTCGGCGGCGGCGGCGATCCCGGCGCGATCCTCGAATCGAAGCCGTATCAGCTCTATCTGAACACCGTGCACCCGGTCGAGCGCGTGGTCGCGCGCGCGTGGCCGGGCATGCTGGCATTCCAAATGATCTTCGAGGCGGCGCGCAAATGAAGCTGACGGTGTCGATGATCACGATGAACGAGGAGGGGGCGGTCGGGAAGGTCATCGGTGATATCCGCCGCGTCGCGCCCGAGGCGGAGATCTTCATCGTCGACTCCAGCCGCGACCGCACCGCCGAGATCGCGACGGAGCTCGGCTGCCGCGTCTTCAAGCAGTTCCCGCCGAAGGGCTACGGCCCGGCCATGGACCGCGCCGTGCGCGACGCCGCCGGCGACGTGGTGATCACGCTCGATTGCGACGACACGTATCCGGTGGAGGCGATTCCGAAGCTGCTCGAGCTCGTCGAGGACGGATTCGACCTCGTCAACACCACGCGCACGGACCGGCGTCCCGAGGCCATGCCGCTGGCGAACTACATCGCCAACCGCGTCTTCGCGCTCGCCGCGCGCCTGCTGCACGGCATCCGCACGACCGACGTGCACAGCGGCATGCGCGCTTACCGGAAGTCGATGATCGAGCAAGTGAAATGGGACCCGAACGGCCCGGCGCTGCCCGTCGACATGATGGTGATCCCCTACCGCATGGGCTTTCGCGTGACCGAGGTGCCGATCGCGTATCGGGAGCGGATCGGGCAGACGACGTTGCAGCGGTGGAAGAGCACGATTTGGACGTTCAGGAGACTGTGGAAAGCACGATCCGTGTCGCCATCCTCGCCGGCGGCCTAGGCACGCGCCTCGGCGCGCTCGCCGCGGGGCTGCCGAAGCCGATGATTGACGTCGGCGGGCGGCCGTACCTCGAGCGCGTCGTCGAGTCATTCGCGCGCTGCGGGTTGTGCAATATCGTGCTCCTCACCGGTTACCGTTCCGAGATCATCGAAGAGCACTTCGGCGATGGCGCGCGCTTCGGCGTCAAGATTCGATACAGCCGCGAGACGGAGCCGATCGGCACCGGCGGCGCCGTCCGTGCGGCCCGCGCGCTCCTCGGCGAGCGCTTCCTCCTGACCTACGGCGACGTCCTGCGGCGCTTCGACTACGATCGCTTCGTGCGCGAACATGCCGAGCCGTGCCTGGCGGTCTATCCGCGGCGGACGGTCGGGAACGCCGAGATCGAAGGCGACCGCGTCGTGCGCTTCGATAAGTCGGCGGATCTGCCGTACATCGACGCCGGCTTCTGCGTCATGCCCGCCGAGGTCATCGAGTGGCTGCCGGAGCGCGGCTCGTTCGAGGAGATCGTCTTTCCTCGGCTGATCGCAGTGAGGCGGCTCGCGTGCGAAGTCGTCGACCTGAACTTCTGCGACATCGGCACCCCCGAGGAGCTGGCGCGGACGCGGAGGATGCTGCAGTGAAGATCGTCGTCACCGGCGCGGCCGGATTCATCGCCACGAATTTGCTCCCGAGACTGCGAGACCACGAGGTCCACGGCATCGACAACTTCTTCCTCGGCAAGCGCGAGTTCGTGGAGCGCGCGCCCCAGATGCAGTTTCACGAGCTCGACCTCCTCGACCGCGACGCCGTGGCGAAGCTCTTCGCTGACGTGAAGCCGGACCGCGTGTGGCACCTCGCGGCGAACAGCGACATCAGCTTCGGCACGACCTACACCGACTTCGACCTCAAGGGCGGCACACTCGTGACGTACAACATCCTCGAGGCCATGCGCCTGGCGGGGACGAAGGAGATCGTCTTCGCCAGCAGCGGCTCGATTTACGGCGAGCCGGCGGTGATGCCCACGCCCGAGGATTACGGGCCGCTTTTCCCGATCTCGATGTACGCGGCGAGCAAGATCGCCTGCGAGACGATGATCACCGCGTTCTGCCACAACTACGCGATGCGGGCGTGGATCTTCCGCTTCGGCAACATCGTCGGGCCGTTCCCGACGCACGGCGTGATCTACGACTTCATCCGCAAGCTCAAGGCCGATCCGACACACCTCAAGATGCTCGGCGACGGCAATCAATCGAAGCCGTACGTGCACGTCGAGGACTGCCTCGACGGAATGACGTTCGGGCAGGCGCACGCGCACGAGGAAGTGAACTGTTACAACCTGGCGGTGCCGGATCAAACGTCGGTGAACCGGATTGCGGAGTGGACGATCGAGGCGATGGGCCTCCGGAACGTCACAATCGAGCGGACGGGGACGAAGCGCGGCTGGCCCGGCGACGTGACGCAGGTGAAGCTCGACACGCGCAAAATGCAGGCGCTGGGCTGGCGGCCGCGGATGTCGAGCGACGAAGCGGTGCGGCGGTCGATCGAGGAGTGCGTGGCGCAGCTCAGTGCCGCACCGCTCTGATCCGTCCGCCGGTCCGAAACCAGTGCGCGGCGGTCGGTTCCTGGATCATGAACTCGAAGAGCATCAGCGCCGCCTTCTGCGCGCCCTTCTCGGAGAGCGTAGCGCCGTCGTCGCCGAAGTCATCGCGCTCCCACGTCACGCCGTCGGCGCGCGGCATCGTCCCATTCGCCCAGAAATACGGCCCCCACGCCACCCACGGCACCGAGCCCTTCTCGTAATTGACGTCGGCAATGCGCGTGTCCCACAGAAAGCCGGTGCGCATCAGCGTCACCTGCCCGAGGATCACCCAGCGCACCGAGAGCGCCGACTCGTAGTTGTACGGCTCCGTGTTCGCGTAGCCGCCGTAGACGCTGCTCGACAGATACGCCACCTGCAGATTCGGGTAGCGCGTCTTCAGATTCCGCAGCGCCGTGGCGATGTAGCCCTTCACGCGGTACGCGACCGCGTCCTGGCGGGGCAGCGGCGGCGAGTCCTCCGTCGTCGTCATCTGGATCCACGCCGCCTGCACCTGCTTTTCGGTCACGCCGGCGGGCGCGAGGATCTGATCGCGGATGCGGTTGAAGTTCGCGGTGGCCATCGGCGCGAACCACGACGGCGCGTCGAACCCTTCGTGCGCGGCGTTGGCGACGACGAGCGCGCGGCGGTTGACGCGATAGTCCGCGTTGGCGAGGCCGGCGAAGGCGTTCCCGATCCGCTCCGTCTCGCCGTAGCCAACGGTGAGGAAGACGATCTTGCCGTCCGGTGACGGCTTGCCGTTCGCGTCGAGCGGCTGAATGAGCGAGGCCCGGCGGAGGCCCGCCTCCAGGTGGTCGGTGGGGATCGTGTTCGAGCCGTCCTCATACAGCCCGCCGTAGTAGCCGTAGGCGTACGGGGCGGGGCCGAGGTCGTTGAAGGGAACCAAGTCTGTAGCGAGAGCGAAGAGGAGGGCGGCGAACATGCACGGCGATTGCGTCAAGAAAGGTGCCAATGGTCGGGCTCGCAACGGAGAACGACCGTGGGGGCCTCCGGCGGGCGGGCACGGCCCGCGGCGTTGGTTGCCTCCGGCCAAACGCACGATTGACGCGGCGAGCGCGATTGACGCGTCAACAAACGCCGCGGGCCGTGCCCGCCCGCCGGAGGCCCCTCGTCGGTTCCCCGTGCACTCGACGATAATCGCGCCATGCCGACGCTGATTGAAAAGCCCTCCGTCATCGCCGCCGCGGGGAACAAGCCAAAGATCATCGAGGAGTTCGTCGGGCGGGTGAACTCGCAGACCGACGCGCTGAGCGTGGCGCGGATGCAGAGCCCGAGCGGCTGGGTCGAGCCGGGGCAGACGCCGGAGTTCGACGAATTCACCGTCGTCCTGCGCGGCTCGCTGCGCGTCACCACGCACGGCGGCGTCCACGACGTCCACGCCGGGCAGGCCGTCATCACGCATGCGGGCGAGTGGGTGCAGTACTCGACGCCGGGGCCGGACGGCGCGGAGTACATCGCCGTCTGCCTGCCGGCGTTTTCGATCGATACGGTCCACCGCGACGCGTGATGAGCTGGGACCCGCGGCGCCTGCACGACCGCGCGCCGCTGCCGCGCGCGGTGGCCGTGGCGGCGCTCGTGGCATTCATGGCCGTCACCTTCTTCGTGGCGTGGCATCACGAAGCGTGGCGCGACGAGGCCGACCCATGGCTCCGCGCGCGCGACGGCGACTTCCGCACGCTCGTCCTCCGCGGCGCCTACACCGGCTATCCGATCCTCTGGCACATCCTCCTCGTGCCGCTGGCGAAATCGGGGCTGCCGTACTTCAGCCAGAGCGTGCTCCACCTCGCCATCGCCGCGGCCGCGGTGGCGCTGCTGCTGTGGCGCCTGCCGCTGGCGTGGCCGACGCGGCTGCTCGCGGCGTTCTCGTACTTTTTTGCCTACGAGTACGCCGTCATCGCCCGCGCCTCGGCGCCGGCCATCGCGCTCGCCTTTGCCGCCGCGGCCATGCACCGGCAGCGCGCGGCGCGGCCGTTCGCGTATGCCGCCGTCCTGGCGCTCCTCTTCAACGTCAGCGCGCAAGGCTTCATCGTCGCCGGCGCGCTGGCGGCGCTCTTCGTCCTCGAGCTCCGTCCTCGCGGCGGCCGCGCCCTCGGCGCCGCGGCGATCATGGCCGCCGCGGCGGCGCTCTCCGCGCTGCAGGTGCGTACGCCACCCGACCCGTCGCGCATCGGCCGCCTGCATCCCTTCGACTTCGGCGCTTTCGTCTCGAGCATTGCCGACGCGTTTTTCCCGACCTTGCCGCCGTGGCCGGCCTTCCTTGCCGGCGTCGTCCTCATCGGCCTGCTCGCGCTCGCCTTGCAGCGCTCGCGGGCGGCGCTGCTCGTCTTCTGGCTGCCGTTCGCGGTGCTGACGCTGCTCTACGGCTACGTCTGGTACGGCGGCGTGCGGCACGCCGGCTTCGTCCTCGTGCTGGCGTTGCTCGCCATCGCGGTGGGCGAGCCGGAAGGCGCCGAGCGGCGCTACGCGGCCGCGGCGGCGCTCCTCTTGAACCTCGCCCTGGCCATCTCGTGCGTCGTGGCGGCGCGCTTCTGGATCGTCGATACGAACGAGGCCTTCAGCGGCGCGGAAGAGATGGGCGAATTCATCCGCGGACACGGGCTGGAGCGCTTCGACGTCGCCGCGCACAGCGCACAGCAGGCCGAGGCCGTGCTGCCGTATCTGCCGGGGAAGCGGTTCTGGTATGCGGGAATCGGGGAGGAGGGCTCGTACATGGAGTGGGACGCCGCATACGAGCGCGGCCTCGACGTCTGGTACCCCGTAGCCGAGCTGCGGGCGCGGCAGCACTTCGCCGGGCGGCCGTGGCTGCTCCTCTTCAACGTCGAGATGCCGGACCCGGCGGCGCACGGCTTCCGCCTCCTCTACACCAACCGCCGCCCGATCTTCGCGAAGAAGGACGAGCGCTTCTGGCTCTACGCTCCTCTGCGCTAAGTCAAAACACCGAATAGACCTCGACGCCGTCGACCGTCGTCACGAGCCGCCACGGCGGCGGCGGCCGCAGCGCGCGGTACGCCGGCGTGAGCACGAGGACGCGCACGTCGTACTCGCGCAGCTTCGCCGGCGCGTTGCCGTCGCGCAGCCACTGCTGCAGCGGCGGCTCGTGCAGAACGCCCTCGACGATCCAGGGCCGGTCGAAGTAGTACGGCGCGGGGAAATCCAAGGCCATCACCCGCCCGCCCGGCGGCAGCGCGTTGACAACCTCGGCGGCCCGATAGCCAGGGACGACCAGGGTGAGATAGTGCGCACGGTCGAGCCGGCCCCGGAGATAGACGAACGGCTGCGCGAACGTGAGGAGCAGCGTCGCCGATGTGAGAAGCGCCGGGAGGGCGACGAGGAAGGCGACGATCGCCACGAGCTTTTGCGGGATCCGCGCGAGCACCGCCGCCTCGAAAATCGCCAGCGCCAGGAACATCGGGAAGAGGTATCGCGCCGGCACGCGGTAGACCGCCGCGACGAGCAGATAGACGAACGCCAGCACCGCCACCGGCCGCAGGCGCGGCTCGCGCAGGACGACGAGCAGCGCGAACAGGCCGAGGAGGTGGTGCAGGCCGACCACTTCGTCCGGCTGCGCGTCCTGGCCCGGCATCCATGGAATCCCCACCACCCCTTTGATCCGCGAGTGGAACTGCGTCGCGTACGCGAGGGAACCGGGGGCGATGCCGGACAGCGGTTTGTGCAGCAGCACGTGGCCGATCGGATAGATCGGATCGCCGGTGTACTCGACGTTGCGGATCGCGAACGGGGCGAACGCGATCGCGACGGCCACGAGCGTCGCCGCCCACGTTTTCGACAAGCCGAGCACCAGCGACGGCGCGGTCGTGTACTTCGTGGCCATCGCCGCCGCGAGCGGAAGGGAAGGGCGGCGGCGGGCCAGGAGGAGGTGGAGCGCCACGGCGACGTGGAAGAGCGCCACGTGGTCGATGAACGCGGCGGCGGCCGTACCGAGGATCACGGGGGAGGCCGCCAGGAGGAACGGCGCGGCGACGGCGGCGGCGCGGTCGCGGCGGCGGCGGTGGACGACGAGCGCCAGCGTCGCCAGCGTGGCCAGGAAGAAGCAGAAATGGATGAGCTTCGCCGAGGGGGGGTGAAGCATGTAGATCATCTCCGCCGTCTGCGGGAACGCGCCGGTGAGGTCCCACGGGTAGAAGAAGACGCGGCCGGCGAGGCGGAAGAGCTTCGGGAACGCGGCGTGGTAACGGAGCCCGTCGGAGTCGACGATCGGCAGGAGCAGTTGCGGGACGGCCAGCGCGAGCGGCAGCGCCAGGAGCAGCGCCGTCCACCGCTTGCCGAGCGCGGCCAGCTCGCGTAGGACGCGCCGGCAATCGCGCCACCAGCGCGGCAGCGTGCGCAGCGAGACGAGGAGGAGCACGGCGGCGACCACGAACGCGGCGCGCGTCGAGATCAGCGTGCCGGCGATCCACATCGCCCAGCCGGTCGCGAGCGTGCCGAGGGACAGCGAGAGCGGAATGGCAAAGCGCGCCCGCGGCCGGCGCGGCATCAGCGCGTAGCCGATCAGCGACAGCGCGACTATGATGACCGGCGCCATGAGCGAAGTATTGATCCTGAACGAGCATGAGGTCGAGTCGCTCCTCGACATGGGCGAGTGCATCGCCGCCATGGAAGAGGCGCTCGTCGCCCTGGCGCGCGGCGAAGTCCACAACCCGCTGCGCAGCATGGTCCGCACGCCCGACGCCCCCGGGTTCTTAGGTCTCATGCCGGCGTGGCGCGGCGGGGCGAAGGCGGGGTGGGCGCTCAAGGAGATCTGCGTCTACCCCGACAACCCCAAGCGCGGGCTCGACACGCACGTCGGCGCGGTCCTGCTGCACGATGCGGAGACCGGCCAGCTCAAGGGCATGTTCAACGCCTCGGCGATCACGGCGATCCGCACCGCGGCGGTCTCGGCCGTGGCCACGAAGCTCCTGGCGCGCGACGACGCCAGGACCCTGACGATCGTCGGGACGGGCGTCCAGGGGCGCTCGCACCTCAAGGCCATCCCGCGCGTGCGGCAGCTGCCGGACGTCCGCGTCGCCGGCCGGAACGACGACATCGAGGCCGCCGTGCGCGCCGCCGACATCCTCGTCCTCGCCACGAGCTCGCGCGAGCCGGTCATCCGCCGCGAGTGGCTCAAGCCCGGCGTGCACATCAACGCCGTCGGCTCGAGCGTGAAGCACGCGCGTGAGGTCGACACCGCCACGATGGCGGCGGCGTCGCTGTGGGTCGACCGCCGCGAATCGACGGTCAACGAGTCGGGCGACTACCTTCTGGCCCAAAAGGACGGGGCGGAGGTCGAGATCCGGGGCGAGATCGGCGAGCTCTTGCTGGGGAAACCGGGGCGAACGTCGCCCGACGAGATCACCCTCTTCAAGTCGCTCGGGCTCGCCATCGAAGACCTCGCCTCGGCGCAGCTTCTCCACGAGAAAGGGCTGCGGTTGGGGGTCGGGACGCGCGTGGAATTCTGAGTCTGGAGAGGGAGTTAGGTGCGCTGGTCGGGCTTGACAGCTCGTCCCCCCAAGCGTAAAGTGCGCGGGTTTTTGCCAAACCTCGCAGTGATTTTCGCTCCAGGTGTCTTCAAAAAAAGGATTGTGAATGCCAACGATTAGCCAACTGGTCAGCGCCGGACGCGAGAAAGTCGCGTACAAGACCAAGTCGCCGGCGCTGCAGTCGAGCCCGCAGAAGCGCGGCGTCTGCACGCGCGTCTACACCTCGACGCCGAAGAAGCCGAACTCCGCACTCCGCAAGGTCGCGCGCGTGCGCCTGACGAACGGCATCGAAGTCACGACGTACATCCCCGGCGTCGGCCACAACCTGCAGGAGCACTCGATCGTGCTGATCCGCGGCGGCCGTGTGAAGGACCTGCCGGGCGTCCGTTACCACGTCATCCGCGGCACGCTCGACGCCGTCGGCGTGGCCAAGCGCAACCAGAGCCGCAGCAAGTACGGGGCGAAGCGTCCCAAGAAGAGCTAACAGTCATGCCACGTCGCAGAGAAGTTCCGAAACGAGAAATCCTCCCCGATCCGGTCTACAACAGCCAGCTGGTGACGAAGTTCATCAACTCGCTGATGGACGACGGCAAGAAGTCGGTCGCCGAGAACGTTTTCTACGGCGCCATGAAGAAGGTCGAAGACCGCGCCAAGGACGATCCGATCAAGCTCTTCAAGAAGGCCGTCGACAACGTGAAGCCGGCCCTCGAGGTCAAGAGCCGCCGCGTCGGCGGGTCGAACTACCAGGTTCCCATCGAGGTGCGCCCGACGCGCCGCGTGGCCCTGGCGATCCGCTGGCTGATCTCCTACGCAGCCGCGCGCGGCGAGAAGACCATGCAGGACAAGCTGGCGGGGGAGATCCTCGACGCCGCCAACAACCGCGGCAACGCGATCAAGAAGCGCGAAGATACGCACAAGATGGCTGAGGCGAACAAAGCGTTCGCTCACTATCGCTGGTAGTTCAACGCAGTCACCGTAGTTTCATCAGCTTTCCGTAGCTCCGTCTCGACCGGATAACACAGAACGGGTTCTGCGGTTCCGGACCGAGCAACGGGAAAGACAAAAATCGAACGCTCGAATTGTCGGCGCGCCCGCGCGCCGGCTGTGTGTTGCATCCGAGAAGAAAAGAACAATGGCACGTCAGGTACCTCTCGAAAAAACGCGAAACATCGGGATCATGGCCCACATCGACGCGGGTAAAACCACGACGACGGAGCGGATCCTCTACTACACCGGCATCACCCACAAGATCGGTGAGGTGCACGAGGGGACTGCCACCATGGACTGGATGGTCCAGGAGCAGGAGCGCGGCATCACCATCACCTCCGCCGCCACGACCGCGTTCTGGGGCGACTACCGCGTCAACATCATCGACACCCCCGGCCACGTCGACTTCACCGTCGAAGTGGAGCGCTCCCTGCGCGTCCTCGACGGCGCGGTCGGCGTCTTCTGCGCCGTCGGCGGCGTGGAGCCGCAGTCCGAGACCGTGTGGCGCCAGGCCGACAAGTACGGCGTCCCCCGCATCGCCTTCATCAACAAGATGGACCGCATCGGCGCGAACTTCGAGGCGGTCGTGAATCAGATCCGCCAGAAGCTCGGCAAGAACGCCGTGCCGCTGCAGCTCCCCATCGGCGCCGAGGACAAGTTCAAGGGCGTCATCGACCTCGTGCAGATGAAGGCGCTCCTCTTCAAGGACGAGACCTTGGGCGCGAAGTACGAAGTGACCGACGTCCCTGCGGAGCTCAAGCAGGACGCCGAGCACTTCCGCGAGAAGATGGTCGAGTCGATCGCCGAGCAGCACGACGAGCTCCTGGAGAAGTACCTCGCGGGCGAGCCCCTCGAGATCGAAGAGCTGAAGAACGCGCTGCGCGAGGCCACGATCGCCCAGAAGATCACGCCGGTCATGTGCGGCTCGGCCTTCAAGAACAAGGGCGTGCAGCCGCTCCTCGACGCCGTCGTCGACTATCTCCCCTCCCCGGTCGACATTCCGCCGGTGAAGGGGATCAACCCCGACGACGAGTCGTTCATCGACCGTCCGGCCTCGGATGAGGCTCCGTTCGCCGCGCTCGTGTTCAAGATCATGACCGACCCGTTCGTCGGCCAGCTGGCCTTCTTCCGCGTCTACTCCGGCCACGTCGAGTCGGGCACCGCGGTGCTCAACACGACGAAGGGCAACACCGAGCGCATCGGGCGTCTGTTGAAGATGCACGCCAACAAGCGTGAGGAGATCAAGGAAGTGTGGGCGGGTGACATCGGCGCGGCCGTCGGTCTCCGCAACGTGACGACGGGCGACACGATCTGCGACAAGAACCACCCGATCGCGCTGGAGACGATGACGTTTCCGGAGCCGGTCATCGCCGTGGCCATCGAGCCGAAGACGAAGGCCGACCAGGAGAAGATGGGCGTCGCCCTCGCGAAGCTGATGCAGGAGGATCCGACGTTCAAGGTCCACACCGACCCGGAGACGAACCAAACGATCATCCGCGGGATGGGCGAGCTGCACCTCGAGATCATCGTCGACCGCATGATGCGCGAGTTCAACGTGCAGGCGAACGTCGGCAAGCCGCAGGTCGCGTATCGCGAGGCGATCACGCGCCCGTCGCAAGCCGAGGGGCGCTTCGTGCGCCAGTCGGGCGGCAAGGGGCAGTACGGCCACGTCAAGATGCGCTTCGAGCCGCTGGAAGGCGGCGGGTTCGAGTTCGTCAACGAGATCGTCGGCGGCTCCGTGCCGCGCGAGTTCATCAAGCCGACCGAGCAGGGCATCAAGGAAGCGATGGAGCGCGGCATCATCGCCGGCTACCCGATGACCGGCATCAAGGCCATCCTGTACGACGGCTCGTACCACGACGTCGACTCGAGCGAAATGGCGTTCAAGATCGCCGGCTCGATGGCGTACCAGGAAGGGGCCAAGAAGGCCGGTCCGATCCTGCTCGAGCCGATCATGGACGTCGAAGTCGTGACGCCCGAGGACTACGCGGGCGACGTGATGGGCGACCTCTCGCGCCGGCGCGGAAAGATCCAGCAGATGGACGAGCGCGGCGGGGCGAAGGTGATCCGGGCCCACGTGCCTCTGTCGGAGATGTTCGGATACGCCACGCAGCTCAGATCGATGTCGCAGGGGAGGGCGAGCTACACGATGCAGTTCTTCGCGTACGAGCCTGCACCCAAAAGTGTTGCCGAAGAAGTGATTGCAAAGGTTGCCGGTTAGGGCCGGCGGTAAGAAAAACGGAGGTTAGCCACAAATGGCCAAAGAGAAATTCGATCGCAGCAAACCGCACGTGAACGTCGGCACCATTGGTCACGTCGACCACGGCAAGACCACGCTCACCGCGGCCATCACCAAGGTCCTGGCCTCGAAGGGGACGGCCTCGTTCGTCGCCTTCGATCAGATCGACAAGGCACCGGAGGAGCGCGAGCGCGGCATCACCATCGCCACCGCGCACGTCGAGTACTCCACCGACAAGCGCCACTACGCGCACGTCGACTGCCCCGGCCACGCCGACTACGTCAAGAACATGATCACCGGCGCGGCCCAGATGGACGGCGCCATCCTCGTCGTCTCCGCCGCCGACGGCCCGATGCCGCAGACGCGCGAGCACATCCTACTGGCCCGCCAGGTCGGCGTGCCCTACATCGTCGTGGCCTTGAACAAGGTCGACATGGTCGACGACCCCGAGCTCCTCGACCTCGTCGAGCTCGAGGTCCGCGAGCTCCTGAGCTCCTACGAGTTCCCCGGCGACGACATTCCCATCGTCCGCGTCTCGGCCTTGAAGGCCCTGGAGTCGGGCGACTACAAGAGCGAGTGGGGCCAGAAGATCATCGAGCTGATGGACGCGGTCGACAGCTACATCCCGCTGCCGCAGCGCGCCATCGACAAGGACTTCCTGATGCCGGTCGAGGACATCTTCTCGATCTCCGGCCGCGGCACGGTCGTCACCGGCCGTATCGAGCGCGGGAAGGTCAAGGTCGGTGAAGAGGTCGAGATCGTCGGCCTCCGTCCGACGGTGAAGAAGGTCGTCACCGGCGTGGAGATGTTCCGCAAGCTCCTCGACGCGGGCGAGGCCGGCGACAACGTCGGACTGCTCCTCCGCGGCACGGAGCGCAAGGACGTGGAGCGCGGTCAGGTCCTGGCCAAGCCGGGCTCGATCACGCCGCACACGAAGTTCAAGGCCGAGGTCTACATCCTGACGAAGGAAGAGGGCGGCCGCCACACGCCGTTCTTCAACGGCTACCGCCCGCAGTTCTACTTCCGCACGACGGACGTGACGGGTACGGCGGAGCTGGCGGCGGGAGCGGAGATGGTCATGCCGGGTGACAACACCTCGCTGACGATCAACCTCATCGCCCCGATCGCCATGGAGAAGGGCCTTCGCTTCGCCATCCGTGAGGGCGGCCGTACGGTCGGCGCCGGCACGGTGACCGAGATCATCGAGTAACACGACATGGGCCGGCCTCAGGGCCGGCCCAAGGATTTTCTGATCATGATGAACGAAAAGATCCGCATCCGCCTCAAAGCGTACGACTACCGCGTCCTCGATCAGTCGACCTCGGAGATCGTCGACACGGCCAAGCGCACCGGCGCGAAGGTGGCGGGACCGATCCCGCTGCCGACGCAGGTGTCGCGCTACACCGTGCTGCGCAGCCCGCACGTCGACAAGAAGTCGCGGGAGCAGTTCGAGATGCGGACGCACAAGCGGCTGCTCGACATTCTCGAGCCGACGACGCAGACCGTCGACGCACTCATGAAGCTGGAACTGCCGGCGGGTGTGGACGTGGAGATCAAGGCGTTCGGCAAGTAACCGAAAGGTTTGGCAATGGCTATCGAAGGAATCATTGGCAAGAAGGTCGGGATGACCCAGGTGTTCGCCGAGGATGGCGCCCTGGTGCCGGTCACCGTCATCCAGGCCGGCCCTTGTCTCGTGGTGCAGAAGAAGACCACCGAGCGTGACGGCTACGACGCCGTGCAGGTCGGCTTGGTCGAGAAAGTGTCGAACCGCCGCGTGACCGCGGCGATGCGCGGGCACTTCGAGAAGGCCGGCATCCCGCCGGTGAAGACGCTCTGCGAAGTCCCGTACAGCGGCGACGCGAACGTCGGCGACCGCGTGCAGGTCGACATCTTCAAACCGGGCGACTCGATCGACGTCGTCGGCGAGTCGAAGGGCAAGGGCTACCAGGGCGTGGTCAAGCGCCATCACTTCCGCGGCGGCCGGGCCACGCACGGCTCGATGTTCCACCGCGCCCCCGGCTCGATCGGCGCCTCGGCGTTTCCCTCGCGCGTCATGAAGGGCATGCGCATGGGTGGGCGGATGGGCGGCGAGCAGGTCACGGTCAAGAACCTGCGCGTGGCCAAAGTCGACGCCGAGAACAACCTGCTCTACATCAAGGGCGCGGTCCCGGGCGGCAAGAACGGCCTCGTGGTCGTGCGCTTCTCCAAAAACGGGAAGCGGGGTGAATGACGATGCCTACCATCGACGTCAAGGACTGGAACAACAAGAAAGTCGGCTCGGTCGAGCTCTCCGATGAGATCTTCGGCTACCCGTACAAAGAGCACCTGATCCACGAAGCGGTGCGCAACTACCTGGCCGGCCTCCGGCAGGGAACGCACAAGGTCAAGAACCGCTCCGAAGTGGCCGGCTCGGGCAAGAAGCCGTTCCGGCAGAAGGGCACCGGGCGCGCCCGGCAGGGCGGCAACCGCCCGCCGATCCACCGCCACGGCGGCACGGTCTTCGGCCCCACGCCGCGCGACTACTCCTACAAGATGAACGCGCAGGAGAAGAAGGCGGCGCTCAAGTCGGCGCTCTCGCAGCGAGTGAAGGAAGGGAAGCTCGTGCTTCTCTCCGACCTCAACGTCGAGGAAGCGAAGACCAACGCCGTGGCCAAGAAGATGGCCGGCATCGGCGTGGAGGGGAAAGCGCTCCTCGTCGACTCGTTCGAGAACACGAACCTGGCGCTGGCGGCGCGGAACAACCCGAAGCTGCAGCTCGTCGACCCGCTGCACGTCAACGTGTACGACGTCGTCAACGCCCGCTACATCGTCCTCTCCCAGGACGCCCTGCAGCGGCTGACGGAGGCACTCGAATCATGAGCAACGCGAACAAGATCATCCGCCGGCCGCTCGTGACCGAGAAGTCGACGCTGATGCGCGAGTCGGGGATCGAGATGATCGTCTTCGAAGTCGATCCGCACGCGAACAAGATCCAGGTCAAGGAAGCGGTCGAGGAGCTCTTCAAGGTCAAGGTCGCCGAGGTCCGCCTCTTCAACGTCCGCGGCAAAGTGAAGCGGATGGGGCGGTATGAAGGCAAGCGCCGCGACTGGCGCAAGGCCTATGTGAGATTGGTGAAGGACGAGAAAGTTCCCGACTTCATTGAGGGCGTTTAACCATGGCAATGAAGAAAAACTACAAGCCGACGTCGCCGGGCATCCGGTTCCAGTCGCATGCGTCGTTCGATGACTTGACGCGCACGCGCCCGGAGAAGGCGCTCACGACCGGGAAGCCGAAGAGCGGCGGCCGCAATTCGAAGGGCCGCATCACCTCGCGCTTCATCGGCGGCGGCCACAAGCAGAAGTACCGCGACATCGACTTCAAGCGCGACAAGCACGGCATCCCGGCGAAGGTCGCGCACATCGAATACGACCCGAACCGCACGGCGCGCATCGCCCTGCTCAACTACGCCGACGGCGAGAAGCGCTACATCCTCGCGCCGGACGGCTTGGCGGTGGGCTCGACGATCATGGCCGGCCCCGAGGCCGACATTCTCGTCGGCAATGCCCTGCCGCTCTCGAAGATCCCCCTCGGCACGACGATTCACAACATCGAGCTGAAGGAAGGGAAGGGCGGCCAGATGGTCCGCTCCGCCGGCGCGGCCGCGCAGCTCATGGCCCGCGAAGGCGACTGGGCCACGCTCCGTCTGCCGAGCGGCGAGATGCGCAAGGTGCACGTCCGCTGCTACGCCACGATCGGCCAGGTCGGCAACCTCGAGCACGAGAACGTCTCGATCGGCAAGGCCGGCCGCACGCGGCACCTGGGCAAGCGCCCGCACAACCGCGGCGTGTCGATGAACCCGGTCGACCACCCGCTCGGCGGCGGCGAGGGCAAGACCTCGGGCGGCCGTCATCCGGTGTCGCCGTGGGGCCAGCCTACGAAGGGCTACAAGACCCGCCGCAACAAGCAGACCACGAAGTTCATCGTCAAGCGGAGAACCAAGTAATGGCACGTTCAGTCAAGAAGGGCGCCTTCGTCGACGACCACCTCATGAACAAGGTCGAGGCGATGAACCGCGAGCGCGACAAGAAGGTCATCAAGACCTGGTCGCGCCGCTCCACCGTCACGCCGGAGATGGTCGGCCACACCCTGGCGGTGCACAACGGCCGCAAGTTCGTGCCGGTCTACATCTCCGAGAACATGGTCGGCCACAAGCTCGGCGAGTTCGCGCTCACGCGCACGTTCAAGGGCCACAGCGGCAAGAAGGTCGAGAAGACCGCCAAGCCGGCCGGCGCTCCGGCGGCGGCTGCTCCGCCGGCGGCCAAGTAAGGGGAAGGCGATGGAAGCGACTGCTACGTTGAAGTACCTCAAAGCCTCGCCGCAGAAAGTCCGGCTCGTGGTCGACCTCGTGCGCGGCAAGAAGGTCGACGAGGCTCTGAGCATCCTCCGCTTCACCAACAAGACGGTGGCGAAGGACCTGGAGAAGCTCGTCCGCTCGGCCGTGGCCAACGCGGAGAACAAAGACACCAACGTCGACACCGACGAGCTGGTGGTCTCGAAGATCTATGTCAACGAAGGACCGCGCGAGAAGCGGGTGCAGCCGGCGCCGATGGGCCGCGCCTACCGCGTTCAGAAGCGGAAGGCGCACGTGACGGTTCACGTGTCGGACGAAGTGAAAGCGGTCAACGAGCGCAGCGGCGGCAAGGGCCGCGCGCGCGCCCGGAAATAACGGAGGCTATCTTGGGTCAGAAGGTCAACCCGTACGGATTTCGGCTCGGATTCAACAAGACGTGGCATTCCCGCTGGTTTCAGGGGAAGACCTACGCCGAGACGCTGCATCGCGATCTGAAGCTCCGCGAGGATCTGAAGAAGCGTCTCTCCCACGCCGGAGTCTCGGAGATCGACATCGAGCGCACCGCCAACAAGATGCGCATCAACATCTACACGTCGCGCCCGGGCATCATCATCGGACGCAAAGGCGCCGAGGTCGACAAGCTCCGCGACGAGCTCCAGAAGCTCGTCAACGGCGAGGTCTACATCAACATCCAGGAGATCCAGCGCCCGGAGCTCGACTCCCAGCTCGTGGCGGAGAACATCGCCGCGCAGCTCGAGCGGCGCATCGCCTTCCGCCGGGCCATGAAGAAAGCAATGGAGTCCGCCTTCCGCTTCGGCGCGAAGGGGATCAAGGTGCGCGTGGCCGGACGCCTCAACGGCGCCGAGATCGCGCGCTCCGAGTGGTATCAAGACGGCCGCCTGCCGCTGCACACGCTCAAGGCGGACATCGACTACGGCCAGGCCACGGCCAACACGACGTACGGCACGATCGGCGTGAAGGTCTGGATCTACAAAGGTGAGATGGCGAAGACGAAGTCGCGTCGCCGTCCGGCGTAAGGGAGATTCCGCATCATGATGATGCCGAAGAAAGTCAAATTCAGAAAACAGCAGCGCGGCCGCCGGCGCGGTCTGGCCACTCGCGGCCAGAAGATCTCGTTCGGCGATTTCGGGCTGCAGGCGCTCGAGGCGGGGTGGGTGACGGCGCGCCAGATCGAGGCGGGACGTATCGCCATGACCCGCCACATCAAGCGCGGCGGGAAGATCTGGATCCGGGTCTTCCCCGACAAGCCGGTCACGAAGAAGCCGCTCGAGACGCGTATGGGCAAAGGCAAAGGCGCACCCGAGGAGTGGGTGTGCGTGATCAAGCCGGCCCGCATCCTCTTCGAGATGGAGGGCGTGCCGCGCGACATCGCCGAGGAGGCCTTCCGGCTGGCGGCGCACAAGCTTCCGATCAAGACGCGCTTCGTCACGCGCGAGGCGATGGAGGTGGGTGAATGAGTAAGCAGGCGGCATCGCTTCGCGACAAGAGCGTCGACGAGCTCCACGTCCGTGAGCGCGAGCTGACGGAGCAGCTGTTCAAGCTCCGCTTCCAGCGCGCCACGGGACGGATGGAGTCGCCGGCCAAGATGCGCCAGGTGCGGAAAGAGATCGCCCGCATCCAGACGATTTTGAACGAGAAGGCTAGAGCGTAATGGCTACCACCGAAGAAACGAAGAAGCAGAACACGCGGACGAAGGTCGGCGTCGTGGTCTCGAACAAGATGATGAAGACCGTGGTCGTCGCGGTCGAGAACCTGGTCCAGCACGGGATGTATCAGAAGTACATCAAGCGCACGAGCAAGTTCCTCGCGCACTCGGAGCAGCCGGGCATCAACGTCGGCGACCGCGTGCTCATCGAGGAGACCCGCCCGCTCTCGAAGCGGAAGCGCTGGAACGTGCGCGAAGTGCTGGAGAAAGCGAGCTAGCCATGATTCAGATGGGAACGATCCTTCAAGTCGCCGACAACACCGGCGCGAAGAAGATCGCCTGCATTCGGATGTTGGGCGGCTCCACGGCCGGCCAGTACGCCGGCCTGGGCGACGTCATCACCGCGTCGGTGAAGGAAGCGTCGCCGGACGGCACCGTGAAGAAGGGCGCCGTGGTCAAGGCCGTCGTCGTCCGCACCGTCAAGGAGTACCGGCGCCGCGACGGCTCGTACATCAAGTTCGACGACAACGCCGCCGTTCTCATCAACGAGCAGCGCGAGCCGGTCGGCACCCGCGTCTTCGGCCCCGTCGCCCGCGAGCTCCGCGAGCGCAAGTTCATGAAGATCATTTCGCTGGCCCCCGAGGTCATTTAAGTCATGTACGGAAAAGTAACCAAGCAAAAGACCGAGCCCGCAAACAAGCCCCACGTCAAGAAGGGCGACACCGTCGTCGTTCTGTCGGGCAAGGACCGCGGCAAGCAGGCCAAGGTGCTGCGGGTCATGCCGTCGAAGAACGCGGCCATCGTGGAGCGCGTCAACCTGATCAAGAAACACGAGAAGAAGAACCCGCAGAAGAACGTCTCCGGCGGCATCCTCGAGCGCGAGGGTCCGGTGCGCCTTTCCAATCTGCAGGTGGTCTGCCCGAGCTGCAACGAGCCCACGCGAACCGGCTCGCACCGCACGCACGAGGGCGCGAACCGCTATTGCCGCAAGTGCAATAGCGAAATGTAGGACTCGAAAAATGGCTGCCAGACTCAAAGACGTTTACACGAAGGAAGTCCGCAAGAAGATCGCCGACGAGTTCGGGATCAAGAACGCCATGGCCATCCCCAAGGTCGAGAAGGTCGTCCTGAACATGGGCATGGGCGACGCCATCCAGAACTCGAAGCTGCTCGACGCCGCGGTCGACGAGCTCGGTCAGATCACCGGCCAGAAGCCGGTCGTCACCAAGGCCAAGAAGTCGATCGCCAGCTTCAAGCTGCGCGAAGGGATGTCGATCGGGACGATGGTCACGCTGCGCGGGGACAAGATGTACGAGTTCCTCGACCGGCTGATCAACATCGCCCTGCCGCGCGTGCGCGACTTCCGCGGCGTGCCGACGCGCTCGTTCGACGGCCGCGGCAACTACACCCTCGGCATCCGCGACCACCTGATTTTCCCCGAGATCGACGCCGGCAAGGTCGACAAGTCGAAGGGGATGAACATCACCATCGTCACCACGGCGAAGAACGACGAGCAGGCGCGGTTCCTTCTGCGCGAGCTCGGCATGCCGTTCGGCAAGTAAGGCGGAGAGAACCAGATGGCCAAGACCTCGATGATCGTCAAGGCGGCGCGCAAGCCGAAATTCAAGTCCCGCAAGATCAATCGCTGCAAGGTGTGCGGGCGCCCGCGCGGATACCTCCGCAAGTTTCAGCTCTGCCGCATCTGTTTCCGGCAGCTCTCGCTCGGCGGCTACATCCCGGGCGTCACGAAAGCAAGTTGGTAGAAGGACCGAACAATGTCGATGACTGATCCAGTAGCCGATATGTTGACGAGGATCCGGAACGGGATCACCTCGCATCACGACCGCGTGGAGCTCCCCGCCTCGAAGCTGAAGGTGGAGATCGCCCGCATCCTCAAGAGCGAGGGCTTCATCCGCAACTACTCGCTCGCGGACAAAGAGAAGCCGCAGGGAACGCTGCGGATCGACCTCAAGTACTCGCCTGACGGCGAGCCGGTCATCCACGGCATCGAGCGCATCTCGCGCCCGGGCCGCCGCGTCTACCGCAACAAGCAGGAGATCCCCAGCGTCCTCGGCGGACTCGGGCTGGCCATCGTCTCGACGTCGAAGGGCGTCCTCAGTGGCAGCGAGGCCGCCAAGAGCGGCGTCGGCGGCGAGATCCTCTGCCAGGTCTGGTAAGGAGAGACCCATGTCGCGAATTGGAAAGAAGCCGATTCCGCTGCCGAAAGGCGTCGAAGTCCGGCAGGAAGGCAACACCCTCACGGTCAAAGGGCCGAAGGGGACGCTCTCCACGCCGGTCGTTCAAGGCATCGGAGTGGAGATCAAGGACAACGTCGTGCAGTTCAGCCGCGGCGACGACGAAGGGAAATCGCGCTCGCTGCACGGCCTCATGCGCGCGCTCGTGGCCAACAACGTCCACGGCGTGACCGAGGGGTTCAAGCGCGAGCTCGACATCGTCGGCGTCGGCTACCGCGCCGAGGTCAAGGGACGCGAGGTCGTGTTCCAGCTCGGCTACTCGCACCCGGTGCGCTTCCCCATCCCGCAGGGGATCGAGGTTGCCATCGACGGCAAGACGAACCACATCACCGTCACCGGCATCGACAAGCAGAAGGTTGGGCAGGTCGCGGCTGAGATCCGCGGACTGCGCGAGCCCGATCCCTACAAGGGCAAGGGCATCAAGTATTCGGATGAAGTGATCCGCCGTAAGGCAGGGAAAGCGGCAGGCAAGTAATGGATCAGGCAAAGCAGAGAGTCGTATCGCGCCAGCGCGTCAAGGAGCGCATCCGCAGCAAAGTGCACGGCACCGCCGCCCGCCCGCGCCTGGCCGTGTTCCGCAGCCTCAAGTACATCTACGCGCAGGTGATCGACGATGCCTCGGGCAAGACGATCGCCTCGGCTTCGAGCCGCGAGAAGGACTCCGGCGCGAAGGGTGCGAACGCGGCGGCGGCGAAGGCCGTCGGCGCGCTCATCGCCAAGAAGGCCCAGGACAAAGGCGTCAAGCAGGTCGTGTTCGACCGCGGCGGCTATCAGTTTCACGGCAACATCAAAGCGCTCGCCGATGCGGCGCGCGAAAACGGTCTGGAATTCTAGGGAGGTCACGTGCAGCGTCCAATGAATCGCCCCGGCCAGGGCTCGCAACGCGGCGATCGCCGGAGCGAGGAGCGTAACGAGAGCGGGATGATCGACAAGGTCGTCCACATCAACCGCGTGACGAAGGTCGTCAAGGGCGGCAAGAACTTCAGCTTCAGCGCGCTCGTCGTCGTGGGCGACGGCAAGGGCAAAGTCGGCTACGGCTCCGGCAAGGCCAAGGAAGTTCCGGCCGCCATCAAGAAGGGGATCGAGATCGCCAAGAAGAACATGATCGACATCTCCATGTCCGGCACGACCATCCCGCACGCCGCCACCGGCCATTACGGCGCCGGCAAGGTGCTGCTCAAGCCTGCCTCCGAGGGCACCGGCGTCATCGCCGGCGGTCCGGTGCGGGCCATCCTCGAGTCGGCCGGGATCCAGAACATCCTGACCAAGTCGCTCGGCACGGCCAACCCGCACAACGTCGTCAAGGCCACGTTCGAGGCCTTGAAGCAGCTCCGCAACGAGCACGAGTACCGCGCCCTCCGCGGCAGCGACGAGGAAGGGAACGCGGCATGAGCGCCGAACGGAAAACGATCAAAGTGAAGCAGGTCCGCAGCGGCATCGGCTACCCGCGCGAGATGCGCGAGACGCTCAAAGCCCTCGGCCTCGGAAAGATGCACCGCGTCAGCGAGCGTCCCGATACCAAGGAAACGCGCGGGATGATCGCCAAGATCCCGCACCTGGTTCAGGTGGTGGAGTAAGAACATGGAACTGAGCAACCTCAAACCCAAGAAGGGTGCCCGTCACGCCAAGAAGCGCGTCGGCCGCGGCCCGGGCTCGGGACACGGCAAGACCTCCAGCCGCGGCGAGAAGGGGCAGAAGTCGCGCTCCGGCTACTCCCGCATGCTCGGCTTCGAAGGCGGCCAGATGCCGCTGCACCGCCGTCTCCCGAAGCGCGGCTTCACCAACATCTTCAAGAAGGAGTACGCCACCGTGAACGTCTCGGAGCTCGACCGCTTCGACGACGGCGCCACGGTCGACGAGGCGACCCTTCGCGAAGCGCGTCTCGTGAAGGGACGCAAGACCGCCATCAAGATCCTCGGCGACGGCAAGCTCTCCAAGAAGCTCACCGTCGTCGCCACGAAGTTCTCCGCGTCCGCCCGCAAGCAAATCGAAGCGGCAGGGGGCACCTGCCAGGAGATTGCGTAAGTGAACTTCCTCGAAACGCTGCGGAACATCTGGGCCATCGAAGATCTGCGCAAGCGGGTGCTCTTCACCTTCGCTCTGCTCGCGGTCTATCGCCTCGGCTCGCACATTCCGACTCCCGGAGTCGACCCGATCGCCCTCTCCGAGTTCTTCAAGTCGATGGGCGGCGGCGTCTTCGGATTCCTCGACCTCTTCTCCGGCGGCGCCCTGCGCCGCCTCTCGGTCTTCGCCCTCGGCATCATGCCGTACATCTCCGCGTCGATCATCCTGCAGCTCCTCACGGTCGTCTGGCCGTACCTCGAGAAGCTGTCGAAGGAAGGGGAGATGGGGCGCCGGAAGATCAACCAGTACACCCGCTACGGCACGGTGGCGCTGTCGATCATCCAGTCCCTCGGCGTGGCCTTCTGGCTGCGCTCGCAGAGCGCGCCCGGCGGCGCGCCCCTCGTTCCGACCTACATCCAGGACTCGCTGTGGGGCATCGGCTTCCCGCTCATGACCGTGCTCACGCTGACGACCGGCACCGCCTTCGTCATGTGGCTCGGCGAGCAGATCTCCGAGCGCGGCATCGGCAACGGCATCTCGCTCATCATCTTCGCCGGCATCGTGGTCAACCTGCCGCACGCCACCGTCGGCCTCATCGACGACATCCGCACCGGGCAGCGCAACCTCTTTGCGATGCTCTTCCTGATCGTCTTCATGATCGCCGTCGTCGCCTTCGTCGTCTTCATGGAGCGGGCGCAGCGGCGCATCCCCGTGCAGTACGCCAAGCGCGTCGTCGGCCGCAAGGTCTACGGCGGCGCGAACACGTACCTCCCGCTGCGCGTCAACACCGCGGGCGTGATCCCGCCCATCTTCGCCTCGTCGATCCTCGTCGTCCCGCAGACGCTGGCCACGATGATCAAGACGCCGTGGGCCGCCGCCATCGGCAACCAGATGCGCGTCGGCGAGCCGCTCTATTACCTCTTGCAGGTCATCGGCATCATCTTCTTCGGCTACTTCTACACGTCGATCGTCTTCAACCCCGTCGACACGGCCGACAACATGCGCAAATACGGGGGCTTCATCCCCGGCATCCGCCCGGGCAAGAAGACCTCCGACTACATCGACCGCGTGCTGACGCGCATCACGTTCATCGGCTCGCTCTACCTCGCGGCGGTCTGCATCCTGCCGGAGTTTCTGATCGCCGGCGTGCACGTGGCCCAGATCCCGTTCGGCGTCGGCGCGTGGCTCGACCGCTACCTGCCGGCGTGGTTCACCACCGGCATGGGCTTCAACTTCTACTTCGGCGGCACGTCGCTCCTCATCGTGGTCGGCGTGGCCATGGACACGATCCAGCAGATCGAGTCGCAGCTGGTCATGCGCCATTACGACGGATTCATGAAGCGCGGCCGCATCCGCGGCCGCCGGGGATAGAAGCGTTTTGAAGAAGATCATCTTCATCGGGCCGCCGGGGAGCGGGAAAGGGACGCAGGCCAAGCGGCTGGCCAGCCGGTTCGAGATCCCGCATATCTCGACGGGGGACATGCTCCGCGAGGCCGTGACGGACGGAACCGAGCTCGGCCAGCAGGCGGCGCCGATCATGGCGTCCGGCGCGCTCGTTCCGGATGACCTGATGATCGGAATCGTGCGCGACCGGCTGGCGAAGCAGGATGCCGAGCGCGGCTTCATCCTGGACGGCTTTCCAAGAACGCTGGTTCAGGCCGAAAAGCTCGACAATATCGTCGGGAATGGGGCGGAAGGGGTGCGCGTTCTCCAACTGCTCGTCCCAGACGAAGCAATCGTGCGGCGCATCGTGCTCCGCCGATCCTGCTCGCAGTGCGGAGCGATCTACCACCTGGAGAATAACCCCCCCGCGAACGACAGCGTCTGCGATCGCTGCGGCGCGGAAGTCGTTGCTCGTGCGGACGACAACGAGACGGCAGTACGGAAGCGGCTGGAAGCGTTCCATCGGCAGACGCTCCCGGTCGCGACGTTCTACAAGGCAAAGAGTGTTTTGCGTGAAGTCGACGGGATCGGTCCCGTCGACGAGGTCTTTGAACGGATCGAAAAGTCCCTGACGTAATGCTCGACCGAATGAAAGGCCCGGTGCTCAAGAGCCGCGAGGAGATCGCGGTGATGGATCGCGCGAACCGCGTGGTGCTCGAGATCCTCGAGATCCTGCGGGGCATGGTCAAGCCGGGCGTGACGACGGCGCAGCTGAACGCGGTGGCGGAAGAAGAGCTGGCCAAGCGCGGCGCGAAGTCCCCTTTCAAGGGCTACGCGCCGATGAGCCTGCCTCCCTACCCCGCCGTGGTCTGCGCCTCGGTCAACGACGTGATCGTGCACGGGATCCCCAACCGGGCCAAGCTGCAGGAGGGCGACATCATCGGCCTCGACTTCGGCTCCATCCTCGACGGCTTCGTCGGGGACGGCGCCGTGACGCTGGGCGTGGGCAAGGTCACGCCGCGCGCCGAGGAGCTGATGCGCACGACGAAGGAATGCCTCGATCTGGCTATCGAGGAGATGCGTCCCGGCCGGCGGCTGGGAGACATCGGCGCGGCGGTGCAGGAGCATGCGGAGAAGCATGGCTTCCACGTCATCCGCAACTTCGTGGGCCACGGGATCGGGCGGAGGATGCACGAGGAGCCGCAGGTGCACAACTACGGCAAGCGCGGGCGGGGGCTGGAGCTGAAGGAAGGGATGGTCCTGGCCATCGAGCCGATGCTCTGCGAGATCGGCCCGAAGCTGCGCTCGCGCATCGAGCGGGCGGGCACGAACGGGATGATCCAGGACGTCCGGACGGACAACGACGGCTGGACGGCGCGGACGGTGGACGGCACGCTCGCGGCGCATTTCGAGCACTCCGTGGCCGTGACGGCGAACGGGCCGATGGTGTTAGGAAGGTAGTTCGGCGCGGTTCGCGCTTCGGGAATGGACCATTGGTTCTAGGTAAGTAAGAGAAACAGGAGCTGCATGTCGAAAGAAGAAGCGATTGAAGTGACAGCGACCGTCCTGGAGACATTGCCGAACGCGATGTTCCAGGTCGAGCTGGAGAACAAGCACAAGGTCCTCGCGCATATCTCCGGCAAGATGCGCAAGCACTTCATCCGCATCCT
>DATELQ010000046.1:0-11707 GCA_035276475.1 Thermoanaerobaculia bacterium | reverse complement strand
GGAGCTGGCGCGCGACGCCGCGCCGCGCGCGCACGTCCGGGCGTTGCGCGACCGCTTCGAGGCCGCGATCGCGCCGCTCGGCTGCACGATCAACGGTGCGGGCGTCGAGCGCATCCCGAACACGACGAGCGTGACGTTCGCGGAGGCGGACGGGGAGGGGATCGTGATCGGCCTCGACCTCGCCGGCGTCGCCGTGTCCACCGGCGCGGCCTGCTCGTCGGGCCGCATTGAGCCGAGCCACGTGCTGACGGCGATGGGGCTGTCGCCGGAGGAGGCGAGGGCGACGATCCGCGTGTCGCTGTCGCGCTTCACGACGGCCGACGAGATCGACCGCGCGAGCGCAGTATTAAAGGAGGTTGTGCCGCGGACGCGCCGGCCGGTGGCCGCCGAATAACGCTTGCTCCAGCCTGGTTTCTTTGCCACAGTTGTGTCCGGGTCCTACCAGATGCCTGAACCCTTCACCATCCTTCAGGGCGATCTCTCGCGCATCCAACTGCCCGACGTCCTGAGCTTCCTCTCCATGATTCGCGGCAGCGGGAAGCTGCTCGTCCGCAACAATCATCTGGAGCGGACGATCCACTGGAATCACGGCGAGATCGTCTTCGCCAATTCGAACTCCCCTGAGCACTCCCTCGGGCAGTTCCTCCTCCGCAACGGCAAGATCACGCAGGCGCAGTACGAGGAGTCGAAGCGCCGCGTGACCGCGCAGACGCGCCATGGGAAGCTCCTGGTGCAGATGGGGGCGATCTCGCCGAAGGACCTCTGGTGGGGGGTGAAGCACCAGGCCCTGGAGATCATCTATTCACTGTTCAATTGGAAAGAGGGGACGTTCACGTTCGTCGACTCGGTCGACGAGCTGGCCGCGGAGCGCATCGTCCTGGCCATCAACACGTCGAGCGTGATCATGGAAGGCATCCGCCGCCTCGACGAGACGGCGCGCATCAAGGAGAAGGTGCCGAGCGTGGAGATGGTGTTCATGAAGGTGCCGAACACCACGCCCGACTTCCGCGCGCTCGACATGAGCGAGGCCGAGATCAACGTCTACCGCAACATCGACGGGAAGCTGACGGTGCGGGAGCTGATCGGCAAGTCGGAGATGACGGAGTTCGAGGTCTCGCGGATTCTCTTTCAGCTGCTGTCCGCGCGGCTCATCGAGGTGGCGCCGGAGGAGAAGTCGTTCCGCCCGGTGTTCCTCGACGTGGAAGACTCGCCGGAGCTGCTCAAAGTGATCTCGACGTACAACGACATGTTCGGCCGCCTCTACGCCGCGCTGCAGAACGCGGTGGGCGACGACGCCGCGCGCGACATTTTCATGACGGCGCTGCAGACGGCGGAGAGCGACGAGCTCTGGAGCGGCGTGTTCTTCGACCAGTTCGGCCGCTTCGACGAGAACATGCTGATCGCGAACATCTCGGAGCTGCCGTTCGAGAAGCGGAAGCCGGCGCTCGACGAGGGGCTGAATACGCTGTTGTCGGTGCAGCTGTTTGAGGTGTCGCAGCACCTGGACGCGTCGAGCAAGGTGGACGTGTTCCGGTTCATCTCCGATCAGAAGGCGTCGCTGGAGAAGGCGGCGGTTTAAAATCTAAGTATGGGAAGGCTTCTCGATCGCGTGATGGCCGAGGCGGCGAAGCTGCCCGAAGAGGAGCAGGAGGCGTTTGCCGCTTTCATGCTCGCTGAGCTTGAATCCGAGCGCCGATGGGATGAGCTTTTCGCCCGCTCGCAAGACTTGCTTTCGCGCATGGCTGACGAGGCGCGACGCGAATATCGCGCTGGTCTCACCGAGCCGCTTGATCCCGACAAGCTGTGAAGTCGCGCACGACGGCTGCGTTCCGAAAGCGATTTGCGGCGCTGCCCGCCGAGATACGCAGCCAAGCCCGCGTCGCATATCGCCTGTTTTCCTCGAACCCTCACTATTCCAGCCTTCACTTCAAGCGAGTTCACGCGAAGGAGCCGATTTACTCGGCCCGCGTTGGTCTGCATTACCGTGTCGTCGGCCTGATTGAAGATCGCGATGTCATCGTCTGGTTCTGGATCGGTCCGCACGAGCAATATGAAACGTTGATCGAGAATCTGTGACCATGCCCAAAGCCGTCCCCATGCTCCACGTCCCCGACGTCCCCGCGGCCGTCGCGTGGTACACGTCCGTTGCCGGCTTCACCCTCCTCGCCACGCACGAGGACGACTGGGCGATGCTCTCCTTCGGCGAGAGCCAGATCATGTTCAGCGAGGGCGGCAAGCCCTCGGACGCGTTCCGGCGCGAGGTCGACCTGTACGTCTACATCGACGACGTCGATGCGCTGTACGCGCGGCTCGAGCACGAGGTCGACGTTGTCGAGCCGCCGCACGACACGATCTATGGCATGCGCGAGATCATCGTTCGCGATCTGAATCGGTTTTGGATCACGTTCGGGCAGGCGATCGAGACTTCGTGAAGTGGACGAGAATCTCTTCGAGGTCCTGACGCCCCTTGGATTTCACGTTCGTCTATCGAGAGCGCGCTGGCAGCTCATCGTCATGACGAAGCATCCGGTCATGGCTGGCCGCGAGGAGGACGTGCGCATCACCCTCGTCTCACCTGACGAAATTCGTCAGAGCCGGGCCGATGCCGCGGTTTTCCTGTTCTATCAACGCGAACGTCCGAGACGATGGATTTGCGCCGTCGTCAAGCGTGTTGGCGATGACGACGCATTCTTGATCACGGCGTATCCTACGGATGCAATCAAAGAGGGCGAGACGATATGGACCCGGTGAGAGTCTTTTACGACCATGAGGGCAACACCCTCACCGTCTGGTTCGCCGATCCGCGCGGCGAAACCATCGCCGAAGAAACCGGCGACGACATCATCCTGATGCGGGACGATCGTGGCCGTGTCATCGGCTTTGAAAAACTGAACTACCACGCGCCGCATCCTGCCGATGTGCGCGTTGTCTTGGAGACGGCCGGCGCGTAGCTCCTGCTATCCTTCCGCCGCGCATGTACCCGACCCTCCTCAAGTTTCACAACTTCGAGATCACCACCTTCGGCCTGATGATGTTCCTCGCCTTCATCGCGGCCGGATGGGTGCTGACGCGCCAGTTCCGCCGCTACGGCCTTTCCGATGACCTTGCGTCGAGCATGGTCATGGCTGCGGCCATCGGCGGCATCGTCGGCGCGAAGGTCTACTACGCCATCCTCTTCCGCGACTGGCACCTGCTCTTCGACCGCGCCGGTCTCGTTTGGTACGGTGGTCTGATCGGCGGCTTCCTCGCGTGCTGGTTCCTCCTGTGGCGGCGCAGGGTCGACTTTCTCACTGCTGCCGATGCCACCGCCCCCTCTCTCGCCATCGGCTACGCCTTGGGCCGCATCGGCTGCTTTCTCGTGGGCGACGACTACGGCCGCCCGACCAACTCGTGGGCCGGCATCGCCTTCCCGAAAGGCTCGCCGCCGACCACGTGCGAGTCGCTGCACGACTTCGGCGTCCGTGTCGACTGCCTCCCGGGCGAGCTCTTGAAAGTCCATCCGACGCAGCTCTATGAGTCGTCGGCGGCGCTCGTGATGTTCATCATCCTCCTCACCCTGGCCAAGCGCCCGCACCAGCGCGGCCGCGTCTTCGGCGCCTTCCTCATCCTCATGGGCATCGAGCGCTTCCTCGTCGAGATCGTCCGCGCGAAGGACGACCGCTTCCTCGGTCCGTTCACCATCGCGCAGCTCATCAGCGTCATCATCCTCATCGTCGGCGTCGTGCTCGCGGCACGGCGCGATCGCGTCGTCGCGCCGGCGACGTAGCGCGATGACCCCGCTGCTGTTCGTCGGCGTCGTTCTGGTGGTCGCGCTCGTGGCCGGCTTCCTCGGCGCGCTCTTGGGGCTCGGCGGAGGCCTCATCGTCGTCCCCGTCCTCACCCTCCTGCTCCACGTCGACATCCGGCTCGCCATCGGCGCATCCATCATCTCCGTCATCGCCACGTCGAGCGGTGCGGCGGCGGCGTACGTGAAGGAGGGCCTGGCGAACATTCGCGTGGCCATGTTCCTCGAGCTCGGCACGGCCTCGGGTGCCATCGCCGGCGCCTACCTCGCGGGCGTCGTCCATCCGCGCGGGCTCTACATCCTCTTCGGCGCGATGCTCGGCTACTCCGCGGTGGCCATGCTGCGCGGCATCCACGCCGCGCCGAGCGACGCGCCGCCGGGCGCGCTCTCCGAGTGGCTGCGCCTCAACGGCTCGTACTTCGACCACGCTACCGGCGAGACCATCGAGTACCCGGTCCGCCGCCCGCTCCTCGGCCTCGGCATGATGCTCGGCGCCGGCACGGTGAGCGGCCTCCTCGGCGTCGGCTCCGGCGCGCTCAAAGTGCCGGCCATGGACCTCGGCATGGGCCTGCCGATGAAAGTCTCCACCGCGACGAGCAACCTCATGATCGGCGTCACTGCCGCGGCGAGCGCCGGACTCTATTTCGCGCGCGGCCAGATCGATCCCTTCATCGCCGCCCCCGTGGCCCTCGGCGTCCTCGGCGGCGCGCTCCTCGGATCGCGCGCCCTCAAGCACGTCTCCAGCGAGCGCCTCCGCCGGCTCTTCGTCGTCGTCCTCGTCGTCGTCTGCGCGCAGATGATCTGGAAAGGCGTCGTCGGATGAAACACGACATCGAGCTCCTCATCAGCACGACCCTGCGCATCGGCGTGATGCTCAGTGTCGCCGTGATGCTCAGCGGCGTCATCGTCACCTTCGTCCATCATCCCGACTACTTCCACTCCCGCCCCGCCCTCGGCGAGCTGACGAACTCGCGCGAGATCTTCGCCAACACCACCGCCGCCGTCCTCCGTGGCGTGCGCGAGCTGCGCGGGCAGTCGATCGCCATGCTCGGCATCCTTCTCCTCATCGCCACGCCCGTCGTGCGCGTCGCCATCTCCGTCGTCCTCTTCGCCGCGCAGCGCGACCGCCGTTACGTTTTGATCACAGCCGTTGTTTTGGCGCTACTGATCACCTCGTTGATGAGCGGTCTGGGCGAGTAGACTCATGGCGTGATCGTTTTCCTGACGGTCTACCTCGGCCTGATTACCGGCCGGCAGCCGTTCGAGCTGCGCGTCGATCCCGCAGTGAAGCTCGTCCGCTTTTACCTCGACGGCCAGAAAGTCGATGCCCTCGGCGCGCCGCCGTGGCGCACGATCGTCGACCTCGGGAACAGCATCAAGCCGCACGAGCTCGTGGCGCAGGGCCTCGACGAAAAGGGCGAGGAGATTGCGCGCGTCTCGCAGATCATCAACCTCCCGCGGCCCACCGCGGAGCTGGAGGTCGTCCTCGACCGCGACGAGAAGGGCGTCCCGAAGCGGGTCACGCTGACCGGCTTCCACGTCAGCTACTCCGACGTTCGCCGCGCCACGCTGAAGCTCGACCTCGTGCCGCTCAAGCTCGACCGGAGTTTCAGCGCCACGCTGCCGGCCGTCGACATGCGGCGCCCGCACGACCTGGCGGCGGAGATGCGCTTCGCCGACGGCACCGTGGCGCGGCGCGAGGTCGTCTTCGGCGGCGAGTTCGCCGAGACGATGCCGACCCAGCTCACGCCGACCGCCGTCACGATGCGCGTTGCCGGCAACGAGCCGCCGGCCGACTGCTTCGTCAACCACGGCGAGCCGCTGCGCGTCAGCAACGTCGAGAAGCCGGGAGCGACGCTCATCGTCGTGCGCGACCCCGATCCGGCCGAAGTCAAGGGCGCGCTCATGTTCAGCGCCGTCGTCAACGGCAGGATCGACACGAACGACATGCGCCGCGCCTCGATGCTCGACGCCGACACGGCGATGGAGCTGATGTCGCCCGCGGCCGACCGCGTCGTCGAGCCCGACCGGCCGACCGCGATCCTCTTCCCGTCGTTCGAGAACACCGAGGCGAAGATCGGCCTCTACTGGTTTCTGACGTCGACGAAGATCCGCGGCACCGCCGTCGACGCGCCGCGGCGCTGGGCCGACGCCGTCGCCGTCGCGGCGGTGAAGGCGATTTCCAGCGGTCACCGCCGCGCCGTGCTGCTGGTCCTCGGCAACAAGCCCGACACGAGCTATCACGCCCCCGAGGCCGTGCGCGAATACCTCGCCTCGGTCGGCGTGCCGTTGTTCGTCTGGTCGGTGTTCGGCAATAGCGACATCGGCGCGCATTGGGGCACAGTCGAAGACGTCTCGACGATGGAGAAGATGGCCGCGGCGACGGAGAAGATCCGCAATGCGCTCGACGTCCAGCGCATCGCCTGGATCTACGCCGACCCCTTCACGGCGCTGCACGCCGAGGTGAAGGACGGCTGCGGGTACGCACGGCTGGCGCGATGATCGTCTTCCTCACCCTCTACCTCGGCCTCGTCAGCGGACGGCAGCCGCTCTATCTGCGCGCCGACGCCGCCGTGAAGTCGATCAAGATCGTCGTCGACGGCGCAACCGTGGCGACGATGAAGGCGCCGCCGTGGCGCCTCGACCTCAACTTCGGGCCCGTGCTGCTGCCGCACGAGATCGCCGCCATCGGCTTCGACGCGGAGGGCCACGAGCTTGCGCGCGCCACGCAGTTCGCGAATCTGCCGCGGAGCCACGCGGAAATCGACGTCGTCGTGGCGAACGACGGGAGGGGCGTACCCGTGCGAGCGGCGCTCGTGGCGCGCCACGTCGCACACGAAAAGGTGCGCAAAGCGTCGATGAAGCTCGACGACAAAGAGCTCGCGCTCGACAAAGAGCTGACGGCGAAGATTCCGGCGATGGACATGAAACGGCCGCATGTCCTCGCCGCGGAGGTCCGTTTCGCCGACGGGTCGGCGGCGCGGCGCGAGGTCGTCTTCGGCGGTCAGTACGCCGAGTCGACGCAGGCGCAGCTCACGCCGATCGTCGTCACGCGCACGGCTGACGGCGACGCGCCGCCGGCCGCAGGGTGCTTCGTGGCGAATGGCGCGCCCCTGAACGTCCGCTCGGTCGAGACGTCGACCGCGAACGTTCTCATCGTCCGCGATCCTGACGCGCGAAACAGCTACGCGCTGGCGCGCCACGGCTCGGCGTACCTCGGCGCGCAAAAGGCGATCGCCTCGCTCGAGGATGGCACCTTCGCGCAGATTCTTTCGCCCATTCCGGAGCAACTCCGCGGCGATGCGGGGGAGACGACGCTGTTCACGCCGACGTTTACGTTCGACGCGTCGAAGTACGGTATGTACTACGCGTTGGCATCGAGGTTCGGGCCGCGCGAGAGCTCCGTGCAGCGGCAGTGGGCCGATGCCGTTGCCGTCGCGGGGATCAGTGCGGTCGCCGGCGGGCGGCGCCGCGCGGTCGTCCTCGTCCTCGGCGACGCCCGCGACTACAGCGAACATTCGCCCGCCGTCGTGCGCCGCTTTCTCGAAGCGCTCGGCGTGCCGCTCTTCGTCTGGTCGATCGAGGGGCCGCGCCCCGACCTCGCCACGAGCTGGGGCGAGGTTGACGACGTTTCGACGATGGACAAGCTCGTCGAAGCGTCGCAGCGCATCCGCCGCACGCTCGCCGCGCAGCGCGTCGTGTGGGTGACCGCCGATCCGCTCACGGCGCTGCGCGCAAAGGTTAAGGACGGCTGCGGCTACGCGCGCATCGCGCGGTAAGATCGCGGCCGATGTCCCGCTTCCGCTTCGTCAGCGCCGGCGAGTCGCACGGACCGCAGCTCACCGTCATCGTCACCGGGATGCCGGCCGGCGTTCGCCTCGACCGCGAGCGCATCAATCGCGACCTCGCGCGGCGGCAGCACGGCTACGGCCGCGGCGGACGGATGAAGATCGAGCACGACGAAGCCGACGTCGCCGGCGGCGTTCGCGGCGGCGAGACGATCGGCGCGCCGATCGCGATCGTCGTCCGCAATCGCGACTTCGACAACTGGCGCGGCGCGATGGATCCGTGGTCGCTCGACGACGCCGAGGCGACGAAGCGGCGCGTGCACGCGCCGCGGCCGGGCCACGTCGACCTCGCGGGCGGGATGAAGTACGACCGCCGCGATCTCCGCGACGTGCTCGAGCGTGCCTCGGCGCGCGAGACGGCGTCGCGCGTGGCCGCCGGCGCGATCGCCAAGGAGCTGCTCCGCGCGTTCGCGATCGAGATCCGCAGCGGCGTCGTCTCGGTGGGCGCCGCCGGCGATCCCGAGGCCTCGCCGACGTTCGACGACCTCGGCGCGGTCGACGACGAGTCGCCGCTGCGCGCCGTGAACCGCGAGCACGAAGCGGCCATGATCGCCGAGGTCGACCGCGCCCGCGAGGCCGGCGAGACCCTCGGCGGCACGATCGTCGCCGCAGCGCGCGGCGTCCCGCCAGGCATCGGCTCGTACGTGCAGTGGGACGAGAAGCTCGACGGCCGCATCGGTCAGGCCATTCTGTCGATTCATGCCGTGAAAGCGGTGGCGATCGGCGACGGTGTAGCCGCCTCGCGCCGCATCGGCTCCGAGGTGCACGACGCGATCTACTTCGACGAGGAGCGCCGCTACCACCGCACCACCAACCGCGCCGGCGGCCTCGAAGGCGGCGTGACGAACGGCCAGGACGTCGTGGTGCGCGCATTCATGAAACCAATCTCCACGCTGCGCCGCGGCCTGCCGTCGGTCGACATCGAGACGCGCGACGCCCACCGCTCGCAGTGGGAGCGCAGCGACGTGACGGCGGTGCCCGCCTGCGGCGTCGTCTGCGAAGCGATGCTGGCGATCGTGCTGGCCGACGCGATGCGCGAGAAGTTCGGCGGTGACTCGCTGGGGGAGATGCAGCGGAACGTTGCCGCGTATCTGGAGCAGTTGGGGCGGTTTTAGTTACGCCGCCGCGTCGGCGAGCGCGGTCATGATGTCGGCGACCCACGGCGGCGTTTGCTCGCCGCGCTTTGTCCGTGCTTCGTCGATGAGGCGCAAATTGCGCAGCGTCGTCTCCGGCTCCCACTTCTCGCGCACGCATCCGATCGCCGACTCCGCGGCGGACATCGCGGCCGCTTCGTCGCGCGCGAGAATGGCCAGCTCGACGAGCGACGCGAAATCCCAGTAGTCCGGCTTGCCCGCCGCGATCTTGCGCGTCACCGCGTAGCGCACCACCGGCAGAATGTCCGCCTGCCGCGGATCGGGCGGCTCGCGGAGCTCCATCAGCGTCACGGCGTTGACGCCGGGATAGGCGTCGCGCCAGTCCGTCTCGAAGCCGCGCAGGTACGCGTCGATCGCCTTCTGCAGCGCGCCGCGCGCGGCGAGACCGCCTCCGCCCTTGACCTTGTCCCAGCGGTCTTTGTAGACGCGGCCGAGGATACCGTTCGTTTCGCTGCTCGGGCCGCGCTCCTTAATCAATTCGAGCAGCATGCTCTCCGCGGCCTCGCTTTGGCCGTCGCGGTTCAGTGCGAACGCCAACTGCTCGCGCGCCATCACCGTGTTGGCAATCGGCTTCGGCATCTTCTCCGCGAGCGCGATCATCTCCTTCCACCCTTTGACAGCGCGATAGGAGAGGTAAAGATCGATGAGCACCCCCGCCTCGACCTCGTTGAGATTGCCGAGACTCGCTTCGAACGCTTTCAATGCGTCGATGCCGCCGCGCCGCGCCTTTTCGAGCTCCTCTTTCTGCTTGCGCGCGTACTCGACCTGCTTGCGGAACACGTCCGTCTTCTCGTGCTGGATGTTCGGGTAGTCATCGACCATCTGATAGATCGGGCTGTCGGTCGCGCTGTCGACGTTGTTCCGCGCATGCTCGAGCAGCCCGCGCAGCGCGTTGCGCGTCGCATCGGCGTTGTTCGGTTTTCCGTCCCCCGAAAGCTGATACGGCAACGCCCGCAATGGCGCGACGTCGAACGGCAGCCGCCCTCCCTCCGCGAAGAGCAGCACCGTCGACTGCGGCTTCACGGCATGGCGCACGCCAAGCTCATAGAACACGTTCGCGTTCGCCGTCGTCAGGTCGGCCACGGCGAAGCGGCAGAGGATCAACCGCTCGAACATCGGCTTATGAATCACGCCGCCGGTCATCTCCTCGTCCGCGCGCAGCGGCTCGAGGCCGGCGTCGTCGATGGCCGGCTTGATGATCTGCGCGTAGACGGCGTCGAAGTCGATGACCAGGTTCGAGTCCGGCGCCTGCTTGCGCCCGAACGGCATGAGCACGAAACAGAGATCTCGCATGCGATGATTGAAACACGATGTGGTGGTCTCTGGTCGCGCTGATGCTCGTCGCTGCGCCGAAGAACGACGGCGCGATCTGTCTGAAGCCGTTCCGCACCGACGTGCATTACCCGCCGATGTCGCAGGAGACGTGGGCGCCGTCGCCGGGCTCGAAGTTCGTCTTCCGCATCGACAAGCGCATCACCCGGACCGTCGCCGAGGGGGAGGCCGTGGAGATTCGGGACATTCCGACGAATCGCAAAGTCCTCGTGCAAATCACCCTCGACGGCAAGCCGTTCGAGAGCTTCCGGCTCGACCTTCGGAAAGAGAAGCGGCGGTGCCTGCGGCTCGATCCCGGGTACTGGCATTGGATCGAGGGGTGTCGCTGTGCGGCGCGATGACTTCCCCGTCACCGCGAACGTCGTCTACATGAACTGCGCGGCCGTCGGGCCGCTCTCCGTGCCGGCGGCGGAGGCGATGATCGCGCACGCCACCGACCAGCGCGAGTACGGCGCGCTGCATTGGCGCGACTGGTACGCCGAGTACGTCCGCCTGCGCGAGGCGGCGGCGCGCCTCCTTAACGCCACCGCGCAAGAGATCGCCATCCTCAAAAACACTTCGGAGGGATTGTCGTTCGTGGCGCAGGGCATCCGTTGGCGCGCGGGCGACAACGTCGTCACCACCGACCTCGAGTTCCCCTCCAATTCCACGCCGTGGAGGAACCTTGACAGCCGCGGCGTCGAGCTGCGCGTCGTGCGCAGCCGCGGCGGCGCATTCGCGCCCGACGACGTCGAGGCGCTCATCGACGAGCGCACGCGCGTCGTCACCCTCTCCTCCGTCGCGTTCCACAACGGCTTCGCCGCCGACCTCGAGGCCATCGGCGAGATCTGTGCGCGCCGCGGCGTCCTCTTTTGCGTCGATGCCATCCAGAGCGTCGGCGTCCTGCCGATGGACGTGCAGCGCTTCCGCATCGACTTCCTCGCCGCGGACGGACACAAATGGATGTGCGGTCCCGAGGGGGCGTCGATCTTCTTCGTGGCGAAGGACAAACTGGAACAGCTCGACGTCATCGAGCACGGCTGGACGAACATCGATCGCCGCGGCAAGTTCATCGACTGTCCGGACGACTTGCTGCCCGACTCGCGCCGCTTCGAGGCCGGATCGCTGAACACGAACGGCATCTACGGTCTGCGCGCGTCGCTGGAACTGCTGTTGGAGACCGGCATCGACACGATCGCGGAGTACGTCGTGGCGTTGGCGTCGCGCTTCGCCGAGCGGTTGGAGGGCATCGGCTGGCGCGTGGCGTCGCCGCGTCCAATCCGTTCGGCGATCATCGGCGCGACTCCACCGGGCGTAGAGCCGTCGCTCCTCCGCTGGCATCGCCTCCTCGAGGAAAACGGCGTCGTCTGCGCGCCGCGCGAGGGGATGCTGCGCTTCTCGCCGCACCTCTTCAATGAGGACGCTGAGGTTGACAAAGTCATCGAGCTGCTGTCGCGCGCTTAATCGTCTACCATTGCGTCATGTTTATCACGATGGTTTTCTGCGTGATCGCGCTGCTCGCCGGCGCGGTCGTGGGGTGGGTGGCTGCGAGCGCGGGAAAACAGCGCGCGGTTGCGGAGCGCGATCTGGCGCGCGCGGAGCGCGAGCGC
>DATELQ010000045.1:0-2814 GCA_035276475.1 Thermoanaerobaculia bacterium | reverse complement strand
CGGAGGCGACGTTCGCGCGCGCGCTGCGTTGGCCGCTGGCGGCGGGCGTGTTCGTCCTCTGCCTCGCGCAATTTCCGCTGGAGGTGGCGGCCCCGCGGCTGCTGCTGCTGACGATGGGGGCGCTCTGCGTCGCCTGGGACGAACGCGATGCGCCGTAGCCTGATCGTCGTCGCGCGCGTCGCCGCCGTCGCCGTCGCGGCGTTCGCGATCAACCGCCTCTGCATCCGGCCGTACCGCGGCGCGGCGGTGGAGGTCGAGGTCCAGCAGCGCTCCGCCGTCGCCGAGTCCTCCGATCACCAGCGCGCCGTCATCATCGTGCGCGACAACCTGCGCGACCTCGACCGCGTCGCACCCGGCCGCCGCCTGGCGGTGTCGTGGTACATGCTCTACGGCTTCAACCTGGCGATCGTCGACCGCTGGGACGACGCGACGGACGTCTACACGCGCGCGCTGGCCATCGACCATCGTCCGGAGATCTACTTCAACCGCGGTCTCGGCCGCCTTCACCTCGGCCAAATCGACGCCGGCGTCGCCGACATGGCCACGGCCGCGCGCTTCAACCCGTACCTCCTCGATCAGATCGACGGCGAGCTGCGCGCGCGCGTCGCCGCCGCGGCCGGGCTGCCGTGACGATGCGCGTCCTCCGCGTCATCGCGCGGCTCAACGTCGGCGGGCCGGCGCGGCACGTCGTCTGGCTTTCCGAGGGGCTGGCGAAGGACGGCGTCGAGACGCTGCTCGTCACCGGCACCGTGCCGCCGGGCGAGGACGACATGAGCGGCTTCGCCGCCGCGCACGGCGTGACGCCGCACGTCATCCCGTCGATGAGCCGCGAGCTCTCGCCGCGCGACGCCGTCTCGATCTGGAAGCTGTGGCGGCTCATGGTCCGCTTCCGCCCCGACGTCGTGCACACGCACACCGCGAAGGCGGGCGCGGTCGGGCGCATCGCCGGGCTGCTCTACCGCGTCGTCAGCCGCGGCCGCAGCGTCTTCGTGCACACGTTTCACGGGCACGTCTTTCACGGCTACTACTCACCTCTGAAAACGCGGATGTTCCTGGCGATCGAGCGGGCGCTGGCGCGATTCAATACCGACCGCATCGTCGTGCTGAGCGAGCAGCAGCGGCGCGAGATTCACGAGACGTACGGAATCGGGCGCGTCGAACAATTCGTCGTCATTCCGCTCGGGATCGAATCGATGTCGATCGACGCGCAGCCGCACGCGCCGGCCGTCGGCATCGTCGGCCGCATCGCGCCGATCAAGAATCACGAGATGTTCCTCCGCGTCGCCGAGCGTCTGCGCGGCGAGGCCCGCTTCGTCGTCTACGGCGACGGTGCGGACCGTGCCAGTCTCGAGCAGCGCGCGCGCGGCGCCGTGGAGTTCCTGGGCACGCGCGACGCGCCGGAGATCTACGCCGCCATCGACGCCCTCGCCCTCACTTCGCGCAACGAGGGGACGCCGTTGGCGATCATCGAGGCGATGGCGGCGGGCGTTCCGGTGATCGCCACGGCGGTGGGCGGCGTCGTCGATCTTCTCGGCGATGTCGAAGAGACGCGCGACGGCTTCGAGATCCGCGAGCGCGGCATCACCGTGCCTTCGGATGACGACGTCGCCTTCGCCGCCGGCCTGCGGCTTTTGCTGCACGACGTTGCGTTGCGCGCACGCGTTGCCGGGCGCAGCCGTGCGTGGGTCGAGAAAACGCACACGAAAGAACGCCTCCTCGCCGATATAATCGCGCTCTATCGTGAAAGCGCTCATCACCGGGGGTAGCGGTTTCATCGGGTCTCATCTCGCCGACGCGCTGATCGCGCGCGGCGACGAGGTCATCGCCCTCGACGACTTCTCCACCGGCAGCTTCGACAACGTCCGCCACCTCGACGCGAACGCGCGCTTCCGCCTCGTCGTCGGCTCCGTGCGCAACGAGAACGCCGTCGAGCCGCTCGTCGACGAGTGCGACGCCGTCTTCCATCTCGCCGCCGCCGTCGGCGTGAAGCTCATCGTCGAAAGCCCGGTGCGCACCATCGAGACGAACGTGCACGGCACGGAGATCGTCCTCGCGGCCGCAGCGCGGCAGCGCAAGCGCGTCCTCATCGCGTCCACCTCCGAGGTGTATGGGCTGAGCGATCAGGTGCCGTTCCGCGAGGATGGAAACCTCGTCATGGGGGCGACGACGAAGGGCCGCTGGAGCTACGCCTGCTCGAAGGCCATCGACGAGTTCCTCGCCCTCGCGTACTACCGCGAGAAGAAGCTCCCGACCGTCATCGCGCGTCTCTTCAACACCGTCGGGCCGCGGCAGACCGGCCGCTACGGCATGGTCGTGCCGACGCTCGTCGGGCAGGCGCTCGCCGGCGAGCCGCTGACGGTCTTCGGCGACGGCAAGCAGACGCGCAGCTTCGGCTACGTCGGCGACATCGTCGACGCGCTGCTCCGCCTCATGGAGCATCCGTCGACCGCCGGCGAAGTCTTCAACCTCGGGTCTCAGGAAGAGGTCTCGATCGCGCAGCTCGCCGAGCGGATCATCGCCCTCACCGGCTCGCCGTCGAAGATCGTCACCATCCCCTACAGCGAGGCGTACGAAGCAGGGTTCGAGGACATGCCGCGCCGCGTTCCCGACACGTCGAAGGCGGAGCGGGTCATCGGCTTCCGCGCGCGCACGCCGCTCGACGACATCCTCCGCGCCGTCATCCGCGACGTCGCCGAGCGCCGCGGCCTCGCCACGAGCAGCGCCTTCGACTTCGGCGGCCGCCACGTGGCCTGGGCCGCGCCCCAGGGCTGACGCCGATGCCCTCGACGTTCGCCACGAACGCCGGGACCGCCG
>DATELQ010000044.1:0-33157 GCA_035276475.1 Thermoanaerobaculia bacterium | reverse complement strand
GAGCGCGAGCGCGCCGACGCCGCGGCAGCCGATGCGCGGCGCCGTCTGGACGCGGCGACGCAGGCGCGAGTCGCGGCGGAGACGAAGCTCGCCGCGGTCGACGAAGACAAATTTGTGGCCCTGGCGTCGCGCGCGTTCGAGCGCCTCGGCGAGTCGCTCGTGCAGATGAACAAGACCCAGGTCGACGGCTCGCTCGACTCGAAGAAGGCGGAGTTCGACACGCTCCTCAAGCCGCTGCGCGACATGATCGAGGGCTATCGCGGCGAGGTCCTGAAGTCGGAGCGCTCCCGCGCCGAAGCCTACGGCGGCTTGCAGGAGCAGATCCGCGCGCTCCTCGGCGCGCAGGAGTCGGCGCAGCGCGAAGCCTCGCGCCTCGCCAACGCCCTGCAGTCGCCCACCGTGCGCGGGTCGTGGGGCGAGAGCTCGCTCAAGCGCTGCGTCGAGCTTGCGGGCATGAGCGAGTTCTGCGACTTCTATCAGCAGGAGACGTTCATCGCCGGCGACGACGGCCGCCGCCTCCGTCCCGACCTCATCGTCCGCCTGCCGAACGAGCGCGTCATCGCCGTCGACGCCAAAGTGCCGCTGAGCGACTACCAGGCCGCCGCCGACGAGGCCGACGACGCGCGCAAGCGCGAGCTCCTGCAGTCGCACGCGCGTACGATGCGCCGCCACATCGACGCGCTGTCGCGCCGCGACTACCAGTCCGCCGTCGGCGACACGCTCGACTTCACCGTCATGTTCCTCCCTGGCGAGCACTTCCTCTCCGCCGGCCTCGTCACCGATCCGGCGCTCTTCGAGTACGCCGTCGATAAAAAGATCTACCTCGCCTCGCCGACGGTGCTCTTGCCGCTGCTGCGCGCCGTCGCCGCGGGATGGAAAGCGGAGCGCACGGAGGAGAACGCGAAGCGGATGCACGAGGCGGGCGTCGATCTGTTCAACCGCTTCGTGAAGGTCATGGACTACATCGCCGAGGTTGGCGGTGCGATCGGCAAGAGCGTCGACAAGTACAACGAGATGATCCGCTCCATCGACACGCGCCTCTGGCCGAAGGGGCAGGAACTGCAGCGGATGTCGGGCAGCGGCAAGAACCTCGAGCCGCTCGATCAGATCGACGCCGTGCCGCTGGAGTCCTCGAAGCTGCGCCTGACCATGCAGCAGGAGGAGCCGGCGGCGGTCGTGCCGTTCCGCGAGTAGATGCACGTCAAGCAAGCCGTCCCGTTCTTCGCCGTGGCGAACATCGAGGCGTCGTCGCGCTGGTACATCGAGCGCCTCGGTTTCACCATGAAGTTGTCGTGGCGTCCGGAGGGGAAGCTGGAGTGGTGCTGGCTGGAGATCGGCGACGCCGCGCTGATGCTTCAGGAGTACCACAAGCCGATGGAAGGCACCCTCGGCCTCGGCGTCAACATCTGCTTCGTCTGCGACGACGCCATCGCCTTCTACCGCGAGGCGAAGGCGCGCGGCGTCGACGCCAAGCGCCCCTCCGTCGGCAACGGCATGTGGGTGACGTCGATGGCCGACCCCGACGGCTACCAGCTCTACTTCGAGAGCGTCACCGACGCGCCGGAAGAGTCGGAGCTGGAGGAGTAGGCCTCACTTCCGCGCCTTCGTCCGCTGCAGCGGACGCGCGTTGCCCAGCGGAAGGTCCGGCAGGATGGCCAGCGCCTGGATCTGTTCCGCCGGAACGACGAGTGGGTCGATCGCGATCGCGAACGTCACGTCCTCAGTGCACCCCGGCGTCGTCAGCGACCCTTCGTAGGTGACGTAGCGCTGCGGGTTGAGCAGGAAATCGAGCATGGCGATCTGTTCGTTCGAATGCTGCGGTCGTTGGCAGCTCGCCGGCTTCACGGCGATGATCTTCCGGAGCGTCGGGTTTGGTGGTGTTCTCCGCGGTCCTGCCTGGAGCCAGACCCCGACCGCGACGGCTCCTCCCGAAGGAAGCGCATAGACGAAGTGGATCTCGCCGCCGTTTCGGACTCCTTGATACGTGTGCTCGGCGGGAACGTGGACGTGAAACTCCTGGAGCTTCGCTTCCTGGCCGTTCCAGTGCAGCGTCCAATCCGGGCTCACCGTGACTTCGAGCTTCTGGCCTTTGTTGTCGACGGTGAAGGTCGACTTGACCTTGTTGAAGGCCAGCGGACCCGTTTGTTTCCGCATCGAGCCGGTGACGTTGATCGGAGATTGCCTCGTGCCCGTCCTGCAGACGCCCCAATTTCGATCGAGCCTGTACCAATCCTTCGGACCCTTGCCGCTGTTGTCGTCGTAATTCCATTTTTCAATGCACTGGCCGAAGGACGGCAGCGCGGCGGCGAAAAGAACGGCAACCATCAACTTCCGCATGTACCGGGGACGTTCCGGCGCGGCCAAACGTGACGTTAACCTCCGGAGCGCAGCGGCGTTTCAGAGGGTCGATGAGACGAAGCGCCGCCGTCTGCGCCGCCGCATTCATCGTCGTCCTCGCCGTCTCCGCGTGCTGGGACCGCAGCATTCGCGTGCTGCACGTCGCCGAGGCGCTGCCGTATCTCCTCGCCGCGATCCTCGTGCTGCGTGGCCACAAACTCGGCTACGCCCTTGGATCCGCAGCCGGCGCGTTCTGGCTCTTCACCGCCACCTGTCGCACGAGCTTCGTGCGGAACGGATTCGCGCGGTTGGCGCACGGGGATTGGAGCCGTCCCGACCTCCTCATCGCCGTGCCGGCGGCCCTTGCCACCGGCGGCCTGGCGCTCTTCTGCGCGATCGGTTACGCGCGTCTGCCGCGCAAAGCGTGGAGCGACGTCCTGCTCTTCGCCGGCGCATTCGTCCTCGTCGCGGCCTTCTTCCTCACCATCTTCGCAGCGTTCGCGCCGCGGTACCTCGAGCTGTTTCGCGGTCTCCTGCCGCTGCCATGACATGGAAGCGGATCCGCTTCGAAGCGCGCACGCTGGAAATCGAAGCGCGCACGCTGGCAATCTCAGCTAACTTGCTGACAATCCAAGCGCACACGCTTCCGATCTAAGCGCGCACGCTTCCGAATTAAGCGTGCACGCTGAGAATCTAAGCGTGCACGCTTAGATCCTAAGGGCGCACGCTTACGATTTAAGCGCGCACGGTGAGAATCTAAGCGCGCACGCTTAGATCGGAAGCGCGCACGCTTAGCTTGTCAGCGTTTTTCGTGAGAAATTCAGCGTGCACGCTGACGATGGAGGCGCTTGTTCTTCGAGTGTCAGCGCGCGATGTGAATCTTCCGTGGTATCCTGCCACTCCCATTATGAAACTCACGTCGAAACCCACCGAGGAGAACGAGCTCGCCCGCAGCGCAGGCCGCTCGTGTCTTTGGCTCGCCTGACACCTCCTCCATCGTCGTCATCGACAACTACGACTCCTTCACCTACAACTTAGTGCAGCAGATCGAGCGCCTCGCGGGCGAGCGCGTGCGCGTGCTGCGCAACGACGCCTTCGAGCCCGCCGCGCTGATCGCGGAGAGGCCGCGCGCGATCGTCATCTCGCCCGGCCCCAGCTCCCCGGCGAACGCCGGCTACGTCATCGATCTGATTCGCGCCAACGACGCGATCCCGCTCCTTGGCATCTGTCTCGGCCACGAAGCCATCGGCGAGGCCTACGGCGGCAAGGTCGTGCGCGGGCCGGTACCGGTCCACGGCAAGTGCACCGAGGTGCGGCACGACGGGTACCGGCTCTTCGCCGGATGCCCCGATCCGATGCGCGCGGCGCGCTACCACTCCCTCGTCGTCGAGCGCTCCACGCTGCCGGATGACTTCTACGTCGATGCCGAAACCGAGGAGGGCATCGTGATGGCGATCTCGCACCGAACCAAGCCTGTCTTCGGCATCCAGTTCCATCCCGAGTCGTACGGGACGATCGGCGGCGACACGCTGATCTCCAACTTCCTGCGAGGTGCGGCATGAGCATCGCCGCAGCGATCAAGCGCGTCGTCGACGGCCAATCCCTCGGGCGCGAAGAGATGTTCGACGTCTTCGGTGAGGTGATGGACGGACGGTGCACCGATGTGCAGAAAACTGCGCTCCTCGTTTCGCTGCGGATGAAGGGGGAGACCGTCGACGAGATCACCGGCGCGGCCATGGCCATGCGCCAGCGCGTCACCCCGCTCGACACCGACGGCGCCGACGTCGTCGACACCTGCGGCACCGGCGGCGACGGGCGCGGCACCTTCAACGTCTCCACCATCGCCGCGTTCGTCGCCGCCGGCGCAGGGGCGCTCGTCGCCAAGCACGGCAACCGCGCCGTGTCGTCGGCGTGCGGCAGCGCGGACTTGTTGGCGGAGCTCGGCGTGGCCATCGACCTCGACGCCGCGCGCATGAGCGAAGTCCTCCGCCGCACCGGCATCTCGTTTCTTTTCGCGCCGAAGCTGCATCCGGCGATGGGCGCGGTCGCTGGCGTACGCCGCGAGCTCGGCGTGCGCACGATCTTCAATGTGCTGGGGCCTTTAACGAACCCGGCGTTTGCGCGGCGGCAGGTCCTCGGCGTCTACGCGGAGCCCCTCGTCGAGCGCCTCGCGCACGTGCTGCTCTCCCTCGGCGCCGAGCACGCCATGGTCGTGCACTCGCACGACGGGCTCGACGAGATCTCCGTCTCCGCGCCGACGCACGTCTGCGAGGTACGCGACGGCAGCGTCCGCGCGTACGAGCTGACGCCCGAGGAGGTCGGCGTGGCGTCGCACAGAATCGAGTCGATCGCCGGCGGCGACGCCAAGGCGAACGCCGAGATCGCGCGCGCAATCCTGCGCGGCGAGAGCGGCGCGCGCGCGGACATCGTTGCGGCGAACGCCGGCGCGGCGCTCTATGTCGCCGGCGTCGTGCCTGACATTCGCGACGGCGTGGCGCTGGCGCGCGAGTCGATCCGGAGCGGGAAGGCGATGGAGAAGCTGGAGCAGCTCGTGGCGGTGTCGCGGGAGCTGGCGTGACCGTCCTCGACGACATCGTCGCCGCGACGCGCGCGCGGCTGACAACCGAGGCGCCGCCGGACGTGAATGCTGCGCGCCGCGTGGCCGCGTCGCGCGAGCCGCATCGCTTCGAGCAGGCCCTTCGCCGCGACGCCATCAACATCATCGCCGAGATCAAAGCCGCCTCTCCCTCGGCGGGGACAATCGTTCGGGATCCCGATGTGCAGCAAATTGCATCCGCCTATGAGGCAGGCGGAGCGGCGGCGATCTCGATCGTGACGGAGAGGGAGTTCTTCAAAGGGGACCGCGCGTGGATCGCGCAGGTCACGTCGCTGCCCGTGGTCATGAAGGACTTCATCGTCGAGGAGTCGCAGCTCATCCGCGGCGTCACCGCCGGCGCCAGCGCCATGCTTCTCCTGGCATCGCTCCTCGACCGCGCCACCATCAACCGCTTCATCGCCATCCTCGACGACTTCGGCTGCGACGCCCTCGTCGAAGTGCATGACGAGGACGAGCTCGAACGCGCCCAGGACGCCCGCATCATCGGCGTCAACAACCGCAACCTCCGCGACTTCTCCGTCGACCTCGCGACCTCGGAGCGCCTGCCGGTTCCGCGCGGCAAGGTAAAGGTCGCGGAGAGCGGCATCAAGACGAAGGCGGACGTCGACCGCCTCCGCGCCGCCGGCTTCCACGCCTTCCTGGTCGGCGAGTCGCTGTTGCGGCAGAATGACCGCGCCGCCGCCGTTCGCGCACTGATCCAGCCATGACCAAAATCAAGATCTGCGGCATCACCCGCACCGAAGACGCGCTCGCCGCCGCCGGCCACGGTGCCGACTTCCTAGGCTTCATCTTCGTCCCGTCGACGCCGCGCTACGTCGAGCCGGAGCGCGCCGCGGAGATCGCCGCCGCCGTGCGCGAGCAGGGCAGCGCCCCGAAGTTCGTCGGCGTCTTTCGCGATGCGTCGACCGATTACATTCTCGCGATCGCGCAGCTCGTCGGCCTCGACGTCGTCCAACTGCACGGCGGCGAGTCCGATGACGACATCCGCGACCTCGGCATCCCGGCCGTGAAGACGCTGCGCGTCAACGACGTACTGCCCGAGACGCACGCCACGCCGAGCGCTGCGTGGCTTCTGTTTGACACGTACGACGAGCGCCGCGCCGGCGGCACCGGCCGCAGCTTCGACTGGACGCTCCTGACCGGCTATCCGCGCTCGAAGCCGTTCTTCCTGAGCGGCGGCCTCGGACCCGACAACATCGCCGCCGCCATCTCGCTCGTGCGCCCCGACGCCGTCGACGTCGGCAGCGGCGTCGAAGAGTCGCCCGGCGTGAAGGACCACGGCAAGCTGCGGCGCCTCTTCGAAAGGATCAAGCGCGCATGACGGCACTTCCCAACCGCGCCGGCTACTACGGCGACTTCGGCGGCAAGTACGTGCCGGAGACGCTGATGGCGGCGCTCGACGAGTTCGAGTCGGCGTACCGCAAGGTCCGCCGCGACGCGTCGTTCAAGCGCGAGCTCGACGACGTGCTGCGCGACTTCGTCGGCCGCCCGACGCCGCTGACCGAAGCGCGGCGCTTCGGCGAGATGTGCGGCGGCATTCGCCTGTTTCTGAAGCGCGAGGACCTCAACCACACCGGCGCGCACAAGATCAACAACGCGCTCGGGCAGGCGCTCATCGCCAAGCGGATGGGGAAGGAGCGCATCATCGCCGAGACCGGCGCGGGACAGCACGGCGTGGCCACCGCCACGGCGTGCGCGCTCCTCGGCCTCGGCTGTGTCGTCTACATGGGCGAAGTCGACATGGCCCGGCAGGAGCTCAACGTCTTCCGCATGCGCCTCCTCGGCGCCGAGGTCGTGCCGGTGTCGAGCGGCAGCCGCACGCTGAAGGACGCGATCAACGAGGCCATCCGCGACTGGGTCACGAACGTCCGCACGACGCACTACATCATCGGCTCGGTCCTCGGCCCGCATCCGTATCCGATGGTCGTGCGCGACTTCCAATCGGTGATCGGGCGCGAGGCGCTCGGGCAACTGCGCAAGAAAACCGGCGGGCTGCCCGACGTCGCCGTCGCCTGCGTCGGCGGCGGCTCGAACGCGATCGGCCTCTTCTACGAGATGCTCAAGTACGCGTCGATTCGCTTCGTCGGCGTCGAAGCGGGCGGCCGCGGCCACAACCTCGGCGAGCACGCCGCGCGCTTTTCCGGCGGAGCCCTCGGCGTCTTGCACGGCACACGCTCGATGGTGCTGCAGGACGAGTTCGGGCAGATCGCCGAGACGCACTCGATCTCCGCGGGGCTCGACTATCCGTCGATCGGGCCGGAGCACGCCTACCTGCAGTCGATCGGCCGCGTCGAGTACAGCGACTGCAACGACGACCTCGCGCTCGAGGCGTTCCACAAGCTGAGCGAGAGCGAGGGGATCATCCCCGCGCTGGAGTCGTCGCACGCGCTCGGCTGGCTGCTGCGCAACGATCTTGGGCGCGGCAAGGTCGTGGTGGTGAATCTGAGTGGGCGCGGCGACAAAGACGTGCCGCAGGTGGCCGCGCTTGAACCGCGTTAAACGACTCTTCCGCCGCCTGCGCGACGAAGAGCGCCTCGGCCTCATCGCCTACGTCACCTGCGGCGACGGTCCGACGGCCGACATCATCCTCGCGCTGGCCGACGCGGGCGCGGACGCCATCGAGCTCGGCGTCCCGTTCTCCGATCCGATTGCCGACGGTCCGGTCATTCAGGCCGCGGCGATGCGCGCGCTGAAAAACGGCACGACGATCAAGGACATCTTCGCCATCGCGCGCGCCGTGCGCGAGCGGAGCGACATCCCGCTCATCGCCTTCTCCTACCTCAACCCCGTGTTGCGCTACGGCATCGAACGATTCGCGGACGACGCGGCCGCCTCAGGCATCGACTCGGCGCTCCTCACCGATCTCCCCGCGGAGCGCGCGAACGAAGTGAAGCCCGCGCTGCACGCGCGCAACCTCGGCGCGACGTTTCTTCTCGCGCCGACGTCGAGCGGCGCGCGCGTCGCCGCCGTCAACCGCGCCAGCGACGACTTCATCTACTACGTCTCCACGACCGGCGTCACCGGCGCGCGGCGCGAGCTCGACCCGGCGCTCCTCGCGCGGCTCGACGAAATCCGAGGGCAGGTCACGAAGCCGCTCGCCGTCGGCTTCGGCATCTCCAAGCACGAGCACTACGCCGCGCTGCACGGCCGCTGCGCCTCCGTCGTCGTCGGCAGCGCCATCGTGCGGGCGGTGGCGGAGGGTGGGGCCGAGGGGGCGGCGGGCGTGGTGCGGGAGATTTTGCGCCGATGAAAATTCTTGCCGTCCTCTTCGCGCTCGCCGATCTCGCGGCCCCGCGCGTGAACCTCGGGCGAATGCAGGCCATCGCCTTCCAGTTGCAGTACCGCCTGGCCACGAACCGCGGCCTCGCCATCGGCACGACGCCGCACGCGCGCGCCGTGGCCTTGCAATTGCGCGACGACGAGCTCGTCGATCCGTGGGGAACGCCGTACCGCATCGAGATCGAAGGCAACGTCTTTCGCGTCATCGGTGCCGGCAGCGACCGCAAGTTCAATCCCGATGAGTGGGCCGTGCGCGGGCAGACGTATACGCTGGAAGCGGACAACGTCTTCGGTCCTGACCTGCCGTTGCGCTCGAACGCCAGCTACGTGAATCGCGGAAAGCACGAGTGGCCGTATCGCCTGTACGAAGTGCCGGCGTTCGTCCCGCTCGACAAACGCGCGCCGGGACCGCTGATGACCGACGAGGCCGCCGCGCTGCGCTACCAGTCGATGTGGGAGCAGGCCAGCATCGTCCTGCGCTACGGTGAAGTCGATGCGTTGCGCGCGACGCGCACGCTGACGTCAATGCAGCTCCTCGCGTCGCGCCTCGATGACTATGGCGCGAAGCACGGCGCCATGACGAACGACCTCTTGGCGTTGCAGCGCGATCCATGGCCGTACAACGACTGGATCGAGAGCGTGGACGCGTGGGGGACGCCGCTGCGGATCGATCTCGTTGACGGCGGCCGCTCCTATCGCATCGTCAGCGCCGGCTCCGATCGCCAGTTCGATGCGGCGCCGAAGCCGGCCGGCGACACAGCCGCGGATCAGATCATCGCCGCCGGCGTGCCGGTGCGGACGTTCGACCGCGCCGCCTGGACCGAGCGCGAAACCGCGCGGCGCGATGCCGGCGACCGCGAAGCGATGCAGCAGCGCCAGGGCGCCGCCGTCGCGCTGCCCGACGGCTCGACGGCATACCGCATCGGCGGCGATGTGCAGGCGCCGGCGAAGCTCAGCGGACCCGAGCCGGTCTATCCCGAGTCGCTGCTCGCGCAGAAGATCGGCGGGTTGATCATCGTCGAGGTCGTGATCGACGAAGGCGGCCGCGTTGCCGCCGCCAATGTCCTCCACAGTCCCAATCCGCAGCTCTCCGACGCCGTCGTGGCGGCGTTGCGGCAGTGGACGTTCCGCCCGGCCATGCTGCACGGCAAGGCCGTGCGGTCGATTCTCAATTACACCGTGGTCATGCGGCCGCGTTCTTAAGGACGAATGAGCTCGACGTCGGCGTAGACGATGTCATCGCTCTTCGCCGGATGCTTTCCGATGTCGAGGCTCGTCGGATCGAACTTGCGGTCGGGACCGGCGCTGACGAAACGATAGTGACCGCCGGCGGAGCGATACGCGTACGGCGTGCCCCAGGCGTCGGTCATTGGCACGGTCTTCAGGTACTGAGGCGACAGCTGCGCTTTGAGCTCCTCCATCGTCTTCGCCTTCGGATATGCGCGGTGGTCGGAGAAGTACCTCTCGGCCGCGGCCGAGAGCGAGCGCAGGTCCTCTCTCGTGCGGCGGACCTCCGGCGGAGCGATGACGACGAGCGCGAGGACGACGGCAAGGACTGGCATTCGCATCGATCTATATTAAAGGGTAGGGAAAACGCCCGTTCCGTCACTCCTGCAATAGGAGAGAGAGATCCATATGAGCACTCGCCACGTCGCTTTTTTGTTGACGTTCGCCGCCGTCATTGCCGCGCCGTTGCGGGGGCAATGGCAGCCGTCGCCATACACGTCCGGTCCGATCTATTTCACCGGCGGCAACACCGGCGTCGGGACGTCGTCTCCGGTGCAGAAACTCGACGTGGAGGGGGCCGCGAACAATGGCTCGCCAACGACAGTTCTGCGCATCGGCACGAACGACATCGCCTATGGCGGAAGCGGCGGCGCCCTCGAGCTCGCGGCGATGAACAACCGCGGCGCGGCCGACCCGGTGGCCAGAGTGGCGGCGTGGCTCACCAACGGAACGGCCAATGCGCAGGCCGGCGATCTCGTTTTCTACACCGCAACCGCCGGCGTGCTGTACGAGCACCTGCGCGTTACGTCGAACGGAACGGTCAACGTCACCGGAAGCATCGGCGTGGGGACGACCTCTCCGGCACAAAAGCTCGACATCGAGGGCGCCGCGTTCAACGGCGCGCCGACGACGCTTCTGCGCATCGGCACGAACGACATTGCCTATGGCGGAAGCGGCGGCGCCATCGAGCTTACGGCGATGAATAATCGCGGCGCGGCCGACCCGGTGGGAAAGATCGCGGCTTGGCTGACCGGCGGAGTGGCAAACCAGCAGGCCGGCGATCTCGTTTTCTACACGGCTACGGCGGGCGCGTTGAACGAGCACCTGCGTGTGACGGGGGGCGGCGTGGTGACCGTCACCGGAAACATCGTCGCCAGCGGAACGATCAGCGGCGCGCAGGTGATCGGCGCAACGTATCAGGACATTGCCGAATGGGTGCCGGCGTCCGAGGCGATGGCGCCCGGAACCGTCGTCGTCATCGAGCCGCGCGGAGAAAACGGCGTGAGGCCGTCCACGCGCGCGTACGACACGAGCGTCGCCGGCGTGGTTTCCGCGAAGCCGGGCGTCATCCTCGGCGTGGCCGGACCGGCGAAGGAGCAAATCGCCACGACCGGCCGGGTGAAGGTGCGCGTCGACGCGTCGCGCGCGGCCATTCAGGCCGGCGACCTCCTCGTCACCAGCGACAAGCCCGGCATGGCCATGCGCTCCGAGCCGATCGAATTCAACGGCCGGCGCATCCATCAGCCCGGAACGATCATCGGCAAGGCCCTGCAGCCGCTGGCGGGCGGCGAAGGCGAGATCCTCGTGCTGCTCTCGCTGCAGTGATGTGCTACCCTGACGCCCCAATGAGTCACGGCGCCTACTGGTTCGGCTACTACTACTTCCACTGAGCCAGGGGCCTCGTGCAGCGCCCCGCCGCGAAGGGGTGCTCGACCGAACCGACCATCTTGACCTCTTCCCGGCGACGGCGAAGAGGTTTTTTTATGGTCGACAGAGACGACGCTGAAAAAGATCTGACCCGCCTCCGCGACGCCATCGACCGCGTCGACGAAGTCCTCGTGCGCCTGCTCAACCAGCGCGCCAAGTACGCCGTGGAGATCGGCGAGCTCAAAGGCCACCTCGGCCTGCCGATCTACGCGCCCGACCGCGAGAAGCAGGTCCTGCAACACGTCGAGGCGACGTCGAGCGGGCCTCTGGAGACGGCGGCGATGCGGCGCCTCTTCGAACGAATCATCGACGAGACGCGGCGCGTCGAGCGCGAAGCGTCGTCGCATCAATAGGAGATCGCCATGGTCATCGTGATGGAGAAGCACAGCACGGAGTCGAACATCGAGCACGTCGTCGCGGAGCTGACCACGCGCGGCTTCGACGTCCACCGCTCCACCGGCTCCGAGCACACGGTCCTGGGCGTCGTCGGCCACGTCGACACCATCGACCCGCGCGAGTTCGAGCTCATGGAGGGGGTGCAGGAGGTCGTGCGCATCAGCGAGCCGTACAAGCTGTCGAGCCGCACGTTCCGCCGCGAGAAGACGGTCGTGAAGGCGCGCGGCGTCGAGATCGGTGGGCACGACGTCGTCGTCATGGCCGGCCCCTGCACGATCGAGAACGAGCAGCAGCTCTTCGAGACCGCGCGCCGCGTGGCCAAGGCGGGGGCGCGCGTGTTGCGCGGCGGCGCGTACAAGCCGCGAAGCTCGCCGTACGCGTTCCAGGGGATGGGCGTCGAGGGGCTGAAGCTGCTCCGCGCGGCGGGCGATCAGTTCAACCTCGCCACGGTGTCGGAGGTGATGGAGATCTCGCAGATCGAAGGGATGCTGCCGTACGTCGACATCCTGCAGGTCGGCGCGCGGAACATGCAGAACTTCAACCTCCTGTCGGCGCTCGGGCAGATCCGCAAGCCGATTCTCCTCAAGCGCGGCATGTCGGCGACGATCCAGGAGTGGCTCCTGGCGTCGGAGTACATCATGTCCGGCGGCAACTACGAGGTGATCCTCTGCGAGCGCGGCATCCGCACGTTCGAGACGTACACGCGCAACACGCTCGACATCTCGGCGATCCCGGTGATCGACAAGCTCTCGCACCTCCCGATCATCGCCGACCCCTCGCACGCCGTCGGCCGCCGCGACAAGGTCATGCCGCTGGCCCGCGCCATCGTCGCCGCCGGCGCCGACGGGCTGCTCATCGAAGTGCATCACGACCCGGAGAAGGCGGTGTGCGACGGTCCGCAGTCGCTCTATCCCGATCAGTTCACGCGCTTGATGGACGAGCTGCGGATCATCGTGCCGGCGGTGGGGCGGGGACTATGACGGCGGTGGCGCTGGTGGTGTTTCTCAACCATTTCTTCGTCGTGCTCGATCAGGAGACGTACGCGGCGATCGATGCGAATGCGTTCCTCACGCGCGAGTTCGCGCCGTTCGAGCGGCGGACGACGGTGCGCAACGACCGCTCGTACACGGGGATCTACTTTTACGGTACGAACACGTACTTTGAATTCTTCGACGCCGGCGCGGCGACGAATTTCCGCAAGGGGACGGACGGCCTCGCCTTCACGCCCGAGGAGCCGGGAGCGATTCAGCAGTTGCCGGGGATCGAGAAGCCCGAGCTGATCACGCGCAAGATCGGCGACGCGCAGGTGCCGTGGTTTTGGGCGGCGGACGTCAAGGGCATCCCGGAGGACTCGGCGATCGACTCGTGGGTGATGGAGTACCACGCCGACTTTCTCGCCGAATGGCATCCGGAGAAGGGGCACGGCGAGAGCGGTATCTCGCGCCGCGCGATTCTGACGCGATACAAAGCGGTGCTGGCGGAGGTGCCGGCCGCGCCGCACTTCGTCGACGTCCGCGAGATCACGATCGCCGCGGACCCGGCCACGATCGAGCGGCTGACCGCCGTGCACGCCACCGGCGTCGTGCTGCACTTCGTCCCGGCGACGGCGACCAAGCGCGGAATTGTGCGGGTCGTTCTCGAGGTGCGCGACGCGCGCAAACAGGAGTTGCGGCTCGGCAAGAGCGTGCTGCGCTTCGATGGGCACGGGCGTGCAGTTTGGGACTTCTAGAGGAAAAACGGGCGGCTCCCACCTGTCGGTAGCAATATCGTCTTCCTTCCGACGTCACACCTAAATTGAGATCGCACTGAACGTCGGTAAACGCGCGGCAGTCCTGCTGCGCACCTTAAGAGATGGAGGTCAACGATGCGTCTTCGTAACGCCCTTGGTGTCTTCATTGCCGTAATCGGAGTGGCCGGCACTGTTGCCGGTGCGCAGCAGCCTGCTAGCGCGGTCATGGCGCCGGGCCTTTGGGAGATCACGATTCAGACTCGCGCGCCGATCGTCGGCGTGCCGTTGACGCACACCGTCTGCATCGCGAAAGCACTGGTATCACGGCCGGATCCGCCGAGGTCCAAACCATCGGACGACTGCCAGGTCCAACCGGATGCTGCAGCGGCGAATGAGACTGCCTATACGGTCCGCTGCGCGCAACGCGCCACCACTTCCAGCTGGCGGTTCACCTATGCGGGTGATCACTTCGACGGCACCAGTACGCTCACTTCGGGCCAAGGCGAGGTCCGGCAGACATTCACCGGCAAACGGATCGGCGCCTGTGACGACGTGCCGCCCGCGCCGTGATCACGATACGGAAGGTGACCAAATGAAAAAGAGCTCAAAAAGACTGATCGTTGCGGCGCTGATGGCTTGCCTTTGGATGCTCTCGCCGATTTCGGCGCGCGCTCAGGCTCCGTGGCAAACCGACTCGACGACCAATCCGACGTGGATCGCGAGTCCCTCCACCGCAAACGTCGGCATTGGCACGGCGACGCCCCAGTCCAGATGCGACGTCAGTGGCTATCTCTCTTTCGGCACGAATCAAATCAGCGGTTTTCGCAAGAGTGCGGGCAAGGGAATTCTGATCGACGCCTACGGTCCCAGCGATATCGAATTCCTGGCTTCGACTGCTTCAAACGGCTACGGGGCCAGGATGTACGCGTACAACGGCGACGGCTCGTTCCGGATCGCAACGCGGGCGAACGCCGCCTCCTGGACCGACTCGATGACGTTTCTAGGAAGCAGCGTCGGTCTTGGGACTATAACGCCCCAAACCAGACTCGACGTCACCGGCGGCTATTTATCGTTTGGCACCTCTCAAGCCGGCGGTTTCAGGAAGACCGCGGGAAGCGGCATTCTGATCGATCCCTACGGTCCCAGCGACATTGAATTTCTGGCTTCCAGCGCGTCGAACGGCTATGGAGCCAGGCTGTATGCGTCCAACGGCGACGGATCGTTCCGAATCGCGACCCGGTCGAACTCCACCACCTGGACCGACGTGATGTCATTCCTGGGAGGCAATGTCGGCATCGGGGTCACGTCCCCGACCACCGCCCTCCAGATTGCGACGCCCGGCGCCGCTCTTTTCCCGGCCCGGTTTCTTTCGACTACGAGCGGCAGCGGCGTCATGCTCGACATGACGGGCAACGGCGAAATCGACGTTGCCGGTCTGAAAATCGGCGGGACGGCCCTCCCGGACGTTCAATCCCCGGGGCAATCGCTGTATCTCAATCGCAGCACGAACTACGACGTGATCGTCGGCAGCAGCACGAACACCCACGGCTTGCAGGTACAGTCGACCGGTACGTCGTCGTTTGCCGGCAACGTCAGTGTTGCGGGAACGCTGACGGCGACTTCCGTCGTCAATGCAGTGTATGGCCAGGACGTCGCCGAGTGGGTGCGTGGCGACCGCGAGCTCGCGCCCGGCACCGTCGTCATTGTCAATCCCGAAAAGACGAACGAGGTCATGCCATCGAGCAAAGCGTACGACACGTCCGTGGCAGGCGTCGTGTCGTCGCAACCGGGAGTCATTCTCGGCCGGCCCGGCGAGCTCAAAGCAACGATCGCGACTTCCGGCCGCGTGCGCGTCAAGGTCGACGCTCGCCGTGGGGCGATCCGCATGGGCGACCTCCTCGTGACGAGCGACGAACCCGGTACGGCGATGAAATCCGAGCCGATCGAAGTCGGCGGCCGGAAGTTCCATCAGCCCGGCACGATCGTCGGCAAAGCTCTCGAGCCGCTGCCCGACGGCGTCGGCGAGATCCTCGTTCTTCTCTGTCTTGGCTGATCACCGGGAGGCATCGATGGTTCCGAAACGCATCACGCAGCTCGGGTTCTTCGTTGGGGCGGCTCTATCGTCCTGGGCCTTTGCGGATCCGCCGCGGCCGGCAACGCCGACCATCACTTTGCAATCGTCGAGCGTCACCATCTCCGGCCTGACCCACGGCGGCATGGTCACGATGTGCAGCGAGGCGAGAGAACAGGCCGGCTATGAAAAACGGTTCATCCACCGCGATGCGCTGGTGACGGACAAAAGCGGCGCCGGCGTCGTCAGCCTGCCGGTCAACGGCGTCTCTGACAACTCCATCTGGTTCGCGGTCGACAATGCCACCGGCGCCTACTCGATGGCCATGCCGTCTGCGTCTCCGTATGTGCCCCTACAGCTTCCTTCCAATGCGCTGCGGCGCAACGGCAAAGGCGATCTCTTCAAGGTCGACATGCCGTTGGCGATTTTCGATCTGCTGCTCGTCCGGCCGGGTGAGGGCTCATGGACGGGAACGATCGGGGACGGCGGTCCTCTGGACGACGATCCGCACCCGAATGGCCGCGCCGCTGCAGAAATCGGGAAGCTGAAGCCGCTCGGCAAGTCGGGATCCACGCCGGATAAGTTGAGAAAGGGCGATGTCTTGATCGGCATCGACCATATGTCCCTTCGTTACTTCGTCGTCGTCGTGGGGGAGCAATGAGACGGCCGCGAATCGCTCTTCTCCTCGCCGCCGTAGCCGCGCTCGCGATGAGCGCGCTGGGTCAGGAAAATCCCAACACGGAGCGCGGTTTTTCGCCCGGGAAGTCGTATCACTTCGATGGCATCGACGCGATCAACATCTTCAACGGGAATCTCAATATCACTCTGCCGATCGGGCAGACGTATCCGGTCGGCGGAAAGCTGTCGTACGGTCTCACGCTCTCTTACGGCGGAAACAGTTGGCTTCACGGCATTCGCTATTGGAGCGAGCAGACGGACGAGGGATTGATCGAGCATACGGCGAGCTATGAATACCCCTCGTGGAAGGCCAATGCCGGCTTCGCGTGGGTATTCTCCCTTGGCGGCCGCTTGATCGCCGATCCCTCGATCGCGTACCCCAGTTACGAAAGCTCGGATGGAGGCGTTCACACGTTCTACCCGACCCTCCATAGCGGAGAGACCTTCGTGAGTGACATTTGGTACACTCGTGACGGCACATACCTTCGCTACAACAAAACAACTCGTGTGCTGGAGTCTCCGGACGGGTTACGGCGCGATTTCGACTCCGTGGGACGCCTCACCAAAATCTATGACCGTTTCAGCAACTGGGTATCCGTTGCCTACAACGACGTTTCAAACCCGATCGCATCAGGCAGCACGACGTGGCACATCTGGGATTCGCAGGGCCGCCACCACTACGTCTACTTCAAGCCGACCGCGGCGTACTTTGAAGAGTTCACATCTCCAACCGTCCAGCACGAGAGCGTTGCCGCGGTCGACCTGGCCACCTTCAACGGCGGGTCAGAACGCTATACCTTCACATACGACGCAGAAGGCACTGTAAGCAATCCGGGCCCGTGGACGACCCTTGTGCGGCCAGGTTGTTGCCCGGGCGGCGAAGTCGCTTCGACGACCCTCGCCACCTTGCTGACGAGCGTTCGCTCAACCAGCACCGACGGCAGCGGAACGCCCCTGCGATACTCATTTACATACAAGACGGATGACGCTCTGGACGATCTCGGAGATCCGGGAACGCTGACCTCCATGGCACTGCCCACCGGCGGAACGATCGAATATCGCTACACCAATTTCGGCGTACCGCCGCCACCGGTGTTCTCGCAGACCTGGAAGGACGCGCCGTCGGTGCCCGACCTTCCCGTCTCGGTGACCAAGCGCACAGTCAAAGACGCCGCCGGCCATGTCCTCGGATGCCGCACCTATGTCGACAACTATGGGACGACCGGTGAAAGCGTGTCACGAACCGTGACCGAGTTCGACCCCTCGGCTGACAAAACAGGATGCGGCGCCATTCTCCAGAAGTCGCGGCACTATTTCTCCATCTGCCCGAAGGCGCCGTGCACCACCGCCACCGCCTTTGCCGCCGAGTACGGTCTACCCGTGACGCGCGACGCCGGATATGACGGTCTCCAGTTGTCGGTCGAGCAGTACGGCGGCGCGAACTGGGACCAGGTCAAACGCAGCCAATACCTCAAGTATGAGAACGATTCGTTCTCGGCGACGGGCAACCTGGATCAGAACCGTCGTGTCGTCGCCGAGGGCACGTTGTACGCGGACGACGGGAACCGGTGGGCGAAGACCGTCTCCTCGGATTTTGACGGCTACGGCCACTATCGGCAGGCAGACACCGCCGGCACATTTGAGGGATCGAACGTCCGTACCACGGTGACGAAGTTCAATCCGTCGAGGGGGACGTATGGCGTCTCCGGCTTTGTGTCCTGGCCGGTAAGCACTCCCTGGATTCTCGAGACCTTCACGTACCAGACGGTGACGGCTGCGGAGGCGCCGCCCGGACAGACAGGCACATCGAGAACGGCGATGACGATCTCGTGTTTCGATGCGAACACGGGGTTTTTGCAGCGGCGCCGCCAATTGAAGGCGGACGTTGGCGACCCTGCAAGTCCGACGCTGGGAGCCACCGACCTCCTGGCGGTCTTTACCGCCGATTCCGCGGGCAACGTCGTCAAAGAGCAATACCTCGGCGGGGACGCCCCGCCGACCGTATCGACCTTGGACCAATGTGGCGGCACGATCAGCGCGGAGGCGTACCGGATCGACCACACCTGGACCTACGGCACTGTTTCGGTCTCCCAATACTACGACGGCGTCGGCAACGGCAATCCGCTGACGTTTCGGACGGTCGACAATACCATCGACGCGAATACGGGGCTCGTGAGCGCGTCACGATCCCGCGCCGTCGGCACGGCCGGAATGACCACGAACTATCAATACGATTTCCTCGGCCGCCTGCTCACTGTCAGATCCGATACGGCACTCGGAGCGCTCGCCGAAGGCGGAACGGCCTACAGCTACACATTCAACCCACCCTCGGTGGACGTATATCAGGAGACGGCAGGCACCACGCCCAGCCGTTTCGTGCAGCAGCCGGATGGTTCCACGACGTACTTGCCGCACGTGCACTATGACCTCGACGTCCTCGGGCGCGTGACACGCGAGAGCCGCGACATGCCCAGCGGCACCCCCATGTCGCACACGACGAGCTACAACGCCCTCGGATCGAAGACGGCGGTCTCGGAGTGGGAGAGCATACCGTCGCATTTCACGTTTTTCACCTACGACGAGTTCGGCCGGCCCCTGAAGATCACCGCGCCCGACGGCAGCGTCGTCGATCAGAGCTACAGCGGCGTTTCCTCGATGAGCCGCACGGTCAAGGTGCGCACGGGGACGACCGCTGCCAATCTCGCCTCGACTCAAACATCAGCGACCACGACGGAGACATACGACCGGTATCAGCGCCTCCGGAAGATTGTCGAGCCGGGAGAGAACACGCAAACCTTGTACACCTACGACGTCGGCGGCCGGCTGGCGAACGTCTGCAGCAATTACAGCAGCCTTATTTGCGGTCAGTCCCGTACGTTCAACTACGACAACCGCGGGTTTCTGACCAGTGAGACCCACCCCGAAAAAGGCGCGACGGGGAACGGCACGACGAGCTACGAGTACGACGCCCGAGGACACATGACCCGCCGGTATGAAGGCGCGGGCGGCGACAAATTCGATCTGACGTACACCTACGACCGCGCGGAACGCACTAAGACGGTTGCCGAAACGATCTTCCGGCAAAATTCGACCTTCAACCGTATTCTCAAGAAATACGAATACGGCACCGACAACGGCACGAACGACTTTCGAAACGGACAGCTCACGCGTGCGACGCGCTTCAACTGGTTCGATAGCCGTGACACGAACGTTCAGATCTCCGAGCAGTATGTTTATGGCGGGGTTGGCGGACGGCCCTCGTCGCGCACCACAAGCGAATACGAGTGCGCGATCAGCAGCGGAGCAACGTGCAACGACGTTGCTCCGAACGTGGCAAAGCGATCCTTCGCCCAAACGTTTTCCTATGATCCGCAGGGAGACATCTGGCAGCTCGGGTACCCCTCCTGCGCGGGCGACTGCTCGTTCGCGGGCATCAACGTGTCGAGCTCGTACAGCAGAGGACTCCTGACGGACGTGCAGTTCCCCTACAACGCGCAGACGCGGTCGAACACGCTGTCCTATGCGGAAAACGGAGCGCTGTTTCAGCTCGCGCATGCGAACGGCGTCGTCGACACGCAGCAGCACGATCCGAACATGATGCAGCGGCCGCTGTCGCTCAGCAGCACGGGGGCGACCGACGCGAGTACGTGCGCCGCTCCAACGATCACGGCGAATCCGATATCGCAGTCGGTGGCAACAAACGCGGTCGTGACGCTCACCGCGGCAGCCACGGGCGAATCCAGCGCCGGACACGTGCTCCAGTACCAGTGGTATCGAGGGACTGCCGGTGACACGACGTCTCCCATTACCGGTGAGACGAATAATCAATATCAGTTCACGGCGAGCACGACTTCGGCCGGGTCGTATTGGATGCGCGCCTCCAACAACTGCGGTGCGAACGGAGCCGCCGCGACTGCCGACACCACCACGGCAACCGTCGCACTCTGCACTGCGCCTGACATCAGCATTCAGCCGGGGTCGGTTTCGACGACGCGCGGCGTCTCTCGGCGGTTGTCTGTCACGGCGACTGGCGGAACGCTCCAGTATCAGTGGTATATCGGCGCAGTACCGATCAACGGCGCGACGTTCAGTTCCATCGACGTCACCCCGACAAACACGACGACCTACTGGGTTGCGGTCAGCAATGCCTGCGGAACGACGAACAGTCAATCTGCTACGGTCACGGTTTACGGACCGCCGACGCCGCCCACCTTCCTGACGGTCTCGAGCAGCTCCGGCGGTCCGGTGCAACTTTCCTGGAGCGGGGCGACGGCTCCGGCTGGGTTTGACCACTATCAGATTCAACGGATCGAAGCCGGACGTCCCGGCTATAACGACTACGTTACAACCTCACTCGCGTCCAATACCGACTCCAGTGTCAATCACTGGCCCAACCCCTACTACGCCTACGCCTACCGGATCGTCACCGTCGACGTCAATGGCGTGCGGTCCGCGCCCTCGGTCGCCGATGCGGCCATGGTCGGGACGTTTGCGGATGATCCGCTGCCGGCGGTTGCCTTGATTCGCGGCATTCACTTCAGCCAGCTCCGCCAGGCCATCGACGCCATGCGCGCCACCGCCGGCCTGCCGGCGATATGGAGTAGCTACGCGCCGCTGACCGGAGTTGTTCGCGCCGGTGCGATGGAGCAAATGCGCTCGGCGCTCGATGAAGCAAGGAACGTGTTGGGTCTTTCACAAATCGTGTATCACTGGCCTTCGCCGCTGAGCGGCCGGCTCATCCATCGGTACGACATCGACGATCTGCGAACGGGGGTGAAATGATGCATGGCCGGCTCCTCCTCATCGCATTTTTAACCTTTGCCTCAGCTTCCGCGGTTCGTCTCTCCGCGGAGGAGGCTCCGCAAGCGCTGGCCGCGGCGAAGGCAATCGAAGCGCGCCGCCCGGCGCCGCAGAGCGGCCCGTACTCGTGGGATACCGGTGCGTACGCATACGACGGCGCCGGAAACATCATCGGCATCGGCGACCAGGCGTTCGGCTACGATCTACACAGCCGGCTGACGTACGCGAAAGTGGTGGCGCCCGGTACGTGGACGGAGCAGTCGTTTGCCTACGACGTGTACGGGAACATGACCAGCCGCTCGACCGGAGGCATACCGACGGCGATCGGCATCGACAGCGGCACGAATCGGCTGAATGCCGCGAATCCCCAATACGATGCTGCCGGGAACCTCACCCAATGGCAGCCCGCGGCCTCCTCGCACGTGTACAAGCTCACCTATGACGCTTTGAACATGGTGACCGAAGAGCGAATCGATTCGGAGACCTCGCCGCACGTCACGTATGTCTACACCGCGGACGACGAGCGCATCGCGGTGGAGGACCGAGTGACGAACACGGCGCACTGGAAGATCCGGGGTCTGGATCAGAAGGTGTTGCGTGATTACCAGGTGAGCGGGACGACGTGGACCGTGTTCCGCGACTACGTCTACCGCGGCGGGCCGATGCTCGCGGCGATCACGCCGGCGACGGTCGAGCACTTCTCGCTGGACCACCTCGGCACGCCGCGGCTGATCACGGACCAGGCGGGGAACAAGATCGGGTTCCACACCTACCTGCCGTTCGGCGAGGAGATCGGCGCCGGGGCCCAGGAAGGAGAGCCGCTGAAGTTCACCGGACACGAGCGCGACGCTGATCCGGCGAACGACATCAACCCGTTGGATTATATGCACGCGCGGTATTACGCGGAAAGCATGGGGCGATTCTTATCGGTGGATCCCGTCGTTGATACGAAAGCCGCCGCCGCAAACCCACAACTGTGGAACGCCTATGCCTACGTACAGGATCGTCCTCTCACCGCGACGGATCCCGATGGCCGTGTGGAAGCTTTGGTATACGGTCAGACGAAGAACGTGCACCCGGGCGATGTGCTGCTTCTCGTGAGCCGCAAGGACCGCAAGGCGAAACACGTCGTGATCGTCGCGGGATTCGTCAAGAACAAGAAAGGCGGACTCGACGCGGTCGTTTACGAGAATGTACCTCGAAGCGAACAGGGACGATCGACATTGAAGGACAACGTCAGCGGCCCCATGATCAAGGTAAATTCGAATGATCCCAGCGCGGGCGCCGGTATGTGGAATGCCGACAACCTCATGGTCGGCGCGGTATTTCATAATGCACATTGGGGACTATTTCCATTTCGCGAAGCTCAGATCGACCGTGCCGCCGCCGCTGTCGGCTCGCTGACGTATTGGAATCAATCGAGGGGTGGTTTGGGGCTATCCTGCGATTGCACCGGCGGAGTCGATCAGATGCTAAAGATACTCGGTGGAAACCTGCGAGGCGTCGGCCTGGGCGGACCGCGTTCGTTGGACTCGTGGGAAAACAAGGCGCGCTGGGGCGCCCTCGATCCATGGGACTGAAGACGTTCGGTCTCGTCCTGTCCGCCGCGGTCGCTCTGACATGTTGCGCACTCGGTGCTGAAGAGGAGCGGTGTACGAATCCATCGGCGGCATTGAACGGTGCCGTCGAATTGAATGGCGCGTTGTATCTAGTGGGCTCGCGCGGTGGAACGTTGTGTGTCGACCGATGGGATGCGGCCGCACGCCGTTACGTGTCAGCAGCAGCAGCGCCGGCATCAGCGAAAGACGTTTTCGTTGCGGGCATCGCGGTGCGCGACTTGAAATCTGTCGACGTATTGTTGGGACGACTATCAGATTGGCAGGTTTGGCGGATCGAATCAGTCGCGGCCGGAGTTCGGATGCGCCGTGCTTGGCAGGGAACGATCGAAGGACCGCGGGTTGCCTTTGCTGTCGGGCCGACAAAAGCGCTGTTGTTTACCCAAGATCAAGCCGACGTTATTGACGGCGATCATCTCTGCGGACAGTGGCCGCTCGGGGAAATTCGATCGAACATTCACGGAGCCGATGCGTTCGGTGATTCGATCCTCATCACTTCGGGATCCGAGATCGCCGAGATCATCATCGACGAAAAATCGTGCTCCTCGCCGCCTGTACGGCTTCGGCGCTTCGTCGGATCCGTCGGTGAGGCGTCCTGGGAGGCTCGCTCGATCGTTGCTCAGGTGAACGACAAGTTGCTGGTCCTCGATCAGACGCTCAGCGTCAGGCAGGCGTTCGCCGGGACCCGTAATCTTCACTCGATGACGACGGTCGGCGATGCGGTCGTTGCCGTTTCTGATTCGAAAGCGTTCGTCGTTCGCGAGGGCCGCATGTCGAGCGTTGCCGGTCCATTTGCCAACTGGCATGCGTTCCGGTCAGCCGTCGCAACGCCCCTGTTCTTGACCGACGGTGAGAGCGTTCGCTTGCTGGAAGCTCTGACGTCAGCGGAGCCGTTGAAAATCGTGGTACTACGGACTCCGCTTGGCACTGTCGTGCAGCGTCGGTCGGTGTTCGCCGGATTTGTCATCACAATGATCAGCGCGGCGGTTCTGCTCACTGCAGCAGTCGTGTATTGGCGCACGCGCAGGGCTTGATTCCACGCGCGCCAACCTGCTACGGAAGCTCTGCGCCCTGCTCTTCCGCCGGCATCGGCGGCAACTCCTCCTCCGCCACTGCGCTCTCCTCCGGCGGCTCGTTCGCGGCGATCTCGCGCGCTAGGCGCCGCTGCGCCGCGGCGACGTTCGCGCAGATCTCGTTGAACATCTGCCGCGCCCGGGCGCGGCGGAAGCCGAAGCGGATCGACGCTTTCGAGCGGCGGCCGAACACGCTCACCACCTCTACCTGGTACAGCAGGCGAATCGTGCCGAAGACCAGCGCGATCGCGGCGACGGCGCCGAGCGTCATCGCCAGCGGGGCGACGTCCTTCGACACCACCGCCAGGCCGCCGAAGAGCAGCACCACGATCGCCGCCAGCACGAGGAAGCCCCACGTCTGCTGGCGGTGCATCGTCACCAGCAGCACGTCGTCGTAGAACACCCGCTTGCGCACGATCTCGAAGTGATCGAGCTCGTCCACCTCGATGCCGAGCGGCGTCCGATAGATGATCTGCCGCGTGGCGAAGTCGTTGTTGCGGCCGATGCGCGTTCGTGGGGCGGTGTCGTTCATCTGTGTCGGAAGAGCGTCAGGAGCATGGAGAAGCTGATGCCGATGTCCGCCAGCGCCAGGCAAAGCGCGAAGATCACGAACGTCAGCGACGAGCGCGACTCCGGCCGGCGCAGCGCCCGGATCGCGTAGTACACCGAGAGCAGTCCCAGCGGGATGCCGAACATCAGCGCCGAGAACAGCAGCCCGACGAACGCCCACAGCCCGGCCAGGCTGCCGTAGTCGCGGAAGCGCGTCCGCGTCGTGTCGGCGGCGTCCTCCTGCGAGAGCCGCTCGAAGCACGACGGGCAGAGCTTCCCGCTCTCCACTTCGAGCTGGCAGAGCGAGCAAATCAGAAGGCCGCAGCGGTCGCACGCCGCCACTGCGGCGTTGCGCGCGTGATTCGCGCACGACACCGCGCCGTCGGGCCCGCTCTGCGCGAACTGCAGCACGCGCGCGCTGCGCTGCGGCGGACGGAACACGCGCGCGTCGAAGTCGCCGAGGCAGGTGAGGCAGACGTTCGCGCCGTCGTGCAGCTCCTCGGGGAGCGTAGCCCGGCAGCGCGGGCATTGCGGGCCCGCGTAGGCGGGGCGGGGGATGGCCATCGCGTCAGCTCCAGTTCACGACGCGCGTGCTGGCGACGAGGTCGTGCAGGCAGGTGCGGTCCTTCGTGAAAAACGCCGGCAGGTAATTGAAGATCGAGAGGCAGCTCGCCAGGATCTGGCGCATGAACGCGCGGCCCCAGGCCTGCCCCGTGGAGATCGCCGTGCCGTCGACGCGCACCACTTTGATCTTCATCGCCATCTTGCCGAGCGTCTGTCCGCGCGACGCCAGCATCAGCCCCTCGTAGACGACGTAGAGGCCGACCGCGACCAGCGCCGCGGGCTGGACCCAAATCGGATTGAAGTTGCTCTTGCCCGAGACCGTGACGGCGATCACCGAGACCATGACGATGATAATCGGGATCGACAGGATCAGGCTGTCGATGAAGAGCGCGCCGAAGCGGCGGCCGATGCCCGCGAGCTCGAGCGCGCTCTGATCCACGCCCGAGGCGAGGTCGCGCATCTGCTCCGCCTTGCACGACGCGCAGAACGTGTTGCCGCGAATCGTGACCAGGCAGTCGGGGCAGAACGTCTGCCCGCAGCGCGAGCAGTAGCGCAGCCCTTCGACGGCGTCCGGATGATTGCGGCAGGCCAGGACCATTTCCATGACTTACTCCGCGTTCACCACGCGCGTGCCGGCCAGGAGATCGTGCACGCAGGTTTTCTCCTTCGTGAACAGCGCGGGTCCGTAGTTGACGAGCGCGAGGACGTGAATGGCCACGACGCGCGTGAGGGCCCGGCCCCAGGCCTGGCCGGAGCGCACCGGCTCTCCGTCGGCGCGGACGACACGGATCTTCAAGAGGCGCTTGCCGATCGTCTGACCGCCGCGACGCACCATCACTGCGTCGTACGTGACGTAGCCGATGACCGCGATGACGATGGCGATCGCGATGCCGAAGACGCGCGGGTCCTCGGGCTTGTCGGGCGTGACGACGACGACGGCCACGACCAGCGCGACGGCGACGAAGACGAAGAGGAAGCGGTCGATGATGAGCGCCGCCCACCGCTTGCCGATCGACGCCAGGTCGTACGCCGGCAGGCCGACGCCGCCGGTCGCGCCGGAGCGGAGGTCGAGCATCTGCTCGTTCTTGCAGCGCGCGCAGAGCGACATGCCGCGCAGGTCGACGAGGCAGTCGCCGCAAAACGCGTTGCCGCAACGGCTGCAGTAGCGGAGACCTTCAGTGTCCGGGTGGTTGGCGCAGTTCACGGGATGCGGAAGTTTAACTCAAGCCGCGGCGCGCGCCGCAGGGCGGGCGGTGAAGAGGACGGCCGTGAGGTCGCGGACGAAGTTCTCGCCGCTGATACCTTCGTCGTCGTCGATCATCAGCTTGGCCCGGTACGCCGCCGCCACTTCCTGCATCAAGTCGTACCGCGCCTCGGGGGTCATCTTCTCGGCGCGCATGCAGAGCGCGAGGAGGAACTCGCGCTCCTCGAGGCTGATGCGGTGGCGGATGAGGCGCAGCACGCGCGGCGTGCGCAGCGAGTTGTAGCGGCGCTCCGCGGCGAGCTGCCCTTGCCACGCTAGGGGGCGCGCTTCGCGGATGACGAGCGTGTCGGCGACGAGGTCGCCCAAGCGGCGGCGGCGGGAGTCGACGAGCGTGGAGATCGCGGCGAACCCGTAGAACGCCGGCGCGAAGTCGACCGCGCGCATGACGTTGCGGACGAGGGCCTGGTGCAGCGAGATCGGGAGGCCGCGCGCGTCGACGACGCGGAGGCGCAGCGCGCGCTTCCCCGGCGAGCGGCCGCCGTGCTGCGTCTCGAAGTAGACGTGCCACCCCCACGTCAGCACGAAGTTCGCGGTGATGTAGATCGCCAACGCGATGCCGGTCGGAAGGATCGTGATCGCGGCGTACCCCACGAGAATGGCCAGGCCGTGCGTGATCAGCGAGTCGATGGAGATGGCCAGGAAGCGGCTCCCCGCGCCGGCCGGCTCGAGGCGGATCTCGACGTGCTCGGGAGTCGTGATCGTCGCTTCGGTCATTCCTCGCCGACCCTCCGCACGAAGAGGTACGTCATCAGCGCGCTGAAGAGCAGCACGGCGACGGCGATCTTGATCGGATACGGAATCGTCTTCGAGCTGAACTGCGAGAAGCCGCCCTCGATCAGGCCCGCGAGGACGAGCGTCAGCGCCGTGCCGATCATGATCCGCCACACCGAGGGGAGCGCGCGCCGCAGCGAGGCCGCGCGCGTTAGGTTGCCGGGCATCAGCAGCGCCCGGCCGGCCAGAAGCCCCGCCGCGGCGCCGAAGATGATCGACGGCAGCTCCAGCGCGCCGTGCGGGCCGACCCAGGCGACGAAGAACGTCGTCACGCCGTCGAGCACGTACATCGTGGCGATGGCACCGAGGATCACGCCGTTGTAGAAGAGCAGCCAGAGCGCGCCGACGTATGTGAGCGCGCCGAGGGAGAAAGCCAGGAACGAGACCTGGATGTTGTGCGTGTAGAGCGAGGCGCCGAAGAGCATCGCCTTCTCCGCGCTGTCGATGCGCTCCTCGTCGCGCTCGATGCGCGCCACGCGCTCGCGCGGGCTCTCCGTGAAGAACTCGCCGGGAATCAGGCGCGCGGCGTTGGCGCGGTCGAGCAGCACTGCCCCCGCGCCGAAGAGCGCGCCGAGGACGAAGGCGGCGGCGGCGATGGCAATGACGATCCGCTCGCGGCGGAACGCCGTCGGAATCTCGCGCGTGACCAGACGGAAAAACGAGGCCACGACCGGCTTCTCGTGCCCGGCCTGATAGACGAAGCGGTAGGCGCGGCCGGTGAGCTGGTTGAGCCGCCCGATGAGCTCCGGATTCGCGGTGTAGGAGCGGGCCAGGTTGAGGTCGGAGCAGGCGCGTCGATAGAGCTCGACGAGGCGATGCACGTCGTCGTGCGACAGCGTCTCCGTCTCCTCCTCGGCGCGCGCCACGAGCGCATCGAGGTCGGCCCAGACGGGGGAGCGGTTGGTGACGAACTTTTCGATGTCCATCAGAGGAGCTGCCTCCGCTTCACGTCGATGTAGGCATTCACGGCGTCGACTCCGGCATCCTCCGGCGTCGACTCAACGACGAGCGCGCCGCGCGCGCGAAGGTCCTTCGTCAGTTCCACGCGGTTCATCCACAGCTCGCGCGCCACGAGCGTGCGCGAGAGCTCGGCGCGGTCGGAGGGGAGGAAGCGCGCGGCGGCTTTCAGGTTTGGATCGTTCAGCACGACGATGAGCGGGAGGTGCTGCGGCGCGAGCATCTCCACGGCGCGGAGGAGGCCGAAGCGCTCTTCTTTTTCCGGCAGGACCGTGAGCATGAGGATGAGCGTGCGGTGATGGAGACGGCGGCGCAGGTTCGTCGCCAGCGTCAGGTAATCGGTGAAGCGGTACGCGGCCTCGAGGTGCGTGACGTACGCGGTGATGGCGCGCAGATGCGCGGGGCCGCGCGCGACGGGCACGCCTTTGTCGACGTCGGTGTCGAAGGCGACGAGGCCGACTTTGTCCTCCATCCGGTTGCAGATGTAGCTGATGAGGAGCGTGGCGTTGACGGCGTGGTCGAGGCGCGTGATCTGGGCGACGCGCGCGGCCATGCGGTGGCCCTGGTCGAGGCAGAGGAGGATCTCCTGCGAGCGGTCGAGGCGGAACTCGCGGACGATGAGCCGCCCGTGCCGCGCCGAGGCGCGCCAGGCGATGTCGCGGTAGTCGTCGTCGATGACGTAGTCGCGCAGGCGGTCGAACTCGCGCCCCTTGCCGATGCGCGGCGCCGCGCGCGCGCCGATGCCGCGCAGGGCGAAGGCGTTGAGCTGCTTGTGCAGGCGCCGGACGGCGCGGGTGTTGGGGAGGACGTCGAGCTCCGACTCGGCGCCGGCGCGGGCGATGCGCTCGACGATGCCGAAGAAGGTCATGGCTACGGCCACGCGCTCGACGACGGCGCTGCCGCGGGCGATGGCGCGCACGCTCATGTCGACGCGCACGACTTCGCCGGGGCGGCAGAGAGCGTCGGCGACGATGGCGCGCTGCGCCACGAGCTCCGGCCAGCGCTGCCGCACGATCATTTTCAACGGACGCGCGGCGTTGCTGCTCAAGTCGACGGCGGTGGTCTCGACTTCGTCGAGCGCGAGGGCGATGCGCGCCGGCCGCTCCGCCAGGAGCTTGACCCGCCGCAGCGCCACGGCCTCGGTTCCGGCGGCGAAGACGACGAGCGCGAACGCGCCGACGACGACCCACTCCACCCAGATCGCGACCGGGATCAGCGCCGCGAGGGCGGCGGTGATTACCAGGAGGCGGGGGAGGAGCGGGCCGGGTCTCATCGTTTTTTAACGGGGGACTTCGACGGCCTCAAAAATCCGCGTCAGCAAGTCTTCGAGCGCAAGCCCCTCCATCTCCGCCTCGGGACTCAGCGTCACCCGATGCGCCAGCACCGGCGGCACGAGCGCCTTCACGTCATCCGGTGTGATGAAGTCGCGGCCCTGCAGGGCGGCGGCGGCGCGGCTCGCTTCGAGGAGCGCGAGCGACGCGCGCGGGCCGGCGCCGATCTGCACGGCGTCGTCGTTGCGGGTCTTCGCGACGATCTCCTGAATGTAGCGGATGATCTCCGGCTCGACGCGCACCTGCGTGGCCACGGTCTTCCGCGCCGTCGCCAGCTCCTCGGCGCTGACCGATGGCTGCAGCTTCGCCACCATGTCGTCGTGCAGCCGCTGCCCGGCGGCGTACGCGGCGAGCATTCGGTGCTCGTCGCTCGCCTCCGGAAAGTCGATCGTGATCTTCATCAAAAACCGATCTCTCTGCGCCTCGGGGAGCGGATACGTTCCTTCGAACTCGACCGGGTTCTGCGTCGCGAAGACCGTGAATACCGGCGAGACGCGGTAGCGGACGCCGTCGACCGTCGCGGCGTTCTCCTGCATCGCCTCGAGCAACGCGGCCTGCGTGCGCGGCGGCGTGCGGTTGATCTCGTCGGCGAGCAGCACGTCGGTGAAAATCGGTCCTGGGCGGAACGCGAACTCCTCCGACTTCTGGTTGAAGACGTTCGCGCCGACGAGGTCCGCGGGCATCAGATCCGGCGTGAACTGGATGCGCCGGAAGCGGCACCCGAGAAGGCGCGCCAGGGCCAGCGAGAGCAGCGTCTTGCCGGTGCCGGGGACGCCTTCGAGCAGCATGTGCCCGCCGGCGACGAGCGTCGTGATGGCCAGCGCCTTCACGCCGTGCTGGCCGAGGATCACGCTGTCGAGCTGCTCGCGCAGTTGTTGGAAACGGGTCGAGATCTCTTGAATCGTTTGCATTCACAACCTCGCAAATGCCGCATTCAGTGACGCGAGCATCCGCTGAAATTCTTCGTTCGTGATTTCCTGGTGCTTCCATGTCGGGCCGACGCCCCCGGCCATCTCGCTGACGCGTTTGTGCAGCGCCTCGCCGCGCAGCCCCGTGCTCGCGGCGACGGCGCGCGTGAGCTCGCGGTGGTACGCGGCGAGCGCCTCGCCTTTCGTCATGGAGCGGTCGTACAGCGCGCCGAGGGAGCCGACGAGGTCGATGGCCTCCGAGCGCGTGTCGCGGAACTCGTCGTCGGGAATGCCGATGCGCGCGCCGCCGCGCCAGAAGATCGCCGCGGTGAGGATGAGCAGGAGCAGCAGGAACGGTCCGAGCCTCCACTCCTTGAGCAGCGCAAGCATCCCTTCGCCGGTGGCCATGCCGTGGATGGTCTCGTCGAAGTAGACGCGGCGCGCGCCGCCGGTGAGGGCGACGAGGAACGGCAGGTGCTTCGCCAGATGCTCGTTGTCGAGCGCCTCGGGGACGCCGAAGACGATGACGTCGCCCGCGCCGTCGGCGATGCGGGCGACGACGCTCTTGTCGTCGGCCGTGTACACCGTGTGCCCGTTGCGCAGCGCATCGCCGCCGACGACGCGCGACTCCGGAAGGTCGAGCGTGTCGATGCCGGCCCAGAGCGGGAAGACTTTCTTCGCCGCTTTATTGGACGCGCGGTTGACGTCGAGCGATCCATAGCGCTCATCCGTGGCGATGACGAGGCGGCCGCCGGCGCGCACCCAGGCATCCTCCTCGTCGGTGAGGAGCGGCTTGACATAGTGCGTGCGCGGCTCCGGCTTCTTGTCCTTCTTCTTTTTCGACTTCTCCTCTTCGAATTCTTCCAGCCTGTACGCGAACGCCGGCGCGCCGACGCGGAAGACGACGGCGCGCCGCTCGACGTTGCGGTCGTTGACGGCGAGCGTGAGCGGGCCGACGCGGCGGCCGCTGCGCGCCAGGTACTTCGACGCGAGCGAGAGCCCCTTCTCGCTGCTGTTGGAGATCGAGAAGTCGTCGTAGGCGTGCTTGGCGACGCGCCTGTCACCGCCGACCCACAGCAGCACCGCGACAAAGTACGCGGCGATGGCGGCGAGGAAGAAGAGCGTGCGCTTCATGCCGCCGCCTTCCTTCTCACCACGTCGAGAATCCGCCGCGCGCCCTCGGCCGCGTCATCGAGCGCCTCGGTCGTCGACTCGGTGTGGCCGTACCACTCTGTCTCGAAGCGCCGCGTCATGGTGATGAACTCGCCGCGCCACGCCACGTCGGGCGGCAGCATGGAGATGTACTCCCAGTTTGTCCGCCCCTTCTTGAAGTGGAGGATGCCGGCGGCATAGAGCGTGACGAGGACGGCGTGGAACCAGGCCCGGATGGCCTCGCGCGTGCGGCCGGCCGCGGCGAGCTTCTCGGCGTAGCGCTCCCACTCGTTCGCGCCGCGCGAGAGCGGATCTTCGTCGCGCCGCGACTCGATCGGGTCGCTCGTCACGACGTCGGTCTCGGGCACGGCGGCGCGGCTGCGGCGGACGACTTCGAAGGCGAGGATGCCGAGGACGATGAGAATGGCGATGACGATGATCGTGACGAGCCATCGCGGACTCGTGCCCCGGACCTTGGTCTCGTCCTCTTTCTCTTTTTGCTTCGGCCACCAGCGGTCGAACCAGTCGGAGGCCTTGTCGAGTTTTTTCTCGACCCACTTCAGCGCTTTGTCGAGCGAGTTGCCGGCGTCTTCGAACGACTTCTCGTCGGCCGGCATGGTCTTGATCTCGCCGCCGGGCTTGATCGGCGCCACCGACTCCTCAGCGCGCAGTTTCTCGAGCAGGCGTGGATCGGTCGGTGCGCTCGCCGACGGCATCCGCGCGCGCAACGCCGCGATGGTGGCGTCGAGATGCGCCTGCGCCTTCTTCGGATCGGCCATGACTTCGTGCAGCAGCGCGCCGTCGGCGGTGAAGCGGCCGGCGGGAGACTCGACGCCGGCGCCGAGGAGGAGTTGCGCTTGCGTGCGGGCGGCGGGTGCGTCGAGGGCGCGGATCGACTCGAGCGCCGCGACGTAGTCGGCCATCGTCATCGCGCTCGCCGACGTGGTCACGAGAAAGGCAATCAATGCTGCGACGCGCCTCATCGCGCCCCTCCCTGCAGCTCGCGGAACCAGATCCGCAGCTCCTCGCCGCTCTGCGCCGCGCCCGACTTGCGCACGAGGACGACGTTCGCGGCGATCCAGAACGGCTCGACGGCGATCGCGGCACCGGCGAAGAGAAGGAGACGGAACGTGCGGTTGTGAAAATCGAGGAGGAGCTGCCAGCGGGTGATGTCGATGCCGGCGAAGCCGTTGGCCATCCAGAGCCCGGCATCGAACGCCGCGCCGATGTTGAGGAGCGCGACGAGCCAGGCCACGAGGAAAATACCGAGGAGGGCGAGCTCGATGCGGACGTGCCGCGAGTAGCGGGCCACGAGGCGCAGCGGCGCGGCCACGCCGGCGCGGTCGTTGAGCTCCATCGTGCCGATGGCGATGCCGCCGAAGAGGATGACGACGAGCGGTCCGATGAACGTGATGAGCGTGCCGTAGAAGAGGAGCTCCGTGAGCGACGCGGTGAGGACGTAGCTCGCCAGCGCGACGAACGGCACGCGCAGCGCCGCGAGACCCGGCCGCGCGCCGCTCTCCATGGCCATGCGGCACGCCCGCGCCCAAACGGCGCGGCCCCACAGCGAGACGACGAAGGCGAGGAGGGTCCAGTTCGCGAGCTCGCCCAAGGCCCGGCCGTAGTGCGAGGCCTGGTTGCCGACTTCGATGAGGCGCTCGAGGAAGAGAACCTGGAGGAGGTAGTACGGCAGCGAGGTGAGGACGAGGAGGCCGGCCCACGGCACGGCCGCGAGGGCGACGGCGTCGCTCATCTCGTCGAGGACCGATGTGGCGGAGAGCGGCGCGCGGATCAAAACAGTCCCGCGATCAGCGCGCCCGCCCACACCATCGCCCGCGCGCTGAGATAGAGAAGGATGGCCGACGCCGCGGCGATGGAGATCCAGCCGCCCACGCGCGAGCGCTGCCTGGCGCCGCCGCGCCGCGTGGCCAGGCACGGAGTGCAGTGGTAGATGCCGTCCCACTGCGTCGCGCACTCCTGGCAGATCGGCTTGCGGCAGGTCATGCAGACGGCGAACGCCGGGCGCGCCGGATGATGCACGCAGAGCCGCGTAGGAGTGACCATGGACGACGAAGTTTACAATGGCCGCCCTTCATGAAGCGCGTTGCCGTCATCCTCCTCCTCGCCGCCT
>DATELQ010000043.1:0-19173 GCA_035276475.1 Thermoanaerobaculia bacterium | reverse complement strand
TCCAACTCGGCGATCCAGCCGCCGGCGAGCGCTGCGTCGAAGAGCGCGGCCGGCGCGGCCTGCGCGCCGGCGGGGCGGGCCAGGGCCTCGTAGCCGATGACGTCCTCCGTGGTCAAGTTCACCAACGGTTGTAGAGCGACGTTGAGACTCTGCAGAATCGCGTTCATGGATCGGACTTACTGCAGAGCCGATGCCGTCCAATTCCCGGTACAAACGCTCGGATTCGCGTCCTGAATCTGGACAGTCGTCCGAAATCACGTCTCCGCTAGAATGCGCGCGCCATGGAGAACGTCCGCAGTCAGTTTCCGGCGCTCAAGCGCGTCTACAAGGGGTATCCGGTCGCCTACTTCGATGCGCCGGGCGGAACGCAGGTGCCGCGCGTTGTCGCCGAGGCGATGAACGAGTACCTCTTTCACCACAACGCGAACACGCACTGGGCGTATCCGACGAGCGTCGAGACGGACGTGATCCTGGAGTCGGCACGGGAGACGGTCGGCGAATTCCTGAACTGTTCGCCGGCCGAGGTGATCTTCGGCGCGAACATGACGACGCTGACGTTCCACCTCGCCCGCTCCCTAGGGCGCACGTGGCGCGAAGGCGACGAGGTCATCGTCACCGACCTCGATCACCACGCCAACGTGGCGCCGTGGCGCGCGCTGGAGATCGACCGCGGCGTGGCCGTGCGCTCGGCGCGCCTCATCCGCGAGACCGCACAGATCGATTGGGACCACCTGCGCACGCTCGTGTCGCCACGCACGAAGCTGATCGCGATCGGCGGCGCGTCGAACGCGTGCGGGACGGTGAACGACCTGGAGCTCGCGAAGTCGATCGCAGCCGAGACCGGCGCGCTGCTCTTCGTCGACGCCGTCCACCTCGCGCCGCACGAGCTCATCGACGTGCAGCGCATCGGCTGCGATTTCCTGGCCTGCTCGTCGTACAAGTTCTACGGCCCGCACGCCGGGATCCTCTTCGCGCGGCAGGCGCTCCTGGAGTCGCTGCCGTGGCCGAAGCTCGTCCCCGCGCCCGACACCGCGCCGGAGCGCGCCGAGACCGGGACGCAGTGCCACGAGGCCATTGCCGGCATCGCCGCGACAGTGGACTTCATCGCCTCGATGGGGGAGGGGAGCACGCGCCGCGAGCGCCTCGCCGCCGCGTACGCGAAGCTCCACGACGAGGGCAGCCGCTTCGCGCGCATGCTGTGGGACGGCCTGTCGTCGATGGAGAAGGTGACGCTGTACGGCCCGCTGCCGTCGATGCCGCGCACGCCGACGATCGCGTTCAACGTCGAAGGCCACGACGACGAGGAGGTCGTGCGCACGCTCGCCGACCGCGGCCTCTTTTTGAGCCACGGCGACTTCTACGCCCTCACCGCCGTGCGCGAGCTCGGCGCGCCGCAGTGCAGCGTGGTGCGGGCGGGGTGCGCGTGCTACTCGACGGAGGAAGAGGTCGGGCGGCTGCTGGACAGCATCCGCCGCAGCTTCGAGTAATACGCCGACGGCGCCGGCCCGGGCGCGGTGAGGAGCTCCGTCTCGGGGTGGCTCTCGCCGAGGAGGACTTCGCGGGCGCGGAGGCGGCCCAGGTCGGCGATCGGGGCGAGCTTCTCGACGCGGCGCTCGACGAAGCGGATGGGGAGGCGGTGGCGCGGGCGGATCACCACGATGCGGTCGGCGAATTCGGCGGGGATGACATGCTCGGCGTCGCGCATGTGGCGGTGCAGACCGCCTTCGCTCACGCCCTTCGAGGCCATCAGCACGACGGCGTCGCAACCGCGCTCGAAGAGCGCTTCGTAGGGGATGTTGTTCGTGAAGCCGCCGTCGGCGTAGCGCTCGCCCTCCACATCGGGCGTGTGCGTGTAGAACGGCGGGAGGTAATTCGACGCCAGAAGGAGGCGGAACGGATCGCTCGCCGCGCGGGCATCGAGCACGACGTTCATACGGTCGCGCAGGCGCGTCACGGCGACGAAGAGCGGCAGCGTCTCGGGCGACTTGATCCGGGCGTTGCCGACGTAGCGCCCGAAGCTGCGCTCGTGCAGGCGCGACCAGCGGAACGGCGAGTGCTCTCGCAGGAGATTCGTGAGATCGATCGACGGCATGCGCGTGAAACAACGCCAGTAGTGCCGCAGCCGGTGCGCGTTGCCGACGGCGACGGCGGCCGCGTTCCAGACCCCGCCGGAGACGCCGAGGCACATCGATGGGACGATGCCGAGCTCGCGCAGCGTCTCGACCACGCCGACCTGGAAGATGCAGCGCGAGGAGCCGCCGGAGAAGAGGAATCCGATCTGCCGCGCGCCGCGGAGAAGAGAGAGCACGCCCGATTATCGTCGCCAAAAAGCGTAGGCAGCAAGTCCGGCAAGAAGGATGGCGTACCCGATGGCGCTGTCCTTCGGCGACTGCACGATCGTCGCAACGACCACCGCCCAACACGCCAGCGTGAACACCGCCGTCGTCACCGGGTGGCCGGGCGTGCGGAACTCGCCGGGGCCGTGGCGGCGGCGGAAGACGAAGACCGCCGCGCCGGTGAGGCCGAAGAAGACGAAGTCGACGGAGACGACGTAGCTCAGGATCTGCTCGTACGTGCCGGAGAGGGTGATGACGATGGCCACGAGGCCCTGCAGCACGATGGCCACGGCGGGCACGCGCGCCCCTTCGCTCACGCGGCCGACGGCGCGGAAGAAGACGCCGTCCTTGGCCATGGCGTAGTAGACGCGCGGCGCGGTGAGCATGCTCTGGCTCAAGAAGCCGAGCGTCGAGACGGCGATGCCGGCGGCGATGAAGCGCGCGCCGCCCGCGCCGAAGGCGGTGCGCATCACCGCGGACGCCGGCGTGGTGATGTTCGCCAGCGCGTCGGCGCCGAGAACGCCGACGCAGACGATGTTGACCAGGACGTAGACGGCGATCACGCCGAAGACGCCGGCGACGAGGCCGATGACGAGGTCGCGCTTCGGCCGCCGCAGCTCGCCGGAGACGAAGCCCGCCGTCTGCCAGCCGCCGTAGGCGAACATCACCGGCGTCATGGCCGCGCCGAAGCGGAGGAGGAGCGACGGGCCGTCGCCGGCGTGGCGCAGCGAGAGTCTTTCGGGATTCACCACCGTCGCGCCCGCGACGATCAAGACGACGATGGCGACGAGCTTGAGCAGCATCAGTGCGTTCTGCGTGTTCGTGCCGCTGCGCACGCCGAGGCAGTTGATGAGCGTCAGAATCGCGAGCGTGATCGCCGCGAGCACGGAGTCCGCGATCGGCACGCCCGTCAGCTCCACCGTGTACTTGGCGAACGTCGCCGCCACCGCGGCCATCCCGCCGCTCTGCATCACCAGGAGGAGCGCCCAGCCGTAGAGGAAGGCGACGGAGGGGTGGTAGGCGTCGCGGAGGTACGCGTACTGCCCGCCGGTCTCCGGCCGCAGCGACGCCAGCTCCGCGTAGGCGAACGCGCCGAGGAGGGCTATGACGCCGCCCGAGACCCAGGCCAGGAGGATGAGGAAGGGGGTGTGGACGTGGCGGGCCACGACGTAGGGATTGATGAAGATGCCGGAGCCGATGATGCCGCCCATGACGAGCATCGTCGCGTCGAAGGGACCGAGGCGGCGGGCCAGCTGCTCGTGTTGCGGCTCAGACACGGACAGTGGCGGTCACCTCATTCCCGCACCCGCGGTACTCGAGCGAATGGAAGCTGAGATGCCGGGCCATGAGGATGCCGCGGCCGTGGGTATCGAAGGCGCGGGCGGGATCGATGTCGAAGTAGCGCCGCCAGTCGAAGCCGCTGCCGCAGTCGCGCACGGTGAAGCGGATCTCGCCGTTCTCGCGCTCGAAGCGCACCTCCGCCGTCCGCCCGGCGTACTGCGGCATCGTCAGGCGCCGCTGGATCTCCGCCTCCCACTGCGAGTGCGTGCGCAACAGCGTCTTCTCGTCGTAGGTGATGCCGAGGTTCCCGTGCTCGACGGCGTTGACGAGGAGCTCGGTCAGGCCGATGACTGCGGACTCCGGATCGGGACACGCGCGGGCCAGTACGGAACCGAGGTCGCGCGCTTCGTCGATGGTGCGGTAGCTGAAGATCGCGTACTGCGCGAGGCCTAAGGCCTTCACGCCGCGCTCGAGTTGCGACTGCAACTGCCGGATCTGCGTGTTGTCCGCCGCCGCCGTGCGCACGACCAGGCGCAGCAGCTCGGCGTTGTACGGCTTGGTGAGGTAGTAGTAGGCGCCGGCGTCGATCCCCTCGCGCATCTCCTCGCGGCCGACGCTGCCGGTCTGCAGGATGACCGGGATGGTGCGGCAGCGCGGGTCGGACTTGAGGCGCGCCAGGAGCTCCAGGCCGTTCATGCGCGGCATGGTGCGGTCGAGGAGGATGACGTCGAATTGCCGGGCGTCGCGCTCGAGCATCTCCCACGCCTCGATGCCGTCGCCGGCGAAGGCGACGTCGGCGGGCAAAGGATGCAGATGCGCCTGCAGGAGTGCGCGGTCGAGAGCGTTGTCCTCGACGACGAGGACGCGCGGCTGCTCTGAGGACATTGGCGAAGACCGAATGATACGCTTCCGCCATGCAGCTTGCGAAAGACTCCTGCGCGTGCGGCCATCCGCTCGACAACCACGACGGCGGCCGCGGCGGCCCGTGCAACTACTGCGGGTGCGCGGCAGGGGAGGCGCCGTCGGCGTTCCAGGTGGGCGTCATCCACTCGATGCATGAGATGACGGTGATGCTGGCGAGGCTGGTGAAGGCGATTCAGGAAAAGCAAAGCGGTTAGCGATTCGCGTTTGGCGGTTAGGAAATGACCTAACCGCCACCGAACCGCTAACCGCCAACCGCTAAACGCTTACTTCGTAGCGGGCTTCTCGAAAACCTTCGGATCCACCGTCGGATTCACCTCGATGACGTTGATCTTCCCGCCGCCGGCCGGCTGGCCGCCGGCCGTGATCGTGAACGTCACCGGGAGATTCAGGCCGCCGAACGTCTTCCACTCCGTGTACTCCGTGATGACCTCGCCCTGGCGGCCCTGCGACACCTTGCGCAGCAGCTTGCCCGAGGAGGGGTCGATGTACCACTTCATCGTCGACGCGCCGGTGCCGATCTCCAGCACCTGCGCATTCACGTCGCCGACCTTCTCCGTTCCCGTCACCGTGAACGTGTAGCCCGGCTTGTCGATGTTTCGGAGCACCGTGAGGAGGTCGGCGCGCGAGTCGTTGCGCATCGCCGTCGTCTGCGAGCCCGGCATGTCCTGCGTCCCCATCGGCCCGCTCATGTACGCCACATCAGGGGTCACGATCATCGTCACTTCGCCCATCGGCGTCTTCATTACGTTGCGGTGCGAGTCGGGGTACTGCATCAGGTTGTCGAACTCCATCTCCATCGGGCCGGCCGGCGTCTTGACCGACATCGTGCCGGTCGAGCGCGTGGCCTTCACGGCGTCGATCTTGGCCTGCCCGCCGACGAAGTCGCGCACTTTCTTCGCCAGCGCCACGCCCTCGGCGTTGCTGGCGGCGGGCGCCGCGGCCTTCGCGCCGGGCTTCTGCCCCGGCTCCGGAATGGTGATGTCGATCTTCTGCACCTCGCCGAGCGACGAGAGCGGCTTCTCGAAGTCCTTCTCCTTGCCGACGACGAGCACGGCCAGCTGGTTCGGGCTGATGTACTTCTTGGCCACGCGCTCGACGTCCGCCGGCGTCACCTTCTCGATGTTCGCGGCGTAGCGCTGGAAGTAGTCGGACGGGTAGCCGTAGAACTCGAGGAGCATCTGCTGGTTGAGCAGCTTCTGCTTCGAGTCGAACGTGAAGACGAAGGCGTTGAGGATCGCTTCCTTCGCGTCCGCCACTTCCTGAGCGGTGATCGGCTTCTCGACGAGCTTGTTGATCTCGCCGCGCAGCGCGTCGACCGACTCGATGGTGGTGTTCGCCTTCGTTCCCATGGCCGTGCGGAAGACGCCCGGGTGGTCGTACGGCGCGCTGATGCCGCCGCCGACGGCGTAGGCCAGGCCGCGGTTCGAGCGGATCTCGTTGAGCAGGCGGCTGGAGAAGCCGCCGCCGAAGATCTCGTTCATGATCGCGACGGCGTACCAGTCGGGATTGTTGCGGACGATGCCGGGGCCGACGATGGCGATGTTGGACTGCGTGACGTCGTCCTTGCCGATGAAGTAGACGCCCGGCTTGGCCGGATGGATGTCGCTCGGCGCGACGCGCGAGGCCTGCGGCCCCTTCGGCCACGACTCGAACGCGGCGCGGAGCTTCTGCTCCATGGCCGCGGCGTCGAAGTCGCCGACCATGCCGAGGATGATGTTGTTGGGGTGCACGAAGCGCTTGTGGAAGGCGAGGACGTCGTCGCGCGTGACCGCGGCGACCGTCGCATACTCATCGTCGCGCGCGTAGACGGACTCGGCGCCGTAGGCGAGGCGAATGGCCTCGCGGTTGGCGATGCCGGCCGGATCGTCGTTGCGGCGCGAGATCGTGGTGTTGAGGCGCGTCTTGGCCAGGTCGATCTTCTCCTGGCGGAAGGCCGGGTGCTGCAGCAGGTCGACGAAGAGCGGGAAGACGAAGTCGAAGTCGCCCTTGAGCAGGTTGAAGCCGACGGTCGTGGAGTCGTCGCTGCCGCTGGTCTCGAGGCGCGCGGCGCGGGCCTCGAGGAGGTCGTCGAGCTGGTCGCCCGTCTTCGACTCCGTGCCGCCCGTGCGCCACGACTCGCCGAGGATCGAGATCAGGCCGACCTTGTCGGCGGGGACGTCGCGGCCGCCGCCGCGGATGCGCGCGGAGCCGCGGATGAGGGGCAGCTCGTGATCCTCGAGCAGGAAGATGACCATGCCGTTGGCGAGCTGGATGCGCTTCGGCTGCTCGATCTTGAGCGGATGCAGGGCCGGCGTCTTGATGTCTTTGTAGCTTTGAACCTGCGCTGCGAGCGGCGCGGCGGCGACGAGCGCCGCTGCGAGGCCCAGCGCAATTTTGCGTAGCGGTCTCATTTCGCGTCTCCCTTCGGCGCCGCCGCGGACGCCTTCTTCGTCGACTCGATCATTCCGATCGTGCGGTTCTCCGGCGTGAACATGGCGTTGGCGACGCGGCGGATGTCGGCGGCCGTGACCTTGTCGATCTTGTCCACTTCCTGAAAAAGCTCGCGCCAGTCGCCGTAGCGGTTCTGGTACGAGGCGAGCTGCAGGGCCATGCCGAAGTTGCTGTCGAGCTGGCGCAGCAGCGCCGCTTTCGCGCGCGTCTTCACCGACTGCAGCTCTTCGGGCGTCACGTCTTCGTTCCTGAGGCGATCGATCTCGGCGTGGATCGGCTCGACGAGGTCGCTCGCCGAGTGGCCCGCGGTGGGGATGCCGAAGAAGGCGAAGAGCGTTGGGTACTTGTCGCCGGGAAAGGCCTCGAAGCTGGAGACGTTCGCGGCGATCTTCTTGTCGCGGACGAGCGACCGGTAGAGGCGCGAGGTGCGTCCCTGCGAGAGGATGCCGGCGATGGTCGAGTAGACGGCGGCGTCGGGATCGGTGGCGGAGCCGCGGTGGTAGCCCTCGAGGTAGATCGGCTGCGAGGTCTCGCGCAGCACGACCGTGCGCTCCGCTTTCTGGGGCGGCTCGACGGTGCGCAGCGGCTCCGGCGCCGGTGCCTTCGGCAGCCGCCCGAAGTACTTCTCGATGAGGGGCATGACCTCGGCGGACTTCACGTCGCCGACGACCGCGATGACCATGTTCGCCGGCACGTAGTATTTCTTGTAGAACGCGGCGGCGTCGGTGGCGGAGAAGGTGTGGAGGTCCGACGGCCAGCCGACCACCGGCTGCCCGTACGGGTGCGCAGTGAAGGCGGTGGCCAGCTCCTGCTCCATGAGCCGGCCGAACGGGTTGCTCTCCGTCCGCATGCGCCGCTCCTCGAAGACCACGTCGCGCTCTTTGTAGAACTCGCGGAAGACGGGGTGGAGGAAGCGCTCGGAGTCGAGGTAGGCCCACAGCTCCACGCGGTTCGACGGCAGCGAGTAGAAATAGCCGGTCTCGTCGTTGCTGGTGAAGGCGTTGATCCCGGTGGCGCCGGCGCGCTGCAGGATCTTGGTGAACTCGTTCGCCACGACGTACTTGTTCGCGGCGTCGATCGCGGACTTCCACGACTTTTCGAGCTCGGCGATCTTCGCCTCGTCGTGGTTGATCGGGTCGCGGCGCGCGCGGTCGTACGCGGCGTACGCGACTTCGACCTTTTGCAGGGCCGCCTGCTCGGCGGCGGAGTCGGTCGTGCCGACTTTGTCGGTTCCCTTGAACGCCATGTGCTCGAACATGTGCGCAAGGCCGGTGATCCCCGGGACCTCTTGTGCGCCGCCGACGTTCACCATCGTGGCGAACGAGAAGACGGGCGCTTCGGGACGCTCCATGACGATGACCGTCAGGCCGTTGTCGAGCTTCTTGACCGTGACGCGCTTCTCAATGGAAGCGAGGTCTTGAGCCGCCAAAGGCAGGGCCAGCGCCAGGAGCATGAAGAATACGGAAAGCTTCTTCACGCAAGTTCCTCCTGGTTTTAATCTGGGGTGCGGCGGCCAGGCCGCCGCTTGTTAGAAGCCCATATGTTAACCGACTATCGCGGCTGGATTCGTCCCGGTCCTGTCCCGCCCGGCAACGTGGAGCCCGAGCCGGGCGAGACGCTCAATTACATTTCGGGAAACTTCCGCATTTTTCAGTACGAGAACGGCCACCGCTTCTCGACCGACGACGTGCTGACGGCGTGGTACGGGACGCAGTGGGCGCCGCGCGTGGAGCGCGCCGCAGACCTCGGGTCGGGGATCGGCTCGGTGGCGCTGGTCGTGGCGTGGCGGCTGCCGGGAGCGAGGCTCGTGACGGTGGAGGCGCAATCGATCTCGGTGCGCCTGGCGCGGAAGAGCGTCCGCTACAACGGGCTGGAGGCGCGCGTCGACGTGCGCGAGGGCGATCTGCGCGACGAGGCGATGTTCGCGGCCGATGAGCACTTCGACCTCGTCACCGGATCGCCGCCGTATTTTCCGCCCGGCACGGCAGTGGAGGCTTCCCATCCGCAAGCCGTTCCGGCGCGGATCGAAGTGCGCGGCACGGTGGCGGACTACGCGCAGACGGCCGCGCGCATCCTCGCGCCGGGCGGCGTGTTCGCGTTCGTGTTTCCGTTCGCGCAGCGGGAGCGGGCGGAGGGGGCGCTGCGCGCGCACGAGCTCGCGCTGCTGCGGCGGCGCGACGTGGTGTTCAAGGAAGGGGAGGCGCCGATGATCTCCCTCTTCGCCGCGTCGCGCGCCGCCGACCTCCCGCCCGGGCGCACGCCGCTGGTCGAGCCGCCGCTGACGATCCGCCGCGCGAACGGAGCGATGGATCCGGAGTACGCGATGGTGCGGCTGAGCTTCGGCTTCCCGCCGGGGGACGTCCCCCCCCTAGGTGCCCGGCACCGAAATCACGCCGCCGGAGATGATGATCGGCAGCAGGGCGATGATGATTAGCGGCATCGGTCTCTCCTTCGAGGAGAGGGTGTCGCCAGCGCGAAAATGATTAGGGGGACGTGCGCCCCTACCCCGGCTCGAACGGCCGCTCCGCCGTCTCCGGTCCGCCGGCGATGTAGGCGCGCACCTGCTCGATCAGCCGGCTGTCGGCGCGCCCGTCGGCCACCGCCTCGCGCAGGTACGCCAGCGCCGTGAGCGCGTTGCCCGTCATCCCCGCCGCGACGAAGCTCTCCACGAGACCCGCGCAGAGCTGCGACACCTCGGAGGTCTCGCCGCGCGCGAGCAGCGCGCCGACGATGTCGAGCGTCACCTGCGCCGCCTCGTTCGTCAATCCGATCGCCTCGAACTCCCGCTTCGTCTCGCGCAGACCGTCGATCCCCTCGGCGACTTTGCCGGCGCTCACGCAGAGCCGCCCGAGGCTCCAGCGCGTGCGGATCTTCTCCGTCTCCAGGCCGAGCGCTTCGTAGAGCGAGAGCGCCTGGGCGAAATAGCCGCAGGCGTCGGAACGGCGCTCCATACCGAGGTGACAGTTGGCCATGTTGCCGTAGAGGCGGGCGATCGTCGCGGCGTCGCCGAGCTCCTTCGCCGGCCCGACCAGCGACGCGAACAGCTCCAGCGCCTCGGCGAAGCGATGCCGGTGGAACAGCACGCCCCCTTCGACGATCTTCGCGTGGAGGTACCGGTCGTCCTCGCCGAACTGCCGGAAGATGCGCGCGGCGCGGCGGGCCAGGCGCGTGGCGTCGTCGAGGCGCTCGGTCTCGAAGAAGATGACGGCGCGGAGGTACTGCACGAGCGCGAGCGAGAACGTGGCCACGGGCGTGCGCGCGTAGGCCTGCTCGGCGATGTCGAGCGCGTCGAGCCCCTCGGCGAAGCGGCTCAAGTAGCGCAGCGCGTTGGCGCGCTCCAGCCAGGCGCCGCCGCGCAGCTCCGCGACGAGCGTGGCCGGATAGCGCTCCGGCGCGAGCCGCTCGCACAGCGCCACGGCCGCGTCGGCGAGCGTCAGCGCGTGCATCGGCTGCTTCTCGCGCAGGTTGCGCGACTGCGTGCAGAGGAAGCGGATCGCGCCGGCGTTCTGCAGCTCCGCGCGGGCGACGACGTTGGCGCGGCGGAACATGATCGGGCTCTCGACGATGCGGGCCAGGCGCTGCGCGGCCTGCTCCTCCTCGCGAGTCAGCGCCACGGCGAGGGAGCTGATCGACTCCGGGGCGTCGCGCTGGGCGTCGACCGACTCGGCGATGTCCCACAGCTCGCCGGATTGCAGGGCCGCCTCGAGCTCGCGCAGCTCGTCGAGGACGGCGCGGCAGCGGCGGCAGACGGCGAGGTGACGCTCCAGCGCGCCGCGCTCGGCGAACGCCTCCGGGCTCTCCAGGTAATCGGCGAGCGTCCCCTCGTCGTAATGCCCGTTCAACGGTTCTCCCTTGCGAGCCTCCGATAAATCAAACGTAGGCGCCGCCGGCACTCGTGAAGAATCTGTGCCGCGTAGCCGGGGGTGGTGTTCAGTTGCTTGGCGATCTCCGCCATCGAGTAGCCGTCGAGGTAGTACATACGGAGCACGCGGCGGCAGCGCTCACGCAGGTGGCTGAGGGCGAGCGCGACGGTGAGCTTCGACACGAGCCGGTCCTCGGCATCGACCGTGCCGGGGTCGATGTGCTCGCGCAGCTCGCGCGGCCGCGGCTCCAGGCGCAGCTCCCGGCGCCAGTAGCCGCGGCTGGCGTGGCAGACCGCGCCGATCAGCCACTTCTCCGGATTGCGGACGTGCTCGACCCGCAGGAGGTAGGCGATGAAGACGTCGTTGACCAACGCCTCGGCTTCCTCCGGCGGAACGCGGAACTTTTTCTCGGCGACCTCGCGGAGCAGCGCTGCCCACCGGCGGTAGTCTGTCTCGACTGTGATGGCAGAAGTATAGTGACGCGCGACGAATTGCTTTTGGAGGAGCCCGATGCCGATTGTCCAAACCCTGGCCGATGAACTGAAGCGCGAAGCCGACGTGACGGCGCGCGTGCTCGAGCGCATTCCCGCCGACAACATGGACTGGCGCCCGCACGCGAAGTCGAAGTCGATTGGCGATCTCGCGTACCACATCGCCGCGCTGCCGTCCCTCGGCATCATCGTCCTGCGCCAGGAGAGCCTCGACCCGCGCACGCGCCCGCCCGTGCCGCGCGATCTGCCGCCGGCCGGCGTGTTCCGCCGCAACGTCGACGAATTTCTCTCGGTCATCGGATCGATGGACAACGAGCAAATGATGCGGCCGTTCCGCTTCCATTTCGGTGACAAGGTGATCGCCGACGCGCCGAAGGCGGGGATGATCCGCAACCTCCTGCTCAACCACACTTACCACCACCGCGGACAGCTCTCGGTCTACCTGCGCTTGCTCGACATCCCCGTGCCGTCGGTCTACGGCCCGACCGCTGACGAAGGAATCTGACGGATGGCCTCGAAGAATATTGGCGACGAAGCGGTGAAGCGCGCCACCGGCCGCGATTGGGCGGAGTGGCTGAAGCTCCTCGACAAGGCGGGCGCGAAGAAGATGGCGCACCGCGACATCGCTGCGATGGTGAGCGAGAAATTCGGCGCGCCGCCGTGGTGGAGCCAGATGGTGACGGTGACGTACGAGCGCGAGCGCGGCCTGCGCGAGGTGCACGAGACCGCGGCCGGCTACGTGGCGAATGTCTCGCGCACGTTCGCGATGCCGGTCGATGAGCTCTTCGACGCTTTTCGCCGCGCGGCGAAGAAGGAGAAGTACAAGGAGCGGAAGGCGACGGCGCCGAAGTCGCTGCGCCTCACCGCGCCCGACGACACGAGCGTGGAGGTCGGCTTCTACGCGAAGGGCGACAAAAAGTCGTCCGTGGCCGTGCAGCACTCGAAGCTGGCGTCGCAGAAAGACGTGGCCAAGCGGAAGGAGCATTGGCGCGGCGTGCTGGACGCGCTCTAGAACATCCCGTTCTCGTTCGGCGAATTCGGCGGCACCGGCGCGGCGATGTCCCACAGCTCGGCGACACGGTCGCCGTCGAAGCGGAAGATGTGCACGAGCGCATATCCGGCGTCGTCGCCGTGCATCCGCACCCACGAGTGCACGGCCACGAGGTCGCCCTCGGCGATGGCGTGCTGCACGGTCAGGGTCTTGTTCGGATGCGCGTCCGCGTCCTTCTCCATCGCCTCCCGGAGCGAAGCTGCGTCGCCGCGAAAGTACGGGTTGTGATGCTTGAAGTCAGGCGCAGCGAAGCGGTCGTACGCCTCGCGGGCGTGGCCGGAGGACGTCAATCGCAGAAATTCAACCGCCGAGTCACGAATGCTCATCGCTTCGACCTCCACCACTCCCACGCCAGCCCCAGCACCGCCACGATCAGCCACCAGAACACGACCGTGCTCACGACGCCGATGCCGTTCGGCGCGTGCAGCGCGGACTTGACCGCCCAGCCGATTGCAAAAACGGAGCGCGGCTTCACGCCGAAGAGCAGCAGCGCGCAGACGATCACGACCGCGCCGATCGGGGCGACGACGAAGAGGTAGAGCCACAGATAGAGGCGCTTCGTCATCGCGCCGTACTATATTCGCCCTTCATGCGCCTCATCGCGGGAGACATCGGCGGGACGAAGACGCTGCTGCAGCTCGTCGAGATCGAAGGGGCGGCGCAGCGCGTCATCGCCGAGCGCCGCTTCGCCAGCGGCGACTACGCGACGTTCGACGACCTGCTGCGCACCTTTCTCGGCGCCGCGTACGACGCCGTCGACGCGGCCTGCTTGGCCGTGGCCGGGCCAGTGATCGAGAGCCGCGCCGAGGTCACGAACCTCAAGTGGCTGATGGAGTCGGCGGCGCTGCAGAGCGCCTTCACGATCCCGCGCGTCGCCCTGATCAACGACTTCTACGCCGTCGCCCTCGGCGTGCCGTTTCTCGCCGACGACGACATGATCGTGCTCAACGCCGGCACGCCGCACGGCACCGCGCCGATCGCCATCCTCGGCGCCGGCACGGGATTGGGCGAGGCGATGCTCTTCTGGACCGGCACGCGCTGGGAAGTCGTGCCCTCCGAGGGGGGGCACGGCGACTTCGGTCCGCAGGACGAGGAGCAGGCGCGGCTCTTCCTCTATCTGCACGAAAAGTACGGCCACGTGAGCTGGGAGCGCGTCACCTCCGGCATGGGCCTCGTCAACATCTACGAGTTCCTCGGCGGGCGCGACGCCGACGGCGCGAAGATCGCGCAGCTCGCGCACGCCGGCGATGCGCTGGCCGCACAGACGTTCGCGATCTTCGTCGACATCTACGGCGCCGAGGCGGGGAATATGGCGTTGCGCGTGCTGTCGCGCGGCGGCGTCTACCTTGCGGGCGGCATCGCCGCGAAGAACGTCGAGCACTTCACCGACGGACGATTCATGCAGGCGTTCCTGCGCAAGGGGCGCTTCCGCGACGTCATGGAAGCGATGCCGGTGCGCCTCATTGCGAACGAGCGCGTCGGCCTCCTCGGCGCCGTGGAGATGGCGCGCCGCATCGCCCTGGAATCGGCGCCGCACCGCTCCGGTTGAGTGCCCGCGCATGGGCCTCAGCGCCGGCATCGTCGGCCTTCCCAACGTCGGCAAATCGACCATCTTCAACGCTCTGACCGCGGCGGGCGCGCAGAGCGCGAACTATCCGTTCTGCACGATCGAGCCGAACGTCGGGATCGTTCCAGTCGTCGATAGACGCCTCGACGCCATCGCCAAGCTCGCTGAGAGCAAGCAGACGATCTACACCGACCTGAAGATCGTCGATATCGCCGGCCTCGTGCGCGGCGCGTCGAAAGGGGAGGGGCTCGGCAACCAGTTCCTCGCCAACATCCGCGAGACCGACGCCATCCTCCACGTCGTGCGCGCCTTCGACGACCCGAACGTCGTGCACGTCGAGCACACCGTCGATCCCGCGCGCGACATCGAGATCATCGAGACGGAGCTCCTCCTCGCCGACCTCGAGACGATCAACAAGCGCATCGGGAAGAGCGCACAGCGTGCGCCCACTGCGTACACGAAAGCCGCGCAGGCGATCGACGCCGGCACGCCGCTGCGCAAGGTCGAGTTCAGCGACGAGGAGCGGAAGCTCATCGACGAGCTGAATCTCCTGACCACGAAGCCGGTGCTCTTCGTCGCCAACGTCGCCGAGTCGGACCTCGGCGGCGACAACGCGCACGTCGAGACGATCCGTCAGTTCGGCGACGTCGTCGTCATCTGCGGCGAGCTCGAGGCGCAGATCGCGCAGCTGCCCCCCGAGGAGCGCGAGGCGTTCCTGCACGAGATGGGGTTGGCGGAGCCGGGCCTCGACGTCCTCGTCCGCGCCGCCTACAAGCTCCTCGACCTCGAGACGTTCTTCACCGCCGGGCCGAAGGAGGCGCGGGCGTGGACGATCGGCCGCGGCGCGCGGGCGCCCCAGGCCGCCGGAAAGATCCACAGCGACTTCGAGCGCGGCTTCATCCGCGCGGAGACGATTGCGTACGACGACTACGTCGCCAGGGGCGGCGAGCAGGGCGCCCGCGCCGCCGGAAAAATGCGCAGCGAGGGGAAGGACTACGTTGTGCAAGATGGTGACGTGATGCTGTTTCGGTTTAATGTCTAGGGGACAGAGCACAGGGAACGGGGGACAGGTCGTTGTCGTCGCGAGAACACCACCTGTGACCCGTTCCCTGTTCCCCGTGACCTGACATGCAGTTCACGATCACTTCGGACGAAGGCCTTCCGATCCGCGGCGACCTCGACGCGCCGGCGAACCCGCGCGCGCTCGCCGTCATCGTCCACGGCTTCAAGGGTTACAAGGACTGGGGATTTTTCCCATGGGTGGCGGAGACGCTCTGCCATCACCACCTCGCGGTCTGCCGCTTCAACATGTCGCGCAGCGGCGTCGGCGAGAACCTCGACGCCTTCGACCGCCTCGACCTCTTCCGCGACGACACGTACTCGGTGCAGCTCGCCGACTTGCACACGGTGGTGCGCTACTGCCGCGAGCGCGTGAACGCGCCGCTCTTTCTCCTCGGCCACTCCCGCGGCGGCGGCGTGGCTCTCCTTGCCGCACCCGAGATCGAAAACCTCTGCGGCGTGGCCACCTGGAACGCCATCGCCACGGCCGACCGCTGGGGCGACGCGGAGAAGTTGCAGTGGCGCCGCGAGGGGCAGCTCAACATCGTAAATTCGCGGACGAAGCAGTTGATGCCGATGTCGACGCGCATCCTCGACGACTACGAAGCGAACCGCGAGCGGCTCGACATTCTCGCCGCGGCGGAGCGCCTCGAAGCGCCGATCCTCGTCGTGCACGGCGGCCGCGACGAGAGCGTGCCGCCGTCGGAGTCGGAGCAGATCGCCGAGCGCGCCCGCGACGCCTCGCGCGTGAAGATCGAGACGGGGACGCACACGTTCAACGCCATCCATCCGCTCGTGCACGTGCCGCAGGAGCTCGGCCTGGCGGCCGAGGTGACGGCGCACTTCATTGGCGTCTACGCGTGACCCGCTGAAACGAATCGGCCCCGTCTGTCACTACGGCCATGAAGGAGATGACATGGCCAACCTTTTTACGGCAGCGATCGACCCGATGGCGTTGATTCTTCATGGGCGTGCCTATCTGATCTGGGTGGAGAAAAACCACCCCCACGTGCCGAAAGTCGCGGAGATCCGCGAAGTGCTCGGCACCCTCTCGGACGAGGAGCGTCGCGCGGTGCAGGCGAGCGCGGCGACGCTGGCCGAGCTTTCCAAGAACGTGCAGGAAGCGCTCGGCGCGCGGGCGTAACTCTTCTCCAAGGCGGCGCGCGGCGCGCGCCGCCGCATCCATCCCTCCTGCCTGAGTCCATTGCGTAGTACCATCACACCGTCCAAATCCAATTGGTTGGTTTCCCGACATGGATCTCGTCGGCAGGAGCTTTGGTCACATCCGCGTGGACCGCATGCTCGGTCAGGGCGGCATGGGTGACGTCTACGAAGGCTTCGACGTGCGCCTCGCCCGCCGCGTGGCCCTGAAAGTCCTCAACAGCGACGGTCTCCTCGACGACGAGGCGCGCACGCGGCTGGTGCGCGAGGCGCGCACGCTGTCGAAGCTCGACCACCCGAACATCTGCCGCATCTACGACTTCATCGACGACCGCGACGCCGACGTGCTGGTGCTCGAGCTCATCGACGGCCGCACGCTGCACGACGCCATGCGGGACGGCCTCTCCAACGCGGAGAAGCTGCGCATCGCCCGCGACGTCGCCTCGGTGCTCGTGGCCGCGCACCGCGCCGGCATCATCCATCGCGACCTCAAGCCCGAGAACGTGATGCTGACGAAGTCGGGCGAGGTGAAGGTCCTCGACTTCGGCCTGGCGCGCTGGCTCAAGCGGAGGTCGGGGAAGAGCGATCCGGCCATCTCGCCGGCGCGGCTGCACGTCGGCGATGCCGACTCCACGCTGCCAGCCGGCGACGAGCCCGCCGCTGCGAACGCGACTGCCATCGGCAGCACCGTCGGCACGCCGCTCTTCATGAGCCCCGAGCAGGCCCGCGGCGAACCGCTGACGACGGCGAGCGACATGTACTCGTTCGGCCTGCTGCTGCAGGCGCTCTTCACCGGCCGCGATCCCTATCCGGACGACCTGACCGCGCGGCAAGTGATGATCCGGGCCTCGCGCGGCGAATCGCTGCCGGTCAACGGCGTGCGCCGCGACGTGGCGGCGCTCATCAAATCGCTCAAGGCCTTTGCGCCGTCCGACCGTCCGACGGCGGGCGACGCGCTGCGCCGGGTCGAGCGCATCATCGCGATGCCGAAGCGGATCGCGGAGCGCGTCGCCGCCGCCGCGGTCCTCGCGGTCCTGATCTTCGCCGGCTGGAAGTACACGACGGACTTGCGCCGCGAGCGCGCGGCGGCGCAGAAGGCGGAGGCGGAAGCGCTGCGAAGCCGCGCCGACGCCGACGGCTTGATCGGCTTCATGCTCGGCGATCTCAGGACGAAGCTCGAGCCGGTCGGGCGGCTCGACATCATGAACGACGTTGCGGCGCGCTCGCTGGCGTACATGTCGTCGCTGCAGACCGACTCGATGCAGCCGAAGGAGATCGCCAGAAACTCGAAGGCCCTCAATCAACTCGGCGAAGTGCGCATGGCCCAGGGCAACCTCACGTCGGCGGCGGCGGTGTTCAACAAATCGCTCTCTCTGGCCAAGCTCGCGGCGCAGCGCGGCGGCAACGATCCCGAGCTCGAGCTCGGCGTGGCCACCGCGCACTTCTGGGTCGGCAACGCCCTTCGCCTGCAAGGCGATTTGCCCGGCGCGCTTGTACAGATGCGCGAGTACCGGCGCATCGCCGAGGCGTTGGCGAAGCGCTTTCCCGGCAACGACGACTACCAGGTCGAGCGCGCCTATGGGCACAGCAACGTCGGGACGATTCTCGACGCGCAGGGTGAGCTCACCGGCGCGCTCGATGAATATCGGCTGACGCTCCAGGTCGAGAGCGCACGGCTCGCCGGCTCCGTCACGGACCCGAAGCGTAAAGACGATCTGGCACAGACGTTAAACAAGACCGGATGGGTCTTGCAACGCCTCGGACGCCTCGCCGAGGCCCGCGCGCATTACGACCAGGAATTCGCGATCTACAGCGGGCTCGCCGCTACCGACACGAAGAACGCGCGATGGAAAGACCGCACGGCGAACAGTCATGCGTACCTCGCGTCGGTGTTGCAGGCCGTGGGAGAGCTCGACGCGGCGCTCCAGCATGCCGACGCCGGCGCCGCCCTTTACAGCGAGCTCGTTGCCCGCGATCCGACGAACACCGATTGGCAGCGCAACGTTGCGTCGTCGCTGAACCGCTCGGCAATGCTGCTGGTGGGAAAAGGAAAGCCGCGCGACGCCATCGAAAAAATAAGGGTGGCGGAATTCAATATTTCGCTACTCCTAAAACATGAGTCCCGTCCCGTCTGGCAAAGCGATCTCGGAACGATCGAAGCGACGTATGCGCGTGCGCTGGTCGATGCCGGGGACGTGCGCCTCGGCCGCGCCAAAGCCGCAGCCGCGGTCGAGACTCTGCGCAATGCGCCCAGCGCGCCTGCGCGCGTCGTCGCGGATGCGTACATTGCCGTGGCTGAAGGCGCCGAAGCGGCCGGCGACAGCGCCGCTGCTCTCGCCGCGTGGACGGAAGCGAAGAGTCGTCTCGCGCCCGCCGCCGCTCGAACGTCCGATCCGCGCGTGCTGTCGATCTATGCGCGAGCGCTCGTGGCCGCCGGCGACGCCGAGGCGGGCCGGAGCCTCATTGCCAGGCTGCGCGCCGCGGGGTATCGCGGCGTCGAGCTCGATCGATTCTGCGCAAAGAGAGGCTGCTGACGTCAGCAGTCAGTCCGAGAAGAAAAGAGAAAGGGGAAAACTATGCCGACCCAAAAGGATGTAGAGCTCAATGTCGACGGTTCCTGCCACCTGGGGCCGCCTCCGACCATTAGCATACCCAACCAACCTGGCCCGGTACTCATCGTTTGGACGATCGTGGGAGCTGAGTTCGATCCCGATCGCGGCATCGACATCACTTCGGATCCAGACGGCGCGATCAGCGAGAGCCATCTCATCGACGCCCACCACTGGTCAGTGCTTGACACGAATGACGGCTCGAACACCCAGGTCATCGCGATCACCTACAACATCAACTATCTCTGCGAGGAGAACGGGAAGTTGGTGCAACGCACGGATCCGACGATCGACAACCAGCCGCCGACCGGTTAGTCGTTACGACTCGTTCTTCTCCCCATTCCCCGCGAGATGTTTCCCCCGGTTCCCCGGCAGGTCGGCGTGCTGGCGCACGCCGCCCC
>DATELQ010000042.1:0-6758 GCA_035276475.1 Thermoanaerobaculia bacterium | reverse complement strand
GCGATGGCGTCGATGGTCGACGCCCTCGTCCACCGCGGGCCGGACGAGCGCGGCGAGGCGGCGCTGCCCGGCTGCGCCATGGGCCACGCCCGGCTGCGCATCCTCGACCTCTCCACCGGCCAGCAGCCGATGGCCGACGTGGCGCACCGTTACTGGATCGTCTTCAACGGCGAGATCTACAACTTCCGCGAGCTGCGCGATGAGCTCGAGCGCAAGGGCCGCGCGTTCCGCACCAGCTCCGACACCGAGGTCGTCATCAACGCGTACGACGAGTGGGGGAGGGGGTGCCTCGACCGCTTCCGCGGCATGTTCGCCTTCGCCCTGTGGGACACGCAATCGAAGACCCTGTTTGCCGCGCGCGATCTCTTCGGCGAGAAGCCGCTCTACTACGCCGCCGGCCGCGGCGGCGCCTTCCTCGTCGCCTCGGAGCTCCGCGCGCTCCTCGCCGCGCGCCTGACCGACCGCACACTCGATCTCCAGTCCGTCGATGCCTACCTTGCGCTGGGCTACGTCCCGCCCGAACGGACGATCTGGGAAGGCGTCGGCACCCTTCCGCCCGCCCATGCCCTGACGTGGCGCGACGGCCGCGTCGACGTCGCGCCCTACTGGCAGCCGTCGTTCGGCCGGCGCAGCATCACGCTGCCGGAAGCCGCGGAGGAGCTGCGCGCGGCGACGGCGCGGGCAGTGAAGCGGCAGATGATTGCCGACGTTCCGGTCGGCGCGTTCCTGAGCGGCGGCCTCGACTCGTCGACCGTCGTGGCGCTCATGCAGCAGCAGTCGGTGCACCCGGTGAAGACCTTCTCGGTCGGCTTCGGAACGATGATCAACGAGCTGCCGTACGCGCGCGCCGTGGCACGCCGCTACGGCACGGAGCACCACGAGATCGACTTGGGCGAGATCGACGCGCCCGCGATGGCCCGGCGCGTGGCCGAGGTTTATGACGAGCCGTTCGCCGACACGTCGAGCATTCCGACATTCCTCGTCGCGCAGTACGCGCGCCGCTACGTCACCGTCGTCCTCTCCGGCGACGGCGGCGACGAGATGTTCGGCGGTTACTCGCGCTACGTGGCGCTGCAGCGCTCGCAGGCGATCCGCATGGCCACGCCGCAGTGGCTGCTGCTGCGCGCCGGCAGCCGTTTGCTACGCGACCGCTGGGGCCGTCTCGCCGAGCGCTCGCAGATCGCGGGAATCGCCGCGAGGGCAAACGATCTTTGGGAGCGCAACTTGATGATGCACACCGTCATTGCCGCGCCCGAGCGGCGGCGCCTGCGCGGCGCCGCGAACGGCTACGACGCCGGCGCGTACGAGCCTTCCGCGGACGTCTCGGGCCTCGACCGCGCCTTCGACTTCGACGTCCGCGTCTACCTCGCGGGCGACATCCTGACAAAGGTCGACCGCGCGGCGATGGCGAACAGCCTGGAGACGCGCGCGCCGTTCCTCGACCGCGACGTCGCCGAGCTCGCGCTCTCGCTCCCCGCCACGCTCAAGGTCAGCGACGGGGAGCGCAAGCGCGTCATGCGCGCCGCATTCGAAGAGCTGTGGCCGGAGGAGATCCGCGACCGCCCGAAGCACGGCTTCGGCTCGCCGGTCGCGCAGTGGCTGCGCGGCCCGGCGATGCGCGCGCTCGTCGACGACGCCGCTGCGCCGTCGTCGCGCCTGCGCCGCCTCCTGCCCGGCCTCTCGGCCGCTGATCTCCAGCGCGGCAACTACGCGTCGTGGACGCTCTTGATGCTCGGCCTCTGGCTCGATGCGCACGAGGTGACGGTCTAATGTGCGGAATCTGCGGCGTGGCTGCGGCGCCGGGCCAGCGCGTCGACGTGGGCGTGCTCGAAGCGATGACCGCGACGATCAGGCACCGCGGGCCCGACGATCAGGGGCTGTGGCAGTCGCCGGACGGGCGGGTGGGCTTCGGCCATCGGCGTCTCGCCATCATCGATCTCTCGCCGGGCGGACATCAGCCGATGCACGATCCTTCGGGACGCCTGACGATCGTCTTCAACGGCGAGATCTACAACTTCCTCGACCTGCGCGGCGAGCTCGAATCCCTCGGACATGCCTTCCACACGCAGAGCGACACTGAAGTGATCCTCGCGGCGTACCGGCAGTGGGGCCTCGCCTTCGCCGAGCACCTCAACGGCATGTTCGCGCTCGCGCTGCACGACGCGGACAATGACCGCCTCGTCTTCGCGCGCGACCGCGCCGGCGAGAAGCCGCTCTTCTACGCGCACGTCAACGGCACGCTCCTCTTCGCCTCGGAGCTCAAAGCGCTGATGGCCAATCCGTCGTTCCGTGCCGAGGTCGATCCGCGGGCGCTCAACGAATACCTGACGTATGGCTACGTGCCCGGCGCGCTGTCGATCCTTCGCGGCGTGCGCAAGCTCCCGCAGGGGTCGTTGATGACGTATGACCTCCGCAACGACCGCGTCGACGTGCGCCGCTACTGGCGCCTTCCGCCGCCGCCGAACGGACAGCCTGCGATCGACGACGAAGCGCTCCTCGACGAGTTGGAGACGCTCCTCGCCGACTCCGTGCGCATGCGGCTCATCGCCGACGTGCCGGTCGGCATCATGCTCAGCGGCGGCGTCGACTCCAGCCTCGTCACCGCCATGGCCGCGCGCGTCTCCTCGCGGCCGGTGAAGACGTTCACCATCACCTTCCCCGGCCACGGCACGTACGACGAAGCGCCGCACGCGCGCCTCGTGGCCAAGCACTTCGGCACCGACCACACCGAGCTGCCGGCGGAGGCGGCCAGCGTCGATCTTCTGCCGGCGCTGGCGCGGCAGTACGACGAGCCGATGGCCGACTCGTCGATGGTACCGACCTACCTCGTCTCGCGCCTGATCCGCCAGCACGCCACCGTGGCCCTGGGCGGCGACGGCGGCGACGAGTTGTTCGGCGGCTATCTTCACTACGGCTGGTTCGAGCGCCAGGACAAGATCCGCAGGCTCGTGCCGCGGCTGCTGCGGCGCGGCGTCAGCGCCGCGGCCAAGCGCCTGCCGCACGGCGTGCGCGGGCGCGGGTACCTCATCGGCAGCGCCGGCGATCTCAATTGGAGCATCGGCCACGCGAACCTCTTCTTCGACGTCGACACGCGCCGTAAGCTCCTCGCGCCGCTCGGCATCGACGCCACGTCCGCGCCGGAGCAGGCCAAGGCCACCCTAGGCGACTACGGCGGCAGCGCCGTGCAGCGCGCCACCGCCGTCGACTTCCAGACCTACCTCGTCGACGACATCCTCGTGAAAGTCGACCGCGCCAGCATGCTCACGTCGCTCGAAGTGCGCGCGCCGCTCCTCGATCCGCGCATCATCGAGCTCGCCTACGGCCGCACACCCGACCGGCTGCGCTACGCGCACGGCGCGCGGAAGATCCTGCTGCGCCGTCTCGCCGAGCGCGTGCTGCCCAAAGAGCTCGACATCGCGCGCAAGCACGGCTTCTCCATCCCCATCGACCGCTGGCTCCGCGGCGACTGGGGACGGACGTTCGCCGAGATCCTCGCCGAATCGCACTTCGACCGCGGCGTCATCGCGGCGCTGCTGCGCGGACAGGAGCGCGGCCTGGTGAACGCGCCGCGCATCTTTTCCCTGGTGATGTTCGAGCTTTGGATGCGCGAATACCGCGTCTCCATCGGAGGTCCATCCACATCATGAGCAACGTTGCCATCATCACCGGCGCCGCGGGCCTGATCGGCTCGGAGGCCAGCCGCTCCTTCGCCGGCCGCGGCTTCCGCGTCGTCGGCATCGACAACGACATGCGCCGCTATTTCTTCGGCGACTCCGCCTCCACCGCGCCCGTAGCGCGGCAGTTGGAGGAGGAGCTCGGCGATTTCCGGCTGGAGCGCTGCGACATCCGCGACGCCGCCGCCATCGACCGTATCTTCGCGGAGTACGGCGCCGACGTCGCCGTCGTCGTCCACACCGCCGCGCAGCCGTCGCACGACTGGGCCGCGCGCGAGCCCGCCACCGACTTCACCATCAACGCCAACGGCACGCTCAACATGCTCGAGGCCACGCGGCGGCATTGCCCCGAGGCGGTGTTCATCTTCACGTCGACGAACAAGGTCTACGGCGACCGCCCGAACACGCTTCCGCTCGTCGAGCGCGAGACCCGCTGGGAGGTCGACGAAGGGCATCGCTACCACGCCCGCGGCATCGACGAGTCGATGTCGATCGACGACACGCTGCATTCGATCTTCGGCGCCTCGAAGGTTGCCGCCGACGTCATGGTCCAGGAGTACGCGCGCTACTTCGGCATGAAGACCGGCGTCTTCCGCGGCGGCTGCCTCACCGGTCCGGCCCACTCCGGCGCCGAGCTGCACGGCTTCCTCGCGTACCTGATGCAGTGCGCGATCAGCGGGAAGACGTATCGGATCTACGGCTACAAGGGAAAGCAGGTGCGCGACAACATCCACAGCCACGATCTCATCGAGGCCTTCCACGAGTTCTGCCGCGCGCCGCGTCCCGGCCAGGTCTACAACATCGGCGGCTCGCGCTTCAGCAACTGCTCGATGCTCGAGGCCATCGCGATGTGCGAGGAGATCGCCGGCCGGCGGATGAGCACCGAGTACGTCGACGCCAACCGCACCGGCGATCACATCTGGTGGATCAGCGACGTATCGAAGTTCCAGGCCCACTACCCCGGCTGGTCGCTCCGGTACGACATCCGCGCCATTCTCGAGGACATCTACGCCGCGAAGTCGGCGCATCCGGCATGAAAGGCGAGCTCCTCGAGATCCTGGCTTGTCCGGACTGCCGCGGTGATCTGGCGCTCGACGGCGAGGCGCTGCGCTGCCAGTCGTGCGGGCGCACGTTCCCGATCGTGCGCGGCGTGCCGCGCTTCGTGCCGGCCGAGAGCTACGCGAGCTCGTTCGGCTTCCAGTGGAACGCCTTCCGGGCCACGCAGCTCGACAGCCACACCGGCCTGCCGATCTCGCGCGACCGCTTCTTCGCCGAGTCGAAGTGGACGCCGGCGGAGCTCGCGGGGAAGCGCGTCCTCGACATCGGCTGCGGCGCGGGGCGCTTCGCCGAGGTGGCGCTGGCGGCCGGCGCGGACCTCGTGGCGGTCGATTACTCCAGCGCCGTCGACGCCTGCGTCGCCAATCTCGGGTCGCATCCGCGGCTCTCCGTCGTGCAAGCGGACGTGCAGCGGCTGCCGTTCAAGCCGGGCTCGTTCGACTACGTCTACTGCTTCGGCGTGCTCCAGCACACGGCCGATCCGCATCGCGCCGTGCTCGCGCTGGCGCCGCCGCTGAAGCCGGGCGGCAAGCTCGCGCTCGACTTCTATCCGCGCCTGCGCTTCAACGCCTTGTGGCCGAAGTACTGGCTCCGCCCGCTCACGCGCCGCATGAAGCGCGAGCGGCTCTTCGCGGTTGTGCAGTGGCTCGTGCCGAAGCTCCTGCCGCTCGCCCGCGCTCTCGCCGCCGTCCCGCTGCTCGGCCGCCGGCTCCGCTACCTCGTGCCGATCATGATGTACTACCGCGTCTTTCCGTTCACCGCCGCGCAGCACCGGGAGTGGGCGATCCTCGACACCTTCGACATGCTCGCCCCGGCGCACGATCATCCGCAGAGCGCCGTCACCGTCGGCGCCTGGCTGCGCGAGGCGGGGCTGCGCGAGTCGGAGGCGGCGCGCGAAGGCCTCGTCGTCGGCCGCGGGACGAAGTGACCATGCGCATCGGCATCAGCGCGTTGTTCTACGCCAGCGGCGGGAGCCTCACGAACCTCGTGCAGCTCCTCCGCGTGTGGGCCGCCGACGGCACGCTCGGCCGGCACGAGCTCGTCCTCTTCGCCAGCGACGGCACCGTGGCCGGCCTGCGCCGCGAGTGCGGCGACGAGCTCCTCGGCCGCCTGCGAATCTCCGTCCTCAGCCGCACCGGCGGCGGCTGGGCGGGGCGGCTCATCGCCGAGCAGTTCTCGCTCCTGCGCCGTTTGCGCGAGGAGCGCATCGACGTGCTCTTCTGCCCCGGCAACGTCATTCCGTACGCGGCGCGCGTCCCGACCGTGGCCGTGTTCCAGAACGCCGCGCCGTTCTGCGACTCCGTCACGCGGCGCTCCGTCGGCTTCGCCAAGTGGATCCCGATCCGGCTCCTCGGTTTCCTCGTCCGCCTGACCGCGCGCAAGGCCACGCGCGTCATCTTCATCTCTCGCTTCTTCCGCGACCTCTTCGTCGAGCGCTACGCGTTTCCGGCGGAGAAGGGCGTCGTCATCCTGCGGGCGGGCGGCGGGGGAGGGGAGCGAGCGGCGGACGCGGAGCTGCCGCCCGGCGTCGTCGCGCCCTACATCCTGTCGCTCTCGAACGTGAATCCGTACAAGAACCTCATCGAGCTGATCGAAGGCTTTGCGCTTGCCGTCGGCGATCGCCCGCATCGCCTCGTCATCGTCGGCCTGGTCAACTATCCGGCGTACTTCCAGGCTATGAAGGACACCGTCGCGCGCTGCGGGCTGGAGGGGCGCGTGATCTTCACCGGCGAGCTTCCGCACCGCGCGGTCGAGGCGCTGCTCTCCGGCTGCGAGTCGTTCGTCTTCACGTCGACGTGCGAGAACTGCCCGACCGCGCTCATCGAGGCGATGTCGTTCGGGCTGCCGGTGGCGTCGTCGGCCGTCGGGGTGATGCCGGAGATCGGCGGCGACGCCGTTCGCTATCTCGATCCCGATTCGCCGCAGTCGATCGCCGAGGCGCTCGCGGCGCTGATGACCGACGGCGCGTTGCGCGCGGACCTGGCGGCGCGCGCGCGGGCCCGCGCGGCGACGTTCCCCGGCGCCTCC
>DATELQ010000041.1:0-6219 GCA_035276475.1 Thermoanaerobaculia bacterium | reverse complement strand
CGGGCGGGCGGGAGGGAGCGACGGCGAAGAGAGCGAGCAACAGCAGATGCGTCTTCACTTCGTGCTCCGCAGCGTCTGCTCGTCGAAGAGCGGGATGTCCTGCCCGACGCGGACGAAGAAGACTTTCGTCGGATGCACCTCGAAGTACTGAATGCCGTCGGGCGAGTCGCCCCATTCGCCGCAGGGCGGCTCCGGGATATCGCCATCCGGCGTTTCCTTCACCTTCGGAGGATTCTTGAGCACGAACGTGTAGCGCTGAACGTCCTTCGGCGTCGTCATCCCAGGAGACCGGAACGGCCGCGCCACGCACTTCGCGACGAGCTTCTTGTCGGTGTGCGCGGCGAAGATGCGTTTCACCGCCGCCTCGCCGCTCTCGCCGGGAAGACGATCGATGACGTCGACGACCGGCTCGGGCTTGCCGCCGTCGGAGTAGCGGATTGCCAGCGATCGTCCCTGCGCGACGAAGTCGATCTTGCGGAACCCGTAGTCGCAGCGCTCCACCCACGCTTCGAGGCCGACGGATGCGTTCGAGAACTTCTCCCACTTGCATCCTTTGTCCGGCGGACGGGAGGGGGCGACGGCGAAGAGAGCGAGCAACAGCAGATGCGTCATGGTGACAGTTTACGAAACCCGCATGCGCGTGCCGCGTCTGAATGACAGCGCTCCGGAGCGTGCTGACGAATACGGAGGTTAATCCGTGCGAACTGCACAAGCGCTCCTGCTGTCCATCCTTTTCACCGGCGCCGCCTCGGCGCAGACATTCGAACAACTCGGATTCCTGAGGCTGAACGACACCACGCCGCGGTCGACGCGCGCCGTCGCCCTCGGCGGCGCGAGCGATCCGGCCGATGCCGACATGGCCGCGAATCCGGCGACGCTCGCCTCGGTCAAGCGGCCGATGTTCCTCCTTCAGGCGGCGCGCAACTCCCTCGGCACGACGCAATTCTTGAATCCGGTGACCTCGCAGCCAAACTCGATCGGCAGTTCTTCTCTATCGCAAGGCGCCGTCGCGGTTCCCCTCGGCAACATCGTGCTGGGCGTCTACGCCGCGTCCGAGCCGCGAGTGCAGGGACCCGGATCGGGCGCGACGTCGTTCGGAGTCGTTCCCTACGGCCGACCCATCTGTATGGGTCTCTGTTCCTACTACTTCCCACTTGCCGAAGGCTCATTCGCGCGCCACGAACGGCGCTACGGCGTGGCGCTGGCGGAGGAGAGGGGCGCCTTCGCCTTCGGTCTCGGCGCAGAGGTCCAGCGCGTCGAGGAGACCGCGGAGATCGTCCGCCTGGCCATCGTGACGATTCCGCTCGCGTCGGCTCCGGGCCCTACCACGCGCGTGTTCCGGCGCGTCGACGGCCGCGCCATCGTGCCGAACGCCGGCGTGCGCTGGCGCGTGTCGCCGCGCCTGGCGCTGGCAGCGGCATACAACGGTGCCGGCTCCTTCACGCGCACGATGAGCGCATGCAACATTCAATTCCACGAGTGGCTGACGTGCACGTCGGCCCTCACGCAGATCGGTTCGTCCGCCGAGCGCCTTCCCGACGCCATTCGCGCCGGCGCTTCCTTCGCCGCGACGGAGCATCTCCGTCTCGCCGCCGAGGCCGTGCGGCGCAACTACAGCCATCTCGCCAGCGACGAATCGACCATCTTCGACATCGCGCAACGCTGGCCGTATCGCAACGTCACGGAGCTTCACGCCGGCGTCGAGTACACGCTGTCGTCGCTGCCGTTGTCGCTGCGGGCCGGGTGGTGGCGCGATCCGAGTCGCTTTGACGCGGAGCAGTTCGTGTTCCCGGCGCCGCCCGCCGCCATCAACCAGTCGGTGCGGCACACCACGTTCGGCGCCGGCGTCAACGTCGGCAGCGCGCGGTTCGACGTCGCATACGACCATTCGAGTCTGGCGCTGCAGCGCCGCGCCGTCGCAGGGATCACATTCGGACTATGACGTCACCGCCGCATCCGTGATCTCCAGCGCGCGGTCGATGATCGCGAACGACTCACGGAGCTGCTCCTCGGTGATGCAGAGCGGCGGGTTGGTGAAGAGGTTGTTCCAGTTGACGAATGCGTACATGCCGTTTTCACGAAGGTAGCCGCCGAGGCGCTGCATCTCCGGGCTGGAGCCGTTGAACGGCGCCATCGGCTCCTTCGTGCGGCGGTTGCGCACCAGCTCGAGCACCCCGAAGAGGCCGATCGAGCGGACGTCGCCGACCGAGGGGTGCTTCTCCTTCATCTCTGCGTGCAGGTCTGACATCACGCGGCCCATGCGCTGCGTGTGCTCCATGGTGTTGTCATCCATCATCACCTGCAGGCAGGCCTCGGATGCGGCGAGGCTCATCGGATGCGCGTTGTAGGTCAGGCCGCCGTAGAAGACGTGATTGTCGAAGTACGCGGCGATGCGGTCGCTCACCGCGACGGCGCCGAGGGGCAGGTACGCCGAGGTCAGTCCCTTCGCCATCGTGATCATGTCGGGGACGACGTTCCAGTGGTCGGCGGCGAACCAGCGGCCGGTGCGCCCGAGGCCGCACATCACCTCGTCGCAGACGAGCATGATGCCGTGACGGTCGCAGATGTCGCGGAGGCCTTTGAGATAGCCGTCGGGCGGCACGATCAGTCCGTTCGTTCCCGTGACCGTCTCGACGAACATCGCCGCGATGGTGTGGCCGCCTTCGTACTGGATGATCTCTTCGACTTCGTCGAGGCAGCGCTGCGTGAACTGCGCGTCGCTGTCGCCCTCGCGATAGAGATGGCTGCGGTACTTGTAAGGATCGAAGAAGCGGACGACGCCGGGGATGCCGGGCTCGTTGGCCCAGCGGCGCGGATCGCCGGTGAGGGAGATCGCGCCCGCGGTCGCGCCGTGATATCCGCGATAACGAGCCATGATCTTCTGCCGCCCGCTGACCATGCGGGCGATGCGGATGGCGTTCTCATTGGCCTCGGCGCCGCCGAGGGTGAAGAAGAAGCGGTTGAGGTCTCCGGGGGTGAGGTCGGCGAGCATCCGGCCGAGGCGCGCGCGCACTGCGGTGGCCATGCCGGGGCCGGCGTACACGAGCTCGTCGGCCTGGCGCTTGATGGCCTCGATGACGCGCTTGTCGCCGTGGCCGATGTTGACGCACATCAACTGCGAGTTCATGTCGATGTAGCGCTTGCCGTCGGCGTCCCAGAAGTAGATCCCCTCGCCGCGCACCATCGGAATCGGATTCAGGCTGGCCTGCGCGGACCAGGAGAAGATCGAGTGGCGCTTGGTGAGCGCGACCATCTCGGCCGCGGTCATGGTGCCGTCGAGGATGTCGGTCGTCATGGGGACATCTTATCCCGTCATTCCTCGGCGGACTCGACGCGGATCTTCGCCTGTGGGAACGCGACCGCGAGACGGCGGAGCATGTCCTCGGTGCGCGCTCCCCACTGATTCGAGACGGCGTACGTGCGGCCACGCACGTAGAGCAACTCGCCGTTCGAGCAGAACCAGCGCCGTGGATCGAAGGATCGCCGCGACGTCTCCCGCAGGCCCACGATGAACTCCGCCGAGTTGAGCTCTCCCTCGGTCGACGCGAAGAATGAGTCGGCCGTTCGCCCGTCGCCATTTTGCGCGATTTGCTCCGGCGATACACCGGCATCGACCAAAGCGCGAACGACCCTGAGTACAGCCTGCCGTTTATTGACGCGCTCTTGCGTACGGCCGTTCAGGGTGAGATTGAACTTCGTGTAGTTGCGCGCCGATGACATTGCCCGCCGCTCCTCGCTCTTCCGCGCGCGCACCTGGATCTGGTACTGCGCGGCTTCCGGCAGCGGAATGATCTGCTGGACGTCCACAAGCACGTCGCCGCGGAACTCATACGGCTGCAGGCGGACGCATTGGATGTCGAGGTCGTGATCGTTGAGCCAGAGCACAGTCGTCGTCACTTCCTTCGAGAAATTCGCGGCGACGAGAATAATGCGGACGTTGGCGCCGAACTTTTCGTTCGGCTCGTCCCACCCGAGGAAGCGGAGGATCGCCGTGCGGGCGTCGTCGTCACTGTCTTGCTTGCGCAAGTGTTCCGCGTGTGCGTCGACGGCTTGCTCGAATGTCATCGTCGAGACCATCGCCGCGTAGCGGAGCGCCTGGAGATCGAGGTGTCCGCCGTCCTCCGTCCGCTTCAACTCGATGACGACCAGGTTCGCGTCGTCGTCGAGTGCCAGAAGATCGATGCGCCGGCGGGCGTCGTCCCACGAGCAGAACTCCTCCGCCAGGAGCATGCACCCGGGCGCGATGACGTCGAGTTTGGAACGGAGAATCCGCTGCAGATCACGCCGTTCGCGGACTTGCAGTGCATCGAAGCGCGCGGCATCGATCGGATCGAAGCGGTCACCGGTGAGGTGGAAGAGTGGCATGCCCTCCATTATCGCCCCGCGCCACCAGTACCGCCGCCGCGAGATCTCCCGTCGTGTTCAGCACCGTCGCGAAGAGGTCCGGAATCGCGTCGACGGCGATGAGGATGCCGATCCCTTCCGGCGGCAGGCCGATCGTCAGGAACAGCGGCGTGAGCATGATGAACGCGCCGCGGGGGATGCCCGGGACCGCGAAGGCGAGGAAGACGGCGGCGAAGGCGATGGTGGCGAGGCCGCCGATGCCGATGGGGACTCCGTAGAACCAGCCGACGAAGAGCGCGCCGACGGTCCACGACACCGGCGCGGCGATCTTGAACGTCGAGACGGCGAGCGGCAGGACGAAGCCGGTGACGCGTTCGGGCAGCGCCAGCGATTTCTCGGCGCTCTCGACGAGCGCGGGGAGCGTGGCGATCGAGGAGCTGGAGCTGAAGGCGATGAGCTGCGGCTCGAGCGCGCCGCGGGCGAAGCGTCGCACCGGGACGCGGCCGAAGATGGCCACGACGGGGTAGAGCAGGAGGATGACTACGATGCAGGCGACGGAGTACGCGACGATGTAGAAGCCGATCGCTCCGGCCAGAGTGCCGCCGGCGTGCACGGCCAGCGGCAGGACGAGGGCGAAGACGCCGAGCGGCGCCGCGAGGATGACCCAGCGGACGAGGACGAGCATGGCGTCGCTGAAGGCGCGGAAGAATTTCGTCAGCGTCTCCCTCGACCCCTCGGGGCTGCGCGCGATGGCCAGCGCCAGGAGCAGCGTGAAGAGGATGAGCGGCATCATCGCGCCGCTCGCTGCGGCGGCGATCGGATTCGGCGGCAAGAGCGACGTCAGCCACGTCGAGAACGTCTGCGCCTGTCCGCCCGCGGAGATCTCCTTCGCTGCTTCGATGGCGCCGGCGGGGAGCTGCTGCGCGCCTTGCTTCGGCAGGAGCGCAAAGAGCGCCGGCGCGAACGGCATGACGACGGCGGCGACGCCGATGAGGAGGAGCAGGAAGGTCAGCAGCGTCCGCCCGCCGATCCGGCCGATCGCTTTGATGTCGGCGGCCGAGGCCACGCCGGTGATGAGCAGCGAGATCACGAGCGGGATGACGGTCATGCGGATGGCGTTGACCCACAGCGTGCCGATCGGCGCGACCGCGTCCCCAGCGCGAATGAGCGCATCGTTGCCGGTCGCGGCGACGATCACGCCGAGGACGATGGCGGCGGCGAGGGCGAGGAGGACTCTCGTGCTCTCTTTCATTGCTTTACATCATCAAGTCGCCGCCGTTGATGTCGAAGCACGCTCCGGTGATGTACCCGGCGGCCTCGGAGGCGGCAAAGCAGATCAAATCGGCGACTTCGAGCGGCGTTCCGAGGCGTGGCACCGGGTAGCTCGCGGCGAGGCGCTGCAGCAATTCGTCGGAGGCGTTCTCGCGCGTCAGCTCCGTGTCGATCATCCCGGGGCAGACCGCGTTCACGGTGATGCCGAACTTGCCGAGCTCCTTCGCCGCCGCGCGCGTGAGGCCGAGGAGCCCTGCCTTCGACGCGGTGTAGTGCGCGCCGCCGAGGGTACTGACCATCCGGCCGGCGGAAGAAGAGATATTGATGATGCGGCCGTAGTTCTGCGCCTTCATCGCCGGGAGCACCGCCTTCGTCAGGAGGAACGGCGCGGTCATGTTGACTTCGAGCGCGGCGCGCCATTCGTCGACGGTGAGATCGGGGAAGCGCGTGGAGCGCGCGTACGCGGCGTTGTTGACGAGGACGTCGACGCGCCCGAAGCGCTCCAGCGTCCGCGCGACGATCTCCTCGGCGACGCCGGGTGCGGCGACGTCGCCCGGCACCGCCAGCGCGCCGATCGCCTGCGCGACCTCCTCCGCCCGCCCG
>DATELQ010000040.1:0-5139 GCA_035276475.1 Thermoanaerobaculia bacterium | reverse complement strand
AAGGTGCTCGACGCCGCGCGCGAGTCGGCGCGCACGGACGGGCGGTGGGTGCCAATCCGCTGAAACGTTCCGGCCGTAGCTGTCACTACCAGACATGGAACTGAACGGCCACAACATCGTCATCCTGCGCGAGCCGCGCATCGTGTCGATCGACGGCGTGCCGCACCGCTACGGCATCGCCGGCGACTGCTACTACCTCGAGCGCAACCCGCGCGACCGCGCCGAGACGCTGCTCGGCGCGGTCAGGCATTACCTCGACTACGTCACTTCACGGCCGGAACCGCTGCGGCGAGCTTGTTGAACGCCGGCAGGTCGGTCGCCCAGATCTGCTTGAGCTTCGCGAGCTGCTCGTCGATCTGGCGCACGATCTCATCGCGCACCGCAACATCCTGCGCGGTCGGCGCCCACGCGCCGAGCTCCGCGGAGTCGCCGATGGCAGCGAGTTTGTTGTTCAGGCGCACCGGGTAGTTCAGCGGGTCCTGCGAGCTCTTGTTCTTCGTCTGATAAAGCGCCTCTTCGACCTCGGTCATCTTCTTGTCGAGATCGTTCGCCGCCGTGACGAGCTCCTTCGAATCCTTGCCGGCGCGCTTCTTCACCTCGCCCAACTGCCGGCGCACGTCGCGGATGCGCGTGATGGCCTCGTTCGTCTCCGTCAACTTGTCGCGCAGGCCGAGGAGGAAGTCGTACTGCGCGCGGAGATCGGCGGGCGTGGCGGTCACGCGCGGGTCTTCGCGCACCTCGAACGGCACCGTCATCGCCGGCGCTTCGCCGACGGTCAGGCGCGCGGTGTACGTCCCCGGAACGATGCGCGGCCCGTCGGTGCTGCCGCCCCAGAGGATCATCCCCTCGAACTTCTTTGCCGGCGCAGCGCGGAGGTCCCACACGAAGCGGTTGTGGCCGTTCGTGACGTCGGCGAGCTTGTCCTCATCCTCTTTCTTTTCCTCGTCGGCGGACGGCTGCTTTTCCGCTTCCGCCCCTTCGGTCTTCACTTCCTTTGATGGCGGAGGCGGCGGCGCTGTGCCGCCCTTGAGCTCCGTCGGCTTCACCGGCTCGGCCTGCACGGTGCCTTTGTATTCGCGGATGACTTTGCCGTCGTTGCCGAGGAACGCGAGCGCGACCTTCGTGCCGGGCTTCTGATCGTGCAGCGTGTAGTCGACGATCGCTCCGACCGGCATGGCCGCGGCGCGGCGCCGCCCGCCGCCGAAGCCGCCGATCCCTTCGACGCGCCACGCCACGGTCGGCGTGAAGAGATGCGCCGGCTGCGCGGCGATCTCGGGCGTGAGCTCGCGCAGCGGGACGATGTCGTCGAGCATCCAGATGCCGCGGCCGTTCGTCGCCGCGATGAGCGAGTCATCGCGCACCAGGAGATCGGCGATCGGCGAGACCGGCAGCTTTCCTTGCAGCGACTGCCAGTGCGCGCCGTCGTCATAGGAGACGTAGACCATCCGCTCCGTGCCGGCGAAGAGCAGGCCGCGCTTCTTCGGATCGGCGCGCACGACGCGGGTGAAGTGATCGGCGGCGATGCCGTCGACGATCTTCGTCCAGGTCTTGCCGTAGTCGCTGGTCTTGTAGAGGTACGGGTGGAAGTCGTCGGACTTGTACGCGGTCGCGGCGACGTAGGCGGCGCCTTTGTCGAGCGGCGAGGCGTCGATGGCGTTGATCATGATCCACTCGGGCATGATCGTCTTCGGCGGCGTGACGTTCGTCCACGACTTGCCGCCGTCGCGCGTGACGTGCACGAGGCCGTCGTCGCTGCCGGCCCAGATCACGCCCGGCTCGAGCGGCGACTCGGCGACGGCGAAGATGGTGTCGTAGTACTCGACGCTTGTGTTGTCCTTCGTGATCGGGCCGCCCGAGGGGCCTTCCTTCGACTTGTCGTTGCGGGTGAGGTCGGGGCTGATGCGCGTCCACGACGCGCCGCCGTTCGTCGACTCGAAGAGGTGCTGCGACGCGGCGTACATCTTCTTCGGATCATTCGGCGAGAAGAGCAGCGGATAGTTCCACTGGAAGCGCTCCTTGATGTCGGCGGCGCCCCACCCCATCGGATTGTCGGGCCACGGATTGACGTCGCGGGCCTGCTGCGTGCGGTGATTGATCATCACCAGGAGGCCGTTGTACGAGCCGCCGTAAACGATGTCGGGGTTGGTCGGGTCGGCGATGATGTAGCCGCTCTCGCCGCCCGCGGTCGGCTCAAAGCCGCTCCCGTTGACGCGGATGCGGAAGGCGCTGTTGTCCTGCTGCGCGCCGAGGATGCGGTAGGGGAAGTCGGTGTCGGTGGAGATGCGGTAGACCTGCGCGGTGGGCTGGTTGTCTTCAGTGCTCCAGGTCTCGCCGCCGTCGGTCGACACGGTGGCGCCGCCGTCGTTCGCTTCGATCATGCGGTCGGGATCGTTCGGCGCGATCCAGAGGTCGTGGTTGTCGCCGTGCGGCGGGCGGATCTGCGACCACGTCTTGCCGCCGTCCTTCGACTTGTGGAAGTTGACGTTGACGACGTAGACGGCGTCTTCGTCCTTCGGATCGGCGTAGATGCGCGTGTAGTACCAGGCGCGCTGGCGGAGGTCGGCACTGCTGCTGGTCTTGGTCCAGGTGTCGCCGCCGTCGCGCGAGCGGTAAACGCCGCCGTCCTTCGCCTCAACGATGGCGTAGAGGTTCTGCGGATTCGTCGGCGAGACGGTGATGCCGATGATGCCGAGGGTGCCCTTGGGCATGCCTTTGTTGCGGGAGAGCTCCGTCCAGGAGTCGCCTCCGTCGGTCGACTTCCAGAGCGCGGAGCCTTCGCCGCCGCTCTCGAAGGAGTAGGGCGTGCGGCGGAAGCGCCAGGTGCTCGCGTAGAGCGTGCGCGGGTTGCCCGGATCGAGGATGAGGTCGACCGCGCCGACTTCTTTGTTGATGAAGAGGACGCGGTCCCACGTCTTGCCGCCGTCCCGGCTGCGGTAGACGCCGCGCTGGTCGCTCGGGCCGAAGGCGTGGCCCATGGCGGCGACGTAGACGACGTCGGGATTCGTCGGATGGACGCGCACGCGGCCGATGTGGCGCGTGTCGTCGAGGCCGATCTTCGTCCAGCTCTTGCCGGCGTCGGTCGACTTCCACATGCCGTCGCCGTGGGTGACGTTGCCGCGGATGGTCTCCTCGCCGAGGCCCGCGTAGACGACCGCAGGGTCGGAGGGCGCGACGGCAACGGCGCCGACGGAGCCGCCGAAGAAGCCGTCAGAGACAGGCTTCCAGGTCTGCCCGCCGTCGGTGGTTTTCCACACACCGCCACCCGAGGAGCCGAAGTAGTAGACGTTCGGCTGGCCCGAGATGCCTTCAACGGCGGAGGAGCGCCCGCCGCGGTACGGCCCAACCTCGCGCCACTTCATGTTTTTGAGGAGGGAGGGGTCGGGGGCGGCGGCGAAGGCTGCGGAGGCGAGAAGAAAGGCAAGAAAACATGCGCGTTTCATGGGGGCGCATGTTTATCACGAACGAGGCGCTCGATGGCCGAGGTGGCGACCGCCTCCTTCACGCGGCTTCGTCCGACGGCCTCGACGCCACTGTGGATTCCGATGAGTTCCAATGCATCGTTGAAGACAGGAGAACCGGATGCGCCCCGAAGAGTCCGCGCACCGTAGTAGAACCTTGCTGTCTGCATATCGACTCGCTCGACGAAACCGACCGCAATTGCCGGTCCTGACGCATGCCACTGAATGACGCTCGCGGCTGCTCCCGCGACCGGATTATTGTTGAACGAGAAGCATTCAGCCGCGCGCTCGGCGAGGCCGGTGGTCATGGCAATGCGGACGATCGCGAAGTCTAACTTTTGTGCATCGCGTACATGGGGCGCGCTTGGCGCGGATGAGCTCGCGAGCAGCGGCTCAAGGGGCTCGGCCCCGCATTCCTCAGCATCGGTAAAACGGAAGGAGAGGCGCGCCGGCTCCGCGGCCGACCAGACGTGGTGACTCGTGATCACGAGCGACGGCGCGAACAACAGGCCGGTGCCTATCTGGACGTCGTCGCAGAAAACGGCGCACGTACGGCGGGCAACCGCGGCGAGCCGCGTAACGTACGTGGGGACGGGCAACAACGTGCGGCGATCACTGAGCAACGACGTCAAAGCATCATCGAATAGCAATCGCGGATGAGCTCCGCGTAACTGACCGGCACGGGCTTGTTCCGCCCTTCCGGATAATCGAGAAGGTCGTACATTACCTCGAATTCATAGTCGACCGGACCGGAATGATCATGCCCGTGGCATCGACCGGACGCGAGGTCGTAGATCGACGTGATCGGTCCGTTCCCAACGAGCACTTCGACGTCGCGGCCATCAGTATTGCGCAATTTCAGATCGCGCGCAGGCGTGACACTGGTAGTGAACGATTGCGAGCGTAGCGTCACGCCGTCGCTCTCCGCCAACTCCATTTCCACGACGAGTTCCTGCGCGAATCTGCGCGTAATCTGCGTATGCAGGAAGCCAATCGGTGGACCGAGCGGACAGGGAAAACCGGCTGACAATACGCCGGAGCGGAAGAGAATGTGCGCGCCGAGTCGCTCGTTCGGCACAGTGCCATCGCCGGGCTTCGACCGGCAGCCGCTCTTCAAGGTGGCATGAACGGGATCGATCTCCCGAAAATCCACCGCCCAGCGAATATCGTTGTCAAACCCGCGGCGCGGCTCCGCGGGCAGCGACGCTGCTTCCTGAACGTAATGGATGCCACACGATGCATCCTCAACGATTGAAATGAACTCGCGGTGCAGAAGGACCGCGCCATAGGTCGGTCTGTGCGTCAGCGGATCCTCGAAAACGATGTCCGGCTGCCGCAGATTTTCGCCGGCGACGAGATTGACCATCGGGAAAAAGAGAAATGGAAAGAGAGCATCGATTTGCATGCCGCTGCTCGCTACACGGGCACGCGGAGAGAACGGCAATACGGCGGAGATTTCCTCGGCGATATTGGAACCGTCCTGCGGGCGTCCGGGAGTGAGAATGCAGACGCCACTGAAAGGCGAATCGGACCTTGGTCATGGCTGCTCCGTTTGACTGGGATTCTACCCCTGGCCGACGAGGCTTCTTCAGCGGCAACTGCCCGAAATGAAAAGCGCCGGCTCCCGCCGGCGCTTTTTGATCGACTACTGCGGCTGGCCGCCACCCTCGTGGCCGCCACC
>DATELQ010000039.1:0-72206 GCA_035276475.1 Thermoanaerobaculia bacterium | reverse complement strand
GAGTGGGACGGTGGGAGAGCCACGGTGCTCGACACGCAGAAGCCGTTCGGCGAGCTGCCGGTGTCGCGCGTGCGCGTCGACGAGGGCTCGCTCGCGCTGAACGCCGTCGTGCGCGCGACCGTCCCGGTGCCGCTCCGCCTCGACACCACCGCCAACCACACCGCCACCCACCTCCTGCACAAGGCGCTCAAGGACATCCTCGGCCCGGCCGTCCAGCAGGCGGGCTCGCTTGTCGCGCCCGACCGGCTCCGCTTCGACTACACGCACCACCAGCCGCTGACCGACGAGCAGATCCGCCAGCTCGAGGACGCGGTGAACGACAAGGTCCGCGCGAACCTCGAGGTCACCAAGACCGTCATGCCGATCGCCCAGGCGAAGGAGAGCGGCGCCGTGGCCATGTTCGGCGAGAAGTACGGCGAGAACGTGCGCATCGTGGCCGCGGGCGACTACTCGCGCGAGTTCTGCGGCGGCTGCCACGTCAACCGCACCGGCGACATCGGCATCTTCAAGATCACCTCCGACCGTTCCCTGGCCGCCGGCGTCCGCCGCATGGAGGCGGTCACCGGCCGCGGCGCACTGCAGTACTTCCAGAAACTCGACGACGCGGCCAGCACCCTCGCCGCGCAGGCCAACGTCGGCCTCGAGGAGCTGCCGGCCTACGTCCGCTCGCTGCAGGACAAGCAGAAGCAGCTCGAGAAAGAGCTCAAGCAGCTCAAGGTGCGCCTCGCCACCGGCGGCGGCGCGTCAGCCTCGCAGTCGGCCGACGAGTCGGTCGACGTCAGCGGCGTGAAGCTCATCGCCAGGCGCATCGACGACATCTCCGGCGGCGACCTGCGCAACCTCGCGGACACCTTCCGCTCGAAGCTCAAGAGCGGCGTGGTCGTCCTCGGCAGCACCGCCGACGGCAAAGTCACGCTCCTCACGGCCGTCACCAAGGACCTCCTCGACCGCGTCCAGGCCAACACCCTCATCGCCAAGCTCGCCCCGATCGTCGGCGGCAAGGGCGGCGGCAAGCCCGACCTCGCCCAGGCCGGCGGCAAAGAGCCGGGAAAGCTCGACGAGGCGCTGGAGCAGGTGCCGGGGGCGCTGCTGGAGCTGTTGAGCGCCTAAGTTCGGTATAATCCGGCAATTAACCGCGCTTACAGGGGAGTGTGAAGATGGCTACGTTGCGCGCACGTGCTTTCGGGGTGGTAGCGGCGGTGCTCCTTGGGGTCGTCCTCGCGACCCCGGCGCACGCGCAGAGTTGCGGGCCGATGGACGTCGTGTTCATCATCGACGAGACCGGCTCGATGACCAACGTCATCAACCAGGTGCAGACGCAGGTCGGCAAGATCGCCGACGCCGTCGAGGTCGCGTCGGCCGGCGACTTCCAATTCGCGGTGGTCGGCATGCCCGACAACAACGTCGACGTCATCGAGAACCTCTCCTCCGACCGCACCGCATTCAACACCGCCACCTCGAAGCTGGCCGTCTCCGGCGGCTGCGGCGGCGTGCCGTACGACGAAGCCATCAACGCCGTCGTCAACGCCCTCGGCCCGCGCACCGGCTCCGAGGGCGCGCAGCTCAACGCCTTCACCGGCGGCTTCCGCTCGCAGGCGGCCAAGATCATCATCCTCATCACCGACACCCTGCCGCAGGCCTTCACCTGCCAGTACGTCGCCGGCACGCACGACGTCGCCGCGCACAACTTCGCCACGCAGGCCGCCGCGGCCGACATCCACGTCACCGCCGTCTACGTCCCGACCGGCAACACCCCCGAGGCGGAGATCATCCGCATCATGAAAGACGTCGCCACGACGTCGTCCGGCCTCTTCAAGCAGGCCAAGCCCGACGCCAGCGACCTCTCCGACATCATCGTCGACATCGTCAACCAGTGCGGCGGCGCCGCCGGCGCGGGCAGCCAGAACCTGATCCTCGATCCGCACGAGGTCTTCGCCGCGAACCTCGAGACCGTCGACGTGAACTCGACGCTCTACCTCCCGGCGCCGGCCGACAAGGTCACGACCTACACCGCGACCGGGCTGCCCGACGACTCGACCGTGCAGTTCCTCCCGCGCACGCCCGACGTCGAGGGCACCGAGGCGCGGACGGTGCGCATCACCATCGGCCCCGACACGCCGGCCGGCACGTACGTCGTCACGGTCAAGGCCTCGCGCGACGACATCGCCGATCAATTCGACTACGTGCTCGTCTTCGTCGACTGCCAGCCGCCGTTCATCCTCGGCGTGAACGATCTCGGCACGCAGACGCAGAGCGTCACCTCGGGCTCGCGCGCGAACCTGAAAGTCGTCCCCGGCGGCAACGGCCCGTTCAAGTACCAGTGGTACCAGGGCCACAGCGGCTCGACGGCGTTCCCGATCGCGGGGGCGACGTCGAACACGCTGCAGACGCCGCCGATCACGACGGGGACGGAGTTCTGGGTGCGCGTGACCAACGCCTGCGGCTCGCGCGACAGCGCCACCGCGACGGTGTCGCCGAGGTAATCGACGAGCGCGGCCGGCACGCACCAGTGGGGGACGCAGCCCGAGATGTTCGGGCCGCGTCACGAATACCGCCTCGGCATCATTCTCGATGAGGTCGAGCGCCTCTCCGCCGGCGCGCGCGTCCTCGACGGCGCCGTCGGGTTGGGGCAGCTTGCGCGGCGGATGCAGCAGCGCGGACATCGCGTGATCGGCATCGACTACGCGCTCGATGCGGCGCTCTTCGCCAGGCGCAACGGCACGCCGAGCGTCGTCGGCGACATGACGCGCATGCCGTTCCGCGACGGCGCGTTCGACGCCGTGACGACGGGCGAGACGCTCGAGCACCTCGACGACGACGCCGGCGCGGCGCGGGAGATCGGGCGGGTGCTGCGCAGCGGCGGGACGTGCATCGCCACGGTGCCGGCGCTGCAGTCGCTCTGGTCGGCGAGCGACGACTACTACGAGCACCGTCGCCGCTACGCGCGCGCGCAGCTCGCGGCGCTTTTCGGCGGATTCGAGATCGTGAAGGCGAAGTTCTGGGGATTCCCGATCGTGCTCGCGTACGACACGGTGTTTCTCTTGCCGATGAACAAGCGCCGGGCGCGCCGCGCGGTGACGAGCGACGCGGCGCTGCAGTCGGTGGCGCGGGCGGGGCGTGCGCGGTGGCTGGTCGGCATCGTGCGCGCGGTCTTCAACGTCGACCGCCTCTTCGGATGGATTCCGTTCGGGCCGGGATTGCTGCTCGTGGCGAGGAAGCGATGAGAGTCGCGGTGGCCGAGGGGGCGATCACTGCGGACGATCTGCTCGCGGACTGGCTCGTCGTCACCGGCAGCGCCACGCTGACGGTCGACGCGTCGCTCGCCGGCGCGCTGGTCTGGCGCCTTGGCGCCTCCTCGTACCGCCGCTATCTCCTCGGCGAGCTCGACGCGCGCTCCGTCGCCGACGGCACGTTCGAGATCGGCGCGCGCAGCAAACTTGCACTCGACATCGCCGCGGAGGTCCTCCCGCGCCGCGGCGGCGACGCGCTCGAGCGCGCCGCGTTCGCGCTGCTCTTCGCCGCCGGCGAGCCGCAGGAAGGGCTGGCCGCGTTTCTGGAGAAGCGCAAACCTCGCTTTGATAGGATGCCTGAATGAGCCGCAATCTCGATCTCGAAAAGTCCGCCCCCGCCGCGCCGGTCGTCGGCGCGGACGACCCCGAACAGCTTCCGCTCTTCTCGCGCGAGACGATCGCCGAGGTGAGGAAAGGGGAGCCGGCGTGGCGCCGCGACGCCACGAAGAAGGCGGCGTGGAAGAGCGACTTCACCACCGTCAGCGGCATGGACACCAATCCGATGGCGACGCCCGCGTCGGTCGCCGAGCAGGACTGGAACGAGATCGGATGGCCGGGCGAGTTTCCGTACACCCGCGGCATCCATCCGGCCGGCTACCGAGGAAAGCTCTGGACCATGCGCCAGTTCGCCGGCTTCGGCACGGCGGCGCACACGAACGAGCGCTTCAAGTACCTCCTCGCGCACGGGCAGACCGGGCTCTCCACCGCGTTCCATCTGCCGACGCTGTACGGCTACGACTCCGACCACCACTTCAGCGCCGGCGAAGTCGGCAAGTGCGGCGTGGCCGTCGACTCGCTGGCGGACATGGAGGTGCTCTTCGACGGCATCAACCTCGAGGACGTCACCGTGTCGATGACGATCAACTCCACGGCGCCGATTCTCTTGGCGATGTACCTCGCCGTCGCGGAGAAGCAGGGCGCCGACTGGAAGAAGATCAGCGGTACGCTGCAGAACGACATCCTCAAGGAGTACATCGCCCAGAAGGAGTACATCTTCCCGCCGCGCCCCTCGATGCGGCTCATCACCGACATCTTCCGCTACTGCGCCGAGAACGTGCCGAAGTACAACACGATCTCGATCAGCGGCTATCACATCCGCGAGGCCGGCTCGACGGCGCTGCAGGAGCTCGCCTTCACGCTGCGCGACGGGATGGAGTACGTGGAGTACGGCGTGAGGGCGGGGCTCGACGTCGACGACTTTGCGCCGCGGCTGTCGTTTTTCTTCAACTCGCACAACGATCTCTTTGAAGAGGTGGCGAAGTTCCGCGCCGCGCGGCGCGTCTGGGCGAAGGTGATGCGCGACCGCTACGGCGCGCGCGACCCGCGCTCGTGGATGTGCCGCTTCCACACGCAGACGGCGGGCTGCTCGCTCACGGCGCAGCAGCCGTACAACAACATCGTCCGCGTGACCGTGCAGGCGCTCGCCGCGATCTTCGGCGGAACGCAGTCGCTGCACACGAATTCGCTCGACGAGACGCTGGCGTTGCCGACGGAGAAGGCGGCGCGCATCGCGCTGCGCACGCAGCAGATCCTGGCGCACGAGTCAGGCGTTATCAACACGGTCGATCCGCTGGCCGGCTCGTTCTACGTCGAGGAGCTGACGAACCGGATGGAGCAGGGCTGCTTCGACTACATCGAGAAGATCGACCGCTTCGGCGGGATGGTCGAGGCGATCGAGGCCGGCTTCCCCCAGCGCGAGATCTGGGACGCGTCGTATCAGTTCCAGCGCTCGGTCGACAGCGGCGAGAAGCTCGTCGTCGGCGTGAACTCGTTCCAGCTCGAAGAGGAGGAGCCGTACGAGATCCTCTACATCGATGAGTCGGTGACGGGCCAGCAGCTCGATCTCTTGAACAAGGTGCGCGCCACGCGCGACGCCCGCCGCGTCGAGGAGACGCTCCAGGCGCTGCGCAACGCCGCAGGCGACGGCGACACGAACACGATGCCGTTCATCCTCGACGCGGTGCGCGCGTACGCGACGGTGGGGGAGATCTCCGACGCGCTGCGCGATGTGTTCGGGACGTATCAGGAGCCGGCGCTGTTTTAGAGGCAGGTCACGGGTCACAGGTCACAGGTCACGGGTGACAGGTGGTTTCTCGCGATGGTTTCCACCTGTGACCTGTCCCCTGTGACCTGTCACCTGTCTTTGCAATAACGTGACACTCCGAGTGTGATCCGCGTCACTTTGGCAAGTGATCTCGTGGATAATCTCTCTTCGCATGCGACGAACAGCGACGCTCTTCCTCCTTCTCTGCGGTCTCGCAACCCTCGGACTTTCTAAAGATGTGTTCCTGAGCATCGGCGGCACGGTTGGAAACGGCGGCGTCGGCTCGTTCCGCACCGATCTGCGCATCTTCAACCCCTCGTCCACGAAGGACATCCAGATCCAGGCGTACTTCCTCCCGACCGGCGGCGGCGACAACAGCGGCGCCCAGCCGACGACGATCACGGTTCATCCGCGCCAGATGGCCGTCTACGACGACGCCATCACCGCGCTCTTCCACGACACGCGCCTCGGCGGTATCCGCCTCTCCTCGGCCGATGACTTCGCGGCCACGCAGAAGATCTACTCCGTCGCCGCCAACGGCACGCTCGGCCAGTTCCTCCCCGGCATCGACTCCGCGAGCGCGAAGAAGAACGGCCTGCTGCTGCAGATCAAGGCGAACGGCTCGAACGGACAGCAGGGGACGTTCCGGACGAACATGGGCATCCTGAATCCGAACAACGCCACCGCGAATACGACGTGGCGGCTCTACGACAAAAACAACGCGCTCGTCGGCGACGCCAAGACGTTGACGGTCGCGCCGTACGCGGTCATCGGCCCGTCGGAGATGCGCGGCTTCTTCGGCGCGCCCGCGGGCGCGGACCTGAGCGACGCCTGGATCGGCTACACGTCCGACCAGCCGATCGTCGCCTACGCGTCGATCGTCGACAACGGCACGACCGATCCGACCTACATCCCCGCGACGGAGGACACGAACCCGCCGTCGTCGACGCCGACGAACACGAACAAAATCCTCACCGTCGTCGAGCACAACAACCACATCGACGTCACCGGCGCGGATGCCCTCACAGTCGGCGACACCGTGACGGTGCGCGTGACGGTGATGGACGGGCCGCACGGCTTCGAGCTGCAGGACCCGAACGGGTTCGACGTGTTTCCGGCGCACGGCGCGACGAACCCCGGCACGACGTACGAGGCGACGTTCGTGGTGAAGAAGCAAGGGACGTACTCCTACTTCTGCACGAACACGCTCTGCGGCGCGCATGACGGGATGTTCGGCGTCTTCAACATCGGCGACGCCGGCGGCGACCCCACGCCGCGCTACTGACCGGGAAGCTTCATTTCCTGCTAAACTCAACGGCCTGGGAGTGTTGGGCGGGAATGCAGCTTCTTGAATTCACTCGAAGCCGGCGCGGTGGGGAGCTCGTCGGACTGGTCGTTTTGGCGGCCGGGACGATGCTGCTGCTCTCGCTCGTCACGTATCACACCGACGACTCCTCCGCGTTCCATACCTCGACCAACACCGTCATTGCCAACGCCATCGGCTACTACGGCGCGACGATGGCCTGGCTCTTCGTCAGCTTCTTCGGCTTTGCATCGCTGCTCTTTCCCGCGGTGCTGCTGGTCATCGGCTGGCAGCGCTTTCGCGCGCGCGAGATCGAGTACGCGCAGACGAAGCTGATCGGCTTCGCGCTGCTGACGGTGGTTCTCCCGCCGCTCTTCGATCTCGCGATCGGCAAGGTGTGGCTGCGCAACGCGCTGATCCCCTCCGGCGGTTACCTCGGCGCGGAGATCAATCGCGCCGCCTCGGCGAATCTCAACCACACCGGCGCGGCGATCGTGCTGGTCACGGCGCTCTTGGTCGGCATTCTGCTGGCGACGCGCATCAGCCTCGCCGCGGTGTTCGGCGGCATCCAGCAGAAGCTCCTCGGCGGCGGCCGCGCGCTGTCGCTGCAGTGGGCGCGCTTCACCGAGCGCCGGCGCCGCGAGAAGATGAAAGAGGCGGTGGTCCGCAAGCACCTCGAGAAGATCGACGCGCCGCCACAGCTCCGCCTCGTCGAGGGCGGCATCGACGACGACGTGCCGGTGGTGCGCGAGGTCAAAGGTGCGGGACGATTCCAGATCCGCAAGGTGACGAAGGCCGATCTGCGCAAGGCAGCCGAGGAGTTGTCGAAGCAGGAGCGGCCCGACCCGTTCGAGCTGTATGTCGCGCCGCGTCCGGCCCCGGAGCCCGAGCCGGAACCGGAACCCGAATTCGAAGCGCCGCTCTATCTCGACGAGCCGCCGGTCATCCGCGCCAAGCCGTCCCGCCCCGCCGCCCGCCCGGCGGCAAAGCCGGCGCGCCGCGAGGTGCGTCGCGGCAACGACCAGCTTCCCCCCGTCAACCTCCTCGCCGCCGGTCCGAAGCAGGATCAGATCAACGACGAGGTGCACAAGAACTTCCTCGCCATCGGGCACCTGATCGAGGAGCGCTGCCGCGAGTTCTCGGTCGAAGGCGAGGTGACGGCGTATCACCCCGGCCCGGTGGTGACGACGTTCGAGTTCAAGCCCTCCGCCGGCGTGAAGTACGCCAAGGTCGTGAATCTCGGCGACGATCTGGCGCTGGCGCTGAAGGCGGAGTCGATCCGCATCGAGCGCATCAGCGGCTCGTCGACGGTGGGCATCGAGGTGCCGAACAAGAAGCGCGAGATCATCGCCCTGCGCGACATCGTCGACACGGAGACGTTCCACGTCTCGCCGTCGCTCCTCTCGCTCGCCCTCGGCAAAGACATTCACGGCGAGCCGGTCGTCACCGACCTCGCGCGCATGCCCCACCTCCTCGTCGCCGGCGCCACCGGCGCGGGCAAGTCGGTCGGCCTCAACTCGATGATCGTTTCGCTGCTCTACAAGGCGCTGCCGAAGCAGCTCCGCATGCTGATGATCGATCCGAAGATGGTCGAGCTGAAGATTTACGAGGACATCCCGCACCTGCTGCACCCGATCGTGACGGACCCGAAGCTGGCGTCGAACGCGCTGATCTGGGCGGTCGCGGAGATGGAGAACCGCTACCGTACGCTGGCCGAGTGCGGGGTGCGCAACATCGACCAGTACAACGCTCTCTTGAAGGATCCGGAGGCGCACCGCCGCGCGCGCAAGGCCGCGCCCGACGACGACGCGCCGACGCCCGAGCCGATGCAGTACATCGTGATCATCATCGACGAATTTGCGGACCTGATGATGATCTCGCCGAAGGACGTGGAGGACTCGGTGACGCGCCTGGCGCAGAAGGCCCGCGCGGTCGGCATCCACCTGATCGTGGCCACGCAGCGGCCTTCGGTCGACGTGATCACGGGCGTGATCAAGGCGAATTTCCCGTCGCGCATTTCCTACCAGGTGGCCTCGAAGATCGACTCGCGCACGATTCTCGACACGCAGGGCTCCGAGAAGCTCCTCGGCAACGGCGACATGCTCTTCCTCCCGCCCGGCACGGCGCGCATCCGCCGCATCCACGGCGCGTACGTGTCGGAGAAGGAGATCGTGGAGATCGTCGACTTCGTGAAGAAGAATCAGGGCGAGCCGAAGTTTCTCGAGGAGATCACGAAGTCGGCCGAAGAGAAGAGCGGCGCGGACGGGATCGAGTACCTGGAGGATCCGAAGTACGACGAGGCCGTGCGCGTGGTGCTGTCGACCGGGCAGGCCAGCGCGTCGTACCTGCAGCGCCGCATGAAGCTCGGCTACTCCCGCGCCGCGCGGCTCATCGAGATCATGGAAGCGAACGGGGTGGTCGGCCCGTCGCAAGGGTCGAAGCCGCGCGAGATCCTGATCCGTGCCGAGGATTACCCGCCGGCGAGCGGGCAGATCTAACTTACGGCACGTAATAAAGTCGAATCGATTTTCCTACGCGCTCGTACGGTAAACCGGCGAGCCACTTGTAGCCGCCGCGGCGCGCGTCGGGGTCGAGGCCGAGGATCGTTTCGCTCACCGCCACCCACCCCTTCGTGATCGCGAACGGCGGCAGCGGCGTGTCGTGCACGCCGAAGTGGTCGAACGGAATGGTGGTCGTGCAGCGGAGGGCGATGCGGTCGAAGTTGCGCTTGCGCGTCAACCGCGCCAGGCGAAACATGTCCTGCCCCCAATCGAGGTTGCTGTCGACGGCGATTTTCTGCGGCTCCGCGCCGGCGGCTTCGTTGAACCAGGCGAAGTAGTCGGGATGCGCGAGGGTCGTGCCGACGAAGAACCACGCCGCGGCGACGAGCGCGACGACGCGCCATCGCCGCCATAGCCATGCGAGACCCGCCGCGGCGACGATGGCGAGGAACGGATAGACCGGCAGCAGGTGGCGGACGCCGATCTCGATCGTGCTGTTCAGTGTGGAGAGCAGAATGAGCGCGGGGATGAGCGCGAACTTCCACGTCGCGCGCCCGACGCCGGCGCCGGCTCCGACGAAGAAGAGGAACGGCAGCGGCGTTTTGAAGCAGAAGACGACGGGGAAGTAGTACCACCAGCCGTGATGCGTAGTGTTGCCGAAGAGGTACGACAGCGTGCCGATCTCTGTGTAGCGCCGCAGCATGATCAACCCACCTGCGTAGGAGGTCGCTGGGATCGGCACGCGCGTGTAGAGCCAACGGAGGAGTGGCGACAGCGCGCTCGCGGGCGGCATGATGACGGATTGAAACTCGGCGAGCGGTTTGAGCTCGAAGCGGTATCCGGCCCAAAGGACGAAGAGCGCTGCGGCCGCGAACGCCACAAGCTGCTTCGGCTTTGCCGTTCGTCTCCAGAGAACGAGCGCGCCGAGGGGGAAGAAGAGCGGGAAGGAGAGCTTCGCGAGCGCGCCCGCACCCGCGGCGGCGCCGGCGAGGATCGCCGTTTTCCACGTGCCGCTCTTCAGCCAGCGGTCCGTGGCGAAGAGCGCGAGGATGAGCGTCGCAGCGGCGGCCATGTCGGTGCCGGCGATGCCGGCATTGCCGAGGACTTGCGGGACGCAGGCGAAGAGCAGCACGGCGAGGATGGCGACGCCGTCGCCGAGCTCGCGCGCCCACGCCGCGATGGTGAACATGGCGACGCCGAGGAAGAGGAGGTTGGCCATGCGGGCGCGCGCGAGCGTGCTGACGACGTCTGGCGGATCGAAGACGACGATGGTGGGAAAGAGGAGCCGGTCGTCCGCATGCTCGACCGGCTGCGCGCGGTACGGAATGGCGAAGAAGATCTTCGCCAGCGGCGGGTTCAGCGCCTCCCACGCCGGCACGCCCGCCCACCACATCCGCCCCGCGGCAATGTGCGTTGGCTCGTCGACCACGGGCGCGAAGATGCGCCAGGTCGTGCCGACGCGCACCGCCGTCAGTAGGACAATGGCCATCGTGATGAGCCAGAATTTTCTGTTGTCCATCGCGCGGCGTGCATCGTATCCGTTCGCGGTTCTCGTTTTTGCGGCGTGCGTCCATGAGCCGCCCGTCACGGCGCCTCCCGCCGACCTTTCCTCCGCCGTGGCTTCGTTCCGCCAGGTTGCTCCCGGCGACGCGCTCGTCGTCGCCGCCGGCGACATCGCCGACTGCAGCCGCCTCGCCGCCGCGCGCGCGACCGCAGCACTCGTCGCCGCGTTGCCCGACGCGACGGTGCTGACGCTCGGCGACAACGCCTATCCGGACGGCTCGCCGTCCGACTTCGCGCGCTGCTACGAGCCAACGTGGGGCGCGTTCAAAGCGCGCACGCGTCCGTCGCCCGGCAACCACGAGGGACACACCTCGGGATCGTCCGGCTATTTCTCCTACTTCGGCGTGTCCCCGTACTACAGCTTCGACCTCGGCGCGTGGCATCTGGTGTCGCTCGACAGCCAGATCGACATTGGCCCTGCTTCGCCGCAAGTGCAGTGGCTGCAGCGCGATCTCGACGCGACGGCGAAGCCGTGCATTCTCGCCTACTGGCACCACCCGCGATGGAGCTCCGGCCTGCACGGCTTGCAGCCAGGCGACCGCGGGCGCTCGACCGGCGCGCTCTGGTCGGTTCTGATCGCGCACCGCGCGACGCTCGTGCTGAACGGCCACGATCACGACTACGAGCGCTTCGCACCGCGCGACGGCATCCGCGAGATCGTCGCCGGCACCGGCGGTGCCGCCCCACGCCGATTCGGCCACACGGCCGCCGGCAGCGAGGTGCGCGTGGCGCGGCAGCACGGCGTGCTCGTGCTCGCGCTGCATCCGCACTCGTACGCCTGGCGCTTCGTCGGCATCGACGGCCGCATCTACGACGCGAGCGCGCACGAGGAGCCGTGCTCGCGATAAAATTGCCGGACGCCCCATGACTGAGATCCCCGCGCCCCAAATGCGCTACCGCTACGTCCCGTACGGCGGCAGCGTGGAAGAGCATGACCGCTTCGGCATCGCCCAGAAGATCCGCCGCGGCGATATCGACGGCGCGACGCATCTCGCCATTGCCGGGACCGACCACTGGCAGCCGGCGGCGAGTTTCCCGGAGCTGGCGCGCTACTTCGAGCTCGTCGCGGCGCGGCCGGATACGTCCGCCGGCGTGGTGGCCGTGCCGGCGCCGCCGCGCACTGTGGAGTCGATGGGCCACCGCATCGTCGCCGGCCTGGCCTATCCGATCGCCGGCGGGCAGATCGTCACGCTCGTGGCGCTCTCGGTGCTCAGCGCGATTCCGTTGATCAGCCTCCTCGCCACGCTGGCCTCGACCGTAATCGTGCTCGACATCGTGCGCCGCTCGGCGGACGGCCACACGAAGATGTCGACGTGGATCGACACGTCCAACCCCGCGGAGATGTTCCGCCTCTACTTCCGCGTGCTCTTCGTGACGCTCGTTTCCCTCGCGCCACTCATCGCCGCGACGCTCTGGGCCATCCTGGCGATGTACGGTGGCACGGTGTCCCCGGTGACGGCGATGCTCGTGCTGATCGTCGCCGCAGTCTTCGGCGCGGTCTATTACCCGGCGTGCCTCGCCACCGTCGCCGTCTGGGACAACGTCGTGAGCGCGCTGAATCCGTTTTACATCTTCCGAGTGATCAACATCGTCAGCGTCGACTACTTCCTCGTGATCCTGATCTGGTTCGTCGCGAACCTCGCCATCGGCTTCACGCGATTCTTCTCGCCCCTAAGGATGATCCCGATCGTCGGCTCGGTCTTCTCCGCGTTCCTGTCGCTGTACGTGCTCTTCTACGCATCGCATCTGCTCGGCTGGGCGGTCTACCGCCACGCGCCCGAGCTAGGCTGGGAGTGACGTGGACTGCCGCGTCGGCTGCGGCGCGTGCTGCATCGCGCCATCGATCTCCTCGCCGATCCCCGGCATGCCGAACGGCAAGCCCGCCGGCGTGCGCTGCATCCACCTGACCGATGACCACCGCTGCGCGCTCTTCGGCAAGCCCGAGCGCCCGGCCATCTGCGTCGCGCTGCGCCCGTCGCCGGAGATGTGCGGCACGAACGCGCGCGAGGCGTACGAATACCTGGAGCGCCTGGAGCGCTTGACGGCGCCGGGTAAAATCGAATCGTGAGCGACTTCGTCGAAGCGCACGTTCCCTTCGGAAGCCGGCGGGCGCGGCGATGCCATAGCGCCGCGGGCCGGCGACTATCGTCCATTCGTGAAAAGCGCCGCCGGCGCGATGCTGCGGCTTCGTTTCATCGAAGGGCCGCCGCGCATCGCGCCGGGGCAGGCGGGGCGGGTGGTGGCGGAGCTGGAGACACCGCTCGCCGACGACGAGCTCTTCGCGCCTGGCGCGGAGCTCGACGTCGTCGAGCACGAGCGCGTCGTCGGCATCCTCACGGTTGCCCGCGTGTTCTGAATCGTCATCGTGGCGGAGCGCCGGCGCAGCAGCGTTGGGGCGCACGCAGTGCGCCCCAACGCGGCGTGCGGCGGCCTACCGCGACGCCACCTCCTCTGTGTTGGGCACGCGCTCCGCCATCGAGATCATCGACAGGAAGTCGTGCCGGTAACCTTCGAAGTCGCGGCCGAGGGCTTGTTGCGCGATCTCGCGCACCTGGCCGAACGAGGCCGCTCCTTTGTGCGGTGAATTCCGCAGCAGCATTCCGAGCTCCGCGACCGAGGCCGCGAAGCGGAGATTGTCCGTGGCCGTGGCAAAGGGCACGGTTTCATCGCCCACCGTCGTGGTCATCAGCTTGCTCGTGTCGCTGTCGGGCGCTTTGTAGCGCAGCTTGAGCGTGAGCAGCTCCGGCGAGGACTTCGCCGAGGGAGCGACGGCGGTCGTCTGATATTTCAACGGATCGACCTGCGCGAGGGCTTGGTCGCCGTCGAGCGGCACCAATTCATACAGTGCCGTTACAGAGTGGCCGGCGCCGAGCTCGCCGGCATCTTTGGTGTCGTCGTGGAAGTCTTCTTTGCGCAGCAGGCGGTTCTCGTAGCCGATGAGGCGATACGCCACCACCTTGGCCGGGTTGAACTCGATCTGCAGCTTGACATCCTTCGCCACCGTGAAGAGCGTGCCGCCCATTTCGTGGACCAACGTTTTACGCGCCTCGGAAAGGTCGTCAATGTAGGCGTAATTACCGTTGCCCTTGTCGGCGAGCAGCTCCATTTTCGAATCCTTCAGATTGCCCATACCGAAACCGAGGACGGTGAGGAAGATGCGGTCTTTGCGCTTCTCCTCGATGAGCTGTTCGAGCTCGCCGTCGCTCGACGCGCCGACGTTGAAGTCGCCGTCGGTCGTGAGAATGACGCGGTTGTTGCCGCCGTCGATGAAGTTCTCTTTGGCGATGCGGTAGGCGAGCTTGATGCCCGCCCCGCCGGCGGTCGAGCCGCCGGCCTCGAGGCCGTTGATCGCCGAGAGGATCGCGCCTTTGTTGCCGCCGGACGTCGACGGCAGGACGAGTCCTGCATTGCCGGCGTACACGACGATGGCCACGCGGTCCTGCGCCCGAAGCTGATTGACGAGCAGTCCGAGCGAGTCCTTCACCAGCGGGAGCTTGTTCGGCATCTCCATTGAGCCGGAGACGTCGATGAGGAACACGAGATTCGTCGGCGGCAGGTCGGCAGTCTTCATCCGCCGCGCCTGCAAGCCGACGAGGAGGAGCCGGTCCTTGGCGTTCCACGGGCACGCCGCGATTTCAGTCGTGACGGAGAACGGATCGGCGCCCCGAGGATCGGGGTAGTCGTACGAGAAGTAGTTGATCAATTCTTCGATGCGCACCGCATCGCGCGGCGGCCGCTGGCCGGCGGTGAGATAGCGCCGCACGTTGCTGTACGACGCGCGGTCGACGTCGATCGAGAACGTGGAGAGAGGATTATCGACCGCCTTCAGGAACGGGTTCTCCTGAAAGCGTCCGTACTCTTCCGTGTTGAACTCGGCGGCGTCCGCTGCCGAGGTGACCTTCATCGGGCTCGGGCTCGGAACGACGCCGATCATGCCGCCCGCCACACCGCCGACGACGTAGCCGGCGGTCCCGCCCACCACGCCCACCTCGTTCTTGGTCTCGGAGGGAGGAACAGCCATCGGCTGGCCCACCGGCGGCGGAGGAGGCGGAGGAGGCGACGACGCTGAGAGAGCATCGCGGCCGACCACCTTCGGCGGCGGCGGACCATTGACGTCGTTCTTGCACGAGACGAGCGACAGCGTGGCGAAGAGCAGCGCCGAGAGGATGACGATGAGCGTCAGCATCGGCGACGAGACGGGGACGGTTTTGGGTTTGCGGCGAGTGCGCATGGGGCGGCTCCTTTCGCCGCTTTAGACACCTCTTTTTTTCGGAACGAAACCGCTGCGCGCGCGGCGCTGCGGTGCGCGCCGCGGCGGCGCGGCGCTCGCCGACGTCGTCGCGTGTGGCGCCGTCGTCGTCGTGCGCTGGCCCGGCATCGACTCGCCGAGGTACGTCATCTTCGACGCGCCGCGATACGCGTGCATGATCATCTGCCCGTTGACGAAGAGCGCGTCGGGCGAGCGGTAGACGTCGCCGCCTTCCTCGACCAGCACCCACGCGTTCGTGAGGATCGAGCGGAGATAGTCGGCGGCCATGGCCTCGTCGGCGGGCGGGATGTCGACGCCGCGCAGCCTCACGACGGTGCCGCCGTCGACGACGATCGTGCGGCTGTCGAGCACGCGGCCGACACGGACCATCGTCGCGCCGCTAAGGGGAAGAGCAAACAAACAGAAGAGAGAAATGGCAAAGAAACGCTTCATCCTGGTTCGGTGCGGGGGAGGGGACGACGGTGCGTGGCGGTGAACCGCCAAGGTGGGCGCGCGGAAGATAGCACGTTCGTGCGAGAATGCAAGCGGTCATGGGTGGACGGGTGGGGAGACGCAACGTGACGCCGCGGCGATCGTCGTTCCGCACGGTCGCGCTCCTCATGCTCCTGCCGATCGGCGCCCTCCTCCTCTTCCTCGGATACCGATTCGCGCGCGACGTCGTGCACCAGCCGGTGATCGAGGAGAGCGCCATTCCGCGCCCGCCGCAGAAGAAGCGCGCGAGCCAACGCGGCGACATCGTTCTCATCCTCGACGACGTCGGCTTCGACCACCAGCCGCTCGCCGGCGCGATGACGATCGACCCAAAGGTCAACTTCTCCGTGCTGCCGAACAGCCGCAACGCCACGCTCTTCGCGAACGAGCTGAGCGCGCGCGGCTTCGAAGTCCTCTGCCACCTGCCGATGGAGCCGGACGGCTTCCCGCGCATCTCGCCCGGGCCGGGCGCGGTGCTGACGACGATGTCGGACGGCGAGATCGCGGCGGCGACGCGGGCGAACGTCGCGGCAGTGCCGCACGCGCGCGGCGTCAACAACCACATGGGCTCGCGCGCGACGGCGGATCCGCGCGTGATGAGCGCCGTGCTCAATGCGCTGCCGCACGGGATGTACTTCATCGACTCGCGCACGACGGCGGCGTCGGTCGGGGAAGCCCTGGCGCGGCAGATGAACATCCGCACGGCGGCCCGCAATGTCTTCCTCGACGACGTGCAGACGGAGGCGGCGATCCGCGCGCAACTGCACGAGCTCGAGCGCGACGCAGCCGCGCGCGGCGTTGCCGTAGGCATCGGCCACATGTACCCGGCGACGATCAAAGTCCTGGCCGAGGAAGCGCGGCAACTGCGCGCGAGTGGGTATCGTTTTCGCCGGGCCTCGGAAATTGTGAATTAAATGTTGCTCGCGCTTTTCCTCATCGACCTGGCCGCCGGCCTCGTCGTCTTCCTCCCGCTTGTCGGCCGCCGCAACGCCGGCGTGAAGTTCTACCGGATGGTCTTCCTCATCAGCGCTGCGCTGGCCGCCTTCGCCACGGCGGCGCACGCGATCGCGCACGCGCGCGAGCTGGCCATCCTCGACGCGATTCCGGTCGCGCTCACGATCGTCATCTGGTTCGTGCTGCGCTATCCGAAGCGCCTCGTCTTCCGCGTTCCGGTCGCGCTGCTCGGCGCGTCGTACGTCGTCGCGGCGGTGGCGGCGTGGCGTGCCGGCACGCAGTCCTCGCTCGCGTGGAGCATCCTCGGCGCACTCGCCTCGGTCGCGCTTCTCGGCAGCGTCAACCTGGCCATGATCCTCGGGCACTGGTACCTCGTCGTGCGCGGCATGGCCATCGATCCGCTGAAGCGGTTGACCATCGCCACGCTGGCAACGTCGATCGCGCGCGTCCTCGTCGTCGTCGCGGCGCTCTGCGTCACCGGCGTCTGGAACGAGATCGCCATCCGGCAGGGAATCTTCTTCTGGATGCGCGCCGGGTGGGGCCTCATCGGACCGCTGCTGCTCTATCCGATGGTGTGGGGGACAGTGCGGATTCGCTCAACGATGGCGGCGACCGGCATCCTCTACGTCGACGTGGTCGCCGTCGTCATCGGCGAAGTCCTCGGCGGGTGGCTCAGCGCCATCGCCCACGTCCCCGTCTGAGTGCCCTTCCTCAGCGCCCGGCGGCGCGGCGCCGTAGACGTGGCGATCATGAGTGACGAGGTCGAACGGCTTCACCCGCGGCGGCACGGCGTAGCCGCGATGCACGGCCTGGCATCGATAGCAGACGACGACGTTTTTCACGATGCGGTAGATCGTCCAGTCGAGAATCGTTACGAAGAGCAGCGAGAGGAAGTACGTGAACGGCGCGAGCACGGCTCCGATGATGATGAGGAGCATGCCGGTGCCGCGGTTGAAGTCCTTTTGAAAGTAGAGCTGGTCGTGGCCGCAGGCGGCGCAGCGCTCGATGGCTTCGGGGGCGACGACGTCGCTCGGCGCGCCGCAGCGCTCGCACGAGTGCGCGGCCTCGCCGGCCTCGCGGGAGAGGCGCGCGTCGCAGTGCGGGCAAAGGAAGTGGACGGAAGCCACGACCCCGCTATTTTGCTCTTTCGATGTAGCGGTTCTCGGAGGGATCGACGACGATCTCTTCGCCCTCGCTGACGAACGGCGGGACGAGGACGGTGACGCCGTTCTCGAGCTTGGCCGGCTTGTACGACGCCGACGCCGTGGCGCTCTTGACCATCGGCTGGGTCTCGGCGATCTTGGCGCGCACGGTCTTGGGGAGCTCGATGCCGAGCGGCTTGCCCTCGTAAAACTGCACCTGGAGCTTGATGCCGGGCGAGAGCCACGAGGCGGAGTCGCCGAGGTCGTCGTCGGAGATCTCGACCTGCTCGTAGTTCTCCGTGTTCATGAAGTGGTGGGCGTGGCCGTCGGAGTAGAGGTACTCCATCTCGTGCTGGTTGATGAATGCCTGCTCGACTTCGTCCTGCGAGCGGAAGCGATGCTCGAACTGGTTGCCGGTGCGGAGGTTCCGCAGCTTGGCCTGTACCATCGCGCGGAGGTTGCCGGGCGTGTGGTGGTGGAACTCGAGGACTTTGCAGAGATCGCCGTTGAAGAGCACGACCATTCCGCGGCGAAGATCGTTGGCCTGCATGGGGTTGTGAATCCTTTCGCGAAAATTCGGGCGCGCAAACGGCTGGGGGAGAGAGGGAAATTCCAGAGAGCGATTAGCGCTTGGCGGTTAGCGGTTCGGGAGAACCCGAGGTAGGATGTGCTGCCCACGCGACTGGCTTCCCGGCCGGACCCTTCCGCACCGCAAAAATTATGAGTGCAAAAGGCTATCTCGGTCTTGGACCGCGATCTCGATTCTGTGCAATATCGCTGAAGGCCGCGGTCGCAGAAGCCGCGCGGATTATCGGCACTTCGTGCTGATCGCGCGAGGATCCACGTTCGAGTTGCAAGCGCAAGTCATCATCGCCTCCGACCTTGACTACATCGAGAAAACGGCGGCGAAAGCGCTGGCGAAACGCGCGGCAGAGATCGCGCGGATGCTGAGTGGCCTCGTACGGTACATCGATCGCGCTTCGCGGAACCCCTAACCGCCAATCGCCAATCGCGAACCGCTACACTGTCCCGCCGAGGTGAGATCAATGCCTGCGAAAGTCCCTCCCTTCGTCGCCGACTTCCGCACGACCCACGCCGACGTCTGGGAGTCGTTCAACGCCTTGGCCGACAAATGCCACAACGCCGGGCCGCTCGATGAGAAGACGCGGCGCCTGGTCAAGGTCGCGTTGTCGATCGGCGCGGGGTTGGAGGGCGGCACGCACTCGGCCGTCCGCAACGCGCGCCATGCCGGGATCACCGACGAGGAGCTGACGCACATCTGTGTCCTGGCCATCACGACGCTCGGGTTTCCGGCGGCGATGCGGGCGTTGACGTGGGTCGCGGACAAAGGCGGCCGCGGTTAGTATGATCCCGGCGTGAAACGCCTCTTCCTTGCGCTCACGCTTCTCACCGCCTGCACCACCGCCGACACGACCTACAAGCTCTCCGCTGAGCCGACCCTCGGCGCCGTTCTGCCGGCGGCGAGCACGCAGACCTCCGGCTTCGTCGTCGGCGGCGCGGAGCAGACCTTCCCGGCCTACCGCGTCGTCTTTCACGACGTCGAGTACGTCGCCGGCGTCGATGCCATGCACCGCATCCGCTTCATCGAGACGACCGACGCGCACTTCCGCACGCGCGAGGGGCTGCGCGTCGGCGCCACGCTCGACGATGTCCTCGCTGCGGGCGGCCGCCCGCCGGTGTACGAGGCCGGGTGGGGCCGCTGGTCGCTGCTGCAGTCGGGATGGTGCGCCTTCTTCGCCGCGCCGTCGGCGAGCGATCCGATCGGCGGGCCGCCGCAGGTCCTAAGTTATTTTAGGCGTGAGGGCGTAAGGGTGGATCAATCTCGTATCCAGCGATCAACAAATTGACCACCCTTTCGCGCGCGAAGGGTGAATCGTTGATCCGCCGCGTCGGCATCCTGAACGGAAAATCAATGACTTAGCTCCTCCGGCGGCGTGGCAGCGCGCTTGCGCATGAGGCGCGCCCGGAGGATTGAAGAATGAAGAAGGCTCTCGCAGTCCTATTCGCGCTGTCCCTCGCATCCACGGTCTTTGCCCAGGACGATCCGCGCCACACCCCTGCCGCACGCGACGATGAAGGCATCGGTGCCTCGACGCCGAAGAAGTTCCCGATCAACCAGGAAGGTGACGGGCAGATCCGTTCGATGATCGACGAGGACGACAACCTCCCGATCGCGGCGAACCCGCGCTTCGCCGTGTCGCCCGAGGCGCTGCGCATGGGCCCGATGGCGGTCAACCTCACCTATCACGGCGGCGACGTCATCAACGTCGCGAAGGTCGTCTGCATCTTCTGGGGTCCGACGTGGGCCTCGGGCGGTAGCGACAACTCCCGCGCCACGACCATCCAGGCCTTCCGCAATCAGCTCGGCACGAGCTCGCACTACTCGATGCTGACCCAGTACTACGACAGCGCCAACATCCAGACCTCGAACCTCGCCGGCTCGCAGGCCGACTGGTTCGACACCACGAACCCGCTGCCGTCGACCGGCAACGTCACCGACTCCGTCGTGCAGGCCGAGGTGAAGCGCTACGTCGCCGCGCACGGCACGAACTACAGCACCGTCTACGAAGTCTTCCTGCCGAAGTACGTTCCCGGCACGACGAAGCTCGTCTACTCGTCCGACGGCTCATCGACGTCGTGCGGCGGCCCGGGCCTCGCGTACTGCGCGTATCACAGCTCGTATTTCAACGGCTCGAACTACGTGAAGTACTCGATCGAGCCGTATCCGAGCTGCAGCGGCTGCCAGGTCAGCGGCTGGACGGTTGCGCAGAACATGACGCACTTCATGGTCCATGAGACGCGCGAGGCGGTCACGGACGCTCTCGGCAACGCGTGGTACGACTCCAACGGCTACGAGGCCGACGACAAGTGCGCATGGACGGGGCTGTTCATCTCGAACGGCTACGGCTATCAGCCGGAGTGGTCGAACGCCGCCGGCGGCTGCGTGCAGTAGATTTTTCGACGGGGGCGCACGCTGTGCGCCCCTACATTTCGATCTGCGCGCCGAGCTCGATCACCTGATTCGACGGCAGACTGAAGTAGTTCGCGGCGCCTGTGGCATTCCTCATCATCCAGGCGAAGAGCCGCTCGCGCCACAGGGCCATGCCGGGGCGGCGCGTGGCCAGCAGCGTCTCGCGCCCGAGGAAGTAGCTCGTGATCATCGGCTGCAGCGGCACCGGCGGATCTTTGATCGAGGCGAGGATCGACGGGAGGTTCGTCTCGTCCATGTAGCCGAAGCGGAGGACGAGGCGGTGGACGCCCTGGCCGAGCTCCTCCCACAGCACGCGCTCGCTTTCGGGAAGGCGCGCGATCTCCTCGACCACGACGCTGAGCAGCACGACGTTCTTGTGCACGACTTTGTTGTGCTTGAGATTGTGCAGCAGCGACGTCGGGATCCCGTCGGCGCGCCGGGACATGAAGATCGCCGTGCCGGGAACGCGCGGGATGCGGCCGGCGGCGAGGTCGCGGAGGAGATCGCCCGGCTCCATCTGCGTTGCCGCAAGGCGCTCATTGAGGATCTGCCGTCCGCGCCGCCACGTCGCCATCAGCGTGAATGCGAGGACGCCGACGAGGAGCGGGAACCAGCCGCCCTGCTCGACCTTGATGATGTTCGCGCCGAAGAAGGCGAGGTCGACGAAGAGCAGCGGCACGGTGATGCAGACGATCGCGATCGTCGACCAGCGCCAGCGCTCGCGCTCGACCACGGCGAGGATCGACGTCGTGATCGCCATCGTCGCCGTCACCGCTACGCCGTACGCCGCGGCGAGATTCGTCGAGGCTTGGAACGCGATCACCAGGCCGACGGCGCAGATCATCAGGAGCCAGTTCACCGAGGGGATGTAGATCTGCCCGATCTCGCGCGCCGACGTGTGGCGGATGACGAGGCGGGGGAGGTAGCCGAGCTGCACGGCCTGGCGCGTCAGCGAGAATGCGCCGGAGATGACGGCCTGGGAGGCGATGATCGTGGCGATCGTGCTGAGGCCAACCAGAGGGTAGAGCGCCCACTGCGGCGCCGCGAGGAAGAAGGGGTTTTTGAACGCGTTCAAATCGTGCAGCATCAGCGCGCCCTGGCCGAGATAGTTGATCAGCAGGGCCGGAAAGACGATCGCGAACCAGGCGATGCGGATCGGGCGGGCGCCGAAATGCCCCATGTCTGCGTAGAGCGCCTCGCCGCCCGTCACGGCCAGGAAGACAGCGCCGAGGACGAGGTAGCCGGTGACGTGGTTCGCGGCGAAGAAGCGGATGGCCCAGAGAGGATCGATCGCCGTCAGGACATGCGGCTCGCGGGCGATCTGGGCGACGCCGATCGCGGAGATGACGGCGAACCAGACCATCATGACAGGGCCGAACATCGCGCCGACCTTCGCCGTCCCGATGCGCTGGACGACGAAGAGAAGGACGAGGACCGCCAGGGTGATCGGGACGATGTAGGGCTTGAACATCGGCGTGGCCACGTCGAGCCCTTCGACGGCGGAGAGCACCGAGATCGCCGGCGTGATCATGCCGTCGCCGTAGAGCAGCGCCGCGCCGAAGAGTCCGAGGGCCACGATGAACCAGCGCCGCTTGCTGCTGGCGCTCTGCACGCCGACGAGCGACATGAGCGCGAGGATGCCGCCTTCGCCGCGGTTGTCCGCCCGCATGACCAGCACGAGGTATTTGACGGAGATGATGATGACGAGCGACCAGCAGATGAGGGAGACGATGCCGAGGATGTTTGCCTCGGTCGGCGCGAGGTGGTGCTCCGGACGGAAGCACTCGCGGAATGCGTATAAGGGACTGGTGCCGATGTCGCCGTAGACGACTCCGAGCGCTCCGAGGGAGAGAGTGGCGAGGTAACGGGTGCTGCTTTGCGGCTTCGCAGTTTCCATCGAGCGCAGGCGGCGAACCATAGCATAGGAAGCAGGAAGCGAGCCGAGGCGTGCTAGACTCACCAATAACTCCGGGGACGAGAAGCTCAATGAAGCCAAAATGTTGGGTGTTGGCGGTGGTGTGCGGCCTGCTGCTCGCGGTCTCGGCGGCAGCGCAGTGCGTGACAGCGCTCGTCCCGGTTTCCCAGCCGGTCGTCTTCCCGAATCGCGCCGCCGGACCGATCGCGTTTGCCGGCTCGGTTTACGGCGTGGCCAAGCTCGACTCCGATCCGGCCAACAACGCGGTCTACTTCGGCGTCTACGACGCGAATCTCAATCAGATCCGCGCCGACCGGCTGATCGCCGCGTCGACGCTGGTCGGTCCGCGCATCCTTCTTTGGAACGGGACGGAGTTCGCGCTCTTCTACGAGACGCGCAATTTTCAAATCACGCTGCAGCGCATCGACATCAACGGCAATCCGATCGGCGGCCCGATCGCCATCGCGCCGCAGCACGCTCAGGCGTTCAACCAGGAGTACGACGCGGCGTGGGACCCGACGCGCAAGGCCTACATCGTCCTGCACACCGTGACGAGCGGCTTCGACATGGGGCTGTGGATGGCGGTGATCGCCGCCGACGGCACGCAGAAGTCGGATGAGCCGGTGACGTTCTTCGTCTCGACGCCGGTGTATCCACGCGTGGCGGTGACGCCGTCGGGAGTGATCGGCATCGTCTACTCGCGCAGCGTGAACGGCGGGCAGCAGGAGCTGGCGTTCTCGATCGTCTCGCCAGGCGCGCCGGCGACAGCAGTCAATACGGTGCGCGCCGGCGGCGCGAATCCGCGCCTGGCAACGGACGGTCACTTCTTTTTCCTTGTCTATACGGTGCCGGTCACCGGCGGGAACACGATGCGCTCGGTGAAGTACGACACGGCGGGCCACGTGGTCACGGCGGACGCATTGCTGATCAGCGGCGCGACGGACGTGCTGCCGTTCTCGCTGATCGCGAACGCGTCGCTATCGGAGTGGGCGCTGCTCTACGTGAGTTACCCGGCCGGCGTGCTGAACCCCTCGGTGGCGGAGACGCGGTTGCGGCGGATTCCGTTCACGGCGGGCACAACGACGGACATTCCCTTCATCCTCGACTCGGCGAAGCGCAGCTTGGCCCCGCAGTCGGAGTTGACGTGGAACGGCAGCGGCTACGTCGCCTCGGTCGGCCGCGTGCTGTCGCTCATCGAGGGGACGGAGTCGTACCTCGCGCGGCACTGCCCGTTCACGGTCGGCATCTCGGCGAGCACGACGCTGACGGTGCCGCTCGCGCCGATTACGTTCACCGCGAACCCGAGCAGCGGCGCGCCGCCATACACGTACGTGTGGACCTTCGGCGACATCTCCAGCCCCGAGCGCGGCCAGACGGTGACGCACGCGTTCCGCGACGTCGGGACGTACACGGTGACGGTGACGGCCACGGACCGCGACGGCGCGAACACGACGACGTCGATTACGGTGACGATCGCGAATCTGCGGCGGCGGGCGGCGAAGCACTGAGCGTCACCCCAATACCATCCGCAGCATCCCCCGCGCGGAGAAGATCGCCCGCGGGTCGGTCGTCTCATCGAGAATCTCGCTGAAGCTGCGCAATGCGTACGAGCTGCGCCGCGCCATCCGGGCGATCGTGTCGTTGACCCATGGCCGGGCGAGCCAGCGCTGGGCGGCGCTGTAGCCGGCGTACTTTGGCTGCAGGGCGGCGATGCGGCGGTGGTACTCGGCGGCGGGCGCGTCTGGCTCGGCGGCGATCGCGGCGGCGGCGATCTCGCCGGTCTCCATCGCCTTGCCGATCCCTTCGCCGCTGACGGGGAGGGTGCAGCCGATCGTCTCGCCGATGGCGAGGACGTTCGGCGTGCGCGCGAACGCCGCGCCGCGCAGACCGCTGCGGAGCGTCGCGCCGGCGACGCGCGTCGCGGAGATCATGCCCTCGGCGATCGCTCGCGCGGGCTCGCACTCGCGCAGAAAGCGCTGCAGGGCATCGTTCAGCGGCGGCGCGTTGCGCGCGCCGTCGCGGTAGACCACGCCGCAGCCGACGTTGTACTCGCCGTTGCCCATCGGGAAGATCCAGGCGTAGCCGGGGACGAGCTCGCGCTCGAACGAGACGACGAGATCGTCGACCACCGCCTTCGACTGGATGTAGTGCCGGACCGCGACACCCGAGGCGACTTTGCGCGTCACCATGCCGGCCTGCTCGAGCAGGCGCGTGTCGGCGCCCGTCGCGAGGATCAGCGTGCGTGCGTTGACAACGCCCTTGCCCAAAGACAGCGAGACTCGATCGGCGGAGACGGAAACGTTCTCGACGCGGCCATGCTCAATGACCGCTCCCGCCTCGGCCGCCGCGCTGACGATGATCGCGTCGAGGTCGAAGCGCTTCAACACCAGCGCGTCCATCGCGATCGGCAGCGCGATGTGCGACGGGCTGTAGAGCATCAGCCGGCGCCCGGCGAAGGCGCGCTGGCGCACGCGGTCGATCAGTCCGAGGCGCGTGAGCACGCGGAGCGCGTCGGGCATCAGGCCGTCGCCGCAAACCTTCTCGCGCGGGAACGACTGCTTGTCGAAGGCGACGACGCGGACGCCTTGCCGCGCCAGGCAGAGCGCCGCCGTCGCGCCGGCGGGGCCGCATCCGACGACCGCCACGTCCCAGAGGGGGTCCACGTTACGCCCGCGTCTCCTCGATCGTCGTCATCAAATCGAGGAACTCGTGCGCCGGCACCGGCGGCTTGATGAGGTAGCCCTGCATCTGGTCGCAGTTGTAGCGCCGCAGGAAATTCGCCTGCTCGCTGAACTCGACCCCCTCGGCGATCACCTTCAGCCGCAGCGAGCGGGCCATGGCGATGATGGCGCTGACGATCGACGCCGTGTCGGGATCCGTCGTGATGTCGCGCACGAACGACTGATCGATCTTCAGCGTGTCGATCGGGAAGCGCTTCAGGTAACTGAGCGACGAGTGCCCAGTGCCGAAGTCGTCGAGCGAGATGCGCACGCCGAGCTTCTTCAGCTCGTACAGCGTCCGCACGCTCATCTCCGGGCTCTGCATCGCGCTGCTCTCCGTGATCTCCAGCTCGAGCATGCGCGGCTGGAGTCCCGTCTCTTCGAGGATCTCGCGCACGTGTTGCACGAGGTCGGGCTGCTGCAACTGGCACACCGACAGGTTCACGGCGAGCGACAGATTCTTGAACCCGGCCTGATGCCACTCCCGCGCCTGCATGCACGCCGCGCGCATCGCCCACATCCCGATCGGCACCATCACTCCGTTCGCCTCGGCCAGCGGAATGAACATCCCCGGCGGGATCGAGCCCATCTCCGGATGGTTCCAGCGCAGCAGCGCCTCCATGCCGGTGATGCGGCCGGAGCGGAAGTCGAAGATCGGCTGGTAGTGCACCGCTAATTCATTGTTGACGAGCGCGCGCCGCAGCCCGTGCTCGAGCGCGATCCGCTGCAGCGCCCGGGCGTTGATGAAGGCGTTGAAGAGCTGGTAGTTGTCGCGTCCCTGCTCCTTGGCCTGATACATGGCCGTGTCGGCGTTCTTGATCAGCGTCTCCGCGTCGAGGCCGTCCTCGGGATACAAGCTGACACCGATCGACGTCGTGATGAAGAACTCGCGCCCTTCGATGTGGAAGGGGTAGCGCACCGCCTCGAGCAGTTTCTGCGCGACCGGCGCGGCATCGTCGGAGCGGCTGAGATTCGGCAGCAGCAGCGTGAACTCGTCGCCGCCGAGGCGCGCGACCGTGTCGGACTCGCGCACGCACGACTGCACGCGCGCCGCCACCGCCTGCAGCAACTGGTCGCCGATGTTATGGCCAAGCGAGTCGTTGATGACCTTGAAGCGGTCGAGGTCGAGGAAGAGCACGGCGAGGCGCGATCCGTTGCGCTGCGCGTGCGACAGCGCGACCGTCAATCGATCCTTGAACAGCAGGCGGTTCGGCAGGCCGGTGAGCGCGTCGTGGTAGGCGAGGTGCTTGATCTGCTCCTCGGCGTACGTGCGCTCGCTGATGTCGCGCACCACGACGACGATGCCGCCGCCGTCGAGCACCGTCATCGAGATCTCCTGCGGGAAGGTGATGCTGTCGCGCCGCAGCCCGGTCGTCTCGCCGCGCCAGCGCCCGCGCTCGAGCACCATCGGCAGGATCCAGTTGCGGAAGCGATCGTTCTCCGTCGGCTCGTACAGCTCGGAGAGCGACGTGCCGACGAGCGCTTGCGGCGACGGGTATCCGTACAGCTTCGCCAGCGCGTCGTTGACGTAGGTGAACTCGAGCTCGGCGTTGAGGATGCCGATGCCGTCCATCGACGCGGTGATGGCCGCGGTCTGCCGGCGCAGCATGGCCTCGGCGGCCTTGCGCTCGGTGACGTCGGTGGCAACGTGGAGGTATCCGGTGATGGCGCCGGCGTCGCTGCGCAGCGCGGTGACGGCGAGGAGCACGGTGATCTCGCGCCCGTCCTTGCGCACCCACGTCCACTCGCGCTCCTCGAGTCCCTCGGCCGAGGCGCGGACGACGAGGACGTCGAACGGCCGCTGCACGCTCATGGCCAGACGCTCGGCGTAGTGGGCGAGCTCGCTCTCCTGGTGCAGCTCGACGACGGAGCGCTTGCCGATCACCTCTTCGTCCGTGAAGCCGAGCATCCGCTCCGCGCCGGCGTTGAACATCCGGATCACGCCGTGTGGATCGGTGGCGATGATGGCGACGCGCGTGGCGGCGTCGAGCACGGCCTTGCGCTGCGCGTTCGCGGCGGCGACTTCCTGCTCGGCGAGCTTGCGCTCGGTGATGTCGTGGATGATCGAGTAGAGCACCGTGCGGCCGCCGATCTCGACGGGGCCGGAGTGCACCTCGACGTCGCGCAGCTCGCCGCTGGCGAGCATGTGCCGGAAGACGTGGTAGACGCGCTCCTGCGCGGCGGTGTGGGCCATCTCCTCGCGCACGCGCTCCGGCCCGAGGACGTTGATCTGCCAGATCTTCATCTTCAGGAGCTGCTCGCGGTCGTAGCCGTAGAAGTCGACCGCGGCCATGTTCGCGTCGAGGATGGCGCCGCTCTCCGGATCGATGATGATCTGCACGGCGCGGTTGTTCTCGAACATCTGCCGGTAGCGGCGCTCGCTCTCGCGCACCGCGTCTTCCTTGCGCCGGTATTCGATGGCCGAGGCGACGTGCTGTGCGACGAAGACGAGGATCTCCTCGTCGCTGGGATGGAAGCGCTTCGACTCGTCATACGTCTGCAGGCCGATCACGCCCCAGGTGCGGTCGCCGGTCTTGAGCGGCGCGCCGAGCCAGTCGACCGAGGGGGCGCCGACCTGCTCGACCTCGCCGGCGGCGACGAGATTCGCGAACGTTTCCGGCGTCGAGAAGAGCGGCTTGCCGGTGCGCAGCACGTACGCAGTCATGCCGCGGCCCGGCGGCCGTCCCTCGGGCCTCGGATCGCATTCGTCGACGAAGTAGGGGAAGCGCATGATGTCGCGCTCGGCGTCATACTCGGCGATGTAGAAGTTCGTCGCGTCCATCAGCGTGCCGACGACGCCGTGCACCGCTTTGTAGAAGTCGTCGAGGTTGCGGGCCTCGCGCGTGAGCTCGGCGATGCGGAAGAGCGCGTTCTGCAGGACGCGGGCGCGCTCGGAGTCGGTGACGTCGCGGAAGTACCAGGCGCGCCCGACGGTCGTGCCGCGCGTGACCACAGGCACCGAGGAGCGCTGCAGCGTACGGCCGTCCTTGAGCAGGATCGGATCGTTCGTGCGCACTTCCTCGGGATGCTGATAGAGGTACTCGACGAGGTCGATGAAGGTGTCCCAGTTGGCGACGCGCTCGGCGGCGTAGCCGAGCAGCTCGTTGTCGTCGGCGCCGTCGGCGATCTCGGGCGGGATGCCCCAGATCTCGAGGAAGCGGCGGTTGTAGGAGAGGATGCGGCCGCTCGAGTCGACGATGAGAATGCCGTCGAGCGTCGCCTCCTGCTGCGCGCGCAGGATGGCCACGCTGGTGCGCAGCGTCGACGACAGGTGGCCGCGGCTCCGCCGCATCCAGCGAATGAACGCGCGGCGCGCAGCGGCGTGGCGCGGCGGAAACTCCGAGGTTGAGAGAGTCATGAGACGCTTGACGGCAATTCTACCGAGGTGTGGCCTTGCGTATTCCGGTCAAATGTCGGTCCGGTTGGTCTGGCGGTAAAACTCCCATCGCTGCCAGCTCATGAAGAGCATCCAGCCGATGAGCATGGCCAGGAACCAGTCGCGTCTCATGAGCGCCCAGACGATGACCGCCGCCGCCGTGATCATCGACAGCCAAACCGACACGACGAATGCGGTTTGTTCGCGCGTGATCATGCGCAGGAAATTGCGCACGACGCTGGAGCCGTCGAGCGGGATGACGGGCAGCATGTTGAGGATGCCCCAGGCGTAGTTCGCCCACTCCATGAGCGGATAGAGCCCGCGGAAAAAGCGGTCCTGCTGCAGGTACGGGACGTTGAACCAGAGCAGGATGACGATCCATCGGAGGAGAAAGCTCGACGCGGGGCCGGCCGCGCTGATGATCATGTTCTGCCACGGCCGCGCGTCGCGCTGGTTGATGGTGACGCCGCCGAAGCCGCCGAGGACGATCTCGCTCCCGCCGTGGCCGAAGATGCCGATGGCCGCGGCGTGGGCGAGCTCGTGCCAGAGGATGCTGATGAAGATGACCGGCGCCCACAGGAGCGCCGCGGGCATGCCGTAACTCTCGATGGAGGTGATGACGAAGAAAGCGATGAGGATGAGGAACGAGAAGTCGAGCGCGATGGTCGTGCCGAGAATCGTTCCGAGGTGAAGGCGGCCCATTGCGCGCGAGTTTACACGCGTGCCTCGGAATGATTGTTCTCCGCGCGCTGCTCGCCGCCGGCCGCCCGCTTGTTCTTGTAGAGATCGCGGTCGCACGCCGCGAGCAGTTGCCCGAGCGCCGGCGTGTCGTACAGCGCCGACGATGCGACGCCCGAGGTCGAGCCGACGGAGACGGTGTGATCGCCGAAGGTCCAGCGCAAACCTGCAATCTCGGCGTTGAGCCGCGCGGCGAGGCCGAGGACTTCCTCGAGCGACTCCTGCGTGGCCACGAGCACAAACTCGTCGCCGCCGTAGCGGGCGATGAGATCGTCGGCGCGCGTGGCGCGCAGGAAGAGCGCGCCGACGTCGCGCAGGATCTGGTCGCCGGCGAGGTGGCCGTGGCTGTCGTTCACACTCTTGAAGTCGTCCAGGTCAAACAGCGCGAGGGTGATGCGGCAGCCGTCGGCGAGCATCCGCTCGGCCTCGGCGTAGAAATAGCGGCGGTTGAACAACCCGGTCAGCTCATCGCGCGTGGCCAGGCCGTACAGCTCGCGCACCGTGGCGTCGAGGCGCCGCTGCCGCTGCACGAGCCGCCGCGCTGCGCCGAGCTTCGCCACCATCTCGGTGTCGCCGGTCGCCTTGGTGATGAAGTCGTCGTACCCGAGGCGGAGCGCGGCGACCTTCGTCTCGACCTCCGTGTGCGCCGTGACCATCAGCGCGTAGAGATCGGCGCAGCTGTGGAGGTTGCGCAGCGCGGAGATGAGCTCAAGACCGTTCATGCCCGGCATCGCGTAGTCGATGACGGCGACGTCGAAGGGATGATCGTTCGCGGCGGCGAGTGCGGCGTTGCCGTCGGCGGTGATGGTCACGTCGAAGCCGAAGCGCCGCAGCAGCGCCGCGATGTACGCGGCGTAGTTGTCGTCATCCTCTGCCACGAGCGCGCGCAAGGGCGGCAGTCCAGACGAGTCGACATCGGTACGGCGGCGAAGAGGGACGGACATCTACGGCTCTTAATTTTGAGAATCGCATTCAATTCGGGGACCAGCGTGATGCGCATCACGTTTGTGCTCGCCCAAGCACTATGAGGCGCCCCCGCTGGGTGCCCGCTTCCGCTGCGCTGTTGCAATCTTTGCCGACCGGCGCGCATGTTCTAGGCGGTTATCCTTAGCTCGATGGATCGCGCGGCGGGCCGCTGTTACTCGATCTCCGCCGAGGCGGCGGCAATCGGCGTGAAGTTCAAAGTCGCGCTGATCCACGACATTCACCGTGTGCGCCACGAATTGCCGGAGCTGGAGGCGCGGAAGGAAGAGGCGGTGCGCCGCGCGAGCGCGGTGGATCCGGAGGCGAATCCGATCCTCGCAGGCTATCGGACGCTGTTCGAACGCGTCGGCGCGCCGGCCGCTGTGGCATCGCCCGAGCTGCTGCTGCGATTGGCGCTCGAAAAAGGAGCGCTGCCGAAAGTCAACAGCGTGGTCGACGCGTACAACGCCGTGTCGCTGGAGACGCTGATGGTCGTGTCGGCGCACGATCTCGACTGCATCGAGGGAAACGCGCGCCTAGTCATGACGTCGGGCAACGAAGTCTTTCATCCCCTGCGATCGCCGGAGGCCGTGACGCTGCCGGCGGGACAATGGGCGGGGGTCGTCGACAACCACGTGCTCTGCCAGATGAACTGCAAGCAGAGCGAGCTGTCGAAGGTCACGACGCGCACGAAGAACCTGCTGATCTACGTCCAGGGGAATCCCGCGACCACGGACGAGGACGTCAACGCCGCTCTCGATGCCGTCTGCCGGGAGATCACGCACTTCAACGGCGGGGAAGTCGAAAGCCTCCCTCTCTGCAGCCCGGCAGCCGGGTAGGGACTTGCGCTTTTCGGTCACTCCTCTTGCGCAAGGGGGCTTCCGTGCAACCGACAACCGGGTACCGAATCGAGCTGCATTCGCAGTCCGCGGACGATGAGTTTCTGCGCGAGCTTGCGAGCCGCGACGCGCTGGGGCGGCAGTGGCGCGCCACCGCGCCAGAGCTGCCGTTCGATCGGCGCTGGTCGGCGGGGCTCCTTCTCTACACGGGCAGCAGCGCAGCCGGATATGCGCACATGGAGGCCGCACGGATTTTTCCCGTGCAGCCGCTGAAGGAGGCGGAGTGGGAGGAGTATCAATTCGGCGCGCTGCTCCAGTTTCCGTTCGCCGGAGACTCGGATGACTACGAGGGCGACTGTGGGCGTCTCCTCGACGCCGCAGTCGATCTCCTGCAGCAGCGTTATCCGCCGTCGAAGATCTATTGCCTCATCCCCGTCTCCGCAAAGCGGCAGGCAACGATCCTTCGCGCGCACGGATTCGAAGCGCAGGCGCGGACATGCTTGGAGACGGAGATTCTCAATGAGCACGGATATGGCCTCGACGACGAGATCGAGATTTACGAGCGGCCACTCGCCGCGAACGGCGGACCCGATCCGCTGCGCCAACTGACATCGCGCGAAACGGACCTGCGGATTTTCTCGAACGCGCAGACGAAGATTCGTCTGGTGCCGACGCTCGAGTTTTGGGGAACGATCCAGCTCTACACGACGTACTCGGCGTATCCGTTCATTCCGCAGTTCCTGCGTCAGCTGCGCTCGGAGCTCGACATGGGCCCGCTGCGGCGCGTGCTCGTGGCGCCATGCGCGGGCGGCGACTTTCTCCGCCTCTGGCCTTTGGATATCGGCGTGCCGGAGGAGTCGAGCGCCGTCGACATCCGTGACGATCTCGTGCGCTTGGCGCGCTTGCGCATACGCGTGCCGGAGATCGACATCCTGAATCTCACGCTCTGCGAGCTGCTGTATCAGGTCGTGATCCATGACGGTGCGATCGACGACACCGTCCGTGAGGAAGTGGCCGGCGTTTATCGCCGCCTGGGGCTGACGCGCTCGGAGCCGGGGTTTCTTCGCTTCGACGATCCGGCGTCGCTGCCGCTGCTGGCCCGGGCCTTCGACGAGATCCTGCGCAATCGCGCCATCCCCGACTGGTACTTCCCGCTGAAGATCCTGGCCTCGGCGCATCAGGAGACGGTCGATCCGGCGAGAACGGACATCCTGATCGATTGGCTGGACCAGCGGACGGAAGAGATCCGGAGCGTCGTGGCGAGCCTGCGTGCGCTAGGCCGCGATGCGAATGGCGCGGGCATTCGCGATAAGTACGCCCGGACCTGCCTGGCCGAGGCGAAGGTTCACGTCGCTGATCTTCTTCGCACGCGCAGTGTGCCGGCCGGACCGTTCGATCTCATTCTCTGTTGGGAATTCATCCACGTGTTTCACGACCCAGTGGCTCTCGGCGACTTCATCGACTCGATGCGCGAGCGGCTGGCCCCCGGCGGACACCTGGTCATCACGAACATCCGCGAGCCGTCCGAGACCGTGCCGCACGAGCAGGAATGGGCTCGCCAGCATCTACGCGCGAAGGGCATTCCATACGAGGCGCGCTTCATCGGTATTTCAGGCACCGGCGCGGCAGGCAGCGTGCCCTTCGAGCGCCGCCTGCATGCGCACTATCCGGTGTTGATCGTCGAGGCGAGGGACAAACAATGAGCATTCGCAAGCTACTCGGCGCAATGCCGAAGTACACGTTATTCACGATCATGGTGTGCGCGGAGGCTATCGGCGTCATCGCCATGCGCTTATGGGAGCGGCTCGATCGGCATGAGGGCGTCGCGTTAGTCGTCGTGTCGTTAGCAATGGCGCATTGGGGTCATTTGATTCAGGAACGTTACCGCGCGAGAACGCCAAAGGACGTGTCGAAGACAATTTCGGCGATAAAAAGAGAGCAGCCAGACCCCTACGGCGGCTTCGACGTGCTGGGGTGGCTCGACCTGATTAAAGGCTTTCGCAAGCGTGGCCTAAGTCCCGAATTCGTCAGCGGGTTGATCGCCGAATTCGAAGGTCTCAACGTGCCCCGCCAGGTTGAATTCATCCTCAAGGCTTCGTTCGCCGACCAGGTGAAGAAAATGCACAATTTGACCAACGGTCAGCCGGTCGAAGGCGATCTCGAGACGCAGTATCTCTACGCCGGCGGCGTCGCTCGTTATTATCGAGAGCGGAGCGGTGTGCCGACGATCTACGCAACTGCACTCGACATTCCGTCGGTCTTCTACGAAAAATATAATCCTTATTTCAAAATGCAAGAAGACTTTTCGTTGAATGACGAACTCTTCGAGGCGTACCGTCACGCCGAAGATACGAACATGAAACGCATTCTCGCCGGCGGTAACGGCATCTATGCTAGACAGGATCCGCCGGCAAAGGCACGCATTGTCGTGATCAAACAGGAGACACTTCTCGCGGAGCTCGAGCGTGACGGTTTTTGGAAATTTCTGGAATGGCATGTCGGCCACAGATTCGGCGTGAAATTCTTCATTCGGGACCTTGACCGCGAGCAGATGTCGTACGAACAGCAGTTGAGAAATCGTACGCAAAAAGAGCCGATTTACGATTTTATCGTCTATGGCACGGAGTGCGTATTCGGACGCACGAACCCGGAGCCGGAAGGGAGGAATTGGTTCGGCTTTCGTCATGCACCCAAAGGGACGGTAGCCGAGGCATTGGTCACAGATTATCGCGATTTTTTCAAGTACCTGTGGAGCGATCACGACGAACGGCACGCGGATGACAAAACTTATACGCTGACCGAGCTGTGGACCTTGGACGCGTTCAAAGAGAAAGTCCACGAACAATCGAAGCAGCGCCGCGAACAGCTGTTGCGTCTTTACTAGCGAAGTTAGCACTACCAGTAGACTTGGCCGATGAAATTCGAAACGCTGGCCATCCATGCGGGCGCGGCGCCGGACGAATCGACCGCCGCGCTCGTGCCGCCGATCCATCTCTCGACGACGTTCGAGCACGCACCGGACGGTTCTGCGCTGCACGGCTTCACCTACATCCGCGACGGCAATCCGACGCAAGGGCGCTTGGAAGAGGCGCTCGCCGCGATCGACTCCGCCGCCGCCGCGCTGGTCTTCGCTTCGGGCATGGCGGCGTCGGCGGCGCTCTTCCAGTCGCTGCCGGGTGGAGCTCATGTCCTGATCCCCGCGGATGCCTACTACGGCGTGCGCGCACTCGCCAGCGAGTACTTTCCGCGCTGGAATCTCGAGCACGACTTCGTGGCCATGGACGACATCGACGCCGTGCGCGCGGCCATGCGCGATACCACGCGGGCGATCTGGGCGGAGTCGCCATCGAATCCGCTGATGACAATCTGCGACCTCGGTGCGCTCGCTGCCATCGCCCACGAGGGCGGGGCCATCCTTGTCGTCGACGGCACGTTCGCCACACCGGCGCTGCAGCGGCCGCTCGAGCTCGGCGCCGATGCGGTCATGCACTCGACCACGAAGTACCTCGGCGGTCACAGCGACGTGCAGGGCGGCTCCCTCGCCTTCCGCGAGCGCGGCGCCTTGTTCGACGCCGTGGCGCACACGCGCAAGCTCGTGGGCGGTGTCGCGTCGCCGTTCAACTGCTGGCTCGTTCTGCGCGGCATCCGTTCGCTCGCCGCACGGATGCGCGTGCACAGCGCGAATGCGCTCGCGATCGCCGAGTTTCTCGCGGCGCACCCGGCCGTCGCCTCGGTGCACTATCCCGGCTTGGCAACGCATCCCGGCCACGAGATCGCCGTCCGGCAGATGTCGGATTTCGGCGGCATGCTCTCCTTCCGCGTCCGCGCCGGCCGCGACGCCGCCATCGCCGTCACGCGGAAGACGAAACTCTTCGTCTGCGCAACGTCGCTCGGCGGGGTGGAGAGTCTCATCGAGCATCGTGCCTCGATCGAAGGGGCGAGCTCCACCACCTCGCCCGACCTGCTGCGGGTCTCGGTCGGACTCGAGCACCCGGACGACTTGATCGACGACTTACGCCAAGCGCTCGGCTGAGGCACGATCCCTCGGACGCGCAGCGTGGAAGGGCGGCTCGCCGTGAACGTCCGTCACCGTCTCGACCATCAGCCGGAACTTCGCCAGCAGGTTCCGCTGCATGGGGTCCGGCAGCGCGCGCAGGTCGTCTAATAGCTGCGCGGTCTCCCGCTGATTCTCGTCGAGCTCCCACGGCGCGATCTCTTTTTCGACCGTTGCGCCGAAGAATTCGGCCTCCGTCAAGCCGTATGCGGCGAGCATCCGTTTGAGCTGCGCGAGCTTGATCGAGCCGATCCGCTCGCCGGTCTCGAACGAGCTGATCGTCTTCTCTCCGACGCCCGAGATCCGGGCAACGTCCTTCTGAGTCAGGCAGCGCATGCGGCGTACTTCACGAAGCTTCAGAACCAGATCCATGGCAACGCTCTCCTCGACTTTTCCCTCCCCGCCACTCCCGATATAAGGTCCGCGAAGAGTACTACAAGGATCAACAAGGAGCAATAGGGAATCACAAGGATACTGCAAGTTCTGGTCTGTAGACGCATTGCCGGCCCCTTCGGCACTAGAATCTTCGCCGTCATGGCCGCCAACTTCGAGATCACCTGCCCCTGCTGCGAGTCCCTGATCGTCGTCGACCGTCTCTCCGGAGAGGTCCTCCTCCATAAAAAGAAGGACCCGAAGTCCGGGCTGTCGCTGGAAGCGATGGTGGCGAACCTCGACTCGCAGAAGAGCGAGCTGGAGAAGAAGTTCGACAAAAACATGGAGAGCCAGAAGGACCGCGCCCGCATCCTGGAGGAGCGCTTCAAGGAGGCGATGAAGAAGGCGGAGTCGTCGGACGAGAAGTACGTGAATCCGATGGACATGGACTGATGGCCTTCGACCCCGATGCCGCCGTCGGCGAGGGCTCCGGCATCTACGGGCTGCCGCACACGCCGGACGACGCGCGCGTGGTGATTCTGCCCGTGCCGTTCGAGGCGACGACGTCGTACGGCGGCGGCACGGCCGGCGGACCGCGGGCGATTTTCGAGGCCTCGAAGCAGGTCGACCTCTTCGACCGCGAGACCGGCCGCCCCTACGAAGCCGGCATCGCGATGCTCGACGAGGAGCCGCGCGTGGTGCGCTGGAACGACGACGCGAAGCGGCTCGCACAGGTCGTAATCGCGCGCGGCGGCGCGGTCGACGATGAGACGCGCCGCGCCGCGGCGGCGGTCAACGAAGTGAGCGAGCAGCTGAACGAGTGGGTGTACGAAGAGACGTCGGCGCTGCTCGAGCAAGGGAAGCTCGTGGTGACGCTCGGCGGCGATCACTCGGTTCCCTTCGGCGCGATCCGCGCCCACGCCGAGCGCTTTCCCCTCCTCGGCATTCTCCACCTCGACGCGCACGCCGATCTTCGCGACGCGTACGAGGGCTTCACCTGGTCGCACGCGTCGATCTTCCACTGCGTGATGACGCGCTTGGGCAACGTCGCGAAGCTCGTGCAGGCCGGCGTCCGCGACCTCGGCAACGCCGAGAGCGCGATGATCGAAGGCTCGGGCGGCCGCATCGTCACGTTCTTCGACGCTGACGTCGCCGCGCGAAAGGAGCAGGGGACGCCGTTCGCCGCGATCGCCGACGAGATCGTGGCGCAGCTCCCGCGCGACGTCTATCTCTCGTGGGACATCGACGGCCTCGACCCGACGCTCTGCCCCGGCACCGGGACGCCGGTTCCCGGCGGCCTGTCGTGGAATGAAGCGATCGGCCTCCTTCGCGCGCTCGTCCGGGCGAAGAAGCGCATCGTCGGCCTCGATCTCTGCGAAGTCGCGCCGGGCGCGACGGAGTGGGACGCGAACGTCGGCGCGCGCTTGCTCTACAAGATGATCGGCTTCGCGCTGCTAACTAATCGTCCGTAGGCCCGTCGACCGCCATCACCCGCCGCCCTGTGATCGCGCCGACGATGCGCGGCACGTGCACGTGGCAGGTCTCGACGATGACGCTGACGCGCTCGACCGGCGTCCCTGCGATGGCAGTGCCGGCGATGAAGACGCCCGGGACGTTCGTCTCCATCGTCTCCGGATCGTAGTGCGGCTTGCGGTCGGCGCCTTCCATGGCCACGCCGAGCATCTCGAAGAGCGGCGTCGACTGCCGGTAGCCGGTCATGGCCAGAACGAAGTCGGCGTCGACGATCTGCTCGTCGCCGCTCGCGGTTGACACGAGCCGCACCGTGCCGTTCCCGATCTCGAGCGGGCACGTTTGCGGGAGGTAGCGCACGCGCCCGTCGCGGATCATGGAGCGGATCTCCGGCAGGAGCCAGAACTTCACGGACTTCGGATCGAAGTCGGCGCCGCGGTGCGAGAGCGTGACCTCAGCGCCGGCGCGCTGGCAGCGCACGGCCGCCTCGACCGCGGAGTTGCGGCCGCCGACGACGAGGAGCTTCTTGGCGAAGTAGTCGTGCGGGTCGCGGAAGTAGTGGTGCACGTGGGCCAAGTCTTCGCCGGGGATGTTCAGGAGCCTCGGCACGTGCATGGCGCCGACGGCGAGGACGACGTTGTCGGCGCGCACGCGGTGCTCGCCGTCGACGGCGCGCGTGCGGAGCTCGAAGCCGCCGCGCGGCAGGCGCGCCGCCGACTCGACGCGCTCGTACGTCCGGATCTCGAGGTCGAACTGCAGCACGACGGAGCGGAGGTAGGCGAGGTACTCCTCGCGCGTCGGTTTCTGCTGCATCGGCTCCTGGATCGGCACGCCGGCGAGCGAAAGGCGGTCGGCGCTGGAGTGGAAGAGCATCTGGATCGGATACCAGGCGATGGTCGTGCCGATCTGCCCGGCGTCGAAGTGCACGTAGTCGACGCCGGCCCGCTTCATGGCTACGGCGAGCTCGATGCCGATCGGGCCGGCGCCGATGATTGCAGCGTGATGGTGCTCGGTCACTCCGTTGCGATCCCCAGTTCCCGCAGCACATCAACTTTCGCGCCGATCATGACGTGGTGCTCCAGTCCCAGCAGGTCGGCGAGCTTGCGGACGAGATAATTCTCGTAGTCGGTGAGGCGGCCGTCGCTGTAGACCATGCGCCACATCGTGCGCACGATCTCGATGCGCCGCTCCAGCGGGCTGTTCTTGCGGATGTAGTTCGTCAGGGCGAAGTGGTCGATCGTGTGTGCGCGGATCTCGCCGGCGGCGGCGACGAGGTCGCGTGCCTCGCCGTCGTCGAGCGCGAACGCGCGCTTGAGAAACCCGAGAATGTCGCCGTCCTCAGCCGGCGTGAAGTTGCCGTCGGCGTAGGCGATGTCGAGTAGGATCGCCGCCGTGGCCAGGCGCAGCGGGTCCTGCCGTTTCTCCTCCGCCTCGGCGCCGCTCTTGAAGCGCTGCATCAATTTTGCGAAGCTCACGACCGGAGTTTAAACCGATGCCTCGAATCGACCTCAACCAACTCGACGACCACGCCCGCATCTGGATCTTCGGCATCTCGCCCGCGCTCGACGCGGCGCAGAGCGCGCGCATGCTGCAGCAGGTCGACGCATTCCTCGACAGCTGGGCCGCGCACAACGTCCCCGTCACCTCCGCGCGCGACCTGCGCGACGGGAGCTTCCTCATCATCGCCGTCGACAAGGATGCCGAGACCTCCGGCTGCTCGATCGACCGGATGTTCGGCCTGCTGCGGCAGTTCGAGCGCGACTTCGGCGTAGCCATCCTCGACCCGAACCGGGTCTTCGTCCGCGGCGCGGACGGCGGCGTGCACGCCGTGACGCGCGCGGCGTTCCGCGACAGCGGCGACCCCCACACCGTGGTCTTCGACACGCTCGCCGAGCGCCTCGGCGACGTCCGCAGCGGCCGCTGGGAGCGCAAAGCCGAGGAGTCGTGGCACAGGAGTCTGTTGCGGCGAACGGCGTGACTACTTTTTGTGCACGTAAATCGGCACGGAGCTCCGCCGCGGCGCTCCGGCCGTGGCGCTGATCGTGAGCTCGTTCTTCTTCCCCGACGCCTTGCAGCTCTCGATCGCCACCGGCACGGGGATCGCCGTGCCGTCGTACTTCACGAGGCGTGACTCGGCCACGAGGTCGGCGCACTTGCCGAGCGACGCCGGGACAGTCGTCTCGATGCGCCGCGCGGGAAGCAATAGATCGCTCGAGTTGATCAGCCAGACGAGGTGCTCGCTCGCCTTCGCCGCTTTTCCTTCCTCGGCGTAGAGGTGCCCGGGCTCGACGATCTTGTACGTGAGCTGGTCGCCCTTGATCTCCACGACGAGATAGTGCGAGAAGCCGCCCTTTTCCGGCGGCGCGTAGAACGGCGCGCCGGCGCCGCCGGCCACGAAGTACTGAATGCCGTTCATCGTGGTCTGGTAGAAGAGGTGCTCGTGTCCCTGAAAGACGGCCTTGACGGGATACTTCTCGAAGAGCGCCTGCAGCTCGTCCTTGTTCGTGAGCGGCGGGTGGTTCTTGCCGTCTTCGTCGTTCGGCGCGAGGGTGATCTCGGTGTGGAAGAAGAGGAAGATGGCGCGCGCGCTCTTGTTCGCCTCGAGGTCCTGCTTGAGCCAGTCGAGCTGCGCGCCGGCGATCTCGCCGATGTGACCGCACTGCTCGGTGTCGAGGGCGATGAAGTGTGCGCCACGGTAGTCGAAGGAGCCGTAGAGGTCGCCCCAGTGCTTCTTGAACTCCGTCTCGAGGTCGGCGCACGGCAGCTGTCCCTGGATGTCGTGCACTTCGTGGTTACCGGGCGCGTTGATGAGCGGCACGGCCGCGCGCTTCGCTTTCGCCTTGAACTCGGCGTATTCGACAGGGAGCTCCGCCGCACTGTCGCCGTAGCCGTAGATCGTGTCGCCGCTCCAGATCACGAAGTCCGGCTGGATGAGGCGGATCTCCGAGAAGATCGTCGGCAGGACGCGCGGCCATGGCGCGCCGTGCGCGGTGGGGCGGTTGTCGCCGCCGGCGACGAAGACGAAGTCGCCCGTCGTGCCCGGCGAGACGACCGGAGCGTTGATGCTTTTGATGGTTGCGGCGAGGGTGATCGCTAGCAAAAAGTTCATCGGCGGATTTTAATGAGGAATCCCGCCGCGACAGGCCATAAAACGTCCTAGCCCACCGCCCCCTCCACGATCGCCCGCTGCTGCTCCTCGTGCCGGTGGTGCGACCCGGTCGCGGGCGACGCGCTGATTGGGCGGCCGACGTAGCGCAGCGTCTGGCCGGGCGACAGCAGCGATGCCAGGCGGTCGTGCAGGAACGGCCAGGCGCCCATGTTGCGCGGCTCTTCCTGGACCCAGAGCACTTCCTTTGCGCTCGGGTACTGCTGCAGCGCGGCGGCGATCATCGCCTGCGGGAACGGGTAGAACTGCTCGACGCGGATGATCGGGACCGGCGACTTCCGCGCGGCGTGGAGGTCGTAGTAGACCTTGCCCGTCGTCAGGATCACGCGGGAGACGTCGCCGTCGACGTGGTCGGGGATCACCGGCTCGAAGCGGCCGCTCGTCAGGTCGTCGAGTGTCGACGTGGCCATCGGATGGCGCAGCAACGACTTTGGCGTCATCACGATCAGCGGCTTGCGCGGATCGTTCTTCATCTGCCGCCGCAGCGCGTGGAAGTATTGCGCCGGCGTCGTCGGATAGACGACCTGCATGTTCCCCTCGGCGCAGAGAGTCAGGAAGCGCTCGAGACGTGCGGACGAGTGCTCCGGTCCCTGTCCTTCATATCCATGCGGCAGCATGAGGACGAGGCCGGAATGCTGTCCCCATTTCTCCTCGGCGCTGGAGATGAACTGATCGATCACGATCTGCGCGCCGTTCATGAAGTCGCCGAACTGCGCCTCCCACGCCACGAGGCACGCGGGGTCGGCGACGGAGTAGCCGTACTCGAACCCGAGCACGCCGTACTCCGACAGCAGCGAGTCATACACCGCGAACGACACCTCGGCGTTCGGCTCGTTCGTTTCGGTTGATAAAGCATTGTCGACGACGACGGGATCGGCCGGCTTGCCCGACACGTCGCGCGCCAGGGCATTGAGCGGCGTGTAGCCGTTCCCCGTCACGTAATCGAACAGCAGCGCGTGCCGCTGCGAGAACGTGCCGCGCCCGGAGTCCTGTCCGGACAACCGCACGCGGAAGCCGTCGAGCATGATCGTGCCGAACGCCAGCAGCTCGCCGAACGCCCAATCCATCGGCTCGCGCCCCTCGGCCATCGCCGCGCGCTTCGCCAGGATCGGCTTGAGCTTCGGATGCGCCGTGAAATTCTCCGGCGTCGTCGTCAGCGCCCGGCCGACCTCGACCAACTGCTCGCGCGTGACTCCGGTGTCGGGCGACGCCGAGTGCTGGAACCCCGTGACCTCTTCGTCCGTGTACAGCGGCTGATGTTCCGACGAGGGCGGCTCCGAGTCTTCGCGCGTCCGGTCGAACGCCTCCTGCAACTTCGCCTGGAACTGATCGAGCCACTGCTCCGCTTCCTTCGGATCGATGTCGCCCTTGCGCAGCAGCGTCTCCGTGTAGATCTTTCGCACGGAGCGGTGCTCCTTGATCAGCTTGTACATCTTCGGCTGCGTGAGCGACGGCTCGTCGCCCTCGTTGTGGCCGTGGCGGCGGTAGCAGAGCATGTCGATGACGACGTCCTTGTGAAACTGCTGGCGGAAGTCGTACGCGAGCTTGATGGCGCGGATGCAGGCCTCGGGGTCGTCGCCGTTGACGTGGAAGATCGGCGCCTGAACGCCCTTGGCCATGTCGGTCGCGTACGTCGACGAGCGCGCCGACTCGGGCCCGGTGGTGAAGCCGATCTGGTTGTTGATGACGATGTGAATCGTCCCGCCGGTGCGGTAGCCCTTCAGCTGCGACAAATTCAACGTCTCCGCGACGACGCCCTGCCCGGCGAACGCCGCGTCGCCGTGGAGCAGCACCGGCAGTACCCACGAGCGGTTCTTGTCGCCGATGAGCTTCTGCTTCGCGCGGACCATCCCCTCGACGATCGGGTCGACCGCCTCGAGGTGCGACGGGTTCGACGCCAGCGTCAACTTCATGAACGAGCCGTCGGGCGTCTGGTGCGCGCCGTCCGCGCCGAGGTGGTACTTCACGTCGCCGGAGCCCTCGCGCGTGTTCGGGTCGATGTCGCCTTCGAACTCGTGGAAGATCTTCTCGTACGACTTGCCGAGGATGTTGGCGAGGACGTTGAGGCGTCCGCGGTGGGCCATGCCGATGACCGCCTCGGACACGCCGTCCTGCGTCGCCTCGTTGAATAGGTAGTCGAGGATGGGGATCAGCGTCTCGGCGCCTTCGAGCGAGAAGCGCTTGTGGCCGATGTACTTGGTGTGCAGAAACTTCTCGAAGGCCTCGGCGTCGTTGAGCTTCATCAGGATGCGGCGCTTCGTCGCGCCGTCGAGCGCCTGCTGGTTGCGCGTCGGCTCCATCCGGTCCTGCAGCCACCTCTTCTGCACCGTCTCCTGGATGTGCATGTACTCCGGACCGATCTTTCCGCAGTACGTCTCGCGCAGCGTGTCGAGGATGTTGCGCAGCGTCTGCGTGAGCCGCCCGCACAAGCCGCCGCAGACGAACTCGCGGTCGAGGTCCCAGATCGTCAGACCGTAAAAGGCCGGATCGAGCTCGGGGTGATGCGCGACTTTGTACTCGAGCGGATCGAGGTCGGCGAGTAGATGCCCGCGCACGCGATGGGCGTTGATCATCTGCAGCACCGCGGCCTCGCGAGCCGCTTTCTCATCCTCGGAGCCGCTGAGGCGGTGGCGGTCCTTCGCCCAGCGCATCGGCTCGTAGGGGATGCGGAGGTCGCGGTAGATCTCTTCGTAGAACTCGTCGGCGCCGAGCAGGAGCTCGTGGATGCGGGCGAGGAACGCGCCCGACTCCGCGCCCTGGATGATGCGATGGTCGTACGTCGACGTCATCGTCATCACCTTGGAGATGCCGAGGTCTGCGAGCACCGACGGATCGGCGGCGGAGTATTCGGCGGGGTAATCGATCTGCCCCGTGGCGATGATCGTTCCCTGCGTCTGCATCAGGCGCGGCACGGAGGCGATCGTGCCGATCGTGCCGGGGTTCGTGAGCGAGATCGTCGTTCCTTCGAAGTCGCCGATCTCGAGGGTGTTGTTGCGCGCCTTGCGGACAACGTCGTTGTACGTTTTGAGGAACTGCGCGAAGTCCATGGCGTTCGCGCGCTTGACGTTCGGGACGACGAGCGAGCGCGTGCCGTCCTTGCGCTCGACGTCGATGGCCAGGCCGAGGTTGACGTCGTCACGGTCGATGCGCATCGGCTGGCCGTCCTGCTGAAGGAAGGCGGAGTTCATGCGCGGGAACTGCTTCACCGCTTTCGCGATCGCCCAGCCGACGATGTGCGTGAACGACGCTTTCGGCTGGCCGCTCAGCGCGAGGTGCTGGTTGATGACGCGGCGGTTTTCTTCGAGGACTTTGACGGGGATGTTGCGGATGGACGTCGCCGTCGGGACGGTGAGCGACGCCTCCATGTTCGCGGCGATCTTGCCCGCGACGCCCCGGAGGGGCACGGCGTTTTGGTCGGAGGGAACGGGCGTCGGCCGCGGGGCGGGCGGTGGTGGGGGAGGAGGTGCAACCGGCGCCGGTGCAGAGGTCTGTCCGACCGCGATCTCCTCTTCGAACTCCTCGGCGAGCTGGGGCTCGTAGTCGTGGAAAAACTCCCGCCAGCTCGAGCTCACGGCGTTGGGGTCGTTGCGGTACTTCTCGTACAGCTCTTCGATGAAGGCGATGTTGGCGCCGTAGCGTTCAGCGGCCACTTAGTCCTCTGTTCTTTTGTCGACGACGGTATGCGAGAGCGATGTCAGGCCGAGCCATCCGAAACCGGCCGCGAAACCTCCCAGGACGTCGGAGGGGAAGTGTACGCCGAAGTACACGCGTGAGAATCCGACGCCGAGGATCGTTAACGTTGCGGCGGTGTGGACAATTGCCTGCGTCGCCACCGAGCGGTGCTGTACGAAGTGGTGCGCGACGATGGGGTAGGTAGCCGCGGAGAGCAGCGAGTGGCCGCTCGGGAAGCTGTGCGACTTCGGCAGCTTGATGCGCCGCGCCAGCTCCTGCGGGCGCTGGCGCTGAAAGATGTTCTTGAGGATGGTGTTGATGGCCATGGCGCCGCCGGTGGAGACGACGACGGTCCAGGCGTCGTCGCGGCGGCCGTCCTTGAGCATCGCCAGCGCGGTGAGGCCGGCGGCGGCGGAGATGCCGAGGTGCGAGCCGAGTTGCGTGACCGCTTCCATGGTGCGATGCATGGCCGGGTTGTCGATGGTGTGCACCGCTTCCATGATGATTTCGTCGTAGCGGTCGGCGCTCCCTTCGACGACGTGCTCCGCCTGCTTCTTGAAGAACCAGAAGGCGACGGCCGCGAGGGCGACGCCGCCGGTGGTGCCGATGGCCAGAGGCAGGAATCGTTGCCGCCGCTTGGGCTTCTCTTTCTTCACGGCGCGGAGTCTACTACGCGGATTCAGGGCCAGTGCCAGCGCTATACTTCCGGATGTGACGGAGCCTGATGCTGAGTTCGAGCAAATCTATGTCAAGGAGTTCCCGTTCCTCGTTTCGATCGCCGTGAGGAAGTTCGGCGTACCCGCATCAGAAGCTGAAACGCTAGTTCATGAAGTTTTCGTGCACTATCTCAAAAGAAAAGATGTCGTCCAGGATGTGCATGCTTGGCTGCTCGGAGGGATTTGCCACGCCAGCAGGTATTACTGGCGTGAGCACGGCCGCACCGGGGAGACCTCGGGAATCGAAGACCTGTTGGAGCTAGAAGCCCCGGACTCCCGAGATATCCGCAACGAGCTGCCTGACCACTTGACCGCGCGCGCTGTCCTCGAATCGTTGCCACCGCGCTATCGGATGATCCTGCAGATGCGTTACTACGAAGGGTGTGGGATTGCCGAGATCGCCGAAAGGCTTGGCGTCCAGCCTAAGTACGCGCAGAAGCTGCTTAATGAGTGCATCAGAAAAGCTGCGAAGACCTATCTGGGTAAATCGACGCGCGACCTCGAGCACGTTGTCAAAGGCTTCGTCGATCCATATCGCAAAGCGGGCTAGCAGTGGTTGATCCACTGCTCTTCGTCCGCGAATTTCTAGCCGACTTTTACGAGCACCGTTTCGTCTGCGGTCTTCTGCCTCAGGATGGCTACTTTCTCTGCCAGGCGGCGCTCATGACGCCGGAGCTCGAGCGTTGCGCGGTTGCTCTCTTCGAGAACTCACCATATCCGGTAGAAGTGCCGCAGGCCGGAGCGATGCGCCTCGTCTACCTTCGAGAGACCGATGGCACGAAGTTCCCGTTCCTTCTTCCCCATCTCCGTCGAAGCAGCAGAAAACCGATCCGTTGCTTCGTCGGACATCGATTCATCAAAGAGATCGAAGGACCGCTCCGCTTCAACCTTCAACACGTGCTGAGCCCATATGAGATCCAGATGAGGTGGCCGGCACAGGATCTGTCAGCGTCCGATATCTTCCAGGACGTCGTGAACAGCATCCGGAGCGCGGATATGTGCATTTTCGACAACCGCGACACCGCTGACCGTCCGAACGTCTACATTGAAGTCGGCATCGCCTACGCCCTCGGGATTCCGACAATCCTGACGGAGTACGTCGGGAATCCGCAGGCCACGATTCCGTCCGATCTGCAGGGTCTTTTCCGGATCCAGTACGCGACGTACGAGGAACTGTTCCGCAAGCTGCACTTCGGACTGCCCAGCTTCATCTCGAAGAATCAAGTTCGAAGGCGTCCTACGCGTCCTCAAGCGTAAACGTCGCGAAGCGCCCGTGGACCGTGGCGCCGCAGGTTTTTCGGTAGAACTCGAGCGCGTCGGTCCAGGGGATGATGGCGGTCTCGAAGCCGTGCACGCGCATGTCCGCGAGCGATGCGAGCAAGAGTCGTGCGCCGTAGCCGCGGCCGCGGAGGTGTTTGGCGACGCCGGTGGGGCCGAAAAAGCCGAGGGGGCGGTTGTTGGCGGAGTGGGCGGCGAAGCCGGCGATCTCTCCGGCCTCTTCGATGTAATGGAGGGTTTGGGCTTTTTGAGCTTCGAAGTGCCAGATCTTTCCGAATTCTTTTTTGATGAAGTCGAGGATGGCGCCCCTCACCCGGCCTTCGGCCACCCTCTCCCCGCTCGCGGGGAGAGGGGTCTTACAAATCAAATTCTGCGTTTCGGCGGTCTTATGGCCGAACCGGTCGAAAAAGCCAAATAACGCCAATGGCGCGCCGGGCGTGAAGTAATTGCCGGCCTCCGCGCCGACTACGCGCGCGCCGCGGGCGTATGCCTCGCGCACGAGCTCTGTACCGATTCCGCGGCCGCGGTGATCGCGATGCACGGCCAGGAGGCGCAAATATTGACCACACGTCACGGAGCAACCAAGAAAGTCGCCATACACCGTCACGACCGGCGGGCCGGCTACGCCGTCTTCGAAGCACTTCTCCCCGGTCACCGCCACCAGGTCATACGGCGTGTCATTCGCGTGCGCGAACAGTTCGCGCAAATGGGGGAGGGCATCGCCCTTTACAGTGTGCACAGCATTCGCAAAGATAGCGCGCATGATCATGAACTGTCCTTCCTGCGGGCAGGCCAATCGGGTGCCTGAGCTCGGCAACGGCAAGAAGGCGATCTGCGGCAACTGCAAGGCGGAACTGATAAGCGGCGACAGCAACGGCCATCCCGTCACCTTGAGCGACGCGGAATTCGCGGAGCAGATTCGCAGCGGCAAGTGGCTCGTCGACTTCTGGGCGCCGTGGTGCGGTCCCTGCCGGATGATCGCGCCGGTCCTCGACGAACTGGCGTCGCAGCGCGACGACGTCCGCATCGGGAAGCTCAACGTCGACGAGAACCAGCGCACCGCCGTCCAGTACCGCGCCATGAGCATTCCCCTCCTCGTCTTCTTCGAGAACGGCGTGGAGAAGGGGCGCGTCGTCGGCGCCGTGCCGAAGGGGCACATCGAGGCAGCCATCCGGCAGTACCTTGGCTGAGGCGCGATGGCCCTCGTTCCGCGCGATCCGCAGCACCGCGACGAGATCGGCATCTTCGCGCGCAAAGTCTTCGTCGTCGTCGCTGTCGTCGCTCTGCTGGCGATCTTGTGGGCCGCGCGGCACGTCCTCTTCCTCGTCGTTCTCGCGGCAGTGCTCGCGGCGGGCATCGCCCCCGCCGTGCACCGCGTGCGCGTCGTCGGACGACATCTTCTGCACCGCAACATCCCGCGCGGCGGCGCGGTGCTGATCGTCTACCTCCCGTTCGTCGTCCTCGTCCTCGCGCTCCTCATCTTCATCGTCCCGCGCGTCATCACCGAGACCCGAAGCCTCGGCGCGCAGCTGCCGGACCTCATCGACCACAACATCCTCACGCCGCTAGAGCGCTTCGTCCCGATGGCCGGCGCGCGCGCGTACATCCGCCAGCACGGCCTGACGCTGCCGCGCGCCAGCGTCGTCGTCTACGTCCGCGGCGCGGCCGCGGCGGTCGGCTCGTTCATCGCCGTCCTCTTCATGGTCGTCTACATGCTCATCGACGCGAACCGGCTGCGGAACATGGTGCTCCTCGTCTTTCCGCCCGAGGTGCGGGCGCGGCGGCGGGTCATCCTCAACCGTATCGCGCGGCGGATGAGCTCCTGGCTGGCGGCGCAGATCCTCCTCTCCGCGATCATGGGCCTGGCCGTCTTCGTCGCGCTTCTGGCGCTGCGCGTGCCCTACGCGCTGCCGCTGGCGTTGTTCGCGACCGTTGGGGAGCTGGTGCCGGTCATCGGCCCGATCGTCGGCATGACGCCGGCGCTGATCATGGCCCTCCTGCACTCGCGCTGGCAGTTCTGGGGCGTGCTGATCATGGCCCTCGTTTTCCAGAAGCTCGAGAACCTCTTCATCGCGCCGCGCGTGCTTTCGCGCAAGGTGGCGATCTCGCCGCTCACCGCGTTCATCGCCTTCATGATCGGCGCGACGGTCTTCGGCATCATCGGCGCGCTGATGGCCATCCCCGTCGCGGCCGTGCTTCAGGTCGGCTTCGAAGAAGCCTTCGTGGCGCGGCGCGAGCGGCGGCAGGATGTCGGGCGCGCCGGCACGCTGCGCCGGCGCCCGTGGTAACCTTTCTTCCTCCCTTGCTGAAGCTTCCGTCTCTGCTCCGCAAGCCCGCGCCGCCCGTGCCGCGCGATCGCTTCCGCCCTGCGGTCGATCAGTCGCCGCTCGGCATCGCCTTCGTCGACCGCGACGGCGCGTGGCTGTACGTGAACGACCGCTTCGCCGAGATCGCCGGCTACACGCAGGAGCAGTTGCGGCGCGTGCGGTTCAACGACATCACGCACGCCGACGACGCCAAGCGCGAGGCGGCGCTCGTCCGCCGGTTGCGCAACGGCGACATCCGCCGCTATCGCATCGAGAAGCGGATCGTCGACCGCCGCGGCTACGTGCACAACGTCGTCGTGGCGGCGGCGCTCGTCGGCGAGGGCGACTTCTTCGTCTTCGTCATCGATGACGCGCCCGAGGAGCCGCGGCGTCCGGCCGTGCCGGCGAACGAGCGGGCCTTCACCGAGCAGATCGTCGCCGACCTGCGGCGGACCATCGACGACCTCCGCCTGCAGCTCTCGCAGCGCGAGACCGAGCTCGCGCGCCGCGAGGCCACGCTCGAGGAGAAGGCGAACGAGCTGCGCATCATGGCCAACGCCCTGCGGACGGAGATCGCGCGGCGCAAAGTGGCCGAGGGGAAGCTCGTCGAGGAGCGGCTCCCGGCGCCGCAGACCGCGAAGTGGCTGCCGCTCGACACGACGCCCGCCGAGCTCCTCATCGCGTACGGCGCGGCCGAGGCCACCGGAACGCTCGTCCTTGCCAGCGGGCGGCGCGAAGTCGAGATCTTCTTCGAGAACGGACGCGTCTTCTCCGTCTCGTCGAGTGATCCGTCGCGCTTCCTGACCATGCGCCTCATCGACCGCGGCATCATTTCCGAGGAGCAGCGCCACCGCGCGCTCGAGATCCAGCGCGCCACGCACCTCGCCTTGGGGCGCATTCTCATCATGCTCAGCGCGGTCAGCGAAGAGCAGCTCGTCGAAGTGCTGCAGGAAAAAGCGGAGGAGGAGATCAGTCACGTCCTGTCGTGGCGCAACGCGAAGTACGCGTTCGTCGCCGGCGAGATTCCGTCGCTGCAGCTCGTGCCGCTGCGCATCGACGTCGGCGCGCTGCTCCTCGCGCACGTCGCCGACGAGCTCGAGGACGAGATCGAGATCCCGCCGCCGCCCCCGCCGCGACCGGCCGGGACGGAGCTCTTCATCGCCAGCCCGGTCGCGCGAAAGTTCCACCGGATGAGCTGCGGCTCCGCGCGCCGGATCGACGAGGAGACGCGGATCATGTTCACGAACGTCGCCGATGCGACGGAGGCGGGCTATCACGCGTGCCGTCTCTGCGGTTCGTAGGGGACAGAGCACAGGGAACGGGGCACAGGTGGTTGTTTTGCCGCGGCATGTGCATTCGCCAGAACACCACCTGTGCCCCGTTCCCTGTGCCCCGTTCCCTGTGCCCTGTTCCCTCCTGATACAATCCAATCGACTCCCCAACAACGTACGAGGTGCGGAATGCGACGTGTCGCCGCGTTGATCGTTTTGTTGTCTGCCCCGGCGCTGTACGGACAGTGGACGTTCGGCACGCGCCTAGAGCTGCGCGCGAACTACCGCGACAGCAAAGAAGCGAAGCGCGCCCTGGCCTTCCCGTTCCCGCCGAGCTTTCTGCCCGTGGGGGAGACGACCGGCTCCTTGGAGACCGTGAACGCGGGGCGGCACACGGAATTGAGCGTCGCGCAGCTGCGGCTCGACGCGAATTACGGCAGCTGGTTCGCCGCGCACGCGCAGGTGCACGGGCAGGACAAGTACCGCCGCAATCCGACGAGCGAAGACAAGAAGTTCGACGCCGACGAGCTGTGGCTCCGCCTCGGGCCGAAGCCCGAGTTCCTCGATCGCCCCGAGGGGACGTCGTTCTTCATCCAGGCAGGGAAGTTCCCGCATATGGAGCGGCAGCCGACGCGGCTCCTCGAGAGCTACGGCCTGGCGGCGACGGCGTTCAACCGCTTCGAGGACGTCGGCTTCCTGGGCGGCGGCTCGGTCGGGCGGAACCTCTACTGGCGCCTCTCCGGCACGAGCGGCAATCCGCTCTACTTCCGCGATTCGAACGCCCTCGCGGGCGACAACGGCATCAAGGAACTGTTGACGCCGAACCCCGATCCCTACTTCAAATCGGGCATTCCGATCCTCTACAACGCGGAGACCGAGGACTACTTTTTAAAGACCGACCACGTCCAGTTCGGGCAGGGAGTCGGCTACCGCTGGCAGAACGCCGCGCAGAACTGCGGCTTTGACGCCCTCGTCTTCCACTACCGCCGCTCCATGGCGGACCGCGAACAACTTACGGGGACGTTCTACGGCGCCGACCTCGACCTCCTGAACGGCCCGGAGGGCTTCAACATCAGCCTCCCGATCAGCGGACGGCGGAAGGAAGAGACGGGCACGCGGATCTACACCGAGTGGAAAGGCTTGACGGCGACGGTGCAGTACACGAAGCAGCTCTTCGCCGGCTTGCATCGACAGGGAGAAGAGGTCGAGGTCGGGTATCAGGTCCCGTGGTCGTTCGGGCCGAGCGTCGGCGGCGAGTCGCTGGTGCAGGGCGTCCAGCCGGCGCTGCGCTGGAGCGCCCTGCAGAACGACTTCAAAGGGCCGCGGACCTTCGTCGATCCCAGCATGTGGTGGAACTGGGTGAAGATCGACTACGGCGTCCGCGTCGGCTTCGCCAAGCACACGGATCTTACGATCGAGCGCGCGAAGCACGTGATCGTCGTGCCGGGGGCGCGCCTCAGGCCGGACGAGACGTTAGTGACGTTGCGGATTCGGATTTAGGCCATACTGCTCCGCCACCGACACCAACTCCTGCTCGACGTCGTTGCCTCCCAGCCGCGTACGGATGCGCTCGATCTCGGCCATCTCCGGCTCCTCGAGGGCGAAGCCGTGGGCTTTCAGCGCCTCGCTGGGGTTCTCGATCAGGCGGCGGCGGAACTCCGGGTGCTCCATGGCGCGGCGCACCACGGCGCCGATCATCTCGTTTCTCATGCGTCTCCTCCGCCATGGAGAAACAGCAAACGATGGGCCCGGAAACCTTTGCGCGCCGACGCGCGTCCCACAGGGGATTAATCCTCGGACCCGTCCGGTTGCCACGCGATCGAATATGAGCGACTTCTCGCCCCGACGTGCGCTGTTCCTCTCTCTGGCCACGCTTTTCGTCGCCTCCGCCGCGCTCGCCACGACGCCGAGCGCGCGCTTCGATGCGCGCATGGTTTACGTCCCCGTAACCACGCACACCATCCTCTTCGGCGGCAGCACCGCCACCGACACCAGCGGCACGAAGCTCTCCTATGAATTCAACGACACGTGGGACTGGAACGGCACGATCTGGACGCAGCTCTTTCCCATCCACGTCCCGACCGGGCGCTACGGCCACGTCATGGTGTGGGACTCGGCGCGCAACCGCATCGTCATGTTCGGCGGCCGCACCGGCAACGGCAAGACCGACCTGAACGACACCTGGATCTATAAGGATGGCGACTGGAAGCAGCTCAGCCCGCCGAATTCGCCGACGCCGCGCGTGCTCTCCGGCGCGGCCTACGATCCGCTGCGCGACCGCGTCGTCCTCTTCGGCGGCGCCACCATCAGCGCCGACAACAAGACCGTCACGACGCTGCACGACACGTGGGAGTTCGACGGCACGACGTGGCGCCAGGTCATCGCCGACGGCCCGGCCGTCGACAAGCCGCTCCTGGCCTGGGACGCCGCGCGCGCGAACATCCTGATGCTCGGCGTCGACACGAACATCGCCACGCATCAATACACCTACGACCCGAGCGTTCCGGCCTGGAAGGAAAAGACCGGCACGCGCCTGCCGAGCTGCGTCAACGAAGGCGGTCTCGTCGGGCAGGACACCAACGGTACGGTGTTCTTCACCGGCGGCGCCTGCGCGGGCGTCAGCAACATCGAGCAGAGCGAGGAGTGGGATGGGAACCAGTGGAACCCCGTCACGGTGAAACTGAACGTCGGCCGGGTCTTCGGCGCGGCCATGACGTTCGACCTGGCCCGCCAGCAGGTGCTCCTCTTCGGCGGCAACCCCGTCCTGGGCGGCGCCCCGCGCAACGAGATGTGGACCTACTCCGCCGGCGACTGGACGCAGATCGTCGATCCGAACTTCACCCCGCCCGGGCGCGAGCAGTTCGTCTTCCTGAGCGATCCGAACACGAACGCCGTCTGGCTCTTCGGGGGCATCGATCCGTACACGACGTACGCCGACCTCTGGAAGTACCAGTTCGGCAAGTGGCAGCGCGCGCCGCTGACCAACACCCTTCCGCCGCCGGTGTGCGCGTCGGCCAACGGCGCGCTCGACGTCGACCGCAAGAAGATCGTCGTCGTCTGCTCCGACTCGTCGATGTCGGAGTACGACTTCAGCGACTGGAAGTCGATCACCGGCCTCTCGAAGGCGCCGCCGGCGCGCAGCTTCAGCAGCATGACGTACGACCAGACCCTGAAGAAGACCGTGCTCTTCGGCGGCTACATCACCGACTACATCAATCAGACGTGGTTGTGGGACGGCACGGCGTGGACGGAGGTCGACCGCGATCTTCCGCCGCAGCGCATCCTCGCCTCGATGTGGTTCGATCCGCACCTGAAAAAGACGGTGATCTTCGGCGGCCAGGGACGGCCGGCGTCGCAGGAGCGCGTCACGCGCTTCAACGACATGTGGTCGTTCGACGGCACGCGCTGGACGGAGATCAAGCCCGCCACGGTACCCCCGGCCCGCTTCGGCGCGCAGGTGGCGGTGAATCCGACGACCGGCAACGTCCTCCTCTTCGGCGGAGTGCGCGTCGACACGGTCGAGGTGCCGGGCACGAACGGCGCGCCGGCCACGACGACGCAGGTCCAGGTCTACGCCGACGACTTCTGGGAGTGGGACGGCACGACCTGGCACCAGGTGACGTATCCCCGCGTCCCGCCCGCCCGCGAGAACGGCGGCATGGCCTGGGACCCGTCGACGCAGCAGATGGTGATCTTCGGCGGCTACGCCGGACAGCAGTACCTGTCCGACACCTGGACGCTGAACGGCGACAAGGGATGGCAGCCGAAGATCGTCGATCCGATCCGGCGCCGCGCCGCGCGATAAAGATCCGATGCGCATCGGCGGACGTACGTGGAGTATGTCCGCCGACACGCACAAGCTTCTCGTCCGCCGCCTCGTCGACGAAGCGCAATCGCAGGGCAACCTCGACGTCGTCGACGAGCTCCTCGCCGTCGACTTCGTCGACCACACGCCGTTCCCCGGCGTTCCGCCGACGCGCGACGGCGTGAAGATGCTCTTCGGCTACCTCCGCACGGCCTTCCCCGACCTCCACGTCCGCATCGACGAGCAGGTCGCCGACAGCGAGAAGGTGGTGACGCGCAAGACGTTTGCCGGGACGCACCGCGGCGAGTTCATGGGCGCGCCGGGAACGGGGAGGGCGGTGGCGTTCGAGGTGATCGACATCCTGACGTTCCGCGAGGGAAAGATCGCGGAGCACCGGATGGTCACCGACCGGCTGGCGATTCAGCAGCAGATCGCGGGGTAGGGGCGCACGGCGTGCGCCCGCGCGCCACGTGCGGACCCCCTGCCGCCACGTGCGGACCCCCTGCCGCCACGTGCGGACGCCTTGCCGCCACGTGCGGACGCCTTGCCCGCACGTGCGGACTCCCTGCCCGCACTGTCCGGCGCCCTAACCGCCAACCGCAAACCGCCAAGCGCTCTCCCCCGTGCTATCCTCCGCCGCCTGGTTCCAATGCCGGGCCCCCTCCAGATCGCACTCGGCGCCGACCACGGCGGCTTCGAGCTCAAGGAAGCTCTCAAGGGTTATCTGCGCGACCGAGGGCACGCCATCCGCGACCTCGGCACGAACAGCAAAGAGCCCGTCGACTACCCCAAAATCGCCCGCGCCGTCGGCGAATCCGTCGCCTCCGGCAACGCCAGATTCGGCATCATGATCGACGGTGCCGGCATCGGCTCGGCCATGGCCGCCAACAAAGTCCCCGGCGTCCTCGCGGCGGCCGCCTACAACGAAGCGCTTGCGCGAAACAGCCGGGAGCACAATGATGCGAACGTCCTCACTCTAGGCAGCGGTCAGGTCGACCTCGACACGGCGAAGCGCATCGTCGACGTCTTCCTCTCCACCGACTGCACGGCCGACCGCCACCGCGCCCGGGTGACGATGATTCGCGACTACGAGAAGAACAGGAACATGAGCCAGACCGACCTCACCGCCGACGACATGGACCGCATCGCCGCGCGCGTGCGCGAGCTCCTGCAGCAGCAGGGCGGCGGCGGCGCGGCGCGGCAACCCGCGCCGATCTCCCCCGAGCAGCTCGTCAAACTCATCGATCACACCGTGCTCAAGCCGGAGGCGACAGCCGAAGAGATCGAGAAACTCTGCAAGGAAGCGGCGGAGAACAAATTCTTCTCCGTCTGCGTCAACCCCACCTGGGTGCCGAAGGCGAAGCAACTCCTGCGCGGCACCCCCGTCAAAGTCTGCGCCGTCGTCGGCTTCCCCCTCGGCGCGCAGTCGCCGGAGATCAAGACCCTCGAGGCGCGGCGCGCCCTGCGCGAAGGGGCGAACGAGATCGACATGGTCATCAACATCGGCGCGCTGAAGAGCAAGGACGACCTCCTCGTCGCGCGCGACATCCGCGGCGTCGTCGAAGTCTGCGACGAGGCCCATGGCTTGTCGAAAGTCATCATCGAGACGTCGCTTCTCTCGGACGAAGAAAAAGTCCGCGCCTGCCAGCTCTCCATGAAGGCGGGCGCCGACTTCGTCAAGACCTCCACCGGCTTCTCGAAGTCGGGGGCGACGCCCGAGGATATTGCGCTGATGGCGAAGACCGTCGCGCCGCGCAAGCTCGGCGTCAAAGCCTCGGGCGGCGTCCGCACCTACGCCGACGTCGTCAAGATGGTGCAGGCCGGCGCCACGCGCATCGGCTCATCGAACAGCGTCGCAATACTGCAAGAGGCCCGGCAACTGGCCGGCAAGGGGTAAAGATTGAGCGAGCTTCGCTGCTACGTCTTCATCGATTCTCTCCAGCCGCAATTCGCGTCGTTCCTCGGCACCGTCGCGCAAGGCTTCCTTCCGGTGCCCGGACAGGCATCGCTCTTCGTCGAGGTCGCGCCGGGCATGGACATCATGCGCGTCACCGACGTCGCCCTGAAAGCGACCGACGTCCGCCCCGGCATGATGATCATCGAGCGCCTCTACGGCATGCTCGAGCTCCACTCCGACTCGCAGGCTGACGTGCGCCAGGCCGGCCGGGCCATCCTCGACGCGCTCGACCTCAAGGAAGAGCAGCGCATCAAGCCAGAGATCACCACCAGCCAGGTCATCCGGAACATGTCCGACTACCACTGCCAGCTCATCAACCGCACCCGCCACGGCGACATGATCGTCCCGGGTCAGTCGCTGTACGTGATGGAGTGCGCGCCGGCCGGCTACGCCGCCATCGCCGCCAACGAGGCGGAGAAGGCGGCGAACATCAACGTATTGGAAGTGCGCGCGTTCGGCAGCTTCGGACGCGTCTACCTCGGCGGCGAGGAGCGCGACATCGACGTCGGCTACCGCGCGGCCGAACAAGCCATTCAATCGATTTCTGGGCGCGCCGGACGCGCCTGAAGAGGAGAACGTAAATGACTGATGCACTCGGAATGATCGAAACCCGCTCCTTCCCCGCGGTCGTCGAGGCCGCCGACGCGGCCGTCAAGGCCGCGCGCGTGGAGCTCGTCGGGTACGAGAAGACCGGCGGCGGCTACACCACAATCGTCGTGCGCGGCGACGTGGCGGCCGTGCGCGCGGCCATGGACGCGGCGCAGACCGCGGCGGGGCGCGTCGGCGACGTCGTCACCGTCCACGTCATCGCTCGTCCCCACGACCAGGTCGACGCGGTCATGCCGCTCGGGCGCACCACGCCCGCACCGGCCGGCGGCGGCGGCAAGAAGGGATAGCTTCCCGCCATGCAACTCGCAAGAGTGGTGGGCACCGTCGTCTCCACCCGCAAGGAGCCGAGCATCAACGGCATCAAGCTCCTCGTCGTCAAGCCGCTCGACGAAGAGGGGAAGGAGACGGGGAACGCCATCGTCTCCGCTGACGCCGTCGGCGCCGGCCCCGACGAAGTCGTGCTGATCGCCGCGGGGAGCTCCGCGCGGCAAACGACCGTCACCGACAAGCGCCCCGTCGACTCGGTGATCCTGGCCATCGTCGACTGCTGGTACGTCGGCGACGCCGAGAAATACAAGAAATGAGCGCGCCGATGAACCGCCTCACCGACCGCGAGATCGACGAGATCGCGCGCCGCATCGCGGGGGACATCCTGCGCGGCGGCGGCCAGCCGGCGATTCCGATCGCCGCCGCCGGCGGCGGCTATGCGACCGATCAATCCTTAGGCGTCTTCGCCACGGTCTCCGAGTGTGTGGCCGCGGCGGCCGCGGCGCAGAAGCAATTCGTAGCCCTGCCGCTGTCAACGCGCGCGAAGATCATCGAGGCCATCCGCCGCTCCATGCTCGACAACTGCGAGGCCCTGGCGAAGGCCGCGCACGACGAGACCGGCTACGGCCGCTACGAAGACAAAGTCGTCAAGAACCGCCTCGTCACCGAGAAGACGCCCGGCATCGAAGACCTCGCGCCGATCGCCGTCAGCGGCGACCACGGCCTCGAGCTCACCGAGCCGGCGCCCTTCGGCGTCATCGGCGCGATCACGCCGGTGACGAATCCGACGTCGACGATCATCTGCAACACCATCGGCATGATCGCCGCGGGGAACAGCGTCGTCTTCAACGTCCACCCCTACGCGAAGAACTGCTGCATGCAGACGATCGCGCTCATCAACAAAGCGATCGTCGGCGCCGGCGGCCCGCCCAACGTCATCACCGGCGTGGCCAATCCGACGATCGAGTCGGCGCAGGAGCTGATGAAGGACCGCGGCATCCGCCTCGTCGTCGTCACAGGCGGCCCCGACGTCGTCCGCCAGGCCATGCTGAGCGGCAAGCGCGCGATTTGCGCCGGTCCCGGCAACCCGCCCGTGGTCGTCGACGAGAGCGCCGACATCGACAAGGCCGCCCGCGACATCGTCCTCGGCGGCTCGACCGACAACACCATCATCTGCACCGACGAAAAAGAAACGCTCGCCGTCGCCTCCATCGCCGACGCACTCATCGCCGCGATGGGCCGCAACAACGCCGTCGTCCTGCCGTCGAACCGCCTGCCCGAGCTCGAGCGCGTCGTCTTCGCCGAGATGAAAGGGCCGCGGCAGAAGGCGCGCCTCAACAAAGATCTCATCGGCAAGAACGCGAACGTGATCCTCGGCAAGCTGGGCATCAGCGCGCCCGACTCCGCGCGCCTCGTCGTCGTCGAGGTCAACGAAGACCACCCGCTGCTCTGGACCGAGCAGATGATGCCGGTCATGCCGGTCTGCCGTGTGCCGAACGCGAACCGCGCCATCGACCTGGCCGTGGAAGTCGAGGGCGGCAACCGCCACACGGCGGTCATGCACTCGAAGAACCTCGACAACCTCTCCCGCATGGCCAAGGCCTGCGACTGCTCGATCTTCGTCAAGAACGGCCGCTCCCAGGCCGGCCTGGGGCTCGACGGCGAGGGCTACTGCTCGTTCACCATCGCCAGCCCGACGGGGGAGGGGATGACGTCGCCGCGCAGTTTCTCGCGCTGGCGCCGCTGCGTCCTCGTCGACCACTTCAGGATCACGTGATGAAGAAGGCCTCCGCGCTCGCCGTCATCGACTACGAAGACATCCCGGCCGGCGTGTATGCGGTCGACCGCATCCTGAAAAAGGCGCCGATCGCCTTCGTGCGCGCCGGCACGGTCACGCGCGGGCGGTATCTGGTGCTCTTCGGCGGCTCGACGGCGTCGACGAAGGAGTCGCTCGAGGAGGCGCTGGCGACGACGCCGACGGCGGTGACGGATCACGCGTTCCTCCCCGATATCCACCCCGCGCTCTACGACGCGGTGTTCGGCACGAAGCACCGTTCGAGCGGGTCGCTCCTGATCCTCGAGACCGACACGGCCTCGTCGATCGTGCGCGCCGTGGAAGCGGCGATGAAGGGAACGCCGGTGGAGCTCATCGAAGTGCGCCTCTCCGACACGGGCCTGTCCGGGAAGGGGATCGCCCTTCTCGCCGGCACGCTGCACGACGTCGATGCCGCCGCGACGCTCGCCGCGGCCGGCACGCCGGGCGGCGGACCGCCGCACGGCTTCTCCCACCGCATCATCGCCGCGCCGCACGATGTGCTCGAGCGCGACATCACCGCCGCGACGCGCTTCGACGCCGCGCCGCTCCTGGAGTTGGACGGGGAGGCCGGCTGATGCTCCTAGGCCGTGTCATCGGGCAGGTCGTGCCGTGCATCGTCACGCCCGGACTCGAAGGCGTGCCGATGCTGATCGTGCAGCCGCTCGACAAGAAGTTGAATCCGAAGGGGAAGTCGATCGTCGCCGCCGACTCGACGCGCATGGCCGGCCCGGGCGAGCTCGTCTCGTACGAAGGCGGCCGCGAGGCCGCGCTCGCGCTCGACCCGTGGTTCGTCCCGGTCGATCACGCCATCATCGCCATCGTCGACGGAGTGAACGTCGCCCCATGATCCTCGGCCGCGTCATCGGTGAGATCCACGGGACGATCAAGCACCCGTTCTACAACTCGCGCCGTCTCCTCGTCGTGGAGAAAGACGGCGGCGACTACCTGATCGCCGTCGACGCCGTCGGCGCCGGCGCCGACGAGCGCGTCATCGTCCTCGATGAGGGGAACGGGGCGCGGCAGGTGCTCGACTCGAACGATGGCCCGGTGCGCTCGGTCGTCGTCGGCATCGTCGACGATGTGTTTTGATCAGGGGACAGGGCGCAGGGGGCGGGGGACAGGTGGTGTCCTAACCGACTGCACGACTGTCTGTCCAAGGCACGTGCCCGTGCGGCGGCAAGACAACCACCTGCGCCCTGCCCCCTGTGCCCTGTCACCTCTAGTGCACATACCCCAACGACTGCATCGCCTTCCTTCGCTCCCGCTCCGCCTCGCCCAGGTCCTGCGCCGAGCGCTCCGGCGGCACGGCCCGCGCCACGCGCGGCGGCACCGTCGTGAAGAGCGGCACGAGCGAGCGCGCCCACCCTTCGTAACGTTGCGCGAACGCTCCAGAGTCGAGGCCGGCCAGGTCGTAGATCGTCGGGGCGAGGTTCGCGATCGACAAGCGGCGGTCGATCGTCGCGGCGCTCTTCGCGAAGCGCGGCGGCAGGATGACGATGAGCGGCACGTGGTGCGTGGCCTCGTCGTCGCCCTTGTCGCGGAGCATGTGCGTCACGTAGCCGCCCTCGCCGAACGCCTCGCCATGATCGGACGTGATGATCACGATCGTGTCATCGAGGAGATGCTCGCCGTTCGCAGCGTCGAAGAACTGCTTGAGCACGCCGTCCATCTCGCGCACCTTGGCCATGTAGCGGTTCTTGTAGATCGTCAGCGACTCCGGCGGCAGGTCGAGCGCCAGGAGGCGCGGATTGCCGCCGATCTCCGTGATCTTCTGCTTGATCATCGCTCGCCGCGCCGGATCTTCGATCGAGTCGGGGTGCGCCAGCTCCGCCGGTAGCCTCCGCGCCAGCACGTCGCCGTCGAAATTCGCCGGCACCTGCGACTCGGGCTGGTAATTCCGGACGCGCGGCACGTACGGCGCGTGCGCGTCGATGAGATTCACGAAGCCGAAGTACGGCCGCTTCGCCGCGCGCATCTGCTCGAGAAACGGCGGCAGCACGCGCTCGGCCGAGAAGTAGACCATGGCCCGCGCGTAGTGCGTCGGCCGGACGCGGAACAGCGCCAGCCGGGCATCGATGGAGAGGATGTCTTCGAAGAAGTGGTTTGGATTGACGCCGGTGACGTCGCCGACGAGCCGGAAGTCGCCGTAGCCGCGGTGCACCGGCATCTGCGACTGCGCCAGAAGACCATTCGCCACCGCCGCGAACGTCGAGTATCCGTTCTTGCTCAGCTGCCACGGCACGCCGTTCTCCGGGCGGTCGTCGTCGCTGCCTAGCCCGTCGCGGAAGCCCGTTTCCATCGAGAAATGCGACGTCGGCGTGAAGTCGTGCGTGCTGTACGCCGCCGTGAACACCACGCCGCGCTTCGCCAGCGAGTCGAGGAACGGCGTGTTCGCCGCGGAGACGGCGTCGTAGCGGACGGTGTCGAGGACGATCAGGACGATGTTCGGGCGGGAGGGAGGAGCGGCGGTCGCGAACAGCAAAGAAACGACGAACAACAGCTGCACATCATGAAAACGAATGGAGATATGGAAACGTTGAATGGGGTTACAAGAAAATGCCCGTTCCTGGCCGGGGAACGGGCGCAGCGCGCTAGAGTGCGCCGTCTGGGTCGCTGCAAAATCTCAAGATCAGCGACGCCGTCAATCTACGTCCGCCGCGATCGATCCGCCACCCTATTTTTGCAGCCTCAGGAGTATCCCTCTACGTTCTATCGAACGATATATGGTTAAGTTGACGGCCCTCTTCTAAACTCGCCTTCAGCAGCAACTGGTCCCCGCACAACCATAAAAACTGATCCGCTGAGGGAGAGATCATGACAAGACTCCGTCTGTTCGTCCTTTCGTGTCTCGCTTCGTTCCTCTTCGCGCACGCCGCCGTGGCCGCGCCCGTGAAACTCTCCACCGTCACCGTCAGTCCCGGCTCCGTCACCGGCGGCGCGTCCGCCACCGGCACGGCCACGCTCACCGCCGCGGCCGGGCACAACGGCGTCACCGTGACGCTGTCGTCGTCGAACGCGTCCGTCGCCGCCGTACCGGCGAGCGTCTTCGTCGCCCAGGGCGCCACGTCGGCGACGTTCACCGTCACCACGACGCCGGTGGCCGCGCAGACGAGCGTCGTCATCACCGGCAACTATCAGGCGACGGCGACGGCGAGCTTCACCGTCGTGCCGCCCACGCTCACCGCCTTCTCCATCGATCCGCCGGAGGTCATGGCCATCAAACAGACGGCCGGCGGAACGCTGACGCTGAGCGGCGTCGCGCCTGCCGGCGGATTGACTGTCGCCCTTTCCAGCAGCAGTAGCGCCGCGACCTTGCCGGCCAGCATGCCCGTATTTGCGGGGGAGAGCAGCTCCAACTTCGGCATCGGCACGAATGCGGTGGCGTCACAAACGACGGCCATCGTCACCGCCACGCTCAATGGCAACAGCCGCGTGGCCACGCTCACCGTCGATCCGTGCACCATGTCCAGGGCCGGCCAGCCGGCCGTGCCTGCGGCCGACATCGTCTGGCTCGACGACACGCTCCCCTCCGGCATGAGCCAGGGCTCGGCGGCGTGGGACACCGCGCAGGCGGCGAGCGGCTCGCAGTCGCTCAAAGTCGCCAACGCCGCCGGCGCGCACGGCGCCACGCTCAGCGGCGCGACCGCCACGCTCACGCCGAACACCGGCGAGCATCTCGTCGCCTACCTCCTTCTCAGCGACTGCACGCCGCCGCGCGAGATCGTGCTGAGCTGGCACGCCGCCGGCGGCGCGTGGTCGAGCGCCTACTACGGCCAAACCCTCCTCGGCGGCGAAAGCGGATACGTCTCGCTCGGCGGCATCCCCAGCCAGGCGACGTGGATCCGCGTCGACATCCCCGCCAGCCAGCTCGGACTCGAGAACGTCGCCGTCGACGGCTTCCAGGTGCAGCTCTACGACGGCCAGGTGTGGTTCGACCGGCTGAGCAAGACGTGCGCGGCGCCGTTCGCCACGCCGCCCGCGCAGATCACCGACACGATCTGGATCGACGACACCCTGCCCGCCGGCGCCTCCACCGGCTTCGTGTGGGACACGGCGCAGCACGCGCTCGGAACGAAGTCGCTGCACTTCACGCAGACGTACTTCAACAACCAGGGGACGCTCGCCAGCAACACGAGCTTCTGGGTCGGCATCGGGGAGACGCTGAACTTCTGGGTTCTCCTCGACAGTTGCGATCCGCCCTCGGGATTGCGGCTCGATTGGCTGACCCCCGACCCGTGGACCTCCGGCATGGCCACGTGGGGCACGACCACCGGCGGCTACCACGCCGGCGCAATGCCTCCGGTGGGCGTCTGGACGCGGCTCTCCGTGCCGGCGCGCACGCTCGGGCTCGAGCAGCGGACGATCAACTACATCGCCGCGACGACGCCGAGCGGATCGATGTGGTTCGACGCCGTCGGCAAGAGCGGGACGGAGTGCATCACCGGCTTCGCTGCGCCGCCGTCGATTCCCTCGGGCGACACCGTGCTCGTCGACGACGCCACGCCGTCCGGCGGCAGCATCACCGGCTCGTGGGATGCGGGGCAGCATGCCAGCGGCACGCAAGCGATCAAGGGGCAGTACTCCGCGACGGGGCAGCACGACGTTGCCGTGAGCGGCTTCAGCGCCTCCATTCCGTACGGCCTGAATCTCGTCGTCTACGTGCTCCTCAACGACTGCGATCCGCCCCCCTCGGAGCTCGCGGTCGAATGGACGACGAACTACAGCCTCACCAGCGGCGTCTATTGGGGAACGCCGTCCAACTGGTCGGAGCAGGCGCTGCTCAAGTCGGCGGGAACGCCGATGCCCGCGCAGGGCTCGTGGCAGCGCATCGAGATTCCGTCGCGCTTCCTCGGATTGGAAAACACCACCATCACCAGCGTGAGGGTGCGCATGCAGGGCGCCGGACAGGCGTGGATCGACCACGTCGCCCTGAGCGGCACGCCGTGCGCCCTAGGCACGGCCACGCCGCCGACCTTCCCCTCCGGCGACACCGTGTGGGTCGACGATCCGCCCGTCGGCGGCGCGACGAGCCTCACGTGGGATACGTCGCGCGTCGCCAGCGGCACGAAGGCGATCGTCGAGGGATTTGCCGGCACCGGCACGGGTTGGGGCCAGGTCGACGAAATCGCCCCGCCCGGCGTCGACTCGCTGCAGAGCACCGACAAGATCGTCTTGTACATGCTCGTCAACGAGTGTGCCCCGCCGTCGGAGATCCAGCTCCGCTTCGGCCTCTGGAGCGGCGACGTCAAGAACGCCTACTGGGGAACGCCGCACAACATGTCGGAACAGTTGTACATGGGCCCCGTGCCGGCGGGCGGATCGTGGATCCGCGTGGAGATCCCGGCGAGCGCGCTCAACATCATTCCCGGCACCTACTCGGGATCGGTGACGAGCCTCTTCTTCTTCGTAGTCGACGGTCAGGCCTGGTTCGACCGGATCGGAAAGTCGCAGTGATTACTTGACCTTCGTCCCCGCGGGAACGTTCGGATCGACGGCGAGCAGCGACGGCTCGCCGTCGATCGACGCGGCCAGCACCATGCCGTTCGACTCGATGCCGGCGAGCGCCTTCGGCTCGAGGTTCGCCACGATCACGATCTTGCGGCCGACCAGCTCCTCCGGCGCGTACTTTGTGGCGATGCCGGCGACGATGGTCCGCTCGGCGCTGCCGTCAAACACCGACATCTTGACGAGCTTCTTCGACTTCGGCACGCGCTCCGCCGCGCGCACTTCGGCGACGCGTAGGTCGACGCCCATGAAGTGCTCGATGCCGATCTTGGCGAGGTCGGGCGGGGCGGCCTGCGTCGTCTCCACGGGCGGCGGAGCCGGTTTCTGTTCATCCATCTTCTTCTCTCCCATGAATGCCGCGGCATCGATGCGCGGAAAAATCGGATCGCCCGCGCGGATCGCCGCGCCGTTCGGCAGCTGTCCCCACGCCAGCGCGTCGGTGCCGATCGCGTCCGGATCCGCGCCGAGGCGCGAGAGTGCTTCGCGCGCCGTCGCGGGCATCACCGGCGCGAGCATCACCCAGACGATGCGCAGCGACTCCAGCGTGTTCCAGATCACCCGCGCCAGCGCGTCGTCCGCGCCGCTCGTCTTGAACATCTTCCACGGCTCGCGCGTGACGATGTAGCCGTTCACCGTCACGAGCAGCTTCCAGGCAATCTCCATGGCCCGGTGGAACGCCAGCTCGTCCATCGCCCGCAGGTACTCCGGCGCGAGCTCGCCCGCCGCGCGATGCAGATCGTTGTCGTCGCACGGCACCGGCGGCGTCTTCCCGCCGAAGTACGTCTCGCTCATCTTCAGGGCGCGAGAGAGCGTGTTGCCGAGGTCGTTGGCCAGGTCGGCGTTGTAGCGGGTGATGAACGACTCGTCGGAGTAATTCGCGTCCTGCCCGAACACCATCTCGCGCACCACGTAGTAGCGGAACGGGTCGGTGCCGAACGTGTCGATCACCTCGTGCGGCCGCACCACGTTGCCGAGCGACTTCGAGATCTTCTGGTTGTCGCGCAGCCACCAGCCGTGCGCCACGATTTGCCGCGGCAGCTCCACGCCCGCCGACATCAGGAACGCAGGCCAGTAGACGGCGTGGAAGCGGACGATGTCCTTGCCGATGAGGTGCACGTCGCACGGCCAGTAGCGGCGGAAGCGTACGTCGTCATCCGCGCTGCCGAAGCCGAGCGCGGAGATGTAGTTCGTCAGTGCGTCCATCCACACGTAGATGACGTGCTCGGGATTGCCGGGGAAGGGAATGCCCCACGACACCGCCGTGCGCGAGATCGAGAGGTCCTTGAGGCCCTGCTCGACGAAGGCGACGACCTCGTTGTAGCGCGTGCGCGGGCGGATGAAGTCGGGGTTGCGGCGGTAGTGCTGGAGCAGCGGCTCGGTGTAGCGGGAGAGCTTGAAGAAGTAGTTCTTCTCCGTCGTCCACTCGACCTTGTGCCCGTCCTGATCCGTTGGTGAGGCGCCCTGGCGGGCGACCCCATCCTTCACTTGGTTCTCGGGGATGAACGTCTCCTCGGTTTGGCAATACCAGCCGGCGTGCTCGCCGAGGTAGATGTCGTCGGCGATGCGCTCCTGAATGCGGCGGATCAGCTCCAGCACGCCGACGCGATGCCGCGCCTCGGTCGTGCGCACGAAGTCGTCGTTGCTGATGTTCAGCTTGCGCAGCAGCGTGTGGTAGTTCGCCACGACGCGGTCGACCAGCTCGATCGGGAGGATCCCTTCCTTCGCCGCGGCGCGCTCGATCTTCTGCCCATGCTCGTCCGTGCCGGTGAGGAACCAGACGTCGTCGCCGATACGCCGGCGGTGGCGGGCGATGACGTCGGCGACCACCTTCTCGTACATGTGGCCGATGTGGGGGTCGTCGTTGACGTAGTCGATCGCGGTGGTGATGTAGAACTTCTGCGGCATAAAGGGAGCGGGATTCTACTGCGTCTTTTCTTTCAATCGCGCGTAGAGCGTCGATGGGCTGATCTGCAGTTGCCGCGCCGCCTTGCGCACGTTCCCGCCGGCTGCTTCCACCGACGCGGCGACGTACTCCGCGACCACGTCGTCGAGCGCGCGGATCTCCCACTCCGCCGTTGGCAACCCCGAGGCCTGTGATGCGACCGAGGGAGCGGCCGGCTCGAGGAGTAGAGACTCGCTGCGGATCTCCTTGCCGCTCATCGTCAGGAGGGCCCGCTCCAACACGTTGCGCAGCTCGCGCACGTTGCCCGGCCAGCCGTACTGCTCGAGCTTCTTCAGCGCCCTCGGACTGACGGTCGGCAGCGGCTTGCCGATCTCCTTCGCCAGCGGCCGCAGCATCACGTCGACCAACACCGGAATGTCCTCGGGGCGCTCGCGCAGCGGCGGCATGTGCACGCGCACGACGTTCAAGCGATAGTAAAGGTCGCTTCTGAAGCGCCCCGCGGCCGCCTCCGCAGCGAGATCGCGGTTCGTCGCCGCGACGAGGCGGAAATTCGCCGTCAGATCGCGGATCCCGCCGACGCGGCGGAAGCGCTTCTCCTCGATCGCCTTCAGCAGGCGCGCCTGCACCGTTGCGTCCATCTCGCCGATCTCGTCGAGGAACAGCGTGCCGTCGGACGCCACCTCGAACAGTCCCGGCTTCGTGTTCACCGCGTTCGTGAACGCGCCGCGCTCGTGGCCGAAGAGCTCCGACTCCAGGAGCTCCTTCGACAGCCCGGCGCAGTTCAGATCGACGAACGGCCCGCGGGCGCGCGGCGAGCGGTTGTGAATGAGGCGCGCGAACACGCCCTTGCCCGTCCCCGACTCTCCTTCGATCAGCACCGGCGACGGCACGCGCGCGACCTGCGCGAGGAGCTCGTTGAGGCGCTGCACGGCGGGGGAGGTGCCGGGAAGGCGGTCGGCGTCGGGCGTGTCGGCGCGGCGCAGCGCCTGGAGCTCGCGCCGTGTGGCGATCAGCTTCTTCACGGTCGCGAGCGTGAGGTTGAGCGTCTCGTATTCGAACGGCTTCTGCAGGAACGTCTCGGCGCCGAGGCGCATCGACTCCACGACGCGGTCGAACGTCCCCTGGCCCGACATCATGATCACCGCCACCGCCTCGGAGTACATCTTGAGGTCGTGCAGCAGTTCGATGCCGGAGACGTCGGGGAGCCCGACGTCGAGCAGCACCACGTCGGGCGAGAAGTTGGCGAAGGCCGCACGCGCGGCACGGCCGCTGTCGGCCGTCCGCACCTCCCACTCGCCCTCCAGGAGAGCCTGGAGTCCGGCCAGGATCGCCGGATCGTCGTCTACGATCAGTAGAGTGTCGCTCATGTCCAAAAATCATACACGTGTGCGGCGTCGAGACACAGCGGAAATCGATCGCGAAAGCTAAGTGATTGATTTTGCTGCGCAAAGTGCGTGGTACAGGGATTGGACATAGAGCGCGGCATGATCATCGAAGCAATCACACTCGCCGCTCTCCTGCACCGCCCGGCGCCGAACGTGACCTGCCACGCCGGCGCCGTCTCTTACAAGTTCGTCGGCGCTCCCGGCACGCAGTTCACCTACACCGGGAAGCAGTACACGGTGCCGCAGCGCGGCTGGATCGAGCTGATCAGCCACGGCAGCGACTCGAAGTACGCCGCCAACGGCCGCGACCTGTCGCTCGACGTTTGGCCGATCGATGAATTCGGCACCCGCACGGTGCCGCTTCCCAATCCACAGACTTCATCAAAGGAGGATTTCAATGACTCGCGTTCTGGAATTCGTTGAACACACCACGTCCGATCTCCGCGGCGGCCGCCACAGCTGGCGCGTGCTGTCGCTGCTCTGGACGCTCTCGCTGACCGTCGCCGTGACCGCACGCCTGTTCGTGCACTGAGGAGCCGACCATGCAACACGACAACCGCCGCATCACGCTCGTCAGCCGCTCCCGCTCCGCGCCGCAGCGGCTGTGGCTCACCGCGCCCGACGCGCCGCGCCGCCTGATCTTCGTCGGCAGCTTCGGCGTGATTCCGTACGCGCTCCAGCGCGGCGTCGAGGAGCTCGGGAAGGACATCGAGACGGTGATCATCGACGGCGCCGCCAACGCCGCCGAGTACCTCCATCTCCTCTCCCGCCTTCCGGCCTCGTACGCCGGCGACGTGGTGCTGATCCAGGACGACAGCGCCTTCGTCAGCGCCACGGGCCGCGGCGGTGACCGCGTGCTCTACGCGCTCGGCCCCGACGACGTTCAGTTCTACCTCGAAGCGAAGCTGCTGACCTCGCCGCCGCACTCCGCGGCGGCGTGAATATCCGCGCTATCATGACGGCATGCGATCGGTCCCGAGGTATGGAGTGGAGATGTGCGAGAGCTGTGTCTCGTGCCCCTGGCGCGACGACAGCTTTTTTTGTCAGCTCGATCCCAACACGCTGAAAGCCTTCGACGCCATTACCTTTGCCAACGTCTATCCGGCCGAAACGCTGCTCTTCGCCGAGGGGGAGCCGCCGCGCGGACTCTTCATCCTCTGCTACGGTTCCGCCAAGCTGACGATCTCCTCGGGCGCCGGCAAGAAACTGATCACGCGCCGCGTGCAGCCGGGCGACGCTTTGGGCCTCGCCAGCGTCCTCTCCGGCAACCCGTACAAGGCCACGGCGGAGACGGTCACGCCGTCGCAGCTCAAGTTCATCAAGCGCGACGACTTTCTGCGCTTCATGGGCGAGTACCGCGACGTGTCGTTCAACATCGCCCGGCAGCTCATCGAGGAGTGCGAGTCCGACGCCGACCAGATCCGCGCCTTGGGGCTCGCCAACTCCGCCGCCGAGAAGCTCGCCTACCTTCTTCTATCGTGGTGCGACGAGTCGGGCAGCCCGTCCGCGAGCGGCGTGCGCGTCCCGGTGCTGATGACGCACGAGGAGATCTCGCAGACCATCGGCACCTCGCGCGAGACGGTCTCCCGCCTTCTCAAGTCCTTCAAAGAGAAGAAGATCATCACGATGCGCAACTCGTCGATGACGATCCATCGGCGCGACGAGCTCGAAGACCTGATCCTCCTCTGACTCAGGTCACAGGGCACAGGGGGCGGGGCGCAGGTGGTTGTCCTGCCGCCGCGCGAGCACGTGCCTCAGGCCGAAAGTCGTGCAGCGGCAAGAACATCACCTGTCCCCCGCCCCCTGTGCCCTGTGACCTAATCGACAAATAACCCTCATTTTCGTGACCGCGGTCCACCTTCCGACCGCTATTGGTCCGTTCAGCCGGTCCAAGCGTCCATGTCGTTTTTCCCTCCTGCGCCGACATTGCCCACAACAAAACGGCAAAGAGAAAGAGACGGAGGGAGCCATGAACACCAAGCACTTCTTCAAAACCATGATGACCGCGATCGCGATGACGATCGTTGCTCCGCTGGCGATGGCGGACGATGCCACGACCCCCGCGACGCACAACCCCTACACGGTTCTCGGCGTGCAGCTCCGCTCGGTGCTGCTGTCGGATCCGGCGGACGGCTCGTCCGCGCTCTCCTACGGCCCGGCGATCTTCCAGGAGATCGTGCCGTGCCGCTTCATCAGCACGCTCGAAGCCGACAAATATCCGCACGAGTGGGGCGGCCCGGCCTACCAGCCGAACGAGAGCCGCTCCTACCGCCCGACCGGCGAGCTGCGCACGGCTGACTGGATCAACCCCTGCAACGAGCAGGTTCCGACCGAAGCGATCGCCGTCGCCGCCCGCGTGTGGGCGACCGGTACGCGCTCGACGAAGTCCCTCGGCACGATGGCAGTGTGGCTGACCCCGGGCAAAGACAAGCAGCCGCCCGACGACCTGTCGAAGATCGCGCTGCGCCCCGGCGAGCATGCCATGAATGAAGCGAGCGTCGTGCTGCGCGACCAGATGTTCACCCTCACCGCGCAGCAGGGCGGCGTTGACCTCGTCGTCGACATCATCGGTTACTTCCTCCCGGACAAGTGGCAGGTTGCCGGCGCCAAGGGCGACAAGGGCGATCAGGGTCCGGCCGGCCCCGCGGGTGTGGCGGGCGCGCAGGGTGAGAAGGGCGACAAGGGCGATCCGGGCGTGGCCGGTGCGCAGGGCCTGAAGGGCGACAAGGGCGACCCGGGCACGGCCGGCGCGCAGGGCGAAAAGGGTGAGAAGGGCGACAAAGGCGATCCGGGCACGGCTGGCGCGCAGGGCCTGAAGGGCGACAAGGGTGACAAGGGCGACGCGGGTGTGGCCGGTGCCAAGGGCGACAAGGGCGACAAGGGCGATGCGGGTGTGGCCGGTGCGAAGGGCGAGAAGGGTGACAAGGGCGACACCGGTGCCACGGGCGCTCAGGGTCAGATGGGTCCGCAGGGTCCGATGGGACCGCAGGGACCTGCCGGCAGCGGCGCGTGGGTCTCGGGTGTGTACTGCATGGACCAGGGCCAGAACTCGGTGGTCGTGAACAGCTCGGCCATCCACGCCAACAGCGCCATCCTGGCGACGGTGGTCGGACGGTCCCTCGGCAACACGATCTCGGTCCTCTCCCAGAGTGAAGGGTCGGCCACGATCTCGGGCAAGCCGGCAACGTGCTTCCGACTGGTGGTCTTCAACTGAAACGCGTCGGGACGCGGTCAGTGGGCGAGGGGCGCCGGGCAACCGGCGCCCTTCGTCTTTTTTTAGAATGGTTCCGTGAAAGCCCTTCTCCTCCTCTTCGCCCTCTCCACGTCCGCCATTCCATCCGATCTCGTCGACATCGTGCGGCAGATCGAGCACCTCCCCGCCGGTCCGAGCGAGAGCGCGCGCCTCAAGCAATTCTTCGATCTCTACTGGGCCGCGAAGATGCGCATGGCGCCGGCGCTCTCCGTCTACGTCGGCTACCCCGGTCTCGAAGGGCGGCTGCCCGACTACTCGCAGGAGATGATGGAGTACTCGACCCGCGTGACGCACATCGAGCTCGCGGCGCTGCGGTCGATCGACCGCGCCAAGCTGACGCCGCAGGAGCAACTCAACTACGACCTTTTGCAGCGCAAGTTCGAGGGGTCCATCGAAGGAGAGCGCTTCCTCGATCTCAACACCTACATCGTCGTCGACCACATGGGCGACGGCATCACGGACTTGCTCGAGCCGATCAACTACATGCCGGCGCGCAACGCCGCCGACTACGAGAAGATGCTGATGCTGATGCGCGGCTTCCCGCGCGTCGCCGAGCAGGCCATGGCGTTCCTCGCCGAGGGGCTGAAGCGCGGCATCACCCCGCCGCGCGTCACGCTGCAGCACGTCGCCGAGCGCATCGAGCCCGACCTCACCGACGATCCGCTCAAGAATCCGCTCGTCGAGCCGTTCCGGAACATGCCCGACACGATTCCCGCCGCGGAGCGCGAGCGGCTCCTGCGCGAAGCGCACGAATCGCTGCGGCAGCAGGTCGTGCCGGAGCTGCGCAAGCTCCACGACTACCTCGCCAAGACCTACGTGCCGAACGCGCGCGACTACATCTCCGTCAGCGATCTTCCCAACGGCAAGGCCTACTACGCCTTCATGCTGCACTCCTACACGACGACGAGTCTCACGCCCGATGAGATCCACGACCTCGGGCTGCGCGAGGTCAAGCGCATCCGCGCGGAGATGGACGCCGTCATCGCCTCCACCGGCTTCAAAGGCACATTCGCGGAGTTCACGGAGTTCCTTCGCACCGATCCCCGCTTCTTCTACGACAAGCCCGAGGACGTGCTCACCGGCTATCGCGACATCGTGAAGCGGATCGAACCGGAGCTGCCGAAGCTCTTCGGCCGCCTGCCCCGATTGCCGTACGGCGTGAAGGCCATGAGCGCGGGCTCGGAGTCGTCGCCGTCGGCGATGTACGGCAGCGGCACGCTCGCCGCCGGCCGCCCGGGCTGGCTGCTCGTCAACACGTTCGATCTCAAAGCGCGGCCGAAGTGGGGGATGGAGAGCCTCGCCGCGCACGAGTCGGTGCCCGGACATCATCTGCAGTATTCGCTCGCCGAAGAGATCAGCGAGCTGCCCGAGTGGCGGAAGTGGGATGTCTATCCGGTCTTCTCCGAGGGGTGGGGCCTTTACGCCGAGACGATCGGCGGCGAGCTCGGTCTGTACAAAGACCCGTACCAGAAGTTCGGCCAGCTCAATAACGAGATATGGCGCGCCATCCGCCTCGTCGTCGACACCGGGCTGCACGCGAAGGGATGGTCGCGCCAGCAGGCCATCGACTACTGCCGCGCGAATTCCGCGAAGACCGAGCGCGAGATCGCGAACGAAGTCGACCGCTACATCGTGCAGCCCGGATCGGTGCCCGCTTACAAGATCGGCCAGCTGAAGATCCGCGAGCTCCGCCGCTACGCGGAGAAGGAGCTCGGTCCGAAGTTCGACGTCCGCGCCTTCCACGACCTGATCCTCGGCGGCGGGCAGTTGCCGTTGGACCTCTTGGAGAAACGCGTGAAGGCGTGGGTGGCAGAATCGGGTATAACTCGATAAATGCTGCTCTCACTCTTCCTGCTCCTCCGCGCACCCGCCGACGTTCCGCCGCGTGTGCAGCAGGAGATCGTCGTGACGGCGGACCGCGCGCCGACGGCGCGCGACGAGCTGACGACCGCCGCGTCGGTCGTCGACGCGACCACGATCGCGCAGACGCCGGCGCTCACCGCGGCGGGCCTGCTGCCGCTCGTGCCGGGCGTGGCGGTGTTCGGCGCGGCGTCGACCGCGCCTGCGACGATCGCCGTGCGCGGCTTCTACGGCGGCGGCGAAGTCGAGTACGTGCAGCTCCGCGTCGACGGCGTGCCGGCCGGCGACGTCGAGTCCGGCCTCGTGCCGTGGCAGCAGTTCCGCGCCGAAGAGATCGAGCGCGTCGAAGTGGCGCGCGGGATGGAGTCGGCGCTCTACGGCGACACGGCGGTCGGCGGCGTCGTGCAGCTCTTCACGCGCCGCGGCGACGACGGCGATTGGAATGCCTCCCTAGGGGGCG
>DATELQ010000038.1:0-27853 GCA_035276475.1 Thermoanaerobaculia bacterium | reverse complement strand
CCAGCGTGGCGATCTCGATGGAGACGAAGGCGGCGGTCGGCATCGGGCTGAGCGCCGCGACGGCGGCGAGGAGCGGCAGACAGCAAGCGTGCACGAGCGCCGCGGCGCCGAGCGTGCCGAGGGCCTCGCCCCAGAACCGCGACGGCGGCGCGACCGGCGCGGTGTCCATGAGATCGGGGATCACGCGCACGACCACGTCGTTGTGCGGCGATCGGACGTTCCCCGTCCTCAGCGTGGCCAGGGTGATGAGGATGCCGTGCAGCAGCCACGCCGCCAGCGCGACGTTCGCATTGAGCGGCAGCAGCTCATCGGCCGTCGCGCGGAACGTCGGCTCCGGCACGCTCATCGGGATCATCGCCAGGAGAGGCGGGAGCGCCGCGAGGATGAAGATCGGCGTCCCGGTACGGACGATCGTCAGAAGGCGGAATCGCGCAATTGCTAGGACGCCCATCGCCGCTCCAAAAGGAATGCAGAGACTGCGGTGAAGAGAATGGCCATGACTGGCACGATGTAGAGGAGCTTCGGCCCCACGGCCCGATTCACGAGCAGCGGCAGCAGCGCCGTGCAGCCGAGGAACGCCCAGAGCACCATGGCCGGCTGCGGCGAGATGGTGAGGACGAGCGCGCCGATCGACGCCGCCGCGAGCGCAGCAACAACTGCAGCGAGGGCGAACCAGCCGAGCGCGCGCGGCAACGCCGACGTCAGCGCCGCGATGGTGAGGATGCCGGCGATCCACGCGCTGAACGTGACCGCCGCGGCGAACGTCACCTGCGCCAGCGCCACGGTGAGCGGCCGCCGGGCCATGAGGAAGCTGCCGATGGTCTTCGTTACCACCTCGGGGCGGAACGTCCAGAACGCCGCGACGGTGCCGAACATCATCACGAAGAACATGAGGATCAGCGCGATGATCTCCGCGTTTTGGGCGGCGCTCATCTGCCGGCTCACGTGAAACGGATAGCGAAGTCCGCCCTCGGCGATCGTGGCCCCGAAGAGCGACGCGGCGATGACGAGCGCCGGCCCGAGGACGAAGATCGCCAGCGACCGGTCGCGAAGGCTCTTGAGCAAGGCGTAGTGCAGGACCGCGATCATGATGCCGCCACCTCCTGCTCTTCCTCTTCCTCGACGGCCTTGGCGAACTCCTGCTCGAGCGTCGAGCGCAGCGGCGCGAGCTCGCAGACGTCGACGCCCTTGGCCACGAGCTCGGCGATCCAGCGCGCGCGCTCGCGCGGCGAGAGCTCGCCCTCGAACTCGATCGACGTCGGGCCACTCCCGATCACTTCGCCGCGGAAGTTCGACGGCAGCGGGATCGGCCGCGTGACGGCGCTGAGGCGCCAGCGCGTCGTGGAGTGCATCTGCTTGCGGAAGCCGGCGATGTCGCCGGAGAAGATGACGCTGCCGTTCTTGATGACGACGAGCTCGTCGCAGATCTCCTCGAGGTCGGCGAGGACGTGCGACGACAAAAAGACGGTCTTGCCGCGCTCGCGCAGGAGCCGCAGCAGTTCCTTGAGCTCGACGCGCGCGTGCGGGTCGAGTCCCGCGGCCGGCTCGTCGAGGATGAGGATCTCGGGGTTGTGGATGAGGGCGCGGGCCAGGCCGACGCGCTGCTCCTCGCCGCGCGACAGGGCGTGCAGCCGCCGCTCCGCCAGCTCCTCGGTGCGCGTGAGCTGCAGCGAGGTCTCGACGCGGCGCGCGCGGTCGCCGCGCGGGATGCCGTAGAGCTCCGTGAAGATGCCGAGGTATTCGCGCAGCGTCAGCGTGACGGGGAGCTCGAAGGCGTCGGGGAGGAATCCGATGCGCGAGCGGATGGCGTACGGCTCTTTGTGGACGTCGAAACCGAGGACGCGGCAAGAGCCATCGTCCGCGTCGAGGAGCGTCGAGACGATCTTCAGCGTCGTGGTCTTGCCGGCGCCGTTGCGCCCGATGAAGCCGGTGATCGTCCCCTTCGTCACGGCGAACGACGTGTCGCGCAGCGCGGTCACGCGGCCGTAGCGCTTGAGGAGGCCGTCGGCGACGATGGCATGCTCGGTCATGGTTTTGTCTCCCTCACTTTGATCACTGCATCGGCGACGGTCGGTTTCTTCGTCGAGATCTTCATCGCGACGCCGCCGCCGAGGAGGTTGCCGGGGATCGGGTAGATACCTTGCGCATAGCGGTGCAGCGTGACGGTGCCGCTTGCCGACGTGAGCGTCAGCTCCGGGATGGCCGCATTCATCGGCAGCAGAATGTCGGCCCCGGCGTGCGATCCGGCGGGAAGGGCGAACGACCACGACGTGGAGCCATCCGCTTCGAGCGATGGCTGGCTCACGATGGAGAAGGCCACCGGCCGCTCCTCGGCGCGCGGTCCGAACCATTCGATCTGGCGGTTGCCGGACGCACTCCTGTCCATGAGGACGACGTCGGTCTGGTGGAAGCTCTTCTGAATTCTCGGCGCCGGGTTCTCGACGAGGAACGGCTCGACCTCGTTCCAGAGGAGGTGGTGCGACTCGATCGTCACGGTCCCGCTCGCGGCGCGGCGCATGTCGGTCTCGCCGACACAGAGATGATCGCCGCAAAGCCACTGAGCCCAGACTCGGTTCACGTTGAAGGGGCTCTCGAAGTCGATCACGAGCTTCTTCGCGTCGCTGCTGTGGACGCGAACGCGCGCGCCGGCTGCGGTGAGCTCGCGCCGCCGCGTCCATCGCGTGATGGCGTTCCAGTCGAAGCGCGTGAAGGCGCCCATTGCCAGCGGCGTCTCCGAGGTTCGCACTTCGAGCCTTTGGTAGAGGTCGTCGGCGCCCGTGACGCCGGTGCGCGTGGGTGCTGCGTCGGCGGACACGGCGAGCGGCGACGCTCCCCAGGTGCGGTCGACTTCGAGCGTGTCGGCGATGCCGTCGACGATCGGCGCCTGCACCGAGAATACGTAGCGGCCGGTCGACTGGCGGATGTACGGTCGGACGCCGAGGACGATGACGGCGAAGCCGAGCATGGCCACGGCGATGCCGGCGCGCTGGCGCCTGCGCAGGAGGATCCAGCCGGCAACGGCGATGACGGCCGCGGCGAGCGACGTCACGAGGCCTGCGTAGCGGCGGAGGAGTTGCGCCGGGCGCGGCCAGGCACCGGAGCGGTACTGCAGGAAGCTGATCTCGTAGCCGGCCGGCGTGCGCGCCGTCGTCGAACGCGTCGCAGGCAGCGCCGCGGAGACGCCGGTGCCGCTCGCGCACCACGTCGCGGCGGCGCTGCGCACCATGTCGCTGCCGATCGCGTCGGTGTCCGCCTTCGCCTTTGCCGTGCCGCCCGCGAATGTGACGGGCAGCAGCGCGCGATCGAGATCGTCGAGCTGTTGATCGCCGCGCGGGAGGCCGAAGAGCGCGAGCTCGACGCGGGAGCCGACCATCGCTTCGCGCACGCGGCGCGGCAAGTCGAGCCAGACGTCGAGCGGCACGGCGGCACCGTCGAATCCGGCGTACCACTGCGCGCGGTCGGAAAGCTGGTTCGCGTTCACGGTGCACGCGGCGCGGCCGAGAACCGACGCGGGCGCGCTCTCGCCGGCGTGCGTCACCCGCAGCGCGCGTTTCTCGGCGTTCCACAACGTCCACGGCGGCGTGCCCGCATTCTGCGCTGCGGCTTCGAGCTGCGCGGCGTCGCGCCACTCGACGAAGAGCGCGCGCGGCGTCGGGTCGGTGCTGTTGTAGTTGCCGCTGATGACGCCCTGCCGCCGCAGCCGCGCGAAGGTCGAGAACGTCCACTGCTCGTGCGGCCGCAGCACCGCGCGCGCGACGACGGGCGTGTCGTAGCTGAAGTGCTCGTTGACGCGGAAGTGGAAGCCGATGTAGCCGTCGAACGGCGCGTCGCCTGCGGTCGCGTGCAAGGTGATCGGCGCCGAGTCCCACGGGACGTACGGTCCCGGATATCCAAAGTCGACGGCGACGGCGGGGAGGGTGGGGCGCGGCGGGGTCGCCGCGGCGTGCCACTGCGCGTCCGCGGCCGAGGAGACGAGCACGATGACCGCGATGATCAGCGCACGCATGGGGAGGTGTTTCGGACTTCGAGCATCGTACTTCATCATCGCCGCTCAGTATCGGGCGGCGGGGCGGCGGAGTCTTTTCCGAATTCTGGAGAATTTATGGAGTGAGCTCGCCGCGGAGGTCGCGCTGCATCTCCCGGCGCACGGTTTTCGGCGCATAGCCGCGGCTGAAGAGGTAGTACAGCTTCGCCAGCGCGGCCTCGGCGGTCATATCCCGCCCGCTGATAACACCCGCGCGCGCGAGCGCGGAGCCGGTGGCGTACTCGCCGAGGTCGACGGTGCCTTCGAGGCACTGCGTGCAGTCGACGATGACGACGCCGCGCGCCGTCGCCTCCTCGAGGGCGGAGAGAAAGGCGCGGTCGTGATCCGGACCGTTGCCGACGCCGTACGCCTCGAGGACGAGCCCTTGCAGCGGCGGGCGGAGGACGTTGCGCAGCAGCTCGGGGGAGATGCCGGGGAAGAGGCGCAGGGCGCTGACGACGGCGCTGCCGAAGTCGTCGACGCGCAGGCGCTGTTTGCGCGCCGGTTTGCGCACGAGGTCGCGGTTGATCTCGATGTCGATGCCGACGGTGCCGAGGGGCGGGACGTTCGGCGAGTCGAAGGCGGCGAAGCCGCTGGCGCTGACTTTGACGCTGCGGCACCCGCGCAGGAGTTTGCCGCCGAAGTACAGACAGACCTCGGGGATGTCGTACTTGGCGGCGATGAGGAGCGAGGTGATGAGGTTCTCGCGCGCGTCGTTGCGCACTTCGCAGAGCGGGATCTGCGAGCCGGTGATGATGACGGGCTTGCCGAGGCCGTGGAGCATGAACGGCAGCGCCGAGGCGGTGTAGGCCATGGTGTCGGTGCCGTGCAGGACGACGAAGCCGTCGTAGCGGGCGTAGTGGGCGTCGATGTCGTGCGCGATCTTCACCCACTCCGCCGGCGTCATGTTCGAGGAGTCGAGGAGCGGCGCGTATTCGTGGATGGTGTAGGACGGCATCGACGGATGCTCGAGCTCCGGCATCTGCGCCATCTGCCGCTGCAGGTATCCGGCCTCGGGGCAGTAGCCGCCGCGCCTGCGGTTCATGCCGATGGTGCCGCCGGTGTAGGCGATGTAGACGCGCTTTCTCATCCCAGGGCGCGCTCCACGGCGGCGACCAATTTGCCGCCGCGCCCGAGGAGCTCGTCGGCGAGACGGATCATCCGCCGGTTCGGCAGGGCGAACTGGCGCGAGGCGATCACGCGTGCGATCGCTTCGTCTTCGCGCCCCTCGCCGAGGAGGACGGCGTAAAAGATGGTCGCGGCGGCGGTGGAGCGGCTGATGCCGGCCTGGCAATGGATGATCGCGCGCCCACTCTTCTCCGCGAACGCTTTGGCGGTCGCGATCAGGCGCTGGACGTCGTCGACGGTCGCGCCGGCTTCGCCGTTCGTGTCGGGGAAGAGGAGGCGCATGCGCGGGCTGACGTTGCGGAAGCCCGCGGGCGCAGGGTCGTGCGCCTCGCCGATGGAGACGAGGAGCACGACGTCCTTCCGCCCCGCCGGCGAGCAGAGGATCGCGCCCGCCTCTTCGCGGCTGCAGATCACGATGTCGATCACTTGCGGTAGATCACGCCGTCTTTCATGACGAAGACGACGTGCTCGGTCTGTTTGATGTCGGTGAGCGGGTTGCCGGGCACGGCGACGATGTCGGCGAGCTTGCCGGCGGCGAGGGTGCCGACGTCCGGAAGGCCGAGAAGCTGGGCGTCGACGGACGTTGCGGAGCGCAGCGCCGCCGCGGGGGCCATGCCGAGGCCGGTCATCGAGGAGAACTCGCGCGCGTTGAGGCCGTGCGGCGAGACGGCGGAGTCGGTGCCGAAGGCGATTTTTACGTTGGTCTTGAGCGCGGCGCGGAACATCGTGTCGCGCGCGGCGATGGCGGCGCGGGCTTTGTTCGCGATGGCCAGCGGGAGCTTGTCGAGCTTCGGGCCGAGCCAGTCGCCGGCGAGCAGGGTCGGGACGAGGTAGACGCCTTTGTCGTGCATGAGCTGCAGGGTGTCGGCCTTCAGAAACGAGCCGTGCTCGATGGAGTCGACGCCGGCGGCGATGGCCATCTTCGCCGCGGCGTCGCCGTGGCAGTGCGCGGCGACTTTGCGGCCCCAGTGGTGGGCCTCCTCGACGATGGCGTTCATCTCGTCCTGCGAGAGCTCGGGGGCGTCGACGGGATCGGAGAGCGAGAGCACGCCGCCCGAGGGCATGAATTTGATGACGTCGGCGCCGTACTTGATCTGGTAGCGGACGGCGGCGCGGCATTCATCGGCGCCGTTGCAGACGCCGTCGATCGGCCCTTGCTGCGGGACGCCGCGCGCCGGCGGGATCGGATCGCCGTCGCCGTGCCCGCCGGTGGCGCCGATGGCGTGGACCGCGGTGAGGATGCGCGGCCCGGGCGTGAGGCCGGCGTTGATGGCGTTGCGGAGGCCGACGTCGACGTAGTCGCTCGCGCCGACGTTGCGCACAGTGGTGAAGCCGGCGTCGAGGGTCTTCTTCGCATACATGCCGGCGTAAAACGCCTGCTCCGCCGGCTGGCGCATGACGCCCTGAAAGAAGTCGAGGTAGAAGTTGTCGCTCGACTCGCCAGTGAGGTGGACGTGGGCGTCGATGAAGCCCGGCAGTAGCGTGACGTCGCCGAGGTCGATGACCTGCGCGCCCGCGGGGACCGGGACGTTGACGCCGGCAATGCGGTTGCCAGTGACGACGACGGTGGCGTTGGCGATGACGTTGTCGGACGTGCCGTCAAAGAGCCGCGCGGCTTTGAGGGCGATGGTTTTGGGTTCCTGGGCGAAGAGGGGAACGGCGAGGAAGAACAGCAGCAGCAGCTTCTTCATGAAGCGGAGCGTATCTCACTGATGTGCGAGTTGCAGGATTGCTTCTTCAAGATTCTGAGGAAGCTCGATTGGCAGAAACCAGTCTGCGGGGTAAAGATAGTCTTCGCCTTCCTCATCAACCACGCGGAGCATGTCGTGCTGCTCGGCAGTCGAATCATCGAGGACCTCGTAGATCTTACGGAGGTCTAGCGATTCCTCATGTTCTTCATTCCGGATGCAAACGGCGAAACGCTTTGGCTTGTCCTTCATGGCTGTGTCTTGAAGTACTTGATTTTCATTCTACGCTTACCAATGCCGTGCGCTTCGAACCAGTGCGCCGGTGATCCGCTTCAGCGCGTTCGCGGCGTCGATCAGCTCCGACCGTGCGTCGAAGCCGACGACGTCCGCGCCAAGGAGCGCGCACTGGATCGACCAGAAGCCGGCGTTGCAGGCGATGTCGAGCACGCGTTTCCCCGCGAGCGAACCGACGTACGGCATGAAGTGGCGGAAGCGCTGCAGCGGGCGCTCGGGGCGATCGGAGTCGAGGCCCGGATTGACGTGCGACGTTTGGAACGAGAGACCGCCCTCGAACTCGTACGAGTAGTGCCAATGCGGAAAGCGGGCGAGCTCGCGCCGGATCTCGTCGTCGGAGAATCCGGCGCGCGGAAGTGGCCAGATGGGCGCTAGCGGCGCCGGCTCGGCGACAGGGCCGAAGCTCCGCTGCGCGGCCGGAATTTTGAGAATGTCGTACCCGAGGCGGCGCAGGGCTCGCCGGAGCAGGCGCTTGATCACGCGGCGGGCACCACCAGCCGGTTCATCAGCGCGTTGGCGACCTCCGTGTCGGGGTTGACCATGTCGAAGTCGGCGCCGCCGTCGAAGAGGCAATCGATCGCAAACTGCCAGAGCATGATCGGGCAGGGGAGGGCGACGGCGGGGGTGTTGAAGGTCGGCTCCCAATTCGGGATCGGCTTCGTACACGCATCGGTGTGCATGCGGAACACCCACGCGCCGGTGCAGCGAAAACCGAGGCGGTCGGCGTCGGCGATGGCTTGCCATGTCGGGCTCTGGTCCTTGCGGCAGTAGACGCCGGGGACGACGGCGAAGCGGCCGCCGCTGACGCTGCGGCTGTGGTTGACGAGCGCGGTCGACCAGCCGATCCAGTAGTCGAGCGAGAGGTTCGGGTTCTGCGCGCTCGTCCCTTCGACGTCGAGGAACATCAGCAGCTCGCCGCCGACCTTGGCGAGCGACTCGACGCCGAGCGACTGCACGAAGGCGTCGACGTTGTCGATCGCGTCCTCCGCACCCTCGGTCGCCGTCCCGCCGACGCGGTTCGTCTGCCGCGCGATCGGCAGCAGTTGAATGTTGTTGTCGCGCAGGACCGGGCCCTCGGCCGCCGGCTGGTAATCATCGGCGAAGCCCGGCCGCTTGAAGTAGCGCCCCCAGAAGAGCGGCGTCACGCCGCCGTAGTGCTGCCGGACGAGATCGACGACGGACGTGCCGTCGACGCGATGTGTGACCGGAACGAGTGTGTCGGCGCCGAGGAGCATGGCGAACGAGAGGACAGGCACGAGTGCCTGTCCTCCATGGAGCTACGTGGTCTTCGGCGCCGTCGGCGCGACCGGCGTCGGCACGTCGGGCTGGGGGCCGGTGCCGGGCGCGATGGTCATGCGGTCGCCGACCGGCTCTTCCTGATGCTCCTTGAGCTTCATGTAGTCGGTCCCCGTCTCCTCGATCAGGATCTGGTTGACCTCCCACCCTTCGAGCGTCTCGCGCTCGAGGAGCTTGCGGGCGATGCGGTCAAGGGCGCTCTTGTTCGTGGTGATGATCTCGTGCGCGGTCTTGTACGCCTTGTCCAGAATCCGCCGCACTTCCTTGTCGATCTCGATGGCCGTGGCCTCGGAGTAGTCCTGATGCTGCGCGAACTCGCGGCCGAGGAAGATGGCCTCTTCCTTCTTGCCGAACGTGGCCGGACCGAGGTCCGACATGCCCCACTCGCAGACCATGCGCCGGGCCATTTGCGTGGCGCGCTCGATGTCGTTGCCGGCGCCCGTTGTGATCTCGCCGATGAACACTTCCTCGGCGATGCGGCCGCCCATCAGCACGGCCAGCATGGAGTCGAGGTAGCGCTTCGAGTACGAGTACTTGTCCTCGGTCGGCAACTGCTGCGTGAGGCCGAGGGCGCGGCCGCGCGGGATGATCGTCACTTTGTGCAGCGGGTCGGCCGAGGGGAGGATCGCCGCCACGATGGTGTGCCCCGACTCGTGGTAGGCGGTGTTCTTCTTCTCGCGGTCCGACATCACCATCGACTTCCGCTCGACGCCCATGAGGACCTTGTCCTTGGCGAACTCGAAGTCGACCATCTGCACTTTCTTCTTGTCGTAGCGCGCGGCGTTGAGCGCCGCTTCGTTGACGAGGTTGGCGAGATCGGCACCGCTGAAGCCCGGCGTGCCGCGCGCGATGACGCTGGGATCGACGTCGTCGGACAGCGGGATGTTGCGCGTGTGCACGCGGAGGATGCCCTCGCGGCCCTTGAGGTCCGGCAGGTCGACGACGACGCGGCGGTCGAAGCGGCCGGGGCGGAGGAGGGCGGGGTCGAGGACGTCGGGGCGGTTCGTGGCGGCGACGAGGATGACGCCGTCGTTGGACTCGAAGCCGTCCATCTCGACGAGGAGCTGGTTGAGGGTCTGCTCGCGCTCGTCGTGTCCGCCGCCGAGGCCGGCGCCGCGATGGCGGCCGACGGCGTCGATCTCATCGATGAAGATGATGCACGGCGCGTTTTTCTTTCCCTGCTCGAAGAGGTCGCGCACGCGCGAGGCGCCGACGCCGACGAACATCTCTACGAAGTCGGAGCCGGAGATGGAGAAGAACGGCGCGTTGGCTTCGCCGGCGATGGCGCGGGCGAGGAGGGTCTTGCCGGTGCCCGGCGGGCCCATGAGGAGCACGCCCTTCGGGATCTTGCCGCCCAGCTTGGTGAATTTCTGCGGCTCTTTGAGGAACTCGATGATCTCGTGAAGCTCGAGCTTGGCCTCGTCGACGCCGGCGACGTCCTTGAAGGTGACTTTCTTGGCGTTGCCGCTGAGGAGCTTCGCCTTCGACTTGCCGAAGGAGAGGGCTTTGTTGCCGCCCGCCTGCATCTGGCGCATGAAGAAGATCCAGAGGCCGATGAGGAAGAGGACGGGAGCCCAGGTGATGAGGGCGGTGATGAAGGGGGCGTCGTGCTGCGGCTCGATCTCGATGGTGACGTTCTTCGCCTTGAGAAGATCGATCATCGCCGGATAGTTCTGCGGGACGGCGGTCCGGAACTCGTGTTTGCCGCCCGGGGCGTTCTGCCGGGTCTCGCCGCGGACTTCGTCGCCGCGGATGGTGACACGCTCGACCGTGCCCTGGTTGACGCGGTCGATGAAGGTGCTGAAGGGGATGGTCTCGTTCGTACCCTTGGTCGTTTGGAAGAGGCTCCAGAGGAGGAGCACGAGGACGATGATGACGACCCAGAGGAGTACGGTCTTACCGGTCGAATTCAAGGATGTGCCTCCGCGGTGGCATGGGATGCTGCCGCCGTGCCACTCGATACGGGGTTAACGTACGGGGGGTTTGAAAATTCTTGGGTCCGGTAGGGAGGTCGGGCCACGGAATAGCGAAACTCAGAATTCCGAATTGAGAATTAAGAAATGGGAGTCGGTCGGGCCAACGCGCTCCGGCATTCTCAATTCTCAATTCGGAATTCTAAGTTTCTAAATTTCAGTAGCCTACCGCTCCGAGCGTCTCCCGATATACGCCAGATTCCCATACTTCCCCTCCAGCTCCAGCCCATACCCGACAAACGTCCCTTCATCCACCTTGAACAAGTGGTAGTCGGCCTCGAGCTCGATCGTGCGCAGGTCGGGGCGGTCGAGGAGCGCAACCAGGCGCAGCGTCGCCGGGTTCTTCTGCCGCAGCTGGTTGAGGAGATACGACTCGATGACGCCGGTGGAGACGACGTCCTTCAACAGATAGACGTTGCGCGCGGCGATGTCGATCCAGTTGAAGAACTCGATCTCCATCGCCGTGGCGGTCTCGCTGTCGGCGACGTCGCGCACGACGTCGATGTAGCCGTAGCCGACGTCGCCGGGGATGGCGCGCATGAGGTCGGGGAGGAAGCACGACGTCCCCTTGAGGACGCCGAGGAGGAAGATGCCGTCGTCGCCGGCGTCGCTGCGGATGCGCGCGCCGAGGGCGGCGACGCGCTTGGCGATCTCCGTGGCGCTGAATGCTCGTTTGATCTTCGTGCCGCGATTTTACTGGAAGTTCAGCCCCTCGACGCTCGTCTGCAGGTACGTCGTGTCCGCTGCGGTGCCGTTGCTTTGCATCCACTGCATCGACATCGTGCGCGCCGCGAGATCGAGACTGCCGGCGATGGCCACGACCGCCTGCCCGCCTGGCAGCAGAGCGGAGAGCGTCAAGCCCTGCAGGTTCAGCTCGGCCGCGCCCGCGCCGGTGTCGGTGAAGCCGACGACGTCGCAGACGCCGCTCGGCGTCTTTAGCGACCCGACCACGAATCCCGAGACCTGATCCTGCACGGTGATGGAGAACGCGATGCTCGCGTCCTGCATGCACGTCCACGTGCCGTCGACCGGATCGGGCTTCGACGGCGGCTTGAACGGCGGCGGCCACTGCCCCGGACTCTTCTGCGGACCGTCGTAAGGGGCGTAGATCAACTTGTCGAAGTAGTTACCGATCTGCGCGCCCAGCGCGGGGAAGGGATCGGTCGCCACCATGTCGTGAATCATGATGAGCGACGGCGGGCTGGCCAGCATCTGACCGCTCATGCCGGAGACGTAGTGCCAGCTCGGATCGGGCTGCCCGCCGGTGAAGGAGCGCCAGAGAATGCTGAATGCGAGCGGCTCGCCCGTCGACCCGGCGGCGGTCGGGCTGGCGAAGCCGGCCACCCAATACGCGCCGCTCGAGCCGGTGGTCGAGGTGTAGACGCCGCTCACGAAGCCGGTCGGATCCTGGCTCAGGTACATGACCGAGCCGTAGCTGTTGACCCAGTTTCCCGACACGCTCATCGCATCGCTCCCTTCTCTCCCTGCTTGTGCGGCGCCCGCCGCCTCGGCGCGAACGCCGTCGCGGACGTCGACTTGATCAGCTGCGGGCCGCCCTTCTTGTTGAAGATCCACATGCCGACTGGCGAGAGGTGATGTCCGTACGCCGTCTCCGTCACGGAGTACTCGCAGATCGTGTAGAGCTGGTCCATCAGCACGGAGCCGACGAGCACGAGACCGGTCAGACCGAGCGGGTTGAATTGCGCGAGGACCTGTCCTTGTTGCGGGCCGGCCTGGATCTCGACCATGTAGACGCTCGACGGGACGACGATCGCGGCCGGCAAACCGTCGGGAGTGGTTCCGAGGACGAGCGTGACGTCGGGCTGCATGCCCGGCGTCTTCACCAGATGCTGCGTCTCCTCCATGATGCGGTCGTCGCCTTTGAACTGCGAAGAGCCGCTGTCGAGCGCGAACTGCACGTTCGCCGCGACCAGCTTGTCGCCAACGCGATATTGCGACAGCGGCGTTGACCAGATGTACCGCACGTCCGGAAACTGCGTGTACGGTGTCCACGGAAGGAAGACCGCGGAGTCGAGCTCCACGGCGTCGAGGTCGATGGCGCCGAACGACACGAGCCCCTCTCCCGCGGCCGGATCGGTGACGAAGGAGACGTACGGCATCTCCGGGTCCATCAGCCCCGCATCCATTAGCGCCGCGACGAAGAAGGTGACGCGCGGGTCGGCGTAGTCGGTGCCGGAGGGGACGCCGAGGCCGCCGTCCCAGTCGAGCTGCTCGAACTGCGAGCCCGAATATTCGGAGGAGAGGAAGAACCGCAGCGGCAGATCGGCGGAAGCGACGGTGTAGTCGTCGTCGCCGGTCTCCACGGTCATCGAGCCCCACGGCCCGAAGCTAACGGTGATCGGGTTTTTGTCGTGGAACTCGAATGTCGACGATTTCTCGTAGTCGAATCGCCCGCGGCCGTAGTGGTGGCACGACGTCGGCGGGCAGAGCGTCGACGTCGTCCAGATGAAGTTCGAGCCGCTGTCGATGGCGATCTTCAACTGCTGCGGCGGCGTGCCGATGCCGACGTTCGCGTACCACTGCGACGCGCCGTTGTTCTGATACGGACCGTTGACGAGTGGCACGGAGAGCGCCTGTCCGGACGCGGCGGCGGCGGTGCGGACGCGCTTCGACGGAGATGGGGCGACGGAGACAAAACTTCTTCCTCGCATGAAGACTCCCGTCTGGAAGGATTTTCTGCATTCTGCCAGTTCTTAGTGCAAAATAGCCAGGTTCCCGCGTGCAGACTTCGGAATCCACAACCACAGAGCTGGCCTTTGCTGCCGCAGGCTTCGTCGGCCGCGCGCGCGAGCTGCAGCGGGTCGACGAGGCGCTCGACGCCGCGCGCGCCGGAACGCCGCGCGTGCTGCTGCTGGCGGGCGAGGCGGGCGCCGGAAAATCGACGATGCTGGCGGAGCTTTTTCGCCGCGCCGAGGCGTCGATGCCGCCGTTTGCGTGCGTCGTCGGCGAGTGCAGCTCCGCAACGGGGGAGTCCGACGCCTACCTGCCGTTCCGCGAGATCCTGAAGTCGCTCGCCGGCGACTCCGAGGGATCGAAGAAGGTGGGCGCGAAGGTGCTCGGCGTGGCCGGGAAGGTGCTGATCGACCTCGCGCCCGACCTGATCGGCATTTTCCTTCCAGGCTCGAAGCTGCTCGCCTCGGTCGGCCTGAAGGTGGCGAAGGAAGCGGGCTGGATGAGCACCACGCCGGCGAAGAAGATCGCCGCCGAGGTCGAGCAGGAAAAGATTTTCAATCAGTACACCGAGGCGCTGCGGACGATCGCGCAGGAGCGGCCGCTCGTCGTCGCGCTCGACGATCTGCAGTGGGCTGATGCATCGTCGATCGCGCTCTTCTTTCACCTCGCGCGCAAGATCAAGGACGCGAAGCTGCTCCTCGTCGGCACATACCGTCCGAACGATATCGCCCTGGGACGCGGGGGCGAACGGCATCCGCTCGAGCAGGTGATCTTCGAGCTGAAGCGCTACTTCGGCGACGTGGTGATCGACTTCTCCGACGACGCAGCCGACGAGCGCCGCGCCTTCGTCGATGCGTTGCTCGACAGCGAGCCGAACGCCCTAGGGGAGGAGTTCCGCACGGCGCTGCTGCGGCACACGGAAGGGCATCCGCTGTTCACTGTCGAGCTGCTGCGCGACCTGCGCGAGCGCGGCATCCTCGCGCTGCGCGACGGCCAGTGGGTCGTCGCCGACGATATGGATTGGGAGGCGCTGCCGCCGCGCGTCGAAGGGGTGATCGCGGAGCGCGTCGGGCGGCTCGAGCAGGAGCTCCGCGAGATCCTGACGGTCGCCAGCGTCGGCTGCGGCACGGCCGATTTTCTCGCGCAGATCATCGTGTCGATCCAACAGATTGACGAGCGGCGGCTGCTCAAGCTGTTGTCGGCGGATCTCGAGAAGCGCCACGGCCTGGTGCTCGAAACGGGCGTACGCCGCCGCGGCCGGCGCATCCTGGCGCGCTATCGCTTCACGCACGCGCTGGTGCAGCGCTATCTCTACGGCAATCTCGGCGAGGCCGAGAAGATGCTGCTGCACGGCGACGTGGCGGCGCTGCTCGAGGAGTATTACGAAGGCGAGACGGACCAGATCGCGACGGACCTCGCGTATCACTATCTGCAGGCCGGCGACGCGGAGAACGCGCTGCGCTACCTGGAGATCGCGCTCGACCAATGCCTCTACGTGAGCGGGTACCGCGAGGCGCTGGTGCACGCGAATCGCGCGCTGGAGCTGATCTCCGAGTTGCCCGACACGCCGGAGCGGGCGCGGCACGAGTTCCGGCTGATCCTCCGCTGGGCCGCGCCGACGAAAGCACTATGCGGCTGGAGCTCGCCCGACCTCAAGCCGCGCTACGACCGCGCGCGCGAGCTGCTGCGCCACGTCGGCGACGACTCCGCGGAAGCGACGGAGTTCGCTTTCGCGGTGTGGACGTACTACCTGGTGCGCTGCGAGCTGAAAGAGTCGTGGGAGATGGCGGAGAAGTGCCTGGAAGCGGCGCAGCGTACCGGCTCCGCGGTCGGGCTGCTGGCCGCGTACACGTCGCTGGCGAACAGCGCGTTCTGGAGCGGCGATCTCGCCGCCTGCACGCTGTACATCCGCGGGGCGATGGAGGTGTATCCGACGGTCGACGTACAGATGCACCTGCTGCAGTACGGGATGGACACGCGCGTGGTGGTGAATGAGTTCGACGTCTGGACTGCGTGCCTCGAAGAGCGCTTCGACGACGCGCGCAAGCTGTGGGAGGAGTTCCTGCCGCAGGCGGAGGCGCTGAAGCATCCGTTCAGCCTGGCGATCGCGCTGAACACGGGGGCGTGGATGTACCAGATGGCCGGCGACGTGGCCGCGGCGCGCGCGACGGCGGAGCGCCTCGTCGACCTCGCGACCTCGCACGGCTTCCCCTCGTACGTCGGCCTCGGCACAATGCTCCGCGGCTGGGCGGAGACGAACGTCGATGACGTAGTCGCGGGGTTCGAACAGTGGCGCGCGACGGCCGGACCGCTGATCGCGACGTACTTCGGCCTGCTGCATGCGGACGTCCTGCTCCGGACGAATCGCCCCTCCGAGGCATGCGCGGCGATCGACGCGGCCATCGCGTTCGGCGAGCAGCACGGCGAACGGGTGTTCATGCCTCTCCTGGAACAGCGTCGAGCCGCACTTCGTACAGATCTCCCGCCCCGGTGACGCGGAAGCGCTCGGAGACTTCGACGCCGGCGACCCAGACGATGGCGCCGTTCCAGACGAGGAGCGGGATGCGGTCGCGCAGCTCTGCCGGAACCTTGCGGTCGATGAGGAAGTCTTTGAGCTTCTTTTCAGAGGGGAGGCCGAGGGGGTGGAAGCGGTCGCCGTCGCGGCGGTTGCGGACTGCGAATGTTCGTTCTGCGCCTTTGGGAAGTTCGAAGAGTTGGGAGTTCTTGGTTCTTAGTTCTTGGTTCTTAGGTTTTCCTACCGTGATCGTCGTTGCGATTTCTGCGATGTAGGCCGCGTCCGTCAGCTCAATCTCGAAATCCGGCGTTGGCTCCAGCGTCCTCCGCAGCACGATGTCCCCGCCGCGGCGAAGGAGCTCGACGCGCTTCGTGACGCTGACGCGCTTGACGTTTTCGAGTTCCGCGGCGAGGCGCTCCAACTCGCGCGTGCCGACGTCGCGCGCGCTCGGGTCGAGCCGGCGGATGTGCTTGTGCAGGATGGCTTGTCTTAGCCAGGCATCGTCGGGCAGGTCTTTGAAGATCGTCTCGTCGTCGCTCGCGACTGAGTAATCGGCGTCATCGATCGCCCGCTCGAGCACGCGCCACTGCGCACGCGCCTGCGCGGCGACGGCGGCGAGGTTGTCGACCGCGCTCTCCGGCAGCATTGCCCGGACTTTATTGCGGAGGAAGCGCATGTCGGCGTTCGACGAGTCGAACCGCGCCGTGATGCCCCGCTCTCGTAGAAATGCGTCGATCTCGCTGCGCCGCACATCGAGTAGCGGCCGGATCACGCCGTCATCGCGCACGGGATGGATCCCACGCAAGGCCGCGATACCCCCACCCGTCATCAGCCGCATCAACACCGTCTCGGCCTGATCGTTCTTCTGATGCGCCGTGGCGATCCACCGCCCGCACACCCGCGCGCGCACCGCGTGCAGCCGTGCGTGCCGCACCTCGCGCGCCGCCGCCTCCACCCCGCGCTCGCGCACGGCGTCGGCGTCGAGCGTGCCGTCTTCGACGTGCAGCGGCACGTTTAGTTTTGTGCAGAGGTCGCGGACGAAGGCCCGATCGGCATCAGACTCCGCGCCGCGGAGGTGATGGTTGACGTGCGCGGCGACGAGATCGACGCAGTCGATCTCACGCAGCGCGACAAGCAGCGCCGTCGAGTCGCCGCCGCCGGAGACGGCGGCGACGACGGGGCCGTCGATGCCGTGCTCGGCGAGGAAGCGGCGGATTGCTTCAACGATCACTCGCTTAGCGTAGCGCGTTCGCCACGCCATCAACGACGTGCGCCACGATGACCATCAAGACGCGCACGATCGAGCGCAGAACCGACACGTTCGTGAGACGGAACTGCGACGGGCGGCGTCACACCGCCACGCAGGAGTAGTGTTTTCACATGGAAATGTCGATGGTCTCGATCTGTGTCGAGCCGTCATGGGTCGTAAGGCTCGCGCTTCTTGCGGCGCTGTTGTTTCTCGCAGTCGGTCTGCCGATTGCGATCCGGACTCGCCGGCTCGGCATCGCCTTAGCCGCATTTCCACTGCTCGTGAACGGCGTCGCAACATATCTCGGACTGGTCACAGTCTATGAAGCGAAGTCACGGTTTCCCTCCGCAGCATTATCCGCAGGCCTCGCGGAAGCGCAAATGTCGTTGCTCTTTGGGGCGGCGGCCGCCGTCGTTGCATCGCTCATCGCGGCGATCTCGGCGTCCCGTCGCCCGAATGACGAGAAGCCGAATCGCGTACTGCTCATCATCGTGGTCGCCGCAGCAACCATCACCGCAGTCGAGCCGCCGTTCGCTCTTGTCTTCGAACGTTATGCATCGCGCGTCCTGCTCATCAGTGTTGCAGGATTCGTATTCGCCGGCGCCCTTGCCGGCCTGATCGCCTCGCGCGGCGCCGCTGCGAAACCGTTGCTCATCGCCGGCGCATGCGAAGCGGCGATCGGTGTCGAGGCATGGCTAGCAATGCGCCACTTCACGCACACAGCTGCTCTAGGGTAGATTCTTCGATCCGCCGCAATCAGCCGCGCGAAGCGTCGGCTGCTTTCGGCGAGCAACCGCGGCGCCGAAGGCGTCCGCGTGTTGCGGATGGTGGCTGAGACTGGAGTCGAACCAGTGACCTAGCGCTTATGAGACGCCCGCTCTAACCATCTGAGCTACTCAGCCAGGAGGGGATAGGCCGCGGGATTATACTCAACGCCTCGCGCTCTCGAATATTTCTCATGACGGAACGGCGCTGCATCGGTTGTGAAGCCGGCGAAGAGACGGCCCGCCTGGAGCGTTGTGTAGCCTGTGGCCGCGACTTCTGTCCCGACTGTGCCTACCGCGCCGCCGGCCGCCGCTACTGCTCGGCCCAATGCGCGCGAAACTTTTTCTACGGAGACTCCGATGACGACGAAGACGATGCCGTCCCCGACTGACCTTCTGACCTCGCGCGGCGCCGCCGCCCTCACCCGCCGCCCACGCCGCCTCCGCCGCAGCGAGTCGATCCGCTCCCTCGTGCGCGAGACCGTCGTCACCGCCGAAGACCTCATCTACCCGCTCTTCGTCGTGCCGGGCACGCGCCCGCGCGTCGAGATCAAGTCGATGCCCGGCGTCTACCAGAATCGCGTCGCCGAGGCCGTCGACGAGTGCAAGCGCGCGGCGGACGTTGGCGTGCGCGCCGTCCTCCTCTTCGGGTTGCCCGAGTACAAGGACGGCATCGGCTCCTCGTCGTGGGATCCGACCGGGCCCGTGCAGTCCGCCATCGAGGCCATCAAGCGCGCCGTGCCGGAGATGACCGTCATGGCCGACGTCTGCCTCTGCGAGTACACCGACCACGGCCACTGCGGTGTCATCGTCGACCACGGCGGCGTCAAGGACGTCGACAACGATCAGACCCTCGCGCTGCTGGCGAAGCAGGCCATCTCCTTCGCCGCCGCCGGCGCCGACTTCGTCGCTCCGTCGGATATGATGGACGGCCGCATCGGCGCCATCCGCCGCGCGCTCGACGAGCGCAGCATGGCGGACGTCGGCATCATGGCCTACTCCGCAAAGTACGCATCGGGCTTCTACGGCCCGTTCCGCGAGGCCGCCGAGTCGGCGCCGCAGTTCGGCGACCGCCGCACGTACCAGATGGATCCGGGCAACGTGCGCGAGGCGCTGCGCGAGATCGAGCTCGACGTCGACGAAGGCGCCGACATGATCATGGTCAAGCCGGCGCTCTCGTACCTCGACGTCATCCGCGCCGCGCGAGAGGCCTTCGACCTGCCGGTGGCCGCGTACAACGTCAGCGGCGAGTACGCGATGGTGAAGGCGGCGGCGGAGCGCGGCTGGATCGACGGCGCGCGCGTGACCGCGGAGATCCTGACGTCGATCAAACGCGCCGGGGCGGACTTGATCATCACGTACCACGCCGTCGAGTACCTCACGCGGACATGATGCTGGCCGCGCTGTTCGCCTTCGCTGCCCTGGTTCCCGGCAACCAACGCATCACCCTCGGCGAGCGCGCCTACATCGTCCACGTTCCGCCCGGCGCCGGCATGCGGCCGCTGCCGCTCGTCATCAACCTCCACGGCGGCGGCGGGAACGCCGAGAACCAGCAGCGCTACTCGGGCATGGACCGCGTCGCCGACCGCGAGCACTTCATCGTCGTCTATCCCGACGGAACGGGGCGGCTGAAGCGGATGCTCGTGTGGAACGCGGGGACGTGCTGCGGCAACTCGACGGCGGACGACGTCGGCTTCATCCGCGCCGTCGTCGACGACGTCGCGAAGCGGGTGCCGATCGATCGCAGGCGCGTCTACGCCACCGGCATGTCGAATGGCGCGATGATGTCGTACCGCCTCGCCGCCGAAGCCTCCGACCTCGTCGCCGCAATCGCGCCGGTCGCGGGCGCGATGTCTGTCGAGCGTTTCCATCCGGCGAAGCCGGTGTCGATCCTCCACATCCACTCCGTCGACGATCCGCGCGCGCTCTACAACGGCGGCCTCGGGCCGCCCTTCCCGATGACGAACCACCGCGAGATGCACGCTGCGGTGGAGCCGCAGCTGGCGAAGTGGATCGCCTTCGACGGCTGCCGCGGCACGGCGACTGCGGTGAAGCGCCTTGCCGGCGACGGCACGACGGCGACGAAGCTCGACTACGGTCCCTGCACGACAGGCGCACAGGTGATTCTCTGGAAGCTCACCGGCTCCGGCCATGTCTGGCCGGGCAGCAGCAAGCACTTCGAGCGGATTCTCGGCAAGCCGAACAACCTCTTCGACGCCAGCGAGGAGATCTGGAGATTCTTTAGCCGCACCAAACCGCGGTGACGGCGTCGGGGTGATCGATCGCGTAGCCGTCTTCGTCGGCGTCGTACGTGATCACCGCGCCGTCGAGGCGGTCGGCGGCCATGGCATCGAGCGCCACGCGCACTCCCTCGACGTCGAGCACGCGGTCGTCCGCGATCGGCTCATCGGCGAACGCGAGGCGATATCCGCTGCCGCCGCAGCCAGTGGTGAAGGCGATGCGCAGCACGCGCCCGTCGAGATCGTGGTGCAGGTGCGCGGCGGCGTCGGGGGAGAGCGAGATCATCGCCCTCCGTGAACAATCCTCGACTCCGCATCTTCCCGCTTGAACCAATCGGGATCGTTGCGGATGAGCTCCAACTCGCGCTCCAGCTCGACGATGTGCGCGCGCTTCGACGCGGCGAGGTAGATCAGGAGATTCCGGTCGACCGGCGACCCGCTCTTCGCCCACTCGTTGAGCTTCTTCTCCATCGTCCGCTCGCGGGCGATGAGGAACTCCGCGGTCTCGCGATACGAGAGGTCGCCCTCGAGGATGTCCTCGAAGAGCATGTCGCCGCCAAGGGTCACGCGCAGCGGCGCGCCGCCGCCGGCGGCGACAGACTTCATGTCGAGCAGGTCGCGACTGGCGCGCTCGTCGACGGCGAAGGCCTTGAACATCTGCGCCGCAAGCGGATTCGGAAGCTTCTCAGCGAGCTTCTCGAACGTCTTGTAAGCCTCGACGGTGTACTGGAACAGGAGGCCGAGTTGTTGTTCGGTGAGGTTAGGGGCGGTGTCGACGACTGTCATCATTCAATCGGCGCGACCTTCACGATCACGTCGCCTTTCAATTTCGACTGGCAGCTCAGCCGGTGCGGCGCTTCCAGCTCCTTGTATGTCTCGTCGGGCGTCGGCGGCGTCAGGTTGTCCCAGCCGTCGACGACCTCGACCCTGCAAGTCCCACACGCACCGTCGCCGCCGCAGACGTGGCTGATGCGCACGCCCATCTCGATGGCGCACGACAGGAGCGTTCTACCCTCGGGGAGCTCCGCCGCCTTCCCTTGGTCGACGAAGATCACACGCGGCATGGACGGCGGATTTTACAGCAGGGCGCGATGGGCCATGTACGAGCTGCGCACGAGCGGCGCCGACTCGACGTGGTGGAAGCCCAACTCTTTCGCGCGCGCGCCGAGGGACGCGAACTCCTCGGGCGTCCAGTAGCGGCGCACGGGATGATGATTTCCGGTCGGGGCGAGGTACTGCCCCATCGTGAAAATGTCGACGCCGGCGTCCCGCAGATCGCGCGCGACGGACAGAATCTCCTCCTCGCTCTCGCCCAAGCCGAGCATGAGCGACGACTTCGTCATCGCGCCAGCCTCGTGGGCCCAGCGCAGCACGTCGAGCGAACGGCGGTACTTCGCCACCGGGCGCACCGCCGAATAGAGCCGCGGCACGGTCTCGACGTTGTGCGCCAGCACCTCGGGTCTAGCATCGAGCACGACCTGCAACGCGTCGCGGTCGCCTTCGAGATCGGAGATCAGCACCTCGACCGCGGCGCCGGTCCGCTCGCGGACAGCGAGCACGGTCTTCGCGACCTGCTCGGCGCCACCGTCGGCGAGGTCGTCGCGGTTCACCATCGTGATGACGACGTGGCGCGCGCCCATCGACTCCACGGCCGCGGCGACGCGGCGCGGCTCGTCGTCGTCGGGCGCGAACGGCTTCCCTTTGCCGACCGCGCAGAACGTGCAGCGGCGCGTGCAGATCTCGCCGAGGATCATGAACGTGGCGGTGCCGGCGGACCAGCACTCGAAAATGTTCGGGCAGCGCGCTTCCTGGCAGACCGTGTTCAGGGCCAGGTCGTTCATCAGCCGCGAGACCGGAAGCCGATCGAGATCGCCCGGGATCCGGATCTTGAGCCACTCGGGGCGATGCCCGGCGCGGCGGTTCAGCGGCGCGGTCATGCGATCGATTCCAGTCTCGATTCCAATTTCTCCAAGGCCTCGCGGTCGTCCGTCCATTTGATCTTGTCATACGCCTCGGCGAATGCGAACCAGCCGGAGCCGTCGTGCTCGTCGGCGTCGAGGTGGATGACGGCGCGCGAATCGAGCTGCGCCGCGAAGGCGATCTGGTCGGCGACGATCGGCAGCGGGTAGCGCGCCGCGAGATAGCTCGACTCGATCATGAACGACTGCCGCAGATCGATCGGCTCGACCTCGGCGCGCTGCCCGGTCTCCTCGAGGAGCTCGCGCCGCGCGCACGCCTCGGGCGACTCGCCGTCCTCGATCGAGCCGGTGACGGGCTGCCAGACGTTGCCGCGCTCCGGCTTGCGGTGCAGCAGGAGAATGCGGCCGGCGCCGTCGTGGGCGAGGACTTGGATGAGGCGGATGGTCGGCGCAACGTCGACGAGCTCGCGCTCGAAGACTTCGGCGAATTTCGCGGCCACGATCTTGCGCACTTCGTCGAGCGGCACGTCGCGGCCGACTTTCTTCGCAATCGACGTGACGCCGGTGCCGTGCAGGCCGCACGGCGTGATGAGGCGGAAGTGCTCGAGGTTCGTGTTCACGTTGAGCGCGAAGCCGTGCGAGGTCACCCAGCGCGCGATGCGGACGCCGATCGCGGCGATCTTCTCGTTGCCGACCCAGATCCCGCGCCGCCCTTCGACGCGTTCGGCCTCGATGCCGTACTCCGCGACGGTGCGGATCAGCACCTCCTCGACCGCCGTCACGTAGCGGCGGATGTCGCGGCGGCCTTCGCCGAGGTGGACGATCGGGTAGCCGACGAGCTGTCCGGGACCGTGATAGGTGATGTCGCCGCCGCGCGTCGTCTCGAAGAAGCGGACGCCGGCGCTCTGCAGCGCCTCGCTCGAGGCGAGGAGATTCGCCGCGTCGCCGCCGCGCCCGAGGGTGATGACGGGAGGGTGCTCGAGAAGGAGGAGCTGGTCGGGGATCACGTCGCGCTGGCGCATCTCCACGAGCTTCTCCTGGAGAGCCATGGCGTTTTCGTAGGTGATGAGATGGAGGTTGCGGAGCTCGCAGCGGCGCACGTTGCCTCGGTCCAACGCGATGCTACTTCAAATCCTTTCGCCCCTTGAGCTCCGCCTGTAGCTTCTTCGCGTCGCGGATCACCATCGGGTCCGTCGCGGTGGCGAGCAACTCCGTGAGCGCCTTCCGCGCGGCCGCGTACTTGCCCTTGTTCACGAGCTCGACGGCGTCGTTGTACACGCTGATCTGGCGATTCGACTCCGCGGCTTTGGCGACGTCGGCGGCCTTGTGCTCGAAGTCCGCTTTCGTGTCGCCGTCAGGGCTGCTGGCGGCGAGCGCGCGGAGGATCGCCGCGGCGTCGTCGTACTTGCCGGCTTTCAGCAGGTCGTTCGTGCGCGCCAGGTCCTGCCGCACGACGATGGCGCGCGCGGCGAACTTGACCTGCGGGCTGCGCGCGGACTCGAGCTGCTTGAACAACTCCTCGGACGGACGGCCGCTGCGGCGCGACATCGAAAAGAGATGCAGGGCGACGTCGGTGCGCGCCGGCAGCAGCGCGTGCACTTTCTCCAACGCCGCGATGCCGGGGGCGGGATCATTCTCGACGAGGTACGACGTGCCCAAGTCGGCGAGGGCGCGCGCGGGATCGGCGCCGAGGTCCAGCGCCGTCTGCGCGAGCGCGCGGGCCTTGCGGAAGCGCGGCGCATCCTCGGGCACGACCTCCTCGCTCTCCGCCAGCGGTCCGATCTCGTTCTGCATCAGCGCCTCGGCGTAGTCGAGCTGGATCTGCGCATCCTTGGCGTCGGCGGCGATCGCCTTCTCGAAGAGCGCCGCTGCGTCGTCATAGAGCTTCGCGTTCGCGCGGAGTACGGCGATCGAGGCGAGCGCCCGGGCGTGGCGCGGATCGATGGCGAGCGCGGCGCGGAAGTGCCGCTCCGACTCGCCGGCCAGCTCCTCGAAGAACATCAGGAAGCGCCCGAGCTCGTAGAGGAGCTGCGCGCGGTCGAGCGCCGCCGACGTCACCGTCTTGTCGGTCTCGGGGATCGGCACCTTCGCCGCGAAGACGGGACGCGCCAGGCGCCCGCCGTACGCGACGACGCTGCGCTCGAGGTCCTTCAACGTGATGCCATAGCGCTGCTGCAGCGCCGTCTCGACGGGTGCGCCATGCTCGACGTCCCGGAAGAAGTCATAGAACTTCTCGTTGCCGTTGCGGAAGAGCCAGTCGACGACCGCCCAGCTCTTCGCGTAGAAGACCGCCTGTCCCTCGGGGAGGTTGTACGCGTCCGACTCGCGCTCGATGCGGAAGACGTTCTCGAGCGGCATATCGTGCGAGCGCAGCACGTCCATGTGCCGCTGCACGCCGGCGCCGGCGTAGAGGAAGCCGCTGCGCATCTCGGCGTGGCCGAAGACCTCGGCCAGCCCTTCTTCGAGCCACAGCGGCGGCTGCGAGCGGCTCTCGATCAGCCAGTGCACGAGCTCGTGAAACGGCGTGCGGTCGTCACGCGCGTTGCCCGCCAGCATGATGATCGCGGAGTTGTTCTTCTGCGAGACGAAGAGGCCGTTGACGTGCGCGTCGGGGCGGCTGACCAGCATGTCGAAGTACGGCTGGACCTCGCTCTTGCGCGCGAAGACGTAGACGTGCGTCCGCTCGCTGCGCACGACGTCGAAGCGCGGATTGAGCCGGCCGAGCGCGGCGGCGAGGGTCTCGAGCTGCTCGGCCATCTCGCGCGTCCGCTTCTCGCCCGCGGCGCTGACGAAGTCGAAGTGCTTCGACGTGACGCGCTGCCACGCTTCGTCGGCGGCGGGGAAGGGGATGGGGCCGGAGCGGCGGGCCACGCCCTCGCCCTTGATTCCCTTCAGCACTGGGGGGACGTAGCCGGGCTGCGGCACGTTCTTCACCGGCTCGTCGGCGAGCGCGGCCGCGGCCAGGAGGAAAAAAGCGAGAGGGAACGAACGTCGCATCAGGAACGCGTGGGAGAACAATTCGAGTGCGGCGCATCATCCTGCTGGTCCTCCTCGCGGCCTGCCGCCGCGAGCCTGCCAAGCCCCAACAAGCACGCCCGCCCGCGCCTCCGCCGGTCACCAACACCGCACCGGTGCCGAAACCTCTCGAGGCGAAGCTGCCGAAGACGCCGGAGACGCCGCCGATCGACCGCGATCTTCCGGCCATGGCGGCGGGGAAGACGCTGAGAGTCCTCTTCACCTTCAACTCGACGGGCTACTTCGTCTATCGCGGCGAAACGATGGGCTACGAGTACGACCTCCTCAACCAGTTCGCGCACGACAACGGCCTGCGCCTCATGCCGGTGGTCGTTCGCGACAGCGGCGAGCTCTTCGAGAAGCTCAATCGCGGCGACGGCGACATCGTGGCCGCGCAGCTCGCCGCGACCGCGAACCAGACGAACGTGGCCATGACGGAGGGGCTGTACGAGACCTCGCCGGTCGTCGTGCAGCGCAATGCCGCCGCGCCGCAGGGATCGACGCCGTCGACGGCGACCGCGATCGCACGCGCGGAGCGTGAGACGACGCCGTTGCCGATCGAGGTCCGCGCGCGCCTGGTCTCGACGCCGCAGGAGCTCGCCGGACAGCGCGTGACCATCCCGCGTACGTCGCCCTACCGCACGCGCCTCATCGAGTTGAACAACGAGCTGACACAGGACGTCGACATCGTGGAGGTCGACGAATCCTCCGACCGGCTGATCCAGAAATTGGCAGAGGGGGCGATCGGCTACACGGTCACCGCGGAGAACTTCGCGGCGCTGAAGGCGGCGGAGTTCACGAATCTCGTGATTAGGCCGGCCATCGGGCCGCCGCAGCCGATCGTCTGGGCCGTGCGCCGCAACGCGCCGGCGCTGCTCGCCGCGCTGAACGCGTTTGTCGACGCGAAGCGGAAAGCCGGACTCCTCGGCGCACTCTACAAGCGGTATTTTCTCGACCGCCGTGGATTCCAGTCGCGGGCAAGTAGCCAGTTTTTAGCGGCAGAAACCGGCACTCTGTCGCCGTACGACGCGTCTTTCCGGCAAGCTGCCGGCATTCCGGGGTGGGACTGGCGCCTGGTGGCCGCGCAGGCGTACCAGGAGTCGAAGTTCAATGCGAACGCGCGCTCGTGGGCCGGCGCGGTGGGGGTGATGCAGATCATGCCGAGGACGGCGCGGCAGCTGCGGGTGAACCCGCGCGACCCGCGGCAGTGCATCGAGGGGGCGTGCCGCTACCTCTGGCAGCTCGACGACGCCTGGAAGGAGATCGGCGACGAGGAGGAGCGGATCAAGTTCATCCTCGGCTCGTACAACGTCGGCACCGGCCACGTGCAGGACGCGCAGCGCCTGGCCCGCAAGCACGGCGACGACGCCACGAAGTGGGACGACGTCGGCTACTGGCTCGTGCGGAAGTCGCAGCGCGCCGTCTACAACGATCCGGTCGTGAAGCACGGCTACTGCCGAGGCACGGAGCCGGTGGCGTACGTCGACGCCATTCTCGCGCGTTGGGCGAATTACAAGGAGTTCGTGACGCCGTAGAATCGCCGCGTGCTGTTCGTTCTGGCACTGCTCGCCGGCATCACGCGCTCCGACTGCCAGGAGTTCGTGCCGCGCTCCGCGTCGCAACCGGCTGCGGGGGTGCGGCGCGTCGACATCATCGCCCGTGCCGGTTCACTGCGTGTCGAAGGGAAGCGCGGCGCGAAGGCGATCGCCGCAGACGGCATGGCCTGCGCGGCGATCGAAGAGCTCCTCGTGGCCATGCGTCTGAAGGCGACGCGCGCCGGCTCGACGGTGACGATCGAGGCCATGATCCCGAAAGGCCAAACCGCTGCGCCGTTCGCACACGAGGCTCATCTCGACGTCACCGTGACGGTGCCGATGGACGTCGACGTCCGCATCGCCGACACCTCCGGCGACATCGTCGTCCGCCACCTCGGCGGCAGAGTGGAGATCGCCGACACGACGGGCGACATCGACGTCGACGACGTCAGCGGCGATCTCGCGGTGACGATCAAGAAGGGGAGCGGCGCGATCCGCCACACGCGCGTGCGCGGGCGGGTGTCGCTCCCTACAGCGAGAAGCTCCCCTCCTCGATGATCCCCTTCACGTAGGCCATGAACTGGTCGGCGACGGCGCCGTCGATGAGGCGGTGGTCGAAGGTGAGGGAGAGGATGCACATGGAGCGGATGGCGATGAAGTCCCCGTCCTCGGTTTCGATGACGACCGGGCGCTTCTTCACGCCGCCGACGCCGAGGATGGCCACCTGCGGCTGGTTGATGATCGGCGTGCCGAAAAGGCCGCCGAAGATGCCGGGGTTGGTGATGGTGAACGTGCCGCCGGAGACTTCGTCGGGCGAGAGCTTCTTGCTGCGGGCGCGGCCGCCGAGGTCCGCGATGGTCTTGGAGAGGCCGAGGAGATTCTTCTCGTCGGCGTGCTTGACGACGGGGACGATGAGGCCCCAGTCGAGCGCCACGGCGATGCCGATGTTGTACTCGCGGTGATAGAGGATGCTGTTGTCGTCCATTGAGGCGTTGACGATCGGGAACTCGCGCAGCCCCGCGACGACGGCCTGCACGATGAACGGCAGATACGTGAGCTTCGCGCCGCGCTCGGCGTAGACGTCCTTGTACTGCTGGCGCAGCCGCTCGATGGCGGTGAAGTCGACCTCGAAGACGGTGGTGACGTGCGCCGAGGTCTGCTTCGACAAGACCATGTGCTTGGCGATCTGCTTGCGCATGACCGAGAGCGGCTCGACGCGCACGGCCTCGCCCGGCGCGAACTGCGGCTGCGGCTGCGGAGCGGGACGAGGGGCAGGACGAGGCGCGGGCGCGGCGGCGGGGGCGGCCGTGGGCTTCTGCAGGTAGTCGAGGATGTCGTTCTTGGTCACGCGGCCGGAGACGCCGGTGCCCTCGATCTGGGCGATGTCGACGTTGTTCTCGCGGGCGATTTTGCGCACGAGAGGGGAGGATTTGGTGCGGCGGCGCTCGTCGAGGTCGGTGACGTTCTCGGAGTGCTGAGCGGCGGAGTGCTGAGTGCTGGGTGCTGAGTGCTGAGTGGG
>DATELQ010000037.1:0-147371 GCA_035276475.1 Thermoanaerobaculia bacterium | reverse complement strand
AAGGGCGGCAACGGCGGCAATGCCTGGCTGCTGCAGGCGCCCGGCGGCAGCCCCGGCGAGCGCCACGGCCCCGGCGGCGGCGGTGGCGGCGGCTACGTCCTCCTCTCGTCCGCGGCGGCGTCGACCGACGTCTCCGGCGGCGCGAACGGCCTCACCACGAGCGCGAACGACGACTACTCCGCGCAGCCCGGCACCGCCGGCGTCGTCCAGCTCATCACCGGGAACAATGTCCTTCCCGGCGGCGACGGTGCCTCGTGCATCATCACCGACCTCGCCGTCACCAACACCGCGCCCGCCACCGTGCAGGCCGGCAACAACTACACCTACACGCAGTCAGTGCAGAACCTCGGCGCGTTCACCGCGGACGGCGTCGTCTACATGGCCCCGATCCCGGCCAGCACCACGTTCCAGTCGATCTCCGTTCCGGCCGGCTGGACTTGCATCACCCCCGCGGTCGGCGGCACCGGCGTCGTCACCTGCACCACGCCGACGCTCGCCTCCGGCGCGACCTCGAACTTCTCCCTCACCGTCAACGCCTTCTCCGGCACGCCCGCCGGGTACCTCTTGAGCGAGACCAACTCCGTCTCCAGCAACACGCCCGACAGCAATCCGGCGAACAACCAGGCCACCGCCACGACCATCGTCGAGGCGACCGGTTACGCCGACATGGCCGTGACGATCGCGCAGAGCACGAGCCTTCCGACGGCGGGCAGCAACATCACCTACACGCAGACCGTCTCGAACCTCGGCAGCTCCACGGCCGTGAACCCGACGTACAGCTTCACCATCCCGCCCAACACGACCTTCCAGTCGATGGGTGCGCCGCCGGCCGGCTGGACCTGCATCGTCCCGCCGGTCAACGGCACCGGCACGATCACCTGCAGCGCTGCGTCGCTCGCGGCGGGCGCGTCGCCGGCGTGGCCGAGCGTCGTCGTGAAGGTCAACGCCGGCACGGCCGCCGGCACGACCATCACCGCCACGCCGAGCGTCGCCAGCAGCACCCAGGATCCGTACACGCCGAACAACACCGCCAGCGTGACCTCGACGGTCGTCGCCGCCGGCACCGCGGACGTCGCCGTCACGATCGCTAGCAGTCCGGATCCGCTTTCGCCGGGCGAGTTCTACAACTACACCGTCGTGGCCAAGAACAACGGCAACAGCGCCGCGGCCAACGTCGCCGTCTCCATCCCGCTTCCGGCGGGGACGAACTTCCGCACGCTGACGCCGCCGGCCGGCTGGTCGTGCACCACGCCCGCAGTCGGCGCGGGTGGGACGATCAACTGCACCATCGCCTCGCTCGCCGTCGGCGCCAGCGCCACGTTCACGCCGCAGGTTCAGGTCAACACGACGACCGCGTCGGGCACGACGCTCAACATCACCACGACCATCACCACCACGACGGCGCAGACCATCACGTCGAACGACACCGCCTCGACGTCGAACCTCGTCACCGCGCGGACGAACGCCGACGTCGCCATCGTCAAGACCGACTCGCCCGATCCGGTCGGCGACGGGCAGCTCATCACCTACCGCCTCGCGGTCACGAACAACGGCCCGGCCATCGCCACGAACGTGACGATCAACGAGCCGCTCCCCGCCGGCGTCCTCTACATCTCCTCGAACCCGAGCATCGGCTCGTGCGCCGGCACGTCCACCATCAACTGCGCGCTCGGCACGCTGCCGGTCGGCAACACGCAGTACGTCAACATCGTCGTGCAGGCCAACGGCACCGGCGTCGTCACCAACACCGCCACGGCCTCGCGCACGGAGACCGATCCGGTCGCGAGCAACAACTCCTCGACCGCGAACACGACCGTCCTCGCCGTCACGCTCGTGCGTCTGCGCGAATTCAACGTCAAGCAGGACAAGAACAAAGTGCTCCTCACCTGGCGCACCGACTTCGAGGCCGACAACCTCGGCTTCAACGTCTACCGCGAGAGCGGCGGCCAGCGCGTGAAGATGAACAAGGCGTTGATCGCTGGCACGGCGCTGCAGTCGAAGCACAAGGACAAGGAACAGGAGCGCAGCTCCGGCCACACCTACCGCTTCCGCGACAACGTCGACTCGAGCGCCTTCACGCAGTTCTGGCTCGAGGACGTCGACATCGCCGGCCACAAGACGATGCACGGCCCGGTCTCCGCGACCGCCGGCACGGTGGACGCGCCCACAAACGCCACGCCGCTCCCCGGCCTCGGCGCGAACGGCAACGCCATCGAGTCGCCCGCCGGTTACGGCGTGGTCCGCTCCGTTGCGTTGCCTACGCCGAGCGACAAGCAGATCAAGCAGCAGCAGGACAACGCCGCCGACCAAGGGCTCAAGATCTACGTGACGCAGGAAGGTTGGTACCGCCTCACGCGCGCCGCCATGACCGCGGCCGGCTTCGATCCCGGCAACAACTTCAAGAAGCTGTCGCTCTACATGCAGGGCATCGAGCAGCCGCTGATCGTCAACGACGACTCCGTAGAGTTCTACGGCCAGCGTCTCGACACGACGTCGACCGGCGCGCGCACGTACTGGCTGCGCGCCGCCGGCTCCGCGAACCGCCTGCCGCTCTCGAAGAACAAGGGCGGCGATCCGCTCACCGGCGACGTCGCCTTCACCGTGCAGAAGCAGGAGCGCAGCATCTTCATGGCCGCCTTGGTCGGCCACGGCGACGACGGCAACTTCTTCGGCCCGCTCGTCTCCAGCGAGCCGGTCACGCAGACGCTGAACCTCGGCAACGCCGATACGGCGTCCGCGGGCAACGCCACGCTGGAGATCACGATCCAGGGCGGCACCGACGGCCCGCACCCAACCTCCGTCGACGTCAACGGCCACAACCTCGGCACGATGGCCTTCACGAGCCAGGAGCAGAAGACGTTCACGTTCCCCGTGCCGCACTCGTGGCTCATCGCCGGCGCGAACAGCATCACCTTCACGGCCTTGGGCGGCGACATGGACTTCAGCCTCCTCGCGTCGACGAAGCTGACCTATCAGCATCTTCTCCGCGCCGACAGCGGCGCCTTCGAAGCCACGCTGCCCGGCGGCCGCGCCGCCACTGTCGGCGGCTTCCAGTCGAATGCCGTGCGCGCTATCGACGTCACCGACGCCGCGAACCCGACGGAGCTCGAAACATCAGTCGCCGCGGACCCCGCCGGCGGCTACGCCGCGTCGTTCACGCCCACCGGCAACGACGCGCGCGTCGTCCTCGTCTTCGACTCCAGCCGCATCCTCACGCCGACGGAAGTCGCGTCGAACAAACCGTCGACGTGGAGCGAAAAGAAGGCGAGCGCCGACCTCCTCATCATCACCAACGCTGCGTTCACGCAGGCGGCGTCGACGCTCGTGCCGGTGCGCCAGCGCGACGGCATCGCCGCGTCGGTCATCGACGTCGAGGACCTCTACGACGAGTTCAACTTCGGCATCCGCGGTCCCGAGGCCATCCGGTCGTTCCTGCAAAGCACGCTGCAGTGGAAGACCAAGCCGCGCTGGGTGCTCCTCGTCGGCGACGCCAGCATCGACCCGCGCAATTACATGGACATGGGCGCGGCCGACTTCGTGCCGACGAAGCTCGTCGACACCGTCTACCTCAAGACCGCCTCGGACGATTGGCTCGCCGACGTCAACGGCGACGGCGCGCCCGACTTCGCCATCGGCCGCATCCCCGTGCGCACGCCCGAAGACGCGGCGCTGGTCTTCAACAAGATCACCTCGCGCGGCACCCCCTCGGGGACGTGGGCCAACACGGTGCTCTCGGTCTTCGACCGCCCGATCGGCTACGACTTCGCGGCCGGCGCCGCCGCGGCGGGCGCGCTCGTGCCGAAGTCGATGACGCTGCAGACCGTCGACTTCTCGCAGAGCACGAACGTGCTCGGCCCGCTCAACCAGGGACAGCTCCTCGTCGACTACGTCGGCCACGGCGCGGTCGAGCTGTGGGGCCTCGACGGCATCCTCACCTCGGGCGACGCCGCGAACCTCGGCAACGGCAACAGATTGCCGTTCGTCGTAGCCATGAACTGTCTCAACGGCTACTTTGCCGATACCTTCTCGTACAGCCTCGCCGAGGCCCTGCTCGAAGCGCCGAACGGCGGCGCGGTGGCGGTCTGGGCGTCGTCGACGCTCACGGAGCCGGACGGCCAGGACACCATGAACCGCGCCCTCTTCGGACAGCTCTTCGGCGGCGGCAACCTGACGATCGGCGAGGCCATCAACCGCGCCAAGCTGGCCGTGCCGGATCCCGACGTGCGGAAGTCGTGGATTCTCTTCGGCGATCCGTCGATGAAGCTACGGTAAGGGCGCACGGCGTGCGCCCTGATTACCGCCGCTGCTGCACTCCCTCGGGGTAACGGTAAAAGGCGCCGTTCGACAGGACGATGTCGCAGTCGAAGTTTGTCGTCGTGCCTTCCTGGTAGTGCCACGCCTCCGCCTCTTCGAACTTGCCGTCCTTGCCGCCGCTGACGATCCAGTAATTCGTCCCGTCGCTGGCGTAGCGGAAGTTGTTGCCCCAGCCGTCCTTCATGAGCTTGGGCGGCGAGTCGGGCGGCTTGTTGTTCGCGGCCTTGTACTCCTCGACCGACACCGCCAACGAGCGGATGTCGGCCATGGTGCGCTTCTGCTTCGCGCGCTGCATGGCCGTGAGGAGATTCGGAATGGCGATGGCGGCCATGATGCCGATGAAGCCGATGATCACGACGACCGCGACGAGCGCGATGACGACGCCCGAGGCGCCGCCGCCGCTGCCGGCCGACGCGGCCATGATCGCCGTCTCCTCCGGCGTCAGCTGATCGCGGCGCTTGCCGGAGAAGAGGATCTTCACGTGCGGCCGCGTGAAGTAGACGAGGATCAGCACGGAGATGATCGTGCCGAGCGGAAGGGCCAGGAGGCCGATGCCGGCCAGGACCATCTGCAGCGTCCGTCCCCAGTCGCGCATCTTCCACAGACCGAAGCCGGTGGCGAGGCTGAGCGCGCCGAAGATGAGGAAGATCGCCGCGAGCACGAGACCGAACGTGCGGTCCGCCTGCTTGCTCCCCGCCTCGGTGACGACGCCGATGATCCCGCCGAGGAGCATCATCGCGCCGCTGAAGAATTGCAGGACGGCCAGCGCCGTCACGATCCCCGGCCGCGCCATCGAGATCGGCGCCGCGGGCGCCGTCACAGTCATCGGCGTGCCGCACGAGTTGCAGAATCGCGCACCAGGCGCGAGCGTGTTACCGCATCGCTGACAATACATGAGCCCGATTTTAATGGAAGTCGTGCGAACGGATATCAGCTACGCCATCGAGTGCAAAGAACTTTTCGGCGCGCACCGAGCACTGACCGTTCGTGTTTTGCAGGGTCCCTTCGACGACCAGCCCCGGCGACGACACGATGAGCGCGCGGTGCTCGCGAAAGAGATCGGGATGTACGATCGCCTGCGAGATCCCTGTCTCGTCCTCGAGCGTGAGGAAGACGAAGCCCTTGGCCGTGCCGGGCCGCTGCCGCACGATGACCGCGCCGGCCGTCGCCACGCGGCGGCCGTTGGCCATCCGCTTCATCTCCTTCGCCGTCACCACGCCGTCGGCGCGCAGCCGCTCGCGGAAGTGGGCGAGGAGGTGCGGCCCCGTCGTCATCTCCGTCGCGTCGTAGTCGGCGATCGTCTCTTCCCCCTTCGTCATCTCCGTGAGCGGTGACGGCGGCGGCGCCTCGTCGGCTTCGAACAACTCCCCCGCGGCCTTCGCCGCCTGCGATGCCTGCCACAGCGCGGCGCGGCGGGTGAGGCCGAGCGACGACATCGCGCCGGCGTAGGCGAGCTTGTTCATCTGCTCGTCGCGGACGCGCGCGCGCCGGGCCACGGCGTCGACGCTGGCGAACGGCTGCGCCGCCTCGATGGCCGCGCCGGTCGTCGCGCGCAGTCCCTTCACGAAGCGCATGCCGAGGCGGATCGCGCCGTTCTCCCAGCGGCAGCTCCAGCCGGAGTGATTGACGTCGACCGGCAGCACCTTCACGCCGTGGCGCTGCGCGTCCTTCACCAGCGTCGACGGGTGATAGAAGCCCATCGGCCACGCGTTGAGGAGCGAGATGAAGAACGCCGCCGGATGGCGCGCTTTCAGATATGCGCTGGCGTAGGCGATGAGCGCGAAGCTCGCCGCGTGCGACTCCGGGAAGCCGTACAGCGCGAACGCGCTGATCGACTTCACGATCTGGTCCTGCGCTTCGCCCACGATGCCGTTCTTGGTCATCCCCTCGCGCAGCCGCGTCTCGATCTCCTGCATCCGCTCCATCGAGCGCTTGAACCCCATGGCCCGCCGCAGCTCCTCCGCCTCGCCGCCGGTGAAGTTCGCCGCGGTCATGGCGATGCGCAGCAGTTGTTCCTGGAAGAGCGGCACGCCGAGGGTGCGCTTCAGGATTGGCTCGAGGCAGGGATGCGGATACTCGACCGGCGCTTTGCCTTGCCGCCGGTCGAAGAACGGCTTGATCATCCCGCCGACGATCGGCCCGGGGCGGATGATCGCCACCTGCACGACGATGTCGTAGAAGCACTTCGGCGCGTTGCGCGGCAGCGACGCCATCTGCGCGCGGCTCTCCACCTGAAACACGCCGACCGTGTCGGCCTCGTTGAGCATCTTGTAGACGAGCGGATCGTCCTCCGGGAGGTGGGCGAGGTCGACGTCGATCTTCTGCTTCTCGCGGATCAGCGGGATGCACTCCTCGATCGCGGCGAGCATGCCCAGGCCGAGGAGGTCGACCTTGATGATGCCGAGGTCCGCGCAGTCTTCCTTGTCCCACTGGATGACCACGCGGCCCGGCATCGCCGCCGGCTCCAGCGGCACCACTTCGTCGAGCCGCCCGCGCGCCAGCACCATGCCGCCGGTGTGCTGTCCCATGTGCCGCGGCAGATTCTGGATCTGCATCTGCAGCCGCATGAAGTGCTGCACGCGCAGGTCCGTGGCATCGAAGCCGGCCGCGGCGATCATCGCCGGCATCGACTCGAGCTTCTCGCGGATCTCGCCGAAGTGCCAGGTGCTGACGTTCTTCGACAGCTTGTCGGCCTGTTCGAGCGAGAAGCCGAGAGCCTTGGCGACCTCGCGCGCCGCGGAGCGGTCGCGGTACGTGCTGACGGTCGCGGTCATCGCCGCGCCGTGCGCGCCGTAGGTTTTGTAGACGTGCTGGATGGCCCGCTCGCGCTCGTCGCCCGAGGGGAGGTCGAGGTCGATGTCCGGCCACTCGCCCCGCTCCTCGGAGAGGAACCGCTCGAACAGCAGATCCATCTTCACCGGATCGACGGCGGTGATGCCGAGGGCGTAGCACACCGCGCTGTTGGCCGCGGAGCCGCGCCCCTGCACGAGGATCTTCTCGCGCTGGCAGAACTGGACGATGTCCCAGACGATGAGGAAGTAGCCCGCCAGGTCGAGCTTCTCGATCATGGCCAGCTCTTTTTCGAGCTGCTTCTGCGCCTTCGCGGTCAAAGGGCGGAAGCGGACGCGCGCATCGTTCCAGGTGATCTTGCGCAGGTACGACATCGGCGTCTCGCCCGGCGGCAGCGGGTAGTCGGGAAATTGATAGCCGAGGTCCGCGAGAGTGAAGGCGAGGGTCTGCGAGAGCTCCCAGGCGTGGTTGACAGCCTGCGGGAGGTCGGCGAAGAGGCGGCGCATCTCCGCCGCGCCCTTGATGTGCCGCTCGCGGTTGACGCCGAGGAGCCGCCCCGCAGTCTCGACGTTGACGCCGTGCTTGATGCAGGTGAGGACGTCGTGGAGCTCTTTGTCCTGAGGCCGCGCGTACTTCACGCCGTTGGTGGCGAGGATGGGCAATCGCAATCTTCGCGCGACGTCGAGCAGAGCGATGTTCTCGTGCTCCTCCTCGCGCCGGTGATGCCGCTGCAGCTCGACGTGCGTCCGCCCCTTGAAGACGCCGGCGATCTTCTGAATCGTGCCCTCATCCGCGCGCGTGATGCAGTGCAACCCCGCGGCGTACTCCTCGACCTGCTCCCAAGTGCAGCGCGCTTCCCCCTTCGGCTTGTCCAGCGCGCCCGCCGTGAGGAGCTTGCAGAGGTTTTTGTAGCCGGCGCGGCTTTCGACGAGGAGGGTGAGCTGTTGATCTTTGATCGTCCCCGCTTCGTGGAGGTGCTTCGGCGGCTCGAGCCGAACCTCGGTGCCGAGGATGGCCTTGATGCCGGCCTTTTTCGCCGCGCTGTAAAAACGCGGCGCGCCATAGACACCGTTCGGATCGACGATGGCCATGGCGGGGAGATCGTTTTCCGCAGCGTGATAGATGAGGTCCTCGGGCAGTGCGGAACTGTCGAGGAAGGAGAAGGCGGAGGAGGCTCTCAGTTCGGCGTAGGACACGGAAACTTAGAACGCAGAATGCGAATGCAGAATTAAGAAAGCGCCGGCTTTTTGGTTGATGCTTTCAGGACGATTGTCGTCAGGATTGCGACGATCTCGTTCGCTTCCTGAACGAGCGCCGTGACCCGTTTCATTGGAACGATCTCCGCCGCGCCAAATAGCCGCAGCCAGTAGTGCGCTTCGCGCGCTTCTTTCAGCGCAATGCGCGCTTTCGCAATGAAATCCGCTCGGCTCTGCGCCGCCTTCGCTTCTTCGAGATTTGATCCGACGCCGGTACCCGACCGCAAAAGCTGCGATGCAAGCGGCGAGATACCGCGCTTCAAGCTGATCGTCCGATGCAACCGCACGACGCGGCAAGCAAACTCAAACGCCCGCTCATGAATATCTCGTGGTGACGCCATACATTTCTCCATTCTGCATTCGCATTCTGCGTTCTAAGTTTCCGTGGCCGATCATCCCATCACTGCATCGACAAACCATTCGTTGCCCGTCCCCTGGAACATACGATAGATACTCCCTTTCTCCAGCTCCACATCCCAATACTCACGAGCGATCGGCGCCTCCTTCCACCACCCCTCCTCAATCTTCCACGGCCCCGACGCCACCCTCACATTCCCCTGAACGTCTCCCTCCCCGCGAATCGACTCGATCATCGTCTCGCCGCGCTCCTTCCGCGTCACCACCTCCACGGGGATGGGTGGGCGGAACACGCGCGCGGCCAGCACACCGCGGCCCCGCGAGGGCGTGCGGCGGAGGTCGGGCGGGGGCGGGGGGGTGAAGTCGCCGAGGGCGTGGCGCTCGGGGAGGTGGCCGTCGACGGTCATCGGCTGGCCGACGCGCTCCTCGCCGAGCATCGACACGAGGCGCGCGATCGTCGTCGCCAGCTTCTCCGGCGACACCGCTGCCGGGCCGAAGAGCGAGAGTTGCGCGCGGCGCGGGCGGTCGGGGAGGGCGACGAACGAGTAGCCGACGACCGGCGCGCCGGGCGGGGTCTTCTCAAGGTCGAGCCGCAGCAGCGTCAGGATCGTCTTCACATCGCGCGTCGGCGCGGGGAGATCGATGGCGCGCGCGTGCCAGCCATCGGGCTCCAGCGCGAGCGTCATCTCGATCCGCTTGCAGGCGAAGCCTTGGATCTCCATCCGCTTCATCAATCGGTCGAGCGCCGCCGATGCGATGAAAAGGAACGGCTCGAGCGCCACGAGCGGCCACTCCAGCTCCATCCCTTCGCGGAACTCCGGCGGCAGCGCGCGCGGGATGAGCGGCCGCGGGTCGATGCCGCGCGCGGCATGGTGCAACTCGCGCCCGAGCTCGCCCAGGCGCGTGGCCACTTCCGCTTCCGGAAGGCGGGCCAGGTCGCCGATCGAGGCCAGGCCCCAGCGCGACAGCGTCGTCGCCGCGTCGAGCTCGGGAGTGAGCCGCGCCAGCGGCAGCGGCGCGAGGAACATCTCTTCTTCGCCGGGCACGACGACGGTCGGCGACTGCGGCAGCTCCGCGGCGACGCGCGCGGCGAGCTTGCTCCCGGCGATGCCGACGCGCCCGGGCAGGCCGACGGAGTCGATCGCGCGCATCGCCGCCTTCGCCAGGTCCATCTCCGATTCGAAGTGCCGCTCCGTGCCGCTGACGTCGACGAAGACGAGGCCGTCGCCGGCGTCTTCGATGCGCGGCGAGAACGTCTCCGCCGCTTCGAGCAGCGCCTCCTGCGCGGTGCGCTCGCACTCCGCGTCGCGGCCGCGCGCGATGAGCTTCGGCAGGATGGCGCGCGCCTGCGCGAGCGTCTGCCCGGTGCGGATGCCGTGCTTGCGCGCGCGCCGCGTCGCTGCCAGCACATGCGCCGCGTTGCCGTTTCCCTCCACGATCGCCGCCGCCTCGGTGAGGAGCTCCGGCTCGCTGCGCAGCCGTGCGGCGAGCGGGAAGAGGGGGACGTAGAAGCAGGCGATGCGCGTCATGGCACCACTCGCAAGTTCAGTTTCACGCTCTGCCCCGGCCGGATTCTTCGATGTTTGTCCAAGCGCACCGTCATCTCCACCCCCGCCAACACCCGCGGCGATTTCCCGCCGCCCAGCCACCGCGCCCGCGGTGCGTGCGCGTAGAGCATCGCCTCCGAGGTCGTGCCGGTGAGCGCATACGGCGCCGACACGAGCAGCGTGCAACCGTGCGCCTCACACGTGCGCGCCAGGCGAACCCACGCCGCGTCGGGAACGCGGCGGCCGCGGATCGGCGGGAGCCCCGCGTCGAGGACGACGAGCTGGAACCCGGTCGCGCCGAGCATCTCCGCCGCCGTAACCGCCTCCTTGAATGTCTTGGGTCGCACCCACAGGACGCGCCGCAGATCGACGCCCGCCTCCTCGGCGAGCTGCGGGTCGAGAGCATCGCCGAGGTCGACGAGCCCGGCCGCTTCGCCCATGCTCGTCGCCGCCGCGATTGTGGCGATGACGAGCGACCACCGCGCGCCGCGCCCGGCGATCTCCGTCATCTTGCCGCGCGCGAGCCCGCCGCCGAGGAGCTCGTCGACCGCGGCGAACGTCGTCGGGATCACCTCCTCCCGCCGCTGCCGCGCCAGCGAGCGCACCAGCTCCGCGCCGCTCGTCAGCTTTGCGGCGACGGCGGGCGGGAGCGAGGGGAGGAGCGCGCCTGGCGCGGCGGGCGGCGGGGGAGGGAGCGGGACCGGAACAATCTCGAGCTTCCGTTGAGGAAGAAAGAGCGAGTCGAGTTGGTGGGCCTGTGCAACCATGAGCAGATGTAAGGTAGGCGGTAATCGAGCGTAATGCAAGATGGGAGTATCGTGCTAAGACATTGTGATGCAGTCATTTAGTTGGTGGATTCGGTCGAAATTTCTACGTGTCGCAGAGTCGACGAAGGAGGGAACTTAGCGCGGGCGAATTTCGATGACTTCACCCGGCTGGATGATGGCGACCGCAGAGAGAATCTTTGGAATCATTGGCCGCAGAAGTGCCATCGTCGTGCGAGTGCCAGCGATGACCACGACGGCGATGCCGATGGCGCGTACGTTCTGCTGATGCCGCAGGCTCTGATCGGCAGTCACCAGGAGTTGGAAGCCGTGTTCGACAGCGGTGCGCAGCAACACGCCATTCCGGAGGCCACGCCATCCTTGATTGCGAACTGTCGAAACGTCGTGACCGGCGAGAAGAGTCGCGAACTTCACTGGCAGCGATTCATCGATCAGAATGCGCAACCGCTGTCACCGCCTCACGAGCAATCTCCAGTGCCGCCATCGCCTGATCGCGGGTTACTGTTGGAAAACACTCCAGGAACTCCTCAAGTGTTTCTCCCTCTTCGAGATAATCGAAGAGCGTTTGCACCGGCACCCGCGTCCCCACGAACACTGGTTCCCCTCCCATGATCTCCGGATCGCTGTGCACTACCTCCTGTGGGCTCATGCTCCGTAATGTTACCGTGTATAATCCCCCGGGTTTTCGAGGTAATTTTTTCCGATGGACGGAAAACTCGACTCGACCTCGGTCGAGATCTACGGTCAGAGCTATAACGTTCGTGGAGAAGGAGACCCGGACTATTTAACGGAGCTTGCGCGGTTTGTGGACTCCAGGATGCGCGACGTAGCAGCACAGGTCTCCACGGTTGACCCCGTGAAGATCGCCATCCTGGCGGCTCTCAACATAGCCGACGAGTTTTCACGGTACAGGAAGGAGCGCGAGAGCGCCGAAGGAAACTGGGCCGAGAAAACGGAGGAACTTTCGAACCGGCTCACCGACATCGTCGGCTGAGCCGCTGACATAAGGAAAAGAGATTCGGAGTGCCCTGCAGAGTGCGTGATGAACAATCAAACGCTTGAACCGATATTTCTTACCCGGGTGCTCGCGTCTTAGGGCCACGTGCACGCCTTCGCCCTTCGGGGTACAGAAGGTAGCCAACCGGTCCGGGTAGAGCGCCCACCTGTTTTTTATCAGGTTCAAGTAAGAATTCTCACACGGCTCAGGCGGGGTTCTCCGAACTTCCCTCCTCCTCACTGCGCGAGCCTCCCGACGCGGAGGTGCGGTTTTGGTGCTTCAAATTGCGATTGCAGTCGTAGTCGGCATCGCCGGCGCGCTCATCCTGGCGTGGCTGTGGCGGGTCGTCTATTTCAAACGTGCCCAGGCCATGCTCGACGAGGCCCGCCGCAACGGCGACCGCCTCATGGAGGATGCCCGCAAACAGGCCGAGGCCAGGGTTAAAGAAGCGGACCTCGAGGCGAAGGAAAAGCGGCTGCAGCAGCAGTCGGACTTCGACCGCCAGGCCCAGCAGCGCCGCGAGGAGATGAAGAACTCCGAGCGCCGCCTGCAGCAGAAGGAAGAGAACCTCGACAAGAAGACCCAGCAGGTGGAGTCGCGCATCGCCGAGGTGGAGAAGCGCGACCGCTCGCTCAACGACCGCGAGAAAGCGGTCGAGCGGCGCGAGGGCGAGCTCGACGCGCTCATCGACGAGCAGCGCCACAAGCTCGAGCAGATCTCCGGCCTCACCGTCGACCAGGCGAAGGCGGAGCTGATCCGCGGCATTGAGAGCGACGCCAAGATCGAGGCTGCGCGCATCGTGCAGCGCATCGAAACCGAGGCGACGGAGCTCGGCACTCTCAAAGCCCGCAAGATCCTCGGTATGGCCATCCAGCGCATGGCCTCCGACTACGTCGCGGAGAACACCGTCTCCGTCGTCGACCTGCCGAGCGAGGACATGAAGGGGCGCATCATCGGCCGCGAAGGGCGCAACATCCGGGCCCTGGAGCTCGCGACCGGCGTCGACCTCATCGTCGACGACACCCCCGAGGCTGTGATCTTGTCGGGCTTCGACCCCATCCGGCGCGAGATCGCCCGCATCTCCCTCGAGCGCCTCATGCAGGACGGCCGCATCCATCCGGCCCGCATCGAGGAGCTCGTCGACAAAGTGCGCCAGGAGCTCGATCAGAAGCTCTTCGAGGAAGGGGAGGCCGCGGCCTTCTCGCTCGGCATCACCGATCTCCACCCGGAGGTCCTCAAGCTCCTCGGGCGGTTGCGTTACCGCACCTCGTACGGACAGAACGTCCTCGTGCACTCGCTCGAGGTCGCGCAGCTCGCGGCGCTCATGGCCGTGGAGCTCGGCGTCAACGACACCATCGCCAAGCGCGGCGGCCTGCTGCATGACATCGGCAAGGCTATCGACCGGGAGATGGAGGGGACGCACCTCGAGCTCGGGCGGCAGGTGCTCGACAAGTACGGCGAGAAGCGCGAGATCATTCACGCCATGGAGTGCCACCATGGCGACTACGACCCGACGACCGTCGAGGCCATCCTGGTGAACGCGGCCGACGCGCTGTCGGCGGCGCGCCCCGGCGCGCGGCGCGAGATCCTCGAGAACTACGTGCACCGCCTGGAGCGCCTGGAGTCGATCGCGAACCAGATGGACGGCGTATCGAAGTCGTTCGCCATCCAGGCCGGGCGCGAGCTTCGCATCATCGTCAACGCGGAGAAAATCGGCGACGAGCAGGCCATCTGGCTGTCGAAGGACGTGGCGCGGAAGATCGAGTCGGAGTTGCAGTACCCCGGACAGATCAAGGTGACGGTCATTCGCGAAATGCGCGCGGTCGACTACGCGAAATGATCCGCATCCTCTACATCGGCGACGTCGTCGGCCAGCCTGGCCGGCGCGCGTTGCGCCAGAAGCTCGAGCACGTCGTTGACCGGGAGAAGGTCGACTTCACCATCGTCAACATCGAGAACGCCGCCGGTGGATTTGGTGTGACCGAGGCCATCATGGAGGAGCTGTCGGACCTCCCGATCAACGCCTATACCAGCGGCAATCACATCTGGGACAAAAAAGAGTTCATCGAGAACTACGACCGCTACGACTACGTCATCCGGCCGGCGAATTACCCGGCCGGAAATCCCGGCAAGGGGCGCGTCGTGCGCCAGACCGCGGGCGGCGTGAAGGTCGGCGTGCTGCAGCTCATGGGCAACGTCTTCATGCCGCCGTGCGACAACCCCTTCCACTGCGCCGACCGCGAGCTGCCGGAGTTCCGCGACGTCAAGGTCATCGTCGTCGACATCCACGGCGAGGCGTCGTCGGAGAAGCAGGCCATGGGGCGCTACCTCGACGGGCGCGTCTCCATGGTCGTCGGCACGCACACGCACGTGCCGACCGCGGATGAGCGGCTCCTCCCGAACGGCACTGCCTACCAGACGGACGTCGGCATGACCGGCGCGTACGACTCGGTGATCGGCTTCCGTCCCGACGAGGCGTTGCACCGGTTTCTCATGAACACGCCGAAGAAGCTCGAGGTCGCGAAGCGCGACGTCCGCCTCTCCGGCGCGCTCGTCGACGTCGACGAAGCGACGGGGCGCGCCTCGCGCATCGTGCGCATCCACGAGAAGCTCGAGGATTGAGGCGATGCCGGCGGCGTGGAACCGGCTCGCCGACGCGACGACGCCAGGCTCAGTGGCGCAGCAGCTGTCGGTCGTGACCCTCGGCCACGTCCACGTCGACGACATCACGGCGCTCACGCCGCACTTTCAAAAGGTCGAACAGCTCGTCCTCGACATCGCGCCGCGCGATGAGCTACCGCAGCACCGCGCCGAGCTGAATCGCGCCATTGACGCGGCCAGCGGCGACTGGATCCTCATCGTCCGCGAGCGCGAAGTCGTCGACGATGCCCTGGCCCGCGAGGTCGCCACGGCGACGCAGGCGGGGAAGGCGCGCGGCTTCCGCATCCGCTCGATTCCGTTCTACGCCGGCCAGCCGCTGCGCCTCGGCGAGTCGGCCGAGCTGCGGCTCTTCCACCGCCGCTACTACATGCGCTTCGCCAAGGAGATGCAGGTGCAGGGGACGGTGGTGCGGTTGGAGCAGCCGCTGCGCTCGCAGTCGTTCGCGTCCGCCGACGAGCACCGCCAGTACCTCGAGAAGAACGCCGTCCCGCATTCGCTATTGCGGCGCCTCCTCCTCTTCGCGCACGACGCCGTCGTCACCCGCGCGCGCGACGCCAACACGCTGCGCTATCTCTGGATCGAGTCGGGCTTCGACAAGCGGTAGACGTACCACGTCCATCCCGAGATGCCGCCGTACGGGTACGTCCGCCACAAGACGTAGCCGGGAATCGGCCGCAGCGGCTCCTCGATGAGCAGCCATTCCGGCTTCGGCGCGCCGTAGCGCAGCGAAGGGTTGTAGAAGTCGATGAGCATCCGGTCGCGCATCTCGCTGTCGCCGCCGACCGTGCCGCTGATGTCGTGCAGCGCCCGGTCGTATTGCCCGCGGCCATAGAGCGTGAACGGCACGATCTGAATCGCGTTCAGGACGATGAACGCCGCGATGCCCCACTTCGGCACGCGCTCGAAGAACGAGGCGAAGAGGATGAGGACGAACGGCATGCAGACGAAGAAGTGCCGCGGCAGAACGCACGGGCAGCGATAGCTCGCTGCCGCGATGAGCGGCCCGACGATGATGGCCACGGCGAAGAAGAGCGCCTCGGCGTCGCGCGCGCGGGCACGGCGGACGATCTCGATCACGACGATGATCAGCGTGACGGCGGCGATGAAGAGCGCGAACGGCTCCGGCGTCCACCGCGGCCCGCCGCCGGCGGCGAGATGCCGCACTTTGACGAAGAAGTACCAGGCGCCGAACGCACACGGCAGAACGTGCAGTTTCCAATCGCGCCGCGAGACAAGAAATCCGAGGTAAACCGCCACCGCGCTCAAGTGCGAAAGAATCGCAAGAACGATGGCAACGCCAAACACCGCCCGCCGCCGCGTCACGTACGCCACCAACAAAAAGAACGCCGCCGGCGCATACCCACGCGCCTCGGACGAATAGACGATCAGCGGAAACGACAGCGCGGCGAGCAGCTGATACGTGCGATTGCGGATCAGCACGATCGTCCCGACACCGCAGACGAGCGACAGGAGCCGGTACCACTCCCAATGCTGCACCGGCCCAATGGCGCGCATGTACATCGACACCAGCGGATGATTCGTGTCGGCGTGAATGCGCGTGACGAGCGACCACCACGTCGGCGCATCGAGGGCGATGCGCAGGCTCCAGATCTCGTCGAGCCAGAAGTCGGTGAAGACGCCGCGCAGGCGCAGAAGAACGCCGAGGACGACGACCGCCGCGACGACGCTACGTCGCAACCGCGACGGGCGGGCGTCGGAGCAGGTCGTTCCGCAATCCGTTCGTGCGGAACTGCCGCGGCGACATGCCGAAGCGCATGCGGAACTGCTGGCGGAAGTAGTTCTCCGAGTCAAAGCCGCAGCGGCGCGCGATCTGCGACACGCGCATGTTGCCGTCCTTGAGCAGGCGCGCCGCCTTCTCCAGCCGCTTTTCCTTTAGAAAATGACTGAGAAGCCGTCCGGTGACGCGATGAAAGCGTCCGGAGACGTACTGACGCGTATAGCCGAGCTCTTTTGTGACTGCCTCGACCGTCACTTCTTCGTCGGAGCGCAGGCGCCGGCGAACGGTTTTGATGAGCTGGCGCAGTAGGCCGTCCATCTCCGTCCTCCTGGATACTATTCCGATTTAAGGATGGAGACATGATACGCGCCTAATCCTTGCGCGTCCAGCGATCTTTATCACGCTCGTAGTATTTCTGCATTGCACTTGCGAAAGCTGCATCGAGGTCGATGTTCAATGAATTCGCCATGCAAACGGCCACGAAGATCAGGTCGCTCAATTCCTCGGCCACGTCGCCCAGCTCCTCGCCCGGCTTCGGCTTCTTGAAGCCGGCGTGGTGGCTCAATGCGCGCGCGAGCTCGCCGAGCTCCTCCGTCAGCCGCGCCAGCATCGACAGCGGCGGGAAGTAACCTTCCTTGAATTGGTTTATGTAACGGTCAACCTCAGTCTGAATCGGCGCGAAGCTCATGACGCGATTTTGCCGTGTGCTACCATCCTCAGCAATGCGTACGTCGCTTGCTGTCCTCGTCGTCGCGATGATCGGCGCGTCGAGCGCGAGCGCGCAGGTGCAGGTCATCGTCGGCCCGAACGGCAAGAAAACGATCTCGAATTTCGGCGGCGGTTGGTCGGGCGGCAAGTCGAGCGACCTGCGCTGGTGGGCCAAGCAGCGCAACCGCAGCTCGCCGTATGACGCCATCATCGAGCGCCACGCGTCCGCGTTCGGCATCGACCCGGTGCTGGTCCGCGCGGTCATTCAGGTCGAGTCGAATTTCGATCCCCACTGCGTCTCGAACAAGGGTGCGCGCGGCCTGATGCAGCTGATGCCAGAGACCGCGAAGCGTTACGGCATCCGCGACATCTTCGACCCCGAGGAGAACATCCGCGGCGGCGTGCGCGAGCTTGCCGAGCTCCTGACGATGTTTCACGACGACCTTCCGCGCGCCCTGGCCGCGTACAACGCCGGGCAGGGGGCGGTGCTGAAGTACGCAGGCATCCCGCCGTACAACGAGACGATGACGTACGTGAAGCGCGCCATGAGCGTGTATTACGGCACGCCGTACGGCCAGGCCACGTCGTTCGCCGCCGGCAAAGAGCCGAAGCTCAAGGGCGGCTTCATGGCGCCGGTGGCCGCGGCAGTGTTGCCCGGAATGCGTTATCTCGGATCGAATTGACGGGTACAATCCCGGGCGGCATGCCCGACTATCGTTCCGCCGTCGCCCCACCGTTCGATCAGGGTGTCTTCCTCCTTCATTACAACCGCGGCCGTGAGGCCTTTCAGGAAGGGCGCTACGCCGAGGCGCGGCGCGAGTTGGAGCAGGCCCAGCGGCTGCGCCCCGACGACTCGGACGTCCTGAATCTCCTCGGCTTGGTCTACTTCAAAACCAATGCGTTCCCCGAGGCCGAGGTCATCTATCGCCGCCTCGTGCGTGAGAACGCCAACGTCTTCATCCTCCACTCGAACCTCGGACTGATTCTCTTCAAACAGGGGAAGCTCGACGAGGCCGAGCAGTACCTCCTGCGCGCCGTCGAGCTCCGTCCGAACTACGCGAAGTCGCACCTCTACCTGGGGTTGTTGTATCGCCAGCGCAAGAAGTTCGGTTTGGCGCTCGAGCACCTCCGCTTCGCCGGCGCCGACAAGCTCGTGCGCGAGGTCGAGGGGGAGATGCAGAACATCGCCGGCTCGCAGACGCGGCCGACGCCGGCGATCCGCGAGACGCCTCCGCCGCCGCCGCCGAAGCCGCTGTCCGATGCGAAGCGCGGCGCGACGACGCAGAAGATCGTCCCGATCGATCCGAATCTCATCACGCAGCCGGGCAAAGTGCGGAAGCCGGATACCAATCCGCAGACGACGCCGATCCCCGTCCCGGCGCCGCCGGTCGACATCGCCGCCGTCACGGCCGCGCGCAAGCTGCAGGACGCCGTCGACGAGCCCCAAGTCGTCGAGGAGAAGCGCATCGACCTCGACCGCAAGATCGAAGGAGCCTCGCGGACCTTCTCGCTGCACGAGAACGGCTTCCTGGAGATCAACTTTGCCAACAGCGCGTACGTCAAGCGCGGTACGGTCTCGAGCTACTCCGGCAACCTGAAGTTCCTCGCCGAGTCGGGCCTCCTCGGCACGACCGCGCAGACGATGGTGAAGGCCGCCGGGCAGGGGAAGATCTTCCTCTACGAGAAGGGGCGCAAGACGTTCCTCCTCGACCTCAATGAGGAGTTCATCTACGTCGAGGGGAGCAACCTCCTGGCGCTCGAAGACACGCTGACGTACCGCGTCGAGCCGATTTACGACAGCGCGTATCAGCGGAAGATCGACACGGTGAAGATCTTCGGCAAAGGGTCGCTGGCCATCTCGACGTCGATCGAGCCGCTGACGCTGCGCGTGACGAAGGAGTACCCGCTGTCGATCTCGTCGAATGCGCTGGTGGCGTGGACCGGCAACCTCATCGCCACGGTGATGGACGACCGCTCGCTCGACAATGTGATGATCGAGAACACCGACCGGGCCGGATTCAAGATCCGCTTTGAAGGCGACGGGGTGGTGGTATCGGAGCAGTAGGAGCGGTGCCGCGTCGCGCCACGGAAAACTAGAAAATCAGAGGTCCGAATTCAGAATTGAGAAACGGGAGTCCGTCGGCCAAGGCACTTCCGTTTTCTCCATTCTGAATTCGGACCTCTAATTTTCTAATTTTCCGGGGCCAAGGGCGACGCGTCGTCTTCTGGAAGCAATAACAGCCCCGAGAAGTGTGACGCCGCTCACGCCCGCGCCCCAGAAAACGAGCGGATTGCGGTAGCGCAGCTCGATGCGGTGGCGCCCCGCCGGCACGATCAATCCCTGAAAGGCGATGTTTGCGGGGACGAGCGGCGCGGCACGGCCGTCGATCGTTGCCCGCCAATACTTGTGGCGCGTGATGGTGATCACGAGGAACGCCGGGCCGTTTGCCTCGACGTCGAGCGTGGCGCTGCTGCTGGTCTCGCGAAGGGTCAGAATCCGCGCCGCCGCGGCGAACCAGTAGCGGCCTCGGTTGGGAATCCGCGTGACGCGGATCGGGTCGCCGCCGTAGTCGATGACGTAGCGAACGTTCGCCATCAGCACAAACGGGTCGGCCCAGCGCGCGTAGCCGGAGTTGGCGAGGCGCTTCATCGAGTCGAGAAGATCGTGCGTCGGCAGGAGCTGGGTCTCGTCGATGTCGGCCTCGAGCGCGCCGCGCAGGCCCCAGGCGGCGGGGGTGAAGGGGTGGAGGGCGTCGCGAGCGAGCCACAGCGGCGAGTCGGCGCGTGGGCGGCCGGTCCACTCGCCGCGGTGGAAGACGGCGTAGTCGTCGCGCGCGGGATCGAACGCGGCGACGGCGGGCGGCGGCGTGAAGAAGTTGCGCGGCATGCGCGGAATCGGCTCGTTGGCGAAGCGGGCGACATCGACAACGACGAGCGCGACGACGACGAGGCGCCAAAGGCGGGGTTTGACGACGTGGTCGAACGCCACCGTGGCGAAGACGACGAGCGCGACGAGCCCGCCCATCATGAATTTCTCGGGATAGCGGATCGAGCGGACGCCGATCGCGTAGAGCCAGCGGAACAGCGGCGTGTGCCCGCCGATCGCCAGCACGTACGAGACGACGAGCACCGCGGCCGTGCGCATCGCCCCCGGCGCGCGCGTGACGAAGCCGGCGACGGCGAAGAGCACGACGCCGAGGCCGCAGTAGATGCTCAAGAGATACGGCAGGCCGCCGCGCCACTGCGGATGCTCGGGATCGATGCGGCCGAACGCGTGCGGCATGACGAGCTCCAGCGGCCGGTCGGGGGCCATGCTGAAGGCGACGACGTTCGCGTACGGCAGGCCGCGCGAGCGGGCGGAGTCGCCGACGTGGTCGATCATCGGGACAAGCTGCACCGCCGCGATGCCCGCCGCCGTCACGACGAGGAGCGCGATCCGCCGCCACTCCCTCCACATGCCGACGACGATCAGCACCCACAGCTGCGCGAGCGCGACCGGCTCGCCGACGAGCATCGGCATCGCCGCAATCACCGCGGCCAGCGCGAAGCTTCCGCCGCGCAGCCAGCGCAGCATCGCCCACGCCACCAGTCCCGCCCAGCTCCAGACGAAGAACGTCGGCAGCGTCGTGGCGCTGCCGAGAAAAAAGCCGCCGAGGCCGAAGGAGAGGGCGCCGAAGAACGCGGCGGCGCGGTTGAGAGGGAGCTCGCGGAAAAAGAGAAACGTCCCGGCGAGCGCCAGCCACACGTGAAAGACGATGTGCAGCGCGAAGCCGAACTCGTACGAGCCGACGAAGATCAGGAGCTGCGGCGGATAAAAGATCTCGTACGCCGGGTTCGCCGCCATCGGCTGCCCGCCGGCGATGTACGGATTCCACCACGGGAACTCGCCGCGCGCGATGAGGTCGTGCACCACGCGCTTCATCGGGAAGTGGTAGAGGAAGAGGTCGCGCCCGGCGAAGTTGCTGCCGAGGAAAAGCACGTCGGCGAAGAGGAGGGCCGCGAGGGCGATGAGGAGGGCGATGGAGAGAAGGTCGGCGCGCCGCGCGCTCACGCGCCGAGCCCCATCATGCGGAACACGATCGGGATGATGACAAAGAGCTGCACGCCGTCGAAGACACCGTGGGCGATGACGCCGGGGAGGAGGTTTTTCGTCCGGTAGAAGGTGAAGCCGATGATCAGCGAGATCACGGCCACGCCGACGAGGAGCAGCGGCTGCCCGAATCCCGAGTGCGCGAGGGCAAAGAGGATCGTCGAGGCGATGAGGCCGATGCGCTTCTGGAGGAAGCCGCGGAAAAACGCCTCCTCGACCGTCATGGCCGAGAGGACGACGAGCCCCTTCTTCCAGAGCGGCAGCGCCGCCATCCAGGCGATCATCGGCGGCGGCTGCTGCGGCTTCGGCAGGACGCCGAGCCCGTTCAGGATCAGCACGATCAAGAGCGCGGCGATGATGGTGAAGATCCACCCGCCGACGCCGACGGCGAGCCCGATGAGGACCATCTCGCCGTTGTCGCCGCGCCGCAGGTTGAGAAACTCGCGCAGCGGCGGCCGCCCGCTGAGGAGCCACCAGCCGACGAGGAAGACGACGAGCACCGCGTGCAGCAGGAAGAGCGAATAGAACGGGATCTTGGCCAGTTCGCTCGCCGTCGGCACGTGCATGGCCGATCCGATGATGAGGATGGCCAACCCGAACATGAGCAGCCCGAGCCACGCATACGCCGCGACCTTCGCCCCCACGGATGGAAAACGGTCGCAGGCGAAGAGCCGGTAGCGCTCGTTCAGGACGATCATCGCTACGTAGACGAGGGCGATGAAGAGGAGCGGGAAGAGGTAGTGCGTCATGCCACCGCCACCTCCACGCGGTTGTCGAAGAACGTCGCCCCGCCGCCCATGTCCGTGACGGCCTGCGAGGTCGTCTCGTTGGCATTCGCGCCGTCGTCCGTGAGCTTCCCCCACCAGATCGACGGCGCCGCTACGACGCCCGGCCGCACCTTCGCGCTGATCACCGCCTCGGCGGTGAATGCGCCGCGGTCGTTCCAGACGCGCACGCGCGCGCCGGCGGCGATGCCGCGGCGGCCGGCGTCGTCGGCGTGGATCTCGACGATCGGTTTGCCGGCGGCGCGGCGCAGCGAGGTGACGTTGACGAAGGTCGAGTTGAGGAACGAGTGCGCCGGAGGACAGATCAGAGAAAGCGGATAGCGCCGCGCCAGCTCGGGGCTGCGCTCCTCCGACTCGTGCGGCGCGACGTACGTCGGCAGCGGATCGAAGCCGGTCGCGGCGAGGCGTGACGACTCGATCTCGATCTTTCCGCTCGGGGTCGCGACGCGCGCGCCACGGCGGTACGGCACGTGCGGCGACGGCACGTTCACCCGCATCCAGCCGCGCTCGCGCAGCTCATCGAAATCGACGTCGCCGCTGGCGAGGGCCTCGCGCATCAGCTCTTCATCGCTCGCGTAGAGATCGGGGAAGTCGAGTTTCATCGCCGCGGCGAGGCGGCGGAAGATCTCCGCGTTCGGCAGCGAGTCGCCGAGCGGCTCGATCGCCCTTCGGTTGTACATCATGTAGACGTGGCCGTAGGCCTTCTGCATGTCGTCGTGCTCGAGCTGCGTCGTGGCCGGCAGGAGCACGTCGGCGTAGTCGGCGGTGTCGGTCTGGAAGTGCTCGAGGACGACGGTGAAGAGGTCGTCGCGGCGCAGGCCGGCCAGGACTTTCTGCCGGTCCGGCGCGATCGATGCGGGGTTCGAGTTGTAGATCACGATCGCGCGCACCGGCGGGTCGTCAATCTCCGTCAGCGCTTCGCCGAGACGCGTCATGTTGATCGTGCGCGTGCCGGGCGGAATCAGCTCTTCGCGGTGCAGCGAGCGGAGGAACGAGAACGTCCCCGATGACGAGAGCTGGCAGCCGCCGCCAACGTCGTCCCACGTGCCGGTGACGGCGGGAAGGATCGAGATCGCCCGCACCGCCGAGCCGCCGCCGCCGTGGCGCTGCAGTCCGTAGTTGAGGCGGATGAACGACGGCCGTGTCGTGCCGTAGAGGCGGCCGAGGCGCTCGACCGTCTCGACCGGCAAGCGGCAGATGTCGGCGACGCGCTGCGGCGCGTAGTCGGCGAGCACGCGGTCGCGCAGCTTCTCCCAGCCGACGGTCATCGCCTCGAGATAGCCGCGGTCTTCCAATCCATCGCGGAAGATCACGTGCATCATGCCGAGGGCGAGGGCTGCGTCCGTGCCGGGACGGATGGCCACGTGCTCGTCGCACGCGTCGGCCGTGCGCGTCCGCAGCGGATCGATGCAGATCGTCGTCGCGCCGTTCTCTTTCGCCTGGCGGATGAACGGCCAGAGGTGCGGGTTCGCGGTGAGCGTGTTCGTCCCCCACAAGAGGATCAGCTTCGCCGCGCCGATCGACTCCGGATCGGTCCCCAGGCGCGGGCCGTAGGTCGACTGATACCCCTCGGTGCCGGCCGACGCGCAGATCGTGCGGTCGAGCTGCGACGCGCCGATGCGGTTGAAGAAGCGCGTGGCGATCCCTTCGCCCTGCACCAGACCCTGCGTGCCGGCGTAGGAGTAGGGGAGGATGGCTTGCGGGCCCTCGGTGTCGATCACGCGCTGCAGGTTTTCGGCGATCAGCGCGAGCGCTTCGTCCCACGTCGCCCGGCGGAACTTCCCCTCGCCCTTCGCACCGATGCGGATCTGCGGGTAGAGCAGCCGGTCGGCGTGGTAGGTGCGCTCGAGATAGCGCGCCACCTTCGTGCAGAGGAAGCCGTTGGTGAAGGGGTGGTCGGGATCGCCGGCCATGCGCACGGCGCGGCCGTCTTCGACGGTGACAATCCAGGCGCAGGAGTCGGGGCAGTCGTGCGGACAGACGCCGCGGACGAGTTGGGAAGACATCAAAACGAGTTTACCAGCGTAGCGCCGGCGTCCTCGGGCAGGGCGTTTCAAAAAATCCCGGAGCCGGTGGAAAACAACTCGTCCACGTCCGACTCCATTCGCGAAAGGAGATTCTCGATGAGATGTCAAAGGACGTTTGGAATCATGATTTGCGCAACGCTCCTCTTGGCCGCCTTGCCGGCGACGGCGGAGGACTGGAAGGTCGGCGACAGCGTCTGGTGCGAACCTGCGGGATCGGTGCGGAACTGCCGTTTCGACAAATCGCGGATCGGTCTGTCCGCGAACGTGACCGGCTGCCGCGAGATCTACATCCTCGACTGCAAGCTGGACGACGCCCCCTCGAACTGCCAGACCGTCTACCAGACGGTGTCACTGGCCCGGCAGAAGGGAAACAAGCAGTAGCAGTGCAGAGTCTCGCTCGCGGCGGCGGCGTTACCGCGCCGCTCGCCGCCGCGGCGGGTAGTTGACCGTGCTCGTGTCGTTCGACGGATCGCCATCTTTTCCGCCGTCGTGCGTGACGTGCACCTCGTAGTGCACGGGGCCGGTGCCGACGGGCCAGAGGAACGATTGCCGGAACACCGTCGACACGCCCGGCGCGATGTTGCCGATCGTCGTCGAGTCGGTCGGCGCGGCGGGGGAGAGCGACGGAGTAATCGTCGAGTCGAGGACGACGTTCTGCGCGACCTGGGTGCCGCGGTTCGTCACGGTCGTCACGAAGGTCAGCACGTTCGTGCCGCCGCTGCTCTGCACGACGACGCTCGTCGACACGGAGACGTCGACGGTGCGGAACGCCGAGACGATGACGGCGATCGGCGCCGACGGCTCCGACATCTTCTTCCCGCCGTCCGCCGTGATCGTCGCGATCATGAACGGCTCGTTGTTCACCGGCATGACGGCGGTGAACGTGCCGTGGCCGGTGACGTCTGTGTGCACGGTGATGGTGAACGGGTTCCAGTCGAACGGCTGATCCTCGGGCAGGCACTCCTCGAGGCGCTGCGGATGGAAAGCCACGATGTACGTCCCGAACGCCGCCTCCGCGATCGTCCCGCTCACCGTCATCGAGTCGGGATCGCGAAAGGCCTCGGTCAGGACCGGCGGGTTCGGCGCACCCTGCTGCTCCGCGGAGTCGGGCTCGGAGGGGCCGTTGCCGCCGTAGTCGAGGAGGAGCTCCTTGTTGCACGTGCCGGTGTTGGCGAGCACGTTGTCGACGCTGCCGAGGATGGTCAGGCCGTTGCCGCCGTTGCGGGCCAGCCAGTTGTCGATGTACTCCGAGCCGCGCGCCGTGGCGGCGTGGACGATGCCGTCGCCGTGGTTGTCGACGACCTGGTTCCAGAGCACGTGCGCCGACGAGCCTTCGATGCGGATCCCCACACCGCCGTTGTTGGCGACGATGTTCTGCGGCTTCACGAAGCCGGCGCAGTTGTTCGTGCACGTCGTGCGCACCCCGCCGAGGTAGACGGTGTCGCTCTGGGCGTCGAAGTGAATGCCGTCGGCGCGGTTGTTGCGGATCGTCGAGCCGTAGATCGCGGAGCCGAAGCTGTCCTCGATGGTGATGCCGTTCTGCGAATCGGTGATCGTCGTGGCCGTGACGCTGCCGTTCGTCCCCTCGAAGCGGACACCGTCGCCGCTATTCGGGCCGACGCGGCAGGCGTCGACCCAGTCGGTGTCGCCGCGCATGATGATGCCGGCGCCGCCGGTGTTCGTGACGGTGAGGCCGCGCACGTGCGCGAGGATGCCATTGAGGATGAGCGCCGCGGGCGACGCGCCGGTGGCGGCGAGCGTGACGGCGTCGCCGGCGTCGATGAAGACCTGCTCCGTGGTCATGATGGGCGACGTGGAGTGGATCGTGCCCGCGACGTCAAAGACGATCTGGTCGGCGCCGCCGCTGTGGTTGGCCTGATCGACGGCCCAGCGCAGCGAGCCGACGGCGCTGTCGTCGAGGTTGGTGACGTGAAAAACGGCTCCGCGCGCCGCGGCAGCGGTGCTAAGCAGCACGAACGTAAGGACGGCGCGGCGCATAAGCTGTTGATTCTACAATCCTGCCGCATTGATGCCAGACAAGCACATCGCTTTCGGCCTGTTCGTCCTCGCGGCGGTAACGTTCGCGTACTTTTACGGCGGCGCCGGCTGGAACCAGGACGCGCAGTTCGACCTGACGCGCGCGCTCGTCGAGCGGCACACGCTCTACATCGATGGTTACGAGAACACGGGCGACGTGTCGGTCGGCGTCGGCGGCCACAAGTACGTGAACCGCGCGCCCGGCGTGTCGTTCCTCGCCGCGGTGCCCTATGTCTTTGTGCGCAATCAATGGTTCTGCACCGCGGCGACGTGCGGCCTCTGCGGCGCGCTCATCGATCCGATCCTCTATCTGTACGGCCGCCGGCGCTACAACGCCCAGCCGCGCGACGCGGTGTGGATCGCGCTGGCCATCGTCTTCGGGACGATCGTCTTCGCCTACTCGACGATGCTCTTCGTCCACGTGCCGGCGGCGCTCTTTCTGCTGCTCGCCGTGGTGTGGCTCGACGATCATCCCTTCGCCGCCGGCGCCGCCGCCGGCATGGCCACGCTCTGCTTCTACGTCTGCGGCGCGGCGGCGCTGCTGCTGGCGATCGTCCGCCGCGACCGCCGCGTTCTCCTCGGCGGCGCCCCGTTCGCCGTGCTCCTCGGCCTCTACCACTGGGCGTGCTTCGGGTCCCCCTTCCGCACCGCCGTCGAGTCGAGCACGCAGTGGACGGAGCGCGGGCTTCTCTTCGGCGTGTTGCGCCTGCCGCGCCTCGACGCGCTCCTCGGCATCACGGTCTCGCCATATCGTGGCCTCTTCTTCGCGTCGCCGTTCCTGATTTTCGGGATCGCGGCGTTGTTCGTACGCGGGCGCGCCATCATCGCCGGCATCACCGCGGTCTTCCTCATCGTCATCGCCGGCTTCAATGGCTGGAACGGCGGCTGGGCCTTCGGCCCGCGCTACCTCACGCCGATCATCCCGCTCCTCGGCATCGCCATGCTCGCCGCAGCGCGGAACGCGCCGCGCGTCGTGCGCGCGCTCTGGCTCGCCGCGGCGCTTGTCTCCATTGCGATCAACTTCGTCGCCACCGCCGTCGACGCCATGCCCTCGGACGCCCTGCCCAATCCGATCGTCCGCTATCAGTTCCCGGCATTTCTGCGCGGCCGCATCCCCGAGGAGACGAGGCGTGCGTTCCCGTGGTACGCGTCGCAGACGGTCGACAAGGTGGCCCTCCCGCGCGACGCCCACAACCTCGGCGAGCGGATCTTCGGCGAGGGGAAGCGCGCCTCGGTCGTGCCGATCGCGCTGTGGCTCGTGGCGGGGAGTGCAGGATTGATCACTCTCGCTCGAGAACCATCGCCACGCCAATCCCCCCCGCCGCGCACACCGTGACGAGGCCGTACTGCTCGCCGGTGAGCTGCAGCTCGTTGCAGACGGTGGTGACGATGCGCGCGCCGGTTGCGCCGAAGGGGTGCCCGAGGGCGATCGAGCCGCCGGTGCGGTTGATTTTCTCAGGGTCGATCTGGCCGATGCCCCGCGCGCCGATCCACTGGATGTTCGACAGCACCTGCGCGGCGAAGGCCTCGTGCATCTCGATCACGCCGATGTCCGAGAGCGACACCTTGGCGCGCTCCAGCGCCTTTGGCAGCGCGAAGACCGGGCCTTGCAGCAGCTGGTCGAACGGATCGGTCGCCGCGAACGCGTAGCTCTTGATGAAGCCGAGCGGCTTGATGCCGCGCTCCTTCGCCTTCTCCTCCGACATCAGCAGCACCGCGGCCGCGCCGTCCGTCAGCGGCGACGAGTTCGCGGCCGTGATCGTGCCGAACTTGCGGTCGAACACCGGCGGCAGCTTGGCCATCGCCTCGAGCGTCGAGTCGCCGCGGATCAGGTTGTCCCGGTCGACGACGTTGTCAAACAGCGGCGGGACGACGACGGTCATGACTTCCTCTTTGAACCGTCCGTTCTCCGTCGCCAGGGCGGCGCGGTGGTGCGACTGCAGCGCGAACTTGTCCTGGGCCTCGCGCGTGATGCCGTTCTCCTTGGCCATCTTCTCCGCCGATTCGCCCATCGTCAGGCCGGTCGTCGACTCGGCGATGGCCGGCGCGTCGGGCGCGAGGTCGTGCAGTTTCACGCCGGAGAACGAGCCGAGCTTCTTCCCGACCGTCTTCTGTTTGCTGGCGGAGACGAGCGCCGTCGCGAACTTTTTCTGGAAGAGGATGGGGATGTCCGACAGCGACTCCGCGCCGCCGGCGATGACGGTGTCGGCGTAGCCGCGAAAAATCAAATCCGCCCCCGAGGTGATGGCCTGGTTCGACGACGCGCACGCCTTGCTCACGGTGTAGCCGGGGATCGAGCGCGGGAGCCCGGTGCCGAGGACGATCTCGCGGGCGATGTTCGGCGCCTTCACCGAGGGGATGACGTTGCCGAAGATGACCTCCTGCACCGAGGCCGGGTCGACGCCGGAGCGCTGCATGAGCTCCGAGACAACCATCTTGCCGAGGTCGAGCGCGGAGAGCTGCGCGTAGTGCGTACCGGACTTGGCGAAGGGGGTGCGGAGGCCTTTGACGACCGCGACGCGGGGGGTGTATTGCCACATGACCGCGAGAATAGCACTCTCACGAGTGCGTCCTGGAATGCAGAATTCAGAATGCAGAATGCAGAATTGAGAACGTTCTGCATCCTGCATTCTGCATTCTGCATTCGATAGAATCGCCACACACGAGGGCACGAGCAGATGACAGTGGAAGCACCGGTCGTCGATACCAATCCCCTTCGCGAGGGCCTCGAACAGGAGCGCGTCCCCGACGCCTCCTGCCTCGTCATCTTCGGCGCCTCGGGCGATCTCACGCAGCGCAAGCTCATGCCGGCGCTCTACTCGCTCGCGCACGACGGCCTTCTCCCCGCCGGGCAGACCATCATCGGCTTCGCCCGGCCCGACTTCACCGACGAGGCCTGGCGCATGGCCATGCGCGACGCCTGCAACAAGTTCGCGCGCGTCCGCCCCGTCGACGAGGCGGTGTGGGAGAACTTCGCCAAAGGCATCTTCTACGTCCGCGGCGACTTCAACGACCCCGAGGCCTACCTGCGGCTCAATCAACGCCTGCAGGAGTGCGACCGCTCGCGCGGCACGGGCGGGCGCCGCATCTACTACCTCGCCGTGCCGCCGAATTTCTTCCCCGTCATCTCCGAGTTCCTCGGCGCGGAGAAGATGGTCAACGACCCCGAGCGCGGCGGCCCGTTCACGCGCGTCATCATCGAGAAGCCGTTCGGGCACGACCTGGCGTCAGCGAAGGAGCTGAACCGCGTCGCCGTCACGACGTTCCGCGAGCGGCAGGTCTTCCGCATCGATCACTACCTCGGCAAAGAGACGGTGCAGAACCTGTTAGTGCTGCGCTTCGCCAACGGCATCTTCGAGCCGTTCTGGAACCGGCAGTACATCGACCACGTGCAGTTCACCGTCGCCGAGACGGTCGGCGTGGAGAAGCGCGGCGGCTACTTCGAGACCGCCGGCATCACGCGCGACATCATCCAGAACCACATGCTGCAGCTCGTGTCGCTCATCGGCATGGAGCCGCCCGTCGCATACGAGCCCGACGCCGTGCGCGACGAGAAGGTGAAGGTGCTGCGCGCGCTGCGCGAGTTTCCGCGCGGCCACGAAGAGGACTGCGCCGTGCGCGGCCAGTACACCGAGGGCTCGGTCCTCGGCGAGCCCGCGCCGGCGTACCGCAAGGAGCCGAGCGTCAACCCGGAGTCGCGCGTGGAGACGTACTCGGCGATCAAGCTCTTCATCGACAACTGGCGCTGGGCCGACGTGCCGTTCTACGTCCGCGCCGGCAAGCGCCTGCCGAAGCGCGTGACCGACATCTCCATCCACTTCCGCTCCGCGCCGTATCCGCTGTTCAACAAGATGTCGACGCTGCGCATGTCGTCGAACGTGCTGGCCATCCGCATCCAACCAGATGAGGGGATCTCGCTGAAGTTCGACTCGAAGGTCCCCGGGCCGACGGTGCGCACGGCGCCGGTGACGATGGAGTTCCGCTACGCGACGTCGTTCGGCGCGGAGCCGCCCGAGGCGTACGAGCGCTTGCTGTTGGAGACGATGCTCGGCGACTCGACGCTCTTCGCGCGCCGCGACGAGGTCGAGACCGCGTGGGCGTGGATCGACCCGCTGCTCCGCGCGTGGGCAAACGACGGCCGCGCGCCGGAGCCGTACCCGGCGGGGACGTGGGGGCCGGAGGCGGCGGACAAATTGATCGAAAAGGATGGGCGCAAATGGCGACGCCCGTGAGCGACTCGCTGGAGTCGGAGCGCCCCGTCGACGTCGCCCAGATCGAGCGCTCGCTCGCCGAGCTGTGGCGCAACGAGCAGGACGGCGATGCCGCGGTTACGCGCGCCGCGCTTTGGAACGTAGTCGCGCACACGTCGACCTCGGAGCATCACGCGCAGGCGACGGAGGTGTTGTCGCGCGCCAGCGCGGCCGTGCCGCAGCGCTCGATCGTCATCAACGCCAACGCCGCGGCGCCGCCGGAGATCAGCTCGTGGATCAGTGCGAACTGCCACCTCGTCGGCGGCGGAAAGCAGATGTGTTCCGAGGAGATCGCGATTGTCGCGGGGGGCGACCGCATCCATCGCGTGCCGCCGCTCGTCAACGCGCTGCTCCTGCCCGACATGCCGGTGGCGGTGTGGTGGATGGGCGACCTGCCGAACGAGCACGAGGAGTACGTGGAGACGCTGCTCGACCCCGCGGACCGGCTGATCGTCGACTCGTCGTGCTTCGACTCGCCGCAAGACCTCGAGCTCGTCGGCCGCGTGGCCGCAAAGACGACGACGATCCCCGCGGACCTGAATTGGATTCGCCTGGAGGAGTGGCGCGCGGCGACGGCGTCGGTGTTTGACCCGCCGGACATGCGCGGGCGGCTGACGGCGATCCGCCGCGTGCGCGTCGTCGCCGGGGCGAAGGAGGAGAATTTCTTCGGCGACGCCATCGAGTCGCTGCTCTACGCGTCGTGGCTGACGACGCAGGCGGGCGACGGCGCGGACGACGCCATCGACTACCGCTTCGAGCGGCGCATGTCCGACGCGGTAGGGCAGATCGCATTCGTGGAGATCGTGTTCGAGGACGGCTCCTCGGCGAGCATCTCCCGCGACCGCGAGCGCGGCGTGCTGATGATGAACGTCGACGGCATCGTGTCGATGCCGGACTCGGTGACGCGCACGATCGAGAAGCAGACGGACGCGCTGATCGTCCGCCAGCTCAAGCAGAGCAGCGGCGACCGCGTGCTGGTGCGCGCGCTGCCGATGGCGGCGAAGCTGGCCAAGCGCCTGCGATGAATCTGCGCATCTTCGACTCCGCCGACGACCTCGCGCACGCCGCCGCGCGCACGATCGTGCAGAAGATCGAGGCCGGCGCACGCACGATCGCGCTCTCCGGCGGCTCGACGCCGAAGCCGGTCTACGAGCTCCTCGGCGCGCAGCAGTTCCCCGACGTCACCTGGGTCATCGTCGACGAGCGCTACGTGCCGATGGGCGACCCGCAGTCGAACGCGACGATGATCGAGGCGGCGCTGCACCCGGCGCGGCTGCTGCGCTTCCAGACGGAGCTCGGCGACCCCGCCCGGACGGCGCGCGCGTTCGAAGAGGAGTGGCGCGCACAAGGGATCGAGCGCCTAGACCTCGTCATCCTCGGCATGGGCGACGACGGCCACACGGCGTCGCTCTTTCCCGGCACGACGGCGCTGCACGTCGAGGACCGCATCGCCACCGAGGTGTTCGTCGAGAAGTTGAATATGTGGCGCGTGACGCTGACGAAGCCGGTGCTGCGCGACGCAACGCTGCGCATCGTTCTGGCGACGGGGGAGAAGAAGCGCCCGATCCTCGAGCAGGTGCGCGCGGGGATGGACCTGCCGATCGCTCAGGTGACGCGGGGCGTGGAGACGTGGTGGATGGTGGATCGGGTCGCGGTCGGCGTCGACGGCTAGTTTCTCGTTGAGCGTGGCGACGTCGTCGTCGATGTCAACGACATCGTCGTCGACGTTCTCATCGGTCGTCACCAACATTAACGAGGATGTCGTCAACGTTATCGACGTTGTCGTCAACGTTCCCGAGGGGCGTCGTCAACGACATCGACGATGTCGTCAATGTCGACGACAACGTCGTCAACGATATCGACGGTCGACCGTAACGTCATCGACGTCGTCGTCAACGTTATGGACGGGCGACGGCACCGTCAACGACGAAGTCGTCAACGTCATCGACGACGACGTCAAAACTCCCGTGACTCTCGACAAGCACGTCGCGTCTCATAAAAGAAGGGAGGTCGTATGCCGACAGAGAGATCGCATCAAGAAGACGCGCAGGCGAGGGTCGCGGAGGTCCGCGCCATGCGCCAGAAAATCCCGAACTTCGTCGTTCCGACCGTGAAGGGCGAGGGCCGGCGCCTGGTCGCCGCGGCCATCGTTCCGCCCGAGCTCATCGAGCTGACTGCGGTGGCCATGACGAACAACGCGGTCGTGGTCCTCGGCGGAACTCCGGATCCCGACACGCTCCGCGACCTCGTCGCCTACGCCGACGCCTACGGTCCCTTGGCCGACGAGCTCGAGGCGCTCACCTCCTTCGTCCGCCACAGCGTGCTGGCGGCGAGGAACAAGGCCGGAAGCGCTGCGCTCACCACGTACGAGCTGACGCGGCGCCTGGCCAAGCGGCCGGAGACGGCCGACCTAGCGCCGCTGGCCGAGGCGATGTCCCGGGCTTTGGGACGCCGAGGGCGGAAGACGAAGGCCTCACCGCCGCCGCATGAAACGCCGCCGGCGGAAATGGCGCCGGAAACGCCGCCGGACGAGCAATAAAGCACTTTACGTTATTATGCGCGTCATGGCCGACGCGCTCCACGAGCATGCCGCCGAGAGTCTCCGCTTCATCCGCGACACGATGGAGCGCGCGGGATCGTTCACGTCGATCCCGGGGTGGGGCGGCTTCTCGATCGGCCTGACGGCGATCGGCGCAAGCGTCGTCGCGCAGCCGCTCCGCGGCCGCGCCTGGCTCACGGTCTGGCTCGTGGAGGCGGCGCTCGCGGCGGTCTTGGGCGCGATCACGGTGGCGCTGAAGGGCCGCCGGGCCGGGACGTCGTTCACGACGCCGGCGGCGCGACGCTTTTTCGTCGGCTATCTCGCGCCGATGCTCGCGGGAGCGATCCTCACGGTGGCGCTCTCCCGCGCCGGCGCGTTCGCAGCGATGCCGGCGGCGTGGCTGCTGCTCTACGGCACGGCCTTCGTCAGCAGCGGCGCGTTCTCGATCCGCGTGATTCCCGTGATGGGCGTCTGTTTCATGCTCTTGGGCCTCGCCGCCGCGTTCGCGCCGTTCGCCGTGGCGAACGCGCTCCTGGGCTGCGGCTTCGGCGGCCTGCACGTCGTCTTCGGAATCCTCATCGCTAGGAGGTATGGTGGCTAAACCGGCACGCAAACTCGCTCCCGCGCCCGCGCCGCGGCCCGCGGAGATCCCCGACTTCGATCGCCTGATCCACGAGAAGACGCGCCTCGGTATCGTCAGCGCGCTCGCCGTGAGCCCATCGCTCAGCTTCAACGAGCTCAAAGCGGTGCTGAAGACGACGGACGGCAACGTGAGCGTCCATGCCCGCAAGCTCGAGGACGCCGGGTACCTGACGTGCCGCAAGTCGTTCGAAGGACGGATGCCCCGCACGGAGTACACGCTGACGGCGGCGGGACGGCGGGCGCTGGAGAAGTACCTGAATCACATGGAGGCGTTGATTCGGAATACGAGGGGGCAGTGAGCAGCGAACAGGCGGCCGCGACGACGAGTGAGCTGGCGTTTCAGGCGAGCGTGTCTGCGGCGGATGACCTCTACACCCGTCACGCGCCGCTGCTTCGCTACATCGCCACCCGCAAGTTTCACGTCCCGCATGAAGACGCGGATGCGCTCGTGCACGACGTCTTCGCGACCTACCTCGCGAATCCGGCGACGGTCAAGAGCCCGAGGCCATACCTGATCGGCGCGATCTGTAACGCGGCGCGTCACTACTGGCGCGAACGGAAGAACGAGGAGGCCGCGCTGGCGCGAGTCGATGTCGTGCTTCCGGCCGGAGACGACGCCATCGTCGACGTTCTCGGCCGCAAGCTGCTGATCGCGACGACGCTCTCGCGCATCGGCAGCAAGTGCCGAGACTTGCTGCACCGCTACTACGTCGAAGGGGAGACCACGGCGGCCATTGCATCGAGCCGGGAGACGACGCCCGATTACGTGCTCTTCCTTCTCCATCGATGCCGCAAGAACGCGCGAGCGATCGTACGGTCCCTTTTGCCATGAGCCATCCGACGGAAGACGAGCTCGATCGATACGCCTTCGATCCCGAGGCTGCCGCGAACGCAGAGATCGAGACGCACGTCGCCGGCTGCCCGCAGTGCAGCGCCACCCTCGCGTTCATTCGCTCCATCGATGCCGGTCTTGTCGATGCGGAAGCGTGGGAGATGGCCGAAAGCGACACGTCGCCGCCGCGCGACGCGACGCGCGACTTGGCCGGGCGTCTCGCCGCCGAGGATTCTGCGGCGGAGGAGCTTCTCGCGGAATTGCTCACCAATCCGGCACGTGTGGCGTTGGCGAACTTCGCGACCCGCCGCAAGTTCCTGACCGCAGGCGTGGCGCGGCGGCTGCTTCGCGCGGCAAGCGAAGCCTGCGACCGCGAGCCGTTGGAGGCGCTCACGTTCGCCGACGCAGCGATCGAGGTGGCCGAGGCGTTGACTGGGTATCCGCCGGGCGCCATGTACGAGTTGCGGGCGCATGCATGGAAGGAGCGTGCGAATGCGCTGGCGGCGCTCGGCCGCTACGACGCCTCTCTCGACGCGCTCGATCACGCGGAGCGCGCGTTTCGCAACGCGCCTGGCGCCGCGGCCGGCCAGGCCATCGTTCAGCACGCGCGCGCGATCGTCCACTACTACCGAGGCGAGTTCGCCGCCGCAAGCGAGCTGCTCCTCGCGAGCGCGGCGATCTATGAGTCACTCGGCGAGACGGATCGATACATGCGGGTGCGACATTGGCTGGCGAACGCGATGTTCGGTCAAGGGGATATCCGCGGCGCGTGTGCGGTGTACGAAGAGTTGCTGGCGTGGGGCGAGGCCGAAGAGGATCTTGCCTGGATCGCCCGCGAGAGCAACACCGTCGGACGCTGCGCCTACGAGCTCGGAGATCTCTCTGCAGCCGTTCAATACTTTCAGCGAAGCATGCAGTTGTTCCGAGAGCTCGATATGGCGGCCGAGGCACTGCGGCCGGAGTGGGGCTTCGTACTCGTGGTGCTGGCGTCCGGCAAAGCGGACGAGGCGTTGAAGCGGTTTTGCGATGTGCGGGAGAAGTTCCGGTCGCGGGCGATGCTCAGCGACGAAGCGCTCGTCGCGCTCGACATGATGGATGCGCTGCACGCCCTCGGCCGCAGCGCCGAGATCGCCCTTCTCGCCAGCGAGATCATTGAGAGTTTCACGGATGCAGGGATGCTGACCAGCGCGCTCGCCGCATTCGCCTATCTGAAAGAAGCGGCGAGCGGCGACGACGCGCAACCGCAGGCGATCCAGCACGTCCGGCGATTCATCTCCCGTCTGGAGCGCGAGCCGGCGCTCATCTTTCGCCCGCCCGACGAAAAGTTCTAAGACTTCCACCTCTCATGGAACCCCGTTCATTACGAGGGCGCCCTCCACATGCCTGCGCCGGCGCGACATCGCCGGAACCGAGGAGGGCTCATGCGACGTGTATCGAATCGCCTGGCTGTGCTTTCGCTGTTGGTCGTGCTCGCTGCGCAAGGCGCGTTCGCGTCGCCGAGGGATGATGATCCGCGGCGCGCAGAGCGGACGCTGGGCAGCCAGATCGTCCGGCTGATCGTCACCGTTCTCGATCAACTCGGCGGACCAAAGCCATAACACGTTGGGGTCAACGGCGGACCCGTCACTGAAAAATCGCCGCTTCGCCATCGTTCCGCGGGGTAGGAGTTCGGAACATTCCGGCACTCCATGACAGGAGTGCTCGCGCGCAGCGCGCCGCTCCCCTGTCATGAGGGCGAATATCTTCAGCTCCCGCGACCGTCGCCGCCTGGAGCGGGCCGCCGCGCTCTATCTTCTGGCGTGCTACCGGAGCCGCACGGCGGCCCGCGCGACGGAGTTCGCCTCTACGATTCTGTGGACGCAACCGTATCTGAGCCGCTTCGTGGCCGCCGTCACCGGCCTCTCCGTCCGCAACTATCTCCGCCGCCGGCAATTGGCGTATGCGGCGTACCTGCTGCGCGCGACGCCGATGTCGAACCGTGAAGTCGCACTGGCCAGCGCATTTGGAACGGTGGCGACGTTCTATCGCTGCTTTCTCGACGCCTACGGCAAGACACCCGGCGCGTACCGCCGCGAGGTCATGAAATGCGACACAGTGAAGGAAATCGTCGAGATCGAAATGATTCTCGCGCGCCCCACGCGCCGAAGTCATGAAATGTGAGTAGACAGCGCCGGCCTGCTCTGCGAATTTCGCGGTGCCATGCCGGAACGACAGAGAGACGCAACAACTCACTGTAATCCTGCGCTGCGCGACCCGTACGTACAGGCGGCATGGCGAACCGGTCAAGAAATACGCCACAAGGGGGCGCACATGAGACATTTCCGGTCGCTCGGAGTCATTCCGGCGTTGCTCGTCACTGCGGCGACGCTTTTCCTCCCCACGCCGGCATTCAGCACCTGTTCCGTCACGCTGAACGCCGGCGCGCCATCGAACGGCTCGTTGTCGTACACAGCAACGTCGTCGGGCCAATGCGGTGCGACGAGCGTGAGCGTCTCAATGAACGGCAGTCAGGTCGGGTCGAAGAGCTGCCCGTCGGATACCACCTGCACGCTCACAGGCACGATCAATACGGTCTGCCTCAAGACCGGAACGTACACATTGACGGCCAGCGGCGGTTGCGGCCGAACCGATGGCTCGAGTTGCGCCATCGACACCGCCGGGACGGCGTCGACATCGTTCAGCATCAATACGACTCCGACGGTCTCTCTCGACATTCCCGATCCCGATTCTCAGGGAAACACCACCGTCACGATCAATTACAGCTTTCCGAATACGGATAACTTCGCCCATCGGCGAGTCCGGTTCACGACGGACGGTGGAACGACGTGGGAAGAGACGTTCGACAACGAGAGCGGGACGTGGCAGTTTCCATTGAGCCTCACCTGCCAGAAAGGCGTGCACACATACCAGGCCATCGCATTCGCCTGTGGCCGCGTCTCGCCGACGACGTATCCCACCGATCCGGCATTCATCGCGCATTCCGCAGTGATTACGAAGTCGGTGAACCCGAAGCCGGCCGTCAGCGTCTCGTATGCGGATAGCGCAGCCCTCGACGGCACCGGAACAGCGACCGTCATGTACGATTTTCCCAATACGAACTCCTTCGCCCATCGGCGCGTTCGCTTGACGCTCGACGGCAGTCTGTTGAGGGAAGATACGTTCGACGCGCAGTCCGGCACCTTCACCGTCCCCGTCAATCTCGCCTGCGCTGCCCCCGGGTCTCACGTGCTCGTGGCCACGGCATGGGCGTGCGGCGGCGTTTCCCCGACGCGATACCCGACCGATCCCGACTACATCGCCCAGGACTCGACAACGGTCAACACCGACCATACGCCGGCCGTCGGCGTCGCGCTCGACACGAGCGTGTCGCCTCCGGTCGCCGTGGTCAATTATTCGTTCCCGCGAACGAATTCGTCGACGCAGCGTCTGGTGGAGCTCGTTTGGGCCTCGACCGGCCAGGTGCTGGCGGAGACGCGGCCGGCGACGATGACCGGCACGTGGCAGGTCGCTCTTCCGGCGTGTCTACCGGGTACGGATCACGACCTCCTGCTCGTCCACGCCGTCGCCTGCGGCGACGAGACGGCGGAGAGCTCGACGCCCATCGCACTTCCACAATGCGATCCATCGTGCTCCACACAATGTCCTTCCTGCGTCGGGTCGCCGATCCGTGTGACCAACGGCAACATGCGGCTGACGGACCGCGATCCGCTGCCCGGCACCCCGATCGCGCCGCTCGCGCGGACGTTCGATAGCCAGCTCACAACTACAGGCGTGTTCGGCCGCGGCTGGACCTCTGTCTTCGACACGCTTCTGCGGAGCTGGGGCGATCAAGATGGCCGCGAGATCGTGAGCTTCAGCGTCGATCCGAACGACCGCGTCGTCTTTGCCCGGCGTGCCGGCGTCTATCGCCAGATATGGCCCGCGGGCACGCGGATGACCGGGACGTTGACGTACGACGGCGCGGCGGCGACCTTCGCATACCGCGAGGCCGGCGCCGCAGTCGCGCGCGTCTTTCGAGCCTCGGATGGCCGTCTGATCGCGCTGCGCTCGCTGGCCGGGCAGTATGAAGTGCGGATCACGTACGTGAACGGCAAGCCCTCGCGCGTGGAGGACAGCCGGGGAACGTGGAGCTGGACCATCGCCCTCGGTACGAGCGGTACGATCGATACGATCTCCGTCGACGGACAGCCGAGTCTCGTATGGACGTACGGATACGACGGCTCCGGCAATCTCGCGACGGTGAACGTCAGTGGTTCGGCCTGGCGCGTCTACACGTACGGCAGCGCCGGAATTCTGGCGGCCCGCGACGGCGGCGGACGGTTGATCGAGGGCCACACCTACGACGCGGCCGGACACGCGCTCAGCTCGAGCGGCGCCGCCGACGACGTTACAAATATCGAGTACAACGCTTCCGGCGCGCGGGTTCCGGGCGAGACCGTGACGCGCGTGTCGTACGCCAGCGGCCGGGTCACCGATTACTTCAGCCGCTTCGCCGGCGGAACGATGCGTACGGTGGAGATCCGTGGGTCGTGCAACTGCGGCACCGACGACGCCGTCTATGCCTACGACGGCAAAGGGCACATCGTCCGCGAACAGAATGCGAGGGGATACGTCACGTCGTCATCCTATGACGCCGCGTCGGGGAACGTCGTCTCCACGTCGACAGCCATGCGTCCGGCGATGTGCGATCCTGCCACGGCGGCCGATCGTTGCCGCCTCGATCCGGCGGCGCTCGCCTCCGCGGCGCTGATCGGAACGCCAGCGACGCTGACGATCGCCTACGCATATGGCGACTCACAGTGGCCCGATAAGCCGACCGTGACGACCACGACGAGCGTCGTGCCGGGTCAGGTCCGCACGGAATCCCGCTCGTATCATCCGACGACTGGCGAAGTGGTGAGCCTCACCATCAGCGGCTGGCGCCCGGGCACGCAGCCTGTGTCCATCGATCGGTCGACGTCGACATCGCTTTATGGCGATCCGCCGCAGTTTGGCAACGGCGGACCATTCGCTCCGGCATTCGATCCTGGCGGAAGCTTCAGCAGCGCCTGGTTCTCGCTTCCGCAACCGAGTGGGCTGACCAGGTCCGTCGATGGAGCGCGGACCGATGTGGCCGACGTAACCTCGTTCGTCTACTACCCGATCGACGCGTCGGTCCCGGCCACGCTGCGCGGCCATTTGGCAGCGATGAGGAACGCCGCCGGTCACATCACCCGATTCGAGGGCTATGACGCCTTCGGCAACGTCACGCGAATGGTGGACTCGAACGGCGTCGCGACGGAGTCGACGTTCGACGCGTTGGGACGTCCGGCCACGACGACGCTGCGCGGCGTCAGCGGGTGCGACACCGCGGCGGACGCGCTCTGCGCCACGGATCTGGTCACTACGCGTACCTACAATCCAGCCGGGCCGCTCGCTTCCATGACGCAGCCGGGCGGCGGCTCAACGACGTACGAGTACGACGACCGCGGACGAATGAGCGCCACGATGCGCGCGGTGGCGCCCGGCGCCTACGAGCGTATTGAGTACGACTACGATCCCGCTTCCGGCAAGAAGTCCGCGGAACGGGTTCTCAGCGGACAACCGGGCTCGTGGACGGTCAAGCGGTTCGACGCCTTCCACTACGATTCCTTCGGCCGGCTTGCCGAGGTCGATCATCCGGACGGGACGAAGATCGTCTACGCGTACGATCCCGCCGGCAATATCTCCAGCGTCAAGGACGAGCGCCACACGACGCCGAATACCGTGTACTCGTACGATGCGGCGAACCGCCTCTCCGTCGTCACGCAGACGCTCGCCTCCGCGCCCGGTGGGCAGATCGTGACGAGCTACACGTACGACGTGCAGGGGAACCTCGCCGGAGTCACTGATCCGAACGATAACGTTACGAACTATGTGTACGACGACTTCGGTCTCTTGCTGCAGCAGAACAGTCCCGTGACCGGCGTGACTGCATATTCGTACGACGCGGCGGGGGATCTCACGTCGACGACCGACGCGAACGGCGCGACGACCGTGCGCACGTACGACGCGCTGGGACGCGTGCTGACGGCGATCTCGTCGTGCGGTTCTACGGAGCAAGTCACCTGGACGTATGATGATTCGACGCCGGCGAAGTTCGGGATCGGCCGTCTGGCTTCGATGACCGACCCGTCCGGCTTGACAGGGTATGCATACGAACGGCGCGGTCTGCTGCGGAGCGAGGACCGGATGATCGGCCCCTGGCCCTCGGCCACGCCTTTCGCCTACGACGCCGACGGCAACCGCACGCGAACCGGAACGCTCTATACCACCTACGATGCGGCGGATCGTCCGGCGAGCATGGTCCGGCGCGATTGCCCGACATGCCAGGCTCTCTCGATCGTCACCTCCGCGTCGTACCTTCCGTTCGGACCCGAGACACAGATCGTGTTCGGCAACGGATCGCAACAGACGAAGTCGTACGACAACCGTTACCGGATTGCGGAAAACAAACTGACCGGAGCGGGCGCGGTAACGATCGCCGACTACATGTATCAGACTGATGCCGGCGGCAACATTACCTCCATTCATGACGTCGTCAACGGCGCTTTCGACAGGAGTTTTGGCTACGACGACCTGAATCGTCTGACCGCGGCCAACACGGGCGCCGCCTTGTGGGGGACAGGCAGCTACGCCTACGACCGCATGGGAAACCTGCTGTCTGCGACAGTGGGAAACTGGAGCGGGGCGTTCACGTTCGTCGGAAGCACGCCGCGGCTCGCCGATGTCGAGTATGACGCGGCCGGGAATTCGATCAACGGCTTTTTTCAACCTTACAGCGAAGACACGACCGTCGGCCCGGGACCGACTCGCGCGTACTCGTGCCGGAACTTGTTGGGGAGCGTTACCGGCCCGAGCGGCCTCGAGTCCGGAGTGCAATGTCCCCCCAACTGCGGTCCTCCGCCGAGGCAATACACCTACCAATATGACGGACGAGGCGTGCGGGTTCATGCCGACGCCAACGGCACGCCGATCGACTACGTCTATACGCCAGAGCTTCAGTTGCGGCTCGTGCATGACGCAGCCGATACGAGGGAACTCGCCTGGTTCAACGGCCACGCAGTTGCCCAGATCTCCCAACAGTCATTGACGCCGCGGTTCACCTTCACCGATCACCTGGGCACGCCGCTCCTTCAAACCGATGCATCGGCTCAGGTCGTGTGGCGAGCGGAATACGAGCCCTACGGCCGCCTCTACGCGCTCCGCGCCGGCGACTCCGAAGAGGAACAGCCCCTGCGCCTCCCCGGCCAGGAGATCGCCGCGCACAGCGCCCTCGGACCCGGCGAGCATTACAACATTTTCCGCTGGTACCAGAGCGGGTGGGGGAGGTATACGCAGGCGGATCCGCTATTCGGCGGGTCGATGGATTTCACGCATTTCTGGATCGAAACGAACCCGGCGACACAACCCTACTCGTACGCCGCGGGCAATCCCATCCAGTACGAGGATTCCCTTGGGCTGTACGTGGCGCCAGGCCCGATCATCGACGCGTGCGTGAAGACAAAGAATCCATACATTGTCGCTGGCGGCGTGGCCATCGCATTGTTAATCGTCGCGGCGAACTCGTATAACGACGGGCAGCCTACAAAGGCAAAACTGTACAAGGGTGCATGCAACGCATGTCATGATAATGGTCATGACGACGAGTGCGACGCCCAACTGGCAGATGAGCAGGCACGATGCTTCAACTGGTGGGGCGGATCGAAGAAGAATTACTCGAAGTTGAAAGCGTGCAATCAGTCTGCGATGTGGCGTTGGATCGAATGCAAGAAGGGCGAGCCCCCGCACACGCCTTTGTCGCCGACGCCGTTCCAGTACTGAGACACCTATGCAACCACCGTCAGATCGAGGGAAGCGTGGTCACCTTGCAGTAGCAATCTCGATCGTCGAGGAAGATGACGCTTACGTTTTTTTCTTCGACGACTTGTATCTGCGTGACTCAACAGAGCAACGGACATGGGAGCACAAGAAGTTCGTCACGACGGCCGTTGTGCCGAAGGAGAAGCTGCAAACGATGAACTTCTCGACGGACGAAATGGCGGGAATGGGGCGCACGATCTTAGGTTCGTTGAAAGCAATGTACGACGCGAAGCGCCGATAGCTACCCTCCGCCCACGCGAACGGATGAGCATCGCACGTGGGGCCGCCCAAGGCGCGGCTCAGACAGACACCGGCTCGCCGCTTCGTGGCCCGCGCGCTTCCGCGCGCTCGTGCAGCTAGGGCAGGTTGTATTTGTGATCGACAGGGATGAGTATTCCGCGGAGTTTTCGCGGGGACGCTTGGCAGAGGTACGGCCGCTTTTCCCGATCAAGGACCAGTTCGGGCTCTATAAGTACGACGAGCCTGTGGAGGTCATTCAATTCATTGGACGCGGTTCGTACATGGTGATGCTGTCAATAAGATTCATGGATCGTCTACTTGCCTTCTGGGCGGCGGCATGCGCGTTCACGCTTGGCACGAGCCTCATTCATGAGTACCGGCATCCGGGTGACGCGCGGGGCGTCGCCCGGTGGTCGTTCGGCTGTGGCAATTCCAGTACCGTGACTGGCCGCGCGCTTACATGCTGTCGATCGGGATCGTTTGCCTGCTGGTCGGCATTGGCTGTGTCGTGATCGGTATATTCCCTACCATTGAATTGGCCGCCACGGCTAACAGCTTTACTGCGCCTTCACGTAATTCGGATCCTGCGTCTTCATGTCCACGACGCTTGCGTACGCGCTGACCTTGCCGTCGCCATCGATGACGCGGACGGTGACGCGGGTGTTGTAGGCAGTGTCTAGGCCCAAGGACTTGAGCATCGACGAGTACTGGCGGTACTCGTTCGGGGCGAAGTCGAAGGTGCCGGTGACGGCGAACTTGGAGTCGGGGGTGATGGCGCTGACTTCGACGGTCGCGTTCTTGCCGGTGACTTCGGTGATGCCGATGTTGCTGCGGAAGCGGTCGGACTCTTCGACCTGGAGGATCTGCAGGGCTCTTCCGCCTTTGCCGACGGCGTCGGCTGTGGTCACGGCTGGGATGAATTGGCCGTAGGTGCCGGTGCTCGTTTGGTTGTACGTCCGTGCCGTCGCGACGAGGGGGGCGTTGTTGTCAGTGGTGATGTGGAGCGCGCCGCCTGCGTTGGTGATGCCGAAGAGGGTGTTCAGGGCGCTGTCGAGTTGCTTGACTTCGTTCGCATTGATGGTGAGCTGCTTGGCGATCGGGTCGCCGCCGTTTAGGGGGTAGAACGTGGCTGTGGCGGTGACGACGCTGGAGCTCGGGTTGAAGATGCGGACGTCGCTGCGCCAGTTGGCGATGCCGTTGTTCAAGTCCGCGATGCCGGGGAGGACGTACTTGGGGGCGCCCGTCGTGCTTATGCTGACGGGGGCGACGAGAAGCGGGTCGTTGGTGGCGTTGTCGAGGACCGAGGCGTAGGCGGTGACTTTGCCGCCGGCCGAGGTGACCTTCACTTCGATGCGGCCGTCGGCGAGTTTCGTTAATCCCTTCGCGGCGAGGATGCCGTTCATCTGGAGGTGCTGGCCGCCGGTCAAGGTCTGCGTGAACTCGGTGAGCTTGGTGCCGTCGTTGCCGAAGACGCTGATCAGCACCGACGCGGGGTCGCCGGAGCCTTCGAGGAGGCCGAGGTTGGTGCGGAAGGCGTCGGAGCTGGCGATCTGCTGGAGGCTGATCAATCCGTTCTTGTCGATGAATTGCGAGAAGGGGATGGCGGGGATGTATTGGCCGAAGGTGCCGTTGGCGGTGACGTTGTAGGTTCGGCTGGCCGCAAAGGTGGTGATGCTGGGAGTGGACGTCGAGGTCGACGTGCTCATCGGGCGGATCTCGAGCGTGCCGATCGAGCTCGTTCCGTTGCCGAACCAGGTGGCCAGGATGTCGTCGAGGGCCAGGGTCTTGCCGGGGTCGATCGAGACGGTGGTGGTCTTCGACGCGCCCTCGTCCGGGGTGAAGGTGAACTGGTATTTCTGCGCCTGGGGGCCGGTGTTGGCGACGCGGACGTCGGACTGGAAGTTGGAGTTGATGCCGCCGGCGTGCGCGACGGCGGGGATGATGAGGGCGTCGGGCGGCGGGGTGTTCTTCGAGCCGGGGGACACGGGCTGGACGAGGTTGACGTTCACGGTCGTGCCGGTCGACGTGGCGTGCGCGCGCGTGGAGCCGAAGACGACGGAGATGGATGCGGTGCTGGTGCCGACGGGGAGGCCGGTGGTGTTCGCGGTGACGGTGAGGGTGAGCGTGTCGCCGGTGGTGGTGCCGCTGGAGGGGTCGATGGTGATCCACGGCTCGTTCGCCGTGGCGGTGAAGGGCTGGCCGGCTTGCGCCGGCAGCGACAGCGTGTAGGTGACGGGCTGCGGGTTGTCGGCGGGGGCGGCGGCGTTCGTGGTCTGCGTCGGCAGCACGGCGACGACGACCGGCGGCGAGTACAAGCTCTTCACGCTCGCGTCGCAGGAGCCGACGGCGCGGACGCGGTAGGAGAAGAAGAGCGGGGCGTTCCCTTGATTGACGTGGGTGTACGACTTCTCGGTCCCGTACACGGCCTCGGGTTGCCCATCGTCCTGCTGGATCTCGTAGAACCCGGCGTTGCCGACGCTGTTCCAGCGGATGGTGTAGGCGACGTTCGACGAGGCGTTGGAGCCGGCGCGCACGACGGGGGTGGCGGGCGGGGCGCAGGGCGGCGGGGCGGGGGCGACGGTGAAGAGGCCGGGCGCCGACTGCGTGGGGCTGCAGTTGCTGTTGCCAAAGCTGGAGACGACGGTCCACTGCCACGCGCCGGCCTGCAGCGACTGGCCGTCGAGGTGGAGCGCGGAGGTCTCGCCGAGGAGTGTGGGGGCGGCGTTGTTGCGGGCGGCGAAGAGCTGGTACTTCGTGGCGCCCGGCACGGCGCTCCAGGCAAAGCCGACCGGCGCGCTCACGGTCGTCAGATCGCCCGGCGCCGTCAGGATCGATGTGGCGGTGGTGCAGTCGGGAGGCGCGGTCATGGTGAACGACGCGTGCGCCGACTCGACGCTCGGGCAGCCGTTGAAATGGGTGACGATGTACCACTCGATGGCGCCCGGCGCGACGTTGCGCGCGAGCGACGTCGCGGCGGGCGTGCCGAGCGACGAGGCGGGGCCGTGGTCGAGGGAGAGCCAGAGCTCGTAGGCAATGGCGTTCGGCGCGGCGCTCCAGGTGAAGGTGACGGGGGAGTGCTCTTGCGTGCCGCCCACCGGCGACTGCGGGGCGGCGCCGCTCTGCGGGCAGACCTGCGCCTTCGGGATGGTGAAGGTGAAATGCGAGGAGTCGAGCGACGGGCAGCCGTCGAAGAGGGTTTGCACGAACCACTCGACGGTGCCGTTCGTCAGCGTCGCGGCGAGCGTCGTGTCGGTGGTGGTGCCGAGGTCGAGGACGGGGGCGCCGCCGGTGGAGGCGAAGAGGCGGTAGCCGCTGGCGCCGGGGGCGGCGCTCCACTGGAAGGTGATCGCCGAGGCGGTGCTCGTCGAATTGTTCGCGGGGGCGACCGGCGTCGCGGCGGTGTGATTCGCGCAGGGGTCGGATTGCGGACGGGTGAACGTCGCGGTCTCGGACTTCGTCGACGGGCAGCCGTTGAAGAGGGCCTCGACGAACCACGAGACGTTCGTGCCGGTGAGCGGCACGTTGAGCGTGAGCGCGCCGCCGGTGGTGCCGACGTCCTGGAACGCGCCGCCGTCGATCGAGATCCAGACGCGGTAGTTGACGGCTTCGGGAACGGCGGTCCATTGGAAGGGGGCGTTGCCGATGAGCTGCGGGGCGCCGTGCGCGCCGCAGTTGTTCGCGGCGGCGACGGTCAAGCTGCGCGTCTCGGAGAAGAGCGGCTCGCAGCTCAAGAAACGGGCCACGACGGACCACGTGGCCGGGCCGGCGGGGAGGCTGATGGTGGCCGAGGTGGAGGTCGTGGAGGTGGCGGCGCTGCCGTTGACGAAGAGGTCGTAGGCAACGGCGCTCTGCACCGCGGTCCAGGAGAACGTGACCGGGTTGGCGACGCCGGTGGCGTTGTTCGCCGGCGACAAGAGCGACGGGGCGGTGCCGGGGCACTGCGGCGTCGGGACGTTGACCGCCGTGGTCGCGGAGACGCTGTTGTTCGACGACTTCGGATCGGGGTTGTTCGAGGAGATCGTGGCGCTGTCGGTGAGCGTGCCGCCGGTGGACGGTGCGGTGCCGGTGATGGTGATGGGCGAGGCGTTGCCGACGGAGATGCCGGGCGTGGTGCAGCCGACGAGGCTCCCCTGCACGGCGCAGTTCCAGCCGGTGCCCGAGGCGCTGCCGAAGACGACGCCGTTCGGCAACGTGTTGGCGACGACGACGTTCTGCGCGCTGGTCGGGCCAAAGTTCGAAACGCTGAGGACCCAGGTGATCGGGGCGCCGGCGTTGACGGAGGAGGGCGCGGCGATGCTGATGGAGAGGTCGGAGAGGTTCGTGAGGGCGACGGAGGCCGTGGCGGTGGAGGTGCAGCCGGCGTTGTTCGTGGTGACGTTGAGCGTCAGCGTGCCGCTCGCGCCGGCGCTGAAGGTGATGGCATTCGTCCCCTGGCCGGCGGTGATGGTGCCGTTCGTGATCGACCACGCGTAGGTCGTGCCGGCGGGGCCGGCGGGAACCGAAGCGGTGTGGCCGTTGGAGTTGGCGACGACGGAGGCGGGCGCGGTGATCGTCACGTTGCCGCTCGTTCCCATCGTCACGGTCTGCGACGCGGCGCCGGTGCAGCCGGCGTTCGTCGTGACGGTGACGCTGTAGGTCGTCGTCGTGGTCTGCGACGTCGTGATCGTGCGCGTCGTTGCGCCGGTCGACCAGAGGTACGACGCGTAGCCGGCGCCGGCGTCGAGGGTGAAGTTGACGTTCGGACAGGTCGTCGACGGGCCCGCGATCGTCACGGCCGGCGGCTGCTGGATCGGAACGCTGGTCGATGAGCTGCCGCCGCACGAGGTGTTGCTGATGGTGATCCCTAGGGAGACGCTGCCGCTCGGGCCGGCGGTGAAGGTGATCGAGCTCGTCCCCTGGCCGGCGGTGATGCTGCCGTTGGCGATCGTCCAGGTGTATGTCGCGCCGGCGACGGCGCTGACGCTTGCCGTGTTGCCCGTGCTGTTCGCGCAGACGGCGGCGGGGGCGGTGATGGGCGGCGTGGGGGAGCCTGAAGGCGTGACGGTCTTCGATGCGGAGCTGCTGCAGTTCGAGGCGTTGGTGACGGTGACGCTGTAGGTCGTGGCTGCGCTCGGCGTGTCGGTGATCGACTGCGTGGTCGCGCCGGTGGACCAGAGATACGACGAGAAGCCGGGGCCGGCGTCGAGGGCGATGGTCGAGCCGGGGCAGAAGGTGGAGGGGCCGCTGATGCTGACGATCGGCGCGGGGTTGACGGTGACGGTTTTCGGGGCGCTGGTGGCGCTGCAGCCGTTCACCGTGACGGTGACGCTGAAGGTGCCGGAGCCGACGACCGTGATCGACTGCGTGGTGGCGCCGTTCGACCAGAGGTAGCTGCCGCCGTTCGGCGACGCGGTGAGGGTGACGCTGCCCGGCGCGCAGAACGTCGTTGGGCCGCTGGCGGCGATCGTGGGCGACGGCGGGCTGGTGACGGTGACGGTCGTCGGCGCGGAGGTGCCGGAGCAGCCGGCGCCGTTGGTCACGGTGACGCTGAAGGTGCCGGGGCCGTTGACGACGATCGACTGCGTGGTCTGGCCGTTCGACCACGCGTAGCTCGTGCCGGCGCTGGCAGTGAGGGTGACGCTGCCGCCGCTGCAGAACGTGGTCGGACCGCTCGGGGTGATGGTCGGGGTGAACGTGCCGATGGTGACGGTGGCGTTGCCGCTGGCGCTGCAGCCGTTGGCGTCGGTGATGTCGACAGTCAGAGCGACGGCGCCGCTGCCGTTCGGAGTGAAGTTGAGGACGTTGGAGCCCTGGCCGTTGCTGATGGTGGCGTTCGTGACGGTCCAGTTGTAGGTGGCGCCGCTCGTGAACGGCACCGACGCCGTGACGTTCTGGTTCGCGCACGAGGAGCTCGGTGCGGAGATGACGGCGCTCGGCGGCGCGTTGACGGTGACGACCGTGGCCGCCGACGTAGCGACGCAGCTGTTCGTGTAGGTGACGCGGACGGTGTAGCTGCCGCCCGTCGTGGCGTTGTAGCTGGAGCTCGTCGCGCCGTTGATCAGGACGTTGTTCACGAACCACTGGTAGGCGCTGACGTTGGCGGCGCTGGCGGTGAGCGTGACGCTGCCGCCGTTGCAGAACGTCGTCGGGCCGCCGGCGGTGACGGCCGGCGCGGAGCAGGTGAGGTTGCTGACGATGGTGGAGGCGCTGGAGCTGTTGTCGGACGGATTCGGATCGTGCTGGTCGGCGGCGACGGTGGCGGTGTTCGTGACGGTGCCGGCGCTGTTGGCGTTCACGGCGATCGACACCGTCGCGCTGGCGCCGCTGGCGAGAGTGCCGAGGTTGCAGGTGACGGTGCTGGTGCCGCCGCAGGTGCCTTGCGACGCGGTGGCGGACGCGAAGTTGGTGCCGGGGGGAACCGTGTCGGTGACGATGACGTTCGTCGCGGAGACCGGACCGTTGTTCGTGACGGTGATGGAGTAGCCGATGCCCTGGCCGACGCTCACGGACGGCGGGGCGCTCTTGACGATGGTGACGTCGGCGGCCTGCGCGTCGGTGCGGACTTCGGACTGCAAGAGGGCGTAGTTGTAGATCTTCGCTTCGTCGATCGAGCCGGTGAAGGACTCGCAGCAGGCGCCGTTGCGGCCGACGGCGAAGTTGCCTGAGTCGGACGCGCCGCTGACGGCGCCGGTCGCTTGGAGCTGACCGTCGACCCAGATCTCGATCTGTCCACCGCGCTTGATGCCGGCGACGTGGTGCCAGGTGCCGTCGAAGATGTTGCTCGTCGAGGTCACGCTGCCGCCGGCGCCGCTGTCGAAGGAGAAGGTGCCCTTCGTGTTTGCGGACGTGCCGAGGCCGTACTGGTGCGTCGAGGCGGTCGCCTTCGTCAGCCAGTTGCCGTTCGCTGTCGACGAGGAATTGACGAAGGCCTCGATGGTGAAGTCGCCGGAGCGGAGGTTGAATGCGGCGGGCGCGGGGAGGTCCATGTAGCCGCTCGAGAAGATGCCGGCCTGGCCGACCTTGCCGCCGCCCTGGGTGACGCCGACGACGTTCGTGGCGTCGTTGCTGCTGACGACGTCCTTGCCGGGGGTGCCGTTGACGTCGAACGAGTAGTGCGAGACGAGGCCGGTGAAGGTGAAGCCGTTCTGCAGCGTGGCGGCCTGCGTCGAGGGGTTGGTGACGGTGACGTCGACGGGGCCGACGACGTGCGCGGGCGTGACGGCAGTCAGCGACGTGGAGTTGTTGAACGTGACGTTGGCCGCGTTGGTACCGCCGAAGGTGACGGTGGCGCCGGACGCGAAGTTGGTGCCGCTCACGGTAACGGTGGTGCCGCCGGCGATGCCGCCGCGGCTCGGGGCGACGTTGGTGACGGTGAGGGAGGGCGGGCCGGCGGTGAGGGTGAGCGACGTCGGGGCGTAGCTCTCGGTGAAGGTGCCGGCGGAGTAGTCGAGGTTCTTGTTGGCGAAGGCGCCGCTCGAGGAGCCGAAGGTGAGGATCGGGAACGTGGCGCCGTTCGAGGGGGTGTAACTGACGGTGGTGGCGGTGAGCGTGCCGGCGAGGGCGAAGGCGCCGTTGACGTTGACCTTGCCGAAGGAGGCGGCGCCGGAGATCGGGAAGAGGAGCGTGCCCGACTGCGCCAGGCCGTTGGTGAAGGAGAGGGTGCCGGTGGTCGACTTGATCGTGCCGCCGGCGGCGTTGGTGACGGGGACGCTGACGCTGGACGTTCCGGTGCCGCCGCTCTTGCCGAAGGTGCCGTTGTTCACGACCGAGCAGGCGGCGCCGGTGTTGAAGTAGAGATTGCTGTCGCCGGTGAAGTTGAACGTGCCATTGTTCGTCAGGACGGCGCCGTTCTGCATGTAGACGTAGTAGGTCGAGGTGACGTTGATCGTGCCGTTGTTGGTGATGGGCCTTGCGTCGAGGAAGGGGTAGCCGGCCACGCTGATCGTCGCGGCGGGGGAGATCGTCAGCGTGCCGCTGCCGCCGACGTTGCCGCCCGACCACGTCGTCGTGGTGGCGCCGGTGACGTTGACGTTGGCGCTGCCACTCAGCACGCCGCCCTGCATCGCCAGCGTGGGGATCGACTGCGCGCCGGCGCTGCTCAAGGTGAAGGTGCCGCCGGTGATGGTGAGGTTCGTGGAGAGCGTGCCGGCGAAGGTGCTGTTGCCGCTGAAGACGGCGAGCGTGCCGGAGCCGGTGATGCTGGAGGCGGCGTCGAAAGTGCGGGTGTCGTTGGAGGAGAGGCCGAGCGTGGTGCCGCCGGCGACGGTGAAGGTGGCGCCGGTGCTGGTGAGCGCGGCGCCCTGGTAGAGCGTGCCGCTCTGCACCTGGAGCTGGCTGCCGGAGAGGGCGGTCAAGGGGACGGTGAGGTAGCTGATGCCCGTGCCCGCGCTCTTCTTGATCGTGCCGCTGTTGTTGATCGCGGTCGTGCCGACGGCGCTGTTGAGGTAGAGGGCGCTGTCGCCCTGGAAGTCGATCGTGCCGCTGTTGGAGAGGGCGGCGTTGTTCTGCATGTAGAGGTAGTAGAAGCTGGTGACGTTGATGGCGCCGGCGTTGGTCACGGGCCTTGCGTCGATGATCGGATAGCCGGCGACGGTGATGGTCGTGCCGGCGGGGATCGAGAGCGTGCCGCTGCCGCCGACGATGCCGCCGCTCCAGGTCATCGAGGCGCCGGTCAAGTTGATGCCGGCGGTGCCGTTCAACGTCCCGCCTTGCATCGAGAGCGTGGGGATCGACTGCGCGGCGGCGCTGTTCACGGTCAGCGTGCCGCCAGTGATGGTGAGCGGCGTGGTGAGCGTGCCGCTCATCGTGTTGGTGCCGCCCTGGACCATGAGCGTCCCGGCGCCGGCGATCGTGGTGGCGGCGTCGAAGCTGCGCGCGTCGCTGTAGTAGAGGGAGAGGATGGCGCCGCCGTTCACGTTGAAGGCCGCGCCGGTCGCGGTGACGGCGCCGCCGTGGTAGAGGGTGCCGGAGAGGACGTTGAACTGGCTGCCGCTGTGCGCGGTGAGCGGCACGGTGAAGTAGCTGTAGTTGGTGCCGGCGCTCTTCTTGATCGTGCCGTTGTTGACGACGGCGGTCGTGCCGGTTGCGCCGCTCAAGTAGACGGCGCCGTCGCCCTGCAGGTCGACCGTGCCGTTGTTCGTCAAGACGGCGTTGTTTTGCATGTAGACGTAGTAGGTGCTGGTGACGTTGATCGTGCCGGCGTTCGTGACGGCGCGCGCGTCGAGGTAGGGATAGCCGTTGACGGTGATGGTGGTGCCGTTCGGGATGTTGAGCGTGCCGGAGCCGCCGACGATGCCGCCGGTCCAGGTCATCGATGGGCCGGTGAGGTTGATGTTGGCACTCCCGTTCAGCGTCCCGCCCTGCATCGTGAGCGTCTGGATCGACTGCGCTCCCGCGCTGTTGAGCGTGAAGGTGCCGCCGGTCATGACGAGCGGCGCGGTGAGCGTGCCGGCGTGGGTGTTGGTGCCGCCCTGGATGTAGAGCGTGCCGGGGCCGGTGATGGTGGTGCCGGCATCGAAGGTGCGCGTGTCGCCGTAGTAGAAGCTGAGCGCGGCGCCGCTGCCGATGTTGAACGCGGCGGACGTGGCGCTCAAGTTGCCGCCGTGGTAGAGCGTGCCGCTCTGCACGTTGAACTGGCTGCCGCTCTGCGCCGACAGCGGCACGGTGAAGTAGCTGTAGTTGGTGCCGCCGCTCTTGCGGATGGTGCCGCTGTTGATGACGGTGGTGGTGCCGGCGGTGCCGTTGAGATAGATCGAGCCGTCGCCGAGCATGTCGAGCGTGCCGCTGTTCGTCACGACGGCGTTGTTCTGCATGTAGATGTAGGAGCTGCCGGTGAGGTTGATGGTGCCGGCGTTGGCGACGGGGCGCGCGTCGATGTAGGGGCCGCCGGTCACGGTGACGGTCGTGCCGTTGGGGATGTTGAGCGCGCCGGAGCCGCCGACGACGCCGCCGGTCCAGGTCATCGACGCGCCGGTGATGTTGAGGGGCAGCGTGCCGTTGAGCGTCCCGCCCTGCATGGCCAGCGTCGGGATCGAGATCGCGGAGGCGCCGTTCAAGGTGAGCGTGCCGCCGATGGGGACGACGTCGCCCAAGGCCGCGATCGTATTCAGCGTCGTCGTGCCCCCGCTGGCGCGCGTGGAGCCGGTGACGTTGTAGGTGCCGCTGACCGTGTTCGTGCCGGAGGCCCACTGCACGGTCCCGGCGCCGCCGATCGAGGAGGCGGCGTCAAAGGTGCGGACCTCGTTGTAGTAGAGGTAGAGCGTGGCGCCGCTCGAGACCTGGAACGACGCGCCGGAGCTCGTGACCGCGCCGAGGTAGAGGATCGAGGCCAGGACCTGCAGCTGGCTGCCGCTGTTGGCGGTCAAGGCCACGCTGATCGTCGAGCCGTTCGTGCCGCTGCTCTTCTTGAGCGTGCCGTTGTTGACGATCGCGGTCGTGCCGGCGACGCTGTTGAGATAGATGTTGCCGTCGGCCTGCAGGTCGATCGTGCCGTTGTTCGTCACGACGGCGTTGTTCTGCATGTAGAAGTAGCCGGTCGACGGCACATTCATCGTGCCGCCGTTCGTGACGGCCTTGCCGTCGAAGAAGACGCCGGAGAGCGTGAGGGTGGTGCCGTTCGGGATGGTGAGCGCGCCGCTGCCGGCGACGGTGCCGCTCGTCCACGTCATCGACGCGCCGGTTACGGTGATGGGGGCGGTGCCGTTCAGCGTCCCGCCCTGCATCGTCAGCGTCGGGACGGAGAGCGTGGAGGCGCGGTTGAGGGTGAGGGTGCCGCCGCTGACGAAGAGATCGCCGGTGCTAGTGATGTTGTTGATCGTCGTCGAGGCGCCGATGCCCTTCGTCAGGCCGGTGACGCTGTACGTGGCGTTGACGGTGTTGGTGCCGCCCTGCCAGGCCACCCCGCCGGCGCCGGTGATGGTCGAGGCGGCGTCGAAGGTGCGGGTGTCGCTGCTGTAGAACAAGAGCGCCGCGCCGCTCTGCACGGTGAATGTGGCGCCCGTGCTCGTGACGGCCGCGCCCATGAAGAAGGGGCCGCTCTGCACGAGGAGCTGGCTGCCGCTCTGCGCGCTCAAGGGAACGGTGAAGCTCGTGCCGTTCGTGCCGGCGCTCTTCTTGATCGTGCCGTTGTTGACGACGGAGGTCGTGCCGACGGCGCCGTTGATGTAGAGATTGCTGTCGCCCGCGAAGTCGACGGTGCCGGTGTTGGTGAGGACGGCGTTGCCGCCGAGGTAGATGTAGCCGGTGGTGAGATTGAGGGCGCCGGCGTTCGAGACGGCGCGGGCGTCGATGATGATGGAGTTGACGGTGACGGTCGTGCCGTTCGGAATCGAGATCGCGCCGCTGCCGGCGAGCGTGCCGCCGCTCCAGGTCATCGACGGCGAGGTGACGTTGATCGGCGCGGTGCCGTTCAGCGTGCCGCCGTTCATCGTCAGGGTCGGGACTGACAACGCGCTGGCGCTGTTCAACGTCAGCGTCCCGCCGTTCATCGTCACGCTGCCGACGCTACTGATGTTGTTGAGCGTCGTCTGCGTGGCGTTGTTGATGGTGGTGCCGTTGACGCTGTAGCTGCCGTTGACGGTGTTGGTCCCCTGGTACCAGGTGACGGTGCCGGTGCCGCTGATGGAGGAGGCGGCGTCGAAGGTGCGGGTGTCGTTGTAATAGAAGTAGAGGTTGGCGGTGGTGGTGACGCTGAAGGCGGCGCCGGTGGCGGTGACGGCAGAGAGGTAGAGCGGGCCGCTCTGCACCATGAGCTGGCTGCCGCTCTGCGCGGTGAGCGGCACGGCGAGGTTGGAGCCGCTGATGCCGCTGCTCTTCTTGATGGTGCCGCTGTTGACGACGGCGCAGGAGCCGACGGCGCCGTTGACGTAGAGGTTGCCGTCACTCTGGTAGTCGATGGTGCCGCTGTTCGTCAGAACCGCGTTGCCCTGCAGGTAGATCGTGCCGTTGCTCACGAGGTTGAGGGTGCCGGCGTTCGTGACGGGCCGCGCGTCGAGGAAGACGGTGCCGCTGGAGGTGACGGTGGTGCCGTTGGGGATGGTGAACTGGCCGCTGCCGCCGAGGGTGCCGCCGGTCCATGTGCTGTTGGCGCCGGTCAAGGCGATGGGGGCGGTGCCGTTGAGGGTGCCGCCTTGCAGGGTGAGCGTCGGGATCGACTGCGTCGAGGCGCTGCTCAACGTGAAGGTGCCGCCGGCGACGGTGAGGTTCGCGGAGATGGTGCCGGCGAGGGTGTTGGTGCCGTTGCTCACCTGGATGGTGCCGGCGCCGCTCAACGTCGACGCGGCGTCGAAGGTGCGCGTGTCGTTCGAGTAGAAGAGCATGACCGCGCCGCTGGCGGCGTCGAAGGTGGCGCCGGTGCTGGTGACTTTGTAGACGTAGAACGTGCCGCTCTGACCGAGAATCTGCGCGCCGCTCGTGGCGACGAGGGGGATCTGCACCTGGGACGCGCCGGTGCCGCCGCTTTTGCGGATGGTGCCGCTGGTGGTGACGGACATCGTCCCTAGGGCGCCGTTGAGGTAGATGCCGCCGTCGCCCAAAAAGTCGATGAGCCCCGTGTTGATCACGGAGGCGTTGTTCTGCATGTAGAAGTAGTTGGAGCCGTTGAAATTCAGGGTGCCGGCGACGCTCAAGGTGCGGCCGTCGAGGAACCCGCCGCCGCCCATGGTCATGACGGACCCGGAGGGAATCGAAGTGGTGGCGGCGCCCGACATGGTGCCGCCGTTCCAGTTGAAGGCGGTGGTGACGGCGATGTTCTGCGTGCCGGTCAAGGTACCGGTGAGGTTCACGGTGCCGACGGTGACGGGGACGTCGAGGGTGACGGTGTGGCCGCTCTGGATGGTGGCGGTGTCACCGGCGATGGGGACGCCGGCGCCGCCCCAGGTAGAGGCGCTGCTCCAGTTGCCGCTTTGACTGCTGGTGAAGACGGCGGCGGCGAGCGGCGAGGCCGCCCCAAGCACGAGAAGAAAACACACCGAGAACCGGAGCCGAGAACGAGTCGTCATGTCTCTCCCACACGACCAGCGAAGATGGACCCACCGCGAAGGGGATGATTGTACAAAATAAGTTATGGGGCGGCTAGTGCAATCGGGGAAATGTAGGTCGTGGGGGTGGGGGGGCTGTGATGGGGGACACGTTTTTGCGGTTCCGGTGACAGGTGACGGGGAACGGGTGACAGGTGATGACCTGTGACCTGTTACCCGTTCCCTGTCACCTCTACTGCGCTTTCACGTAGTTGGGGTCTTGGGTCTTCTGGTCGATGACGCTGGCGTAGGCGGTGACTTTGCCGTCGCCGTCGATGACTCTTACGGTGACTCTTGTGTTGTACGCCGTGTCGAGGCCGAGGGACTTGAGCATGCTGGAGTACTGCCGGTACTCGTTCGGGGCGAACTCGAACGTACCGGTTACGGCGAACTTGGAGTCGGGTGTTACTGCGCTGACTTCGACCGTCGCCTTCTTCCCCGTGACTTCGGTGATGCCGATGTTGCTGCGGAAGCGGTCGGATTCTTCGACCTGCAGGATCTGCAGGGCTCTTCCGCCTTTGCCGACGGCGTCGGCCGTGGTTACCGCTGGGATGAATTGGCCGTAGGTGCCGGCGGTGGTTTGGTTGTACGTCCGTGCTGTCGCCACTAGCGGGGCGTTGTTGTCGGTGGTGATGTGGAGCGCGCCGCCGGCGTTGGTGATGTTGAAGAGGGTGCTCAAGGCGCTGTCGAGTTGCCTCACTTCGTTCGGGTTGATGGTGAGCTGCTTCGATGTTGGGTCGCCGCCGTTGAGCGGATAGAACGTTGCGGTGGCGTTCACCGTGCTCGCGCTGGGGTTGAAGATTCTTACGTCGCTGCGCCAGTTGGCGATGCCGTTGTTGAGGTCCGCGATGCCGGGGAGGACGTACTTGGGCGCGCCCGTCGTGCTGATGCTGACGGGGGCGACGAGGAGCGGGTCGTTGGTGGCGTTGTCGAGGACGGAGGCGTAGGCGGTGACTTTGCCGCCGGCCGACGTCACCTTCACTTCGATGCGGCCGTCGGTGAGGTTCGTGAATCCCTTCACGGCGAGGATGCCGTTCATTTGGAGATGCTGGCCGCCGGTCAGGGTCTGCGTGAACTCGGTGAGCTTGGTGCCGTCGTTGCCGAAGACGCTGATGAGCACCGAGGCTGGATCGCCGGAGCCTTCGAGTAGCCCCAAGTTCGTGCGGAAGGCGTCGGAGCTGGCGATTTGCTGGAGGCTGATTAATCCGTTCTTCGCGATGAACTGCGAGAAGGGGATGGCGGGGATGTATTGGCCGAAGGTGCCGTTCGCGGTCACGTTGTAGGTACGGCTAGCGGCGAAGGTCGTGATGCTTGGTGTGCCGGTGGTGGTGCTCATGGGGCGGATCTCGAGCGTGCCGATCGAGCTGGTGCCGTTGCCGAACCACGTCGCCAGGATGTCGTCGAGCGCCAGAGTTTTGCCGGGGTCGATCGACACCGTCGTCGACTTTGGCGTTCCTTCATCCGGGCTGAAGGTGAGCTGGTATTTCTGCGCCTGCGGGCCGGTGTTGGCGACGCGGACGTCGGACTGGAAGTTGGAGTTGATGCCGCCGGCGTGAGCGACGGCCGGAATGATCAGGGCGTCGGGCGGCGGGGTGTTCTTCGAGCCGGGCGAGACGGGCTGCACGAGGTTGACGTTGACGGTGGTCGCGGACGACGTGCCGTGCGCACGCGCGGAGCCGAAGAGGACGGAGATCGACGCGGTGCTGGTGCCGGCCGGGAGATCGCTGGTGTTCGCGGTGACGGTCAGCGTCAGGGTGTCGCCGGTGGTGGTGCCGCTCGATGGGTCGATCGAGATCCACGGCTGGTTTGCTGTGGCGGTGAAGGGTTGGCCGGCCTGCGTGGGGATATTCAGGGTGTAGGCGACGGGCTGCGGATCGTCGGCCGGCGTGGCACCGTTTGTGGTCTGCGTGGGCAGGACGGCGACGACGATCGGCGATGAGAACGCGCTCTTCACGCTCGCGTCGCAGGAGCCGACGGCGCGGACGCGGTAGTTGAAGAGGAGCGGCGCGTTGCCGGTGTTGGCGTGCGTGTAGGACTTCTCCGTCCCGTTCACCGCCTCGGGCTGCGCATCACCCTCCTGGATCTCGTACGCGCCGGCGTTGCCGACGCGGTTCCAGCGGATGGTGTAGGCGTTATTCGACGAGGCGTTGGCGCTCGCGCGCACGACGGGGGTGGCGGGCGGGGCGCAGGGCGGGAGGGCGGGCAATACGGTGAAGAAGCCGGGGGCGGACTGGGTGGGGCTGCAGCCGCTGCCGAACGTGGCGACGATGAACCACTGCCATGCGCCGGGCTCGAGGTCGCGCTCGAGTCTCAGTTGGCTGGACGAGGCGATGAGGGCGGGGGGCGCGCCGTTCACGCCGGCGAAGAGCTGGTACTGCGACGCGCCCGGAACGGCGCTCCAGTGGAAGGCGACACGGCCGTCGACGACGGTGTTGTCGCCCGGCTCGATCAACATTGCGGACTTGGTCGAGCAGTTCGGGTCGGGCGCGAGGATGAACGAGGCGTGCGCCGACTCGACGCCGGGGCAGGCGTCGTAGCGCGCCACGACGAACCACTCCGCCGCGCCGGCGGCGATTTGGCGGGTGAGGCTCGTCGCGTTCGTGACGCCGAGGAGGGCGGGGGCGGCGTGGTCGAGGGAGAGCCAGAGCTCGTATTGAGTGGCGTTCGGGGCGGCGCTCCAGTCGAAGCGGACCGGCGAGTGGTCGAGCGTGGCGTTGACCGGCGACTGCAGCTGCGACGCATTGGTCGGGCAGCTCTGCGGTCTTGGGATGGTGAAGAGGAAGTGCGGCGAGTCGATGGACGGGCAGTTGTCGAAGAGGGTCTGCACGAACCACTCGATCGTGCCGTTCGTCAGCGATACCGGCAGTGCGGTGGCTTGCGTAGTGCCGAGGTCCGCGAATGGGGCGCCGTTCGTAGAGGCGAAGAGGCGGTAGCCGCTTGCGCCGGCGGCGGCGGTCCATTGGAACGTGATCGCCGAGGTGTTGCTCGTCGAGTTGTTCGCGGGGGCCATGGGCGTGGCGGGGGCGTGCGAACAGTTCGTGCTGTCATTTACCGTCGTGGTGATGGAAGCGCTGTTGTTCGACGTCTTGGGATCGGGCGTGTTCGCGGAGATCGTCACCGTGTTCGTGACTGGCCCGCTCGACGGCGCGGTGGCGTTGATGGTGATCGACGAGGCGTTGCCGACGGAGATCGCCGGCGTGGTGCAGCCGACGAGGTTGCCTTGCGAGGCGCAGTTCCAGCCGTTACCCGTGGCGCTGCCGAAGACGACGCCGTTCGGGAGGGTGTCGGCGACGACGACGTTCTGCGCGGCCGTGGGGCCGAGATTGCTGACACTGATGACGTAGGCGAGCGGCGCGCCGGCGTTGACGGACGAGGGGCCGGCGATGCTGATCGATAGATCGGCGAGGCTGCTCACGGACACGTTCGCGCTGCCGGTGGAGAGGCAGCCGGCGTTGTCGACGGTGACGCCGAGGGTGAGCGTGCCGCTCGAGCCGGCAGCGAAGGTGATCGAGGGCGTGCCCTGGCCGGCGGTGATGCTGCCATTGCTGATCGTCCACGCGTAGGTCGTGCCGGCGGGGCCGGCGGTGACGGAGGCGTGGTTGCCGATCGAGTTCGCCGGGACAGCGGCCGGCGCGGCGATCGTTGTCGTGCCGCCGCTCCCCATCGACACCGTCTTCGAGCCGCTGCCGCTGCAGCCGGAGATCGACGTCACGGTGACGCTGTAGGTTGTCGCTGCGGTCTGGGAGACGGTGATCGTCCGCGTCGTCGCGCCGGTCGACCATGCGTACGACGTGAAGCCGGCGCCGGCGTCGAGGGTGAAGCCGGCGTTCGGGCAGATCGACGACGGGCCGCTGATCGTGACGACGGGCGGCGGGTTGACGGTGACGACGGTCGGGGCGCTCGTGGCGGTGCAGCCGGCGGCGTCGCTCGCGGTGACGCTGTAGCTGCCGGTGGCGCTCACCGCGATCGACTGCGTGGTGGCGCCGTTCGACCAGAGCCACGACGTCGCGGCGCTGGCGGTGAGGGTGACGCTGCCGCCGCTACAGAACGTGGTCGGGCCACTCGGGGTGATGGTCGGATTCGGCGGCGCATTTACTGTGACGGCGGCGGGCGTGCTGGTGGCGCTGCAGCCGTTGCCGTTGGTAACGGTGACGCTGTAGCTGCCGGAGCTGGTCACGACGATCGACTGCGTGGTCGCGCCGGTCGACCAGTGCCAGGAGCTGGCGGCGCTGGCGGTCAAGGTGACGCTGCCGCCGCTGCAGAAGTTCGTCGGACCGCCCGGCGTGATCGTCGGCGTGGGCGGAGCGGAATTGACGGTGACGGTGACGGGCGACGACGTCGCGGAGCAGCCGCCGGCGCTCGTGGCGGTGACGCTGAACGTGCCGCTGGCGTTCACGCTGATCGACTGCGTCGTCGCGCCGTTCGACCAGAGGTAGCTGGCAGCGCCCGCAGCTGCGGTGAGCGTGACGCTGCCGCCGGCGCAGAACGTCGTCGGGCCGCTCGGCGTGATCGTGGCCGAGGGCGGCGTGCAGGCACCGAGGGTGATCGGAGCGGAGAACTCGGAGGTGCCGTCGTTGGCGGTGAGGCAGAAGGGGTTGGTGAAGCTCGTGGCGGTGGCGACGATGCTGTCGCCGACCACGAGCGGCGTGCCGGTGATCGTGATCGCGCCATTGGTGATGCTGTTGCCGGCGAAGCACTGCGATCCGAGCGGGGTGATGCCGCCGTTCTTGAAGAGCTCCACGCGGAGGCTCTGCGTGCTGGCGACTGCGGACGAATCAACATTGACGTGAACCGTCAATGTTGATCCAGCTAACGTCGCGTCGACAAAGTCGGGGAAGTTCTGGAGGTTGTTGTCGCCCGTGTCGGCATCGCCGAGGTCGTTCGCGGTCGGACCGTCGCCGCCCAAGTCGATGCCGAGAGCGCCGTTGTCGTGGATCGAGTTGTTGGCGATGACGATGGCGGTCGGGCCGCCGGTGATCTTGATGCCTTGGGCGCCGTTGTAAGCGATCGTGTTCGCGGAGTCGATGTGCGCGCCGCTGGCGCCGGACTGGATGTCGATGCCCTTGCCGTTGGGGATGGCGCCGGTATTCGAGAGGTCGGTGCCGATGAGGTTCCCTTGGATGGTGGTGTTCGTGGCGCCGGAACCGACCACGAGGCCGGCGTTGGTGTTGCCGGAGAGGAGGTTGTTGGAGACGATGCTCCCGGTCGTGTTGGTGAGGGTGACGCCGGCGCCGTTGGGGATTGCGGCGGTGCCGGCGGCGTTCGTGCCGATCTTGTTGCCGCTCACGTTGATGACGTTGGCGATGCCGGGCGCGCCGTTGACGTAGACGCCGGAGTTGGTGTTGCCGGAGATCACGTTGCCGCCGGCGGAGCTGCCGTGCGCGCCGAGGATGAACTGGATGCCGTCGGTGTGATTTGGCAGCGCGGCTGTGCCGGCGGCGTTGGTGCCGATCTTGTTGCCGACGATCGCGGCGTTGCTGAAGGAGCCTTTGACGACGACGCCGGAGCCGTTATTGCCGGAGATCACGTCGTTGCTGATGATGTTGCCGCCGGAATCGATGACGACGCCGTCGAAGTTGCCGGCGGCGGTGTTGCCGTCGGCGGTGCCGACCCAGACGTCGATGAGCTGGTGGCTGCCGCCGCCGGTGACGCGCACCCCCTCGACGTGGCCGCGCACGATGGCCATGCCGCGCACGTAGTGATTCTGTCCGTTGAGTTCTAGGACCGGGTTGGTCTGCGTGTCGTTCGCGCCGTCGATGGTGATGCGCGTGCCGGGGTAGGTCGGCTGGGATTGGCCGTCGACGAAGATGCCCATGCCGGTGAGGGACGGGAGGGAGGTGGAGATCGAGATCGTCTCCTGGCCGGCGGGGACGTTGAAGCCGATGATGCAGTTCGGGCCGCAGACGCCGCTGTCGGCGTCGAGGATGGCTTGGCGGAGCGAGCCGGTGCCGCTGTCGGCGTTCGTGCGGACGATGATGGTCGTCGACGTCACGGCGGCGGAGGCGGCCTGGTTCGTGTTGTCCGTCGCGTTGGTGTCGGACTCGTTGGCGGTGGCGGAGGCCGTCGTGATGGCGGTGCCGCCGGCGGTGGCGGTGGCGGTGAACGTCACGGTTGCGGATGCCGTTGAGGCGAGCGCGCCGAGGGTGCAGGTGATCGTCGTCGTACCGCTGCAAGTGCCTTGGGAGGGCGTCGGGCCGGTGGCGAGCGTCAGGTTCGCGGGGACGCTCTGCGTCAGCGACACGCCGGTGGCGCCGCCGGTGCCGTTGTTCTTTACCGTCGTGGTGAACGTGATGGTGCCGCCGACGGCGACGCTCGGCGGCGTGGCGGCAGGAGTCACGGCGAGATCGACGGTCGGCGAGGTGTAGGTGAAGCCGTTCGTCAGCGTGGCGGCGGCGGAGTCGGGATGGGTGACGACGACGTCGACGGCGCCGGGCGCGTGCGCGGGCGTCGTGCATTGAATCGTGTTGGGGTCGACGACGGTGATGCCCGTGGCGGCGACGCCGCCGAAGGTGACGGCCGCGCCGCTGTGGAAGTTGGTGCCGCTGATGGTGACGCTCGTCCCAGCCAAGCCGCTCGGCGGGGCGACGCCCGTCACGGTGACGGCGGGGCCGGTGAGGGTGGTGACGAGGGCGTCGAGGCCGGTGGCGTCGCCGCTGAAGTTGCCGTTGGAGCCGAAGCCGACGGTGAACTCCACGGTGTCGCCGGCGTTGGCGTTGACGTCGACGGAGAAGGTCAGGGGGACGTTGTCGGAGGCGATGTTGCCGGTGAAGAGCGGCGCGCCGGCGTTGTTGTTGTGGAGGACGGCGACGTCGGTGGTGGTCGGGTACGACGAGTCGTATCCGACGAAGTTACCGGCGATGCGGTAGGCGGCGTTGGCGGGCGCGGTCCAGCGGACGACGGCGTTCTCGCCGGCGGAGCCCGGATGGAGAATCATCTTCCCCGAGGGGGTAAAGTTGGTGGCCTGCTGGATGGTGGAGCCGGTGGGGTTGTGCTGGACGATGGGGAGGGAGCCGTTGTTCGGCCACGAATCCATTCCCGGCCCATTGCGTCCCGGGCCGGTGAAGAGCGTGAAGGTGCCGCCGCGGAACGGCTCGCTGCCGTAGCTCCAGCGCGGCGAGGGGTTGACGGCGACGGAGAAGTCGCGCGCGGCGTCGTCGTTGTCGACGTAGGTGAAGGCGTTCGCCGCGGTGGCGGTGCCGATGGCGTTGGTGAGGACGATGTTGACGGCGCCGGCGGCGTGCGCGGGAGCGGTGACGGTGATCTCCGTGGCGCTGCTGTAGACGATCGTCGCGGCCGCGCCGCCGAAGGTGACGGAGGTCAATGTGTCGAGGTTCGTGCCGCCGATGACAACGGCGCTGCCGCCGGCGATTCCGCCGCTCGCTGGGCGGGCGAAGCCGAAGGTGGGCGAGGTGTCGAAGGTGTAGGCGGAGGTCTTGGTGGTGGGCTGGCCGTCGCCGTTGGTGACGACGACGTCGACGGTGCCGGCGGGGTGCGACGGGGCGGTGCAGTCGATCTGCGTCGCGCTCGTCACGCTGCACGTCGCGGCGGTGCCGCCGAACGTGACGGCGAAGCTCCCGCCGGCGGCGAAGCCGCTGCCGGCGATCGCGACCGCGGTGCCGCCGGCGGTGGGGCCGTGGTTCGGGTTGACGGTCGTGATCGACGGGCCGCTGGCGGTGAGCTTGACGGTGGTGGCGGTGGTGTTGTCGCCGAAGGAGCGGCCGGCGCCGAAGGAGAGGTTCTTCGTCGCAAAGCTGCCGGAGACGGAGCCGCCGGTGATGATGGTGTAGACGTCGCCGCCCTGCGGGACGAAGCCGTTCGTCGGCGCCGCGGTGAGCGTGCCCCCTAGGGAGACGGCGCCGCCGGCGATGATGCGGCCGTAGGTCGCGGCGGATCCGATGCCGAATTGCGTGACGTTCGTGAGCGCGAGCGCGCCGCCGAAGGCGAGGGTTCCGCTCTCGGCGTCGATCGTGCCGCTGTTGCTGAAGGGGAGGGTCCACGAGGTCGTGCCGGTGGCGGTCTCTTTGCGCAGCGTGCCGCTGTTCGTCGTCGTCTGCGCGGCGGTGCAGCCACAGTGGTTGTAGACGGTTCCGTCGCCGACGATGTCGAGGAGGCCGGTGTTGTCGATGAGCGCCGCGTTGTAGGAACTGATGTTCGCGCCGCTCCAGGTGAGAGTGCCGGCGTTGTGGAGGACGCGGCCGTCGAGAAAGCGCGTGCCGGTGCCGCTGATGTTGAGGAAGGCGCCGGTGGGAATCGAGACGCTGCCGCCGCCGCTGCCCAACCACGTGGAGTCGCCGCTCCAGCTGAGCGTCCCGCCGGCCGTGAGCTGGAGCGTGCCGTTGCCGGCGAGGGTGCCGGCGCTGAGGGCGTACTTGTCGACATTCACCGTGCCGCTGATGTTGAGCGTGCCGCCGGTTTGGACGACGCCGCTGGCGCCGGTGACGCTGGTGGCGCTGAGCGTGAGGTTGGTGGAGCCGTCGACCAACAGCGTGGCGCTGCCCGACTCGGTGACGGGCGACGCGACCGTGGCGTTGCGGAGGAGGAGCGTGCCGCTCTGGATGTCGATCGCGGCGGCGGCGGCGCTGGAGAGGGAGTTGTTGATCGTGGTCGTGCCGCTCGTCGTCTGCTTGCGGATGGTGCCGTTGTTGACGGTCGTCTGTGCGGCGGTGCAGCCGCAGTGGTTGTAGATCTGGTTGTCGGTCTGGATGAGCCAGAGGGCGCCGCTCTGGTTGTCGATCAGGGACGCGTCGTAGGCGCTGATGTCGGCGCCGCTCCAGGTGAGCGTGCCGCCGTTGTGGATGGTCCGGCCGTCGAGGAAGCGGGTGCCGGTGCCGCTGATGTTGAGGGCCGCGCCGGCTTGGATGGTGACGCTGCCACTGCCCGTGAAGGTGGAGTTGCCGGTCCAGTTCACGGCGGCGCCGACGGTGGGCTTGAGGTCACCGCTGCCCGTGAGCGTGCCGGCGCTGATGGTGTAGTTGTCGACGTTGACGGTGCCGGTGACGGTGAGCGTGCCGCCGGTTTGGACGATGCCGTTCGCGCCGGTTTGGGTGACGGCGTTGAGCGTGAGGCTCGTGGAGGCGTCGACGGAGAGGACGCCCGTGCCGGTCTCGGTGATTGGGCTCGACACCGTCGCGTTGCGGAGGATGAGAGTGCCGCTCTGGATGTCGATCGACGCGGCGGCGGCGCTGGTCAGCGCGTTGTTGATCGTGGTCGTGCCGCTCGTCCCCAGCTTGCGGATCGTGCCGTTGTTCGTGGTGGTCTGGGCGGCGGTGCAGCCGCAGTGGTTGTACCAGAGCTGATCGCCCTGGATGGCGAGGATGCCGCCGGTCTGGATGTCGACGAGGGAGTTGTCGTAGGCGGACAGGTCGGCGGTGCCCCAGTTGAACGTGCCGGCGACGTGGAGGGTGCGGCCGTCGAGGAAGCGGGTGCCGGTGCCGGTGATGTTGAGCGTGGTGCCGGCGGGAATGGTGACGCTGCCGGTGCCTGCGCTGCCGATGAAGTTGGAGTTGCCGGTCCAGTTGACGGCGCCGCCGGCGGAGGGCTTGAGGTCGCCGCTGCCGGTGAGGAAGCCGTTGCTGATCGTGTAGTTAGCGACGACGACGTTGCCGGTCACGGTCAATGTGCCGCCGTTTTGGACGATGCCGTTCGCGCCGGTCTGGGTGATGCCGTTGAGCGTGAGGCTGGTGGAGCCGTCGAGGGCGAGGGTGCCGGTGCCGGACTCGCTGATGGGAGAGGAGACGCTGGCGTTGCGGAAGGTGAGCGTGCCGCTCTGGATGTCGACGGCGCCGGAGGCGCTGCTGGTCAGGGCGTTCTGGATCGTGCTGGTGCCGCTGCCGCCGGTCTTGCGGATCGTGCCGTTGTTGACGGTCGTCTGGGCGGCGGTGCAGCCGCAGTGGTTGTACCAGGTCTTGTCGGCGGAGATGGCGATGAGGCCGCCGGTTTGGTTGTCGACGAGCGAGGCGTTGTAGGCGGAGATGTCGGCGCCGCCCCAGTTGATCGTGCCGGCGTTGTGGAGGGTACGGCCGTCGATGAAGCGCGTGCCGCTTCCGGTGATGTTGAGCTGGCCGCCGGCGGGAATCGTGACGCTGCCGGAGCCGGTGAACGTCGAGTCGGCGGACCAAGTGATCGCGCCGCTCGCGGTGGTGGAGAGGTCGCCCGCGCCGGTCACGAAGCCGCCGCTGAAGGTCATGGCCTGGATGCTCAGATTGCCGCCGACGCTCAGTGTCCCGCCGCTGACGGAGAGCGTGCCGTTGCCGAGGAAAACCGTACTGTTGATGGCGGTGGAGGCACCGCTGGGAACCGAAAGCGTCGCGCCGGAGGCGACGTTGATCGCGCCCGCGATCGTGCCGCTGTTGAAGACCACGGTGCCGGACTGGATGTCGACGCTGCCGGCCGCGAGGCTGCTGAAGGACTGGAAGATCTGGGTCGTGCCGCCGGTGCCCTGCTTGCGGAACGTGCCGTTGTTGCTGATGGTCTGCGGGGCGCTGCAGCCGCAGTGGTTGTAGATGAAGTTGTCGCCGGAGGCGAGGAAGAGGGCGCCGCTCTGGTTGTCGATGAGGGCGTTGTTGTACTCGCTGATGTTGGCGCCGCTCCAGTTGATGGTGCCGGCGTTGTGGATCGTGCGGACGTCGAGGAAGCGGGTGCCGCTGCCGCTGATGTTGAGCGTGGCGCCGACCGGAATGGTGATGCTGCCGCTCTCCTGGAGCGTGGAGTCGCCGCTCCAGTTCATCGTGCCGGTGACGGTCAGATTCGCGAGGCCCTTGAGCGTGCCGTTGCTGAGCGTGAGGTTGGCGACGGTGGCATTGGAGGAGACGGCCACGACGACGGCGGCGTTGATGACGGCGGTGTCTAACGTGCCGGGGGGGACGCCGCCGCTCCAGGTCGTGCCGCTGCTCCACAGTCCGGAGGCGACGGCGGTGATCGTCGTCGGCGCGTTGACGGTGAAGTTGGAGGCGCTCGTGCCGGTGCCCGCGGAGGTCGTGATGGCGATCGGGCCGGAGGTGGCGCCGCTGGGGACGACGGCGGTGATCTGGGTGGCACTGTCGACCGTGTAGCTGGCGCTGGTGCCGTTGAACGTCACGGCGGTCGCGCCGGTGAAGGCGTTGCCGGTGATGACGACGGAGACGCCGATGCCCGCGTTCGTGGGTGAGAACGAGGCGATCGACGGCGCGGGGACGACGGTGAAGTTCGTCGCGCTGGAGCCGGTGCCGATGGCGTTCGTCGCGGAGATCGCGCCGGTGGTGGCGCCGGCGGGGACGGTGGTGGTGATGGTGGTGTCGTTGACGACCGTAAAGGACGCCGTGACGTTGTTGAAGAACTTCACTGCCGTCGCGCCGGTGAAGTTGGAGCCGGTGAGCGTGACGCCGGTACCGGTGGGGCCGGACGCTGGGGCGAAGCTGGTGATGACGGGGGCGGAGCTGGGGTTGACGGTGACGGCGGTGCTGCCGCTGTTGTTCGCGGGCGTGGGGTCGGCTTGATCGGCGGCGATGCTTGCGCTGAGCGTGTTCGCGCCGGCGGCGCCGGGGGTGATGGTGATGGTGGCAGTGTTGCTGTTGCCGGAGAAGTAGTCGGTCCAGTTGCAGGTGACGACGCCGGCGGATTGGCTGCACGTGCCGCCGCCGGTCGCCGTCGCCGAGACGAATGCCGAGGATGCCGGGAGGCTCGCCGTCATCGCCGCGTTCGTGGCCTTCGAGCTCGAGTAGTTGTAGAGGTTGACGAAGAACTGCACGTTGCCACCGCCCAGGGTGATGGTCGTGGGCGAGGCGGTGACGGAGATGACGGAGAGGTCGATCTGATCGTTCACCGTGACGGCGGTGCTGCCGCTGTTGTTGGCGGGGACGGGATCGGCCTGGTCGGCGGCGATGGAGGCGCTGAGCGTGTTCGCGCCGGCGGCGCCGGGCGTCACGGTGATGATCACGCTGAAGCTGGAGCCGGAGAAGTAGTCGGGCCAGTTGCACGTCACGACGCCGGCGGATTGGCCGCAGGTGCCGCCGCCGGTCGCTGTGGCGGAGACGTAGGTCGACGACGCCGGGAGGTTCGCCGTCATGACGGCGTTCGTCGCTTTCGACGTCGAGTAGTTGTAGAGACTCACGAAGTACTGCACGTTGCCGGTACCCAACGTGATGTTCGTCGGCGAGGCGCTGACGGAGACGACGGCGAGGTCGATCTGGTCGTTCACCGTGACGATGGCGCTGCCGCTGTTGTTGGCGGGGATGGGGTCGGTCTGTTCGGCGGCGATGCTCGCGCTCAGCGTGTTGGAGCCTGCCGCGCCCGGCGTCACGGTGATCGTCACGTTGAAGCTCGAGCCGGAGAAGTAATCGGGCCAGCTGCATGTCACGACGCCGGCGGATTGGCCGCAGGTGCCGCCGCCGGTCGCCGTGGCGGAGACGTAGGTCGACGACGCCGGGAGGTTCGCCGTCATCACCGCGTTCGTCGCCTTCGAGGTCGAGTAGTTGTAGAGGGAGACGAAGTACTGGACGTTGCCGGTGCCGAGGGTGAATGCTGTTGGCGAGGCGGTGACGGAGACGACGGAAAGGTCGATCTGGCTGTTGACCGTCACCGACGTGCTGCCGCCGTTGTTCGCGGGCGTGGGATCGGGTTGGTCGGCGGTGACGGAGGCGCTGAGCGTGTTCGCGCCGGCGGCGCCCGGAGTCACCGTGATGGTCACGGTGAAGCTGGAGCCGGAGAAGTAGTCGGGCCAGCTGCACGTCACGACGCCGGCGGATTGGCCGCAGGTGCCGCCGCCCGTCGCCGTGGCGGAAACGAACGTCGACGACGCCGGGAGGCTCGCCGTCATCACCGCATTCGTGGCCTTCGACGTCGAGTAGTTGTAGAGGGAGACGAAGTACTGCACGTTGCCGGTGCCGAGGGTGATGTTGGTCGGGGAGGCGGTGACGGAGACGACGGAGAGGTCGATCTGATCGTTCACCGTGCACGAAGCGTTGCCGCTGTTGTTCGCGGGGACGGGGTCGCCCTGGTCGGCGGCGATCGATGCGCTCAGTGTGTTGGAGCCGGCCGCACCCGGAGTCACGGTGATGATCACGGTGAAGCTGGAGCCGGAGAAGTAGTCGGGCCAGTTGCAGGTGACGACGCCGGCGGATTGGCCGCAGGTGCCGCCGCCCGTCGCCGTCGCGGAGACGAACGTCGACGACGCCGGGAGGTTCGCGGTCACGACGGCATTCGTGGCCTTCGAGCTCGAGTAGTTGTAGAGGGAGACGAAGTACTGCACGTTGCCGGTGCCGAGGGTGATGTTGGTGGGCGACGCGGTAACGGAGACGACGGAGAGGTCGATCTGGGCGTTGACCGTCGCCGAGGCGCTGCCGCTGTTGTTGGCGGGGACGGGATCGCTCTCGTTCGCGCCAATCGTCGCGCTCAGCGTGTTTGCGCCGGCCGCGCCGGGGGTGACGGTGATGGTGGTCGTGGCACTGAGGCCGGAGGCGTAGGTCGCCCAGCTGCAGGTGACGGTGCTGACGGTGTTCGAGCAGGAGCCGCCGCCGGTCGTGTTGGCGGAGACGAAGGTCGAGCCGGCGGGGAGCGACGCAGTGAGCGATGCGTTGGTGGCGCTGGAGCCGCTGAAGTTGTAGGTGGAGACGAAGTATTGGACGTCGCCGGTGTTGAGGGTGATGGCGGCGGGGGAGGCGGAGACGGAGGAGACGGCGAGGTCGACCTGGCCGTAGGCGGCCGCGGTGATGAGGCATGCGACGGCAGCGAATAGGGCTGCCGCGAGGGATCGCGCCATGGGTGTCTCCTGAGTTGTGACCTGAGGGACTTAATTATACGAGGTGACGGGTGACGGGTCACGGGTGACAGGTGCGGACCTGTGACCCGTGACCCGTGACCTACCTCTGCGCCTGCACGTACGTCGGATCCTGCGTCTTCATGTCGATGACGGAGCCGTACGCGGTCACGCGGCCGTCGCCGTCAACTACCTTTACGGCGATGCGGGCGTTGTAGATGTTTTGCAGGCCCAGGGCGGCCAGAATATCGGTCTGGCGGTACTCGAACGGCGCCAGGGTGAGGGTGGCTTTGGGGGCGACCTTGGAGTCGGGGACGACGACGCTGACCTCGACCGTGGCGGCCTTGCCGCTCACTTCGGCGATGCCGAAGTTCGTGCGGTAGCGGACCGACTCCTCGACCTGCAGGACGTGCAGCGTCCCTCCCTTGCCGACGGCGTCGGCTTCGGTGACGGCGGGGATGAACTGGCCGTAGGTCGAGCCGTCGGGGAGCTGGTTGTAGGTGCGGCCGCTGACGACGAGGTTGGAGCCGACGGGCGTGGTGACGTGGAGGGCGCCGCCCACGTTGGCAATGCCGAAGACGCTCGCGAGCAGGGCGTCGAGCTGCTTCGTCTCGCCGGGATCGATCGTGATCGTGGCGGTCTTCGGATCGCCGCCGTTGTTGAGGGGCATGAAGGTCAGCGTGGCGATCTGCGGGGCGGTGCCGGCGTTGAGGATGCGGACGTCGCTCTTCCAGTTGGCGAGGCCGTTGGAGATGTCGGCGACGCCGGGGAGGACGTAGCGCGTGGCCGTCGCGGCACCGAGGGGGATGCCGGAGATGAGGAGCGGATCGCCGCTGCGGTTGTCGATGAGCGACGCGTAGGCGGTGACGCGGCCGTCACCGCCGGTGACCTGCACCTGCAGGCGGCCGTCATTGAGGTCGCCGAGGTTTTGCGAGGAGAGGAAGGCGTTGAGCTGGCGCTGCTCGTTGGCCTTGAGGTCGAGCGGGAGCGCGAAGAGCTGCGCCCCGTTGCTGCCGAAACCGGTGACGAGGAGCGAGGCGGTCTTCCCGGCCGCCTCGACGAGGCCGAAGTTCGTCCGGTAGGCGGCGTTCTGGGCGATCTGCTGGAGGCCCAACGCGGCGCCCGACTTGGCGATGAACTGCGAGAAGGGGATGGCGGGGATGAATTGGCCGAGCGTGCCGTTGGCCGTCGAGTTGTAGGTGCGGCTCGAGGCGACGGTGGTGATGCTGACCGTGTCCTTGGTCTGATCGAGCGGGCGGATCTCCAGCGCGCCGCTGGCGGCGTCGCCTAATGCGCCGACGCCGTACCAGTTGCGGACGATGTCATCCAACGCGACGGTGTCGCCGGCGGCGACGGTGATGGTCGTCGACTTGACGGACTGCGACCCATCCGAGGGCGTGAAGATGAGCTGCACCTTGCCGCTGAACGTGGCGGTATTGGTGACGCGGATGTCGGAGCGCCACTGGGAGTTGACGCCGTCGAGGTGGCCGACCGAGGGGATGATCAGCGAGTTCGCGGACGCCGAGGCCTTCGAGCCGGGGCTGACCGGCGTGACGAGGTTGACGGAGACGGGGACGGCCGACGACGTGGCGTTCGGGGCGAGGCGGCTGCCGGACGACGCGCCGCCGACGGTGACGAAGAGCGTGCCGGTGGCGGTGCCGTTCGGGAGCGTCGACGGGTCGGCGGTGATGTCGAAGTCGATGCCCGAGGGCGGGAGGAAGCCGCTCGACGGCGTGACGCCGAGCCACGCCTTGTCGACCGAGGCGGTGAAGGGGAAGGTGCCGTCGGGGAAGCCGTCGAAGTGGACCTTCTGCACGACGATCTGGGTGCTGCCGGCGGGGATGTTGATGGACGGCGTCGTCGTCGGCGTGAGCGGGAGGATGACGACGCGCACGGTGTCGGAGTTCGCGCTGAGCTTCTGGTCGCACTCGGAGAACGAGCGGAGGCGGAAGTAGAACGCCGTGGCCTGGCTGACGGCGTGCTGGAAGTCGACGTGCGTCGCGGTCGTGCTCTTCGTCGTCGCGCCGGTGAAGTCGGGATTCGTGGCCTCGTCGGCCTCGTAGCGCGACGCGCCGGCGACCGCGTCCCACTCCAGGCGGAACAGCTGTCCCGAGGCGGCGGTGCCGACGACTGCGGGGACGGGGGGCGGGGCGGTCGTGCAGACGGTGAAGGTCGAAGTCTGCGACTGCGCCGGCGGGCAGAGCGTGCCGGCGTCGGCGACGACGTACCAGGTCACCGTGCCGTTCGGGACGTTCGCGGTGAGCGAAGTCGTGGCGCTCGTGCCGAGCTGCGTGGTGGCGGCGCCGCCGACCGAGGCGAAGACGGTGTAATTCGTTGCGCCATTCACTGCGGTCCACGTGAACGTCACGGGCGACGAGACCGTGCTGCCGTTCGCGGGCGCGGTGAGCGACGGCGCGGTCGGGCAGGTCGCGGTGGTGGTGAAGGTGACGCAACCCGACGAGAGCGTCGAGCAGCCGGGCGTGATGGCTTCGACGCGCCACTCGTACTTCGTCCCCGGCGCGAGGCCGCTGTAGGGGAGGATGTTGGCGTTCGTGACGGTGGCGTAGAGGGCGTTGCAGCCGCTGCCGGGTGCGCCGAGGTAGACCTTGTAGGTGGCGGCGCCGGCGTCGTTCCAGTGGAGCGTGCCGCTGGTCGGGACGTTCGTGACGCCGTCGGCGGGGAGGAGGTTCGTCGGCGTGGTGTGGCAGCCGGTCGTGGTCTGCTTCGAGGCGGAGTTGTTCGCCGTCGACGGGTCGGTCGTCGTCGCCGAAACGCTGGCGGTGTTGGTGATCGTCGTGACCGGGCCGGAGCTCACGCTGTAGGTGGCGTGGATGCTCTTCGACGCGCCGGCAGCGATCGTGGCGATGGTGCACGGATACGACGCGCAGGCGCCGGAGGCGGAGACGAAGGTGAGGCGCGACGGGGTCGGGTCGGAGATCGTCACGCCGGTGGCGTCGGAGGGTCCGAGGTTCGTGACGGTGACGTCGTAGGCGATCGTGCTGTTCGGGATTGCGTTCGACGGGCCGCTCTTCGTGATCGAGAGATCGGCTGACTGCGTGACGCTCGCGGTCGCGTTGGCGGTGTTGTTCGTGCCGTTCGGATCGCTCGTCGTCGACGACGCGACCGTGGCGGTGTTCGTCACCGTGCCGGTGGCGTTCGACGGGAGGGCGAAGGCGGTGTTGATCGTGACGCTCTGGCCGGGGATGAGCGTGCCGAGGGCGCAGGGGAAGGCCGACGTGCAGCCGCCGCTGTTCGAGGCCCAGGTCGTGCCGGCGGGGGCGGGGTCGCTCACTGTCACGCTCGTGGCGTCCGAGGGGCCGTTGTTCGTGACCGTAATCGTGAAGTTCGCGGTCTGGCCGGCGACGGCGGTGCCGGCGGTCTTGGTGATGGAGAGGTCGGCCTTCGGCGTGACGACGGTCGTCTGCGAGGCGCTGTTGTTGCCGGGGGTGAGGTCGGCGGTCGGCGAGCTCACCGAGGCGGCGAGCGACATCGTGCCGCCCTGGGCGGGGGCGGTGGCGACGACGGTGACGTTCGCGCTGCCGAGGCTCGCGAGCGTGGCGAGATTGCACGTCGCGGTCGTGGCGGTCGTCGTGCAGCCGGGGGCGCTGCTGATCGTGCCGTTCGTGAGCGTGGCGGTGACGGTCGGGGTGGTGCTGCTGTCCGGACCGTTGTTCGTCACCGCGATCGTGTAGGTCACGTTGGCGGTGGCGTTCACCGGGTCGGGGGAGTCGGTGATGGCGAGGGCGAGGTCCGCCATCGGGTTGACGGTGATGTTCGCCGTCGGCGTCGAGTTGTTCGACGTCGTCTGGTCGAACGTCGTCGAGGTCACGCTGCCGCTCGTCGTGATCGTGCCGAGAGCGTTGGCGTTGAGGACGAGCGTGAGCGCGGTGCTCGCGCCGACCCCGAGGGAGCCGACGGTGCAGTTCACTGGACCCGTGCCGGTGCAGCCGGGCGACGCGGAGACGAAGTTCGCGCCGCTGAAGTTGAGCGTGGCGGCGACGCCGGTGGCGGCGTTGGGGCCGTTGTTCGCGATCGTGTAATTGATGGTGGCGTTCTGCGTGTGCGTGACCGAGGTGGGGGCGAGCTGCGAGATGGCGACGTCGCTCTGGATCACGATGGCCTGCAGGCGGAGAACCTCCGGCGTGCCGGCGATGTAATTCGCGGTGACGGAGCCGCCGGAGGGGAAGGTCGGGAGGTTCTTCGTCGCGAAGTCGCCGGTGCGGGTGGCGCCGATCTTCAGGACGTCGAAGGTGTTGCCGGCGGCGGGGGTGTATCCGAGGGTGGCGTTGAGCGTGCCGTCGAGGGTGACGTTGCCGCTGACGTCGACCTGGTCGTACTGCGTGCCGGCGGTCGTGCCGTTCAGCTCCACGTTCAGGATGCCGGTGGAGGTCTGGGTGTAGTTGCCGGTGATCGTCACGGCGCCGGGCGAGGTGCCGGGATTGAAGTTGCCGCCGTTGGTGACGTTGCCGGTGATCGTGCCGGTCCCGTTCAGGATGCCGGCGTTGATCGAGATCGTGCCGGCGAGGTTGCCGGGGCCGAGGGTGGTGATGCCGGTGGACTGCGTCAAGCCGCCGTTGAACTTCGTCGTAGCGGCCTGCAGCAGCACCGTGCCGGCGTTGGCGAGCGGCGGGTCGATGACTTCCGTCGTCGTGCCGGCGCTGCGCTTGAGCGTCGCGCCGGCGTTGTTGTTGATGGCGGTCGCGCCGACGGCGGCGATGCCGGTGTCGGTCTGCAAATCGAGAATGCCGTTGTTTGCGATCGTGCCGTTGGAGAGCGTGAGGACGTTGAGCGGCGAGCTGTAGGTGAGCGTGCCGCCATTGGTGAGGGTGCGCGAGAGGGTCATGGCGCCGTCGGCGCCGGTCACGCCGAGCGTGACGCCGGCGGGAACGATCAACGTGCCGCTGCCGCCGAGCGTGCCGCCCGACCAGGTGGCGGCGGTATTGACCGTGAGATTGCCGCTGCCGTTAAGGGCGCCGGCGGAGACGACGAGCGTGCCGATCGACGAGGTGTTGTTGACGGCGACGGTCGCGCCGAGGACGCCGAGGGAGCCGGCGCCGCTCAGGGTGTTGATGCTGGAGCTGCCATTAGAGAACTGCGCGATCGCGCCGCCGGCCACGGTGGCGGTGTTGAACGACGCATTGGCCTGATGGTTGATCGTGCCGAAGGCGACGTCGAGCGCGCCGCTGCCGGTGAGGGGAATCGAGACGTTGCTCGTCGAGGCGGTGGCGGACTTGCGCAGCGTGCCGCTGTTCGCAAAGGTCGCGGCGCTGCCGAGAAGGTCGCCGTTCTGGACGTCGAACGTGGCGCTGTTCGTGATCGTCGCACCGGTGCCGGCGTTCAGGGCGTTGCCGGTGGTCAGGCTGAACGTCGTGTTGCCGGAGAGCGTCAGATTGCGGTTGAGCGTCAGTGGCCCGGCTTGCAGGAGCGCCGTGCCGCTCGTGACGATCGTCGTCCCCGCGCCGCTCATCTGGCCGCCGTCCCAGGTGAACGTGCTCGTCGTCGTCAGGTCGTTCGGGCCGGAGAGCGCGCCGGAGAAGATCCGGAAGTTCGGCGCGGTCATGTTCGTGGAGAGATTCACCGTGCCGCCGGCGATCTTGTACGTACCGGTGCCGGCCGAGAACGACGCGCCGGTGGACATGTTGTGCGTGCCGCCCGAAAAGTCGATGAAGCCGCCGCTCTGGGCGTCGAACGTGCCGGTGTGGGTGACGCCGGCGGTGGAAAGGAAGGCCAGGATGCCGCCGCCCTGTTCGCTGACGGTGCCGCCGGTGGCGTTGCTGAACGGCGAGGTGACGTTGAGCGTGCCGTTGGCGGTGTGGCGGAAGAGACCCGCGTTGCTGAACGTGCCGGCGGTGGCGTTGCCGAGCGTGCCGTTCGTGCCGACCGTGAAGGTGCCGTTGTTCGAGACGGCGGCGCCGCTCTGGAAGACGATCGCGTTCGCCCCGGCGTTCCAGTTGAAATTCGCGCCGCTGTCGACGATGAAGGGACGCTGGTTGTAGATGAGCGAGCTCGTGGTGGTGTCGGCGGTGAAGTTGCCGCCCGAAAGCACTTCGATGGCCACGCCGGCGTTGCCGGTGATCGTGCCGCCGCTCCACTTCATCGTGGCCGAGCTCGGGATCAACAGCGCGCCCGTGCCGCCGAGCTGTCCGGCGCTGACCCGGAAGTCGGCCGGCAGCGTCTCGGTGGTGTTGATGTTTAGCGCGCCGCCGTTGACGCGGATCGCGCCGGTGCCGGCGAACGCGCCGCCGCCGACGGTGAACGTGCCGGCGGGGAAGTCGATCGTGGCCGTGGCGTTCGTCGCCTCGATCGTCCCCCCGTTCATCTGGCTCGCGCCGTTGGTGAAGGCGATGGTGCTGGCCGGATCCTGGTCGTCGACGATGCCGCTGCCGTTGTTCGTGAACGGCACCGAGACCGTGAACGTGCCGCCGCCGGCGGTCTTCTTCACCGTGCCGAGATTGTTGAAGAGGTGGCCGGCGCCGACGACGGTGGTGCTGCCGTTGCCCTGGATGTCGAAGACCGCGCCGGCCGCGTTGAGGAAGAGCGTGCCGGCGCCGCCGTTGAAGGTGAGGCTCTGGGTCGGGTTGTAGGTCAGCGTCCCGCTGTTGTTGAAGGTGCGGCCGTTGTCGAGCACCGGAGCGGCGGTCAAGAAGTTCATGTTGCCGATGGCGGTGTTGGCGAGCACGGTCGTGCCGCCGCCCGTCATCGTGCCGCCCGTCCATTTGAAGCCGTTGTTGATGGTGAACGAGCCGGTGCCGGCGAGCGTGCCGTTGGCGCCGAGCTCGAAGTTCGGCAGGGCCGTGGCCACGTTGTTCGTGAGCGTGCCGAAGCTGTCGACGAGGAGGAGGCCGTTGCCGCTGAAGGTGGGAGCGGTGGCGACGACGACGTTGTTGGTCTGGATGGCCAGCTTGTCGTTCGCCGTGGCGGTCGTGACGGAGCCGCCGTTGAACTGCCCGCCGCCGGTGAGCTGCACGATGCTGCTGCCGCTCAGCGAGATCGCATTGGAATTGAGGATCGGTACGCCGAACGTCGTCGCCCCGCCGACACTCTTCGAGAGCGTGCCGGAGTTCGAGAACTTCGGGCTGCCGCTCAGGTCCGACGTGATCGGCGTGCCGTTCTCGAGCGCCCAGACGCCGCTGTTGTTCACTTGCGCGCCGCTGTTAATGGCGAGCGACGTCGTCGGGCTGTAGTGCACCGTGCCGTTGTTCGTCAGCGTCCAACCGCTCAGCGCCGTCGCCACGCCGCCGTTGATGAAGGCCGTGTTGATGATCGACGTGCCGCCGGTGCCGCTCATCGTCCCGCCGGTCCAGTTGAGCGTGCCGGTGGAGAGCGTGCCGGTGCCGTTCAGGATCCCCGTGCCGCTCTGCGAGAAGTTCGCAACCGTCGGCGAGGTGTTGAGCGTCAGCGTCCCGCCGGAGAGGGAGAGGTTCGCGCTCGTGAACGTCGTCGCGCCGTTGAGACTCGTCGTGCCGCCGGAGAAGTCGACGAGCGACCCGGCCACCGAGGTATCAACCGTCACGGAAGTGCCGCCGATGGAGCCGCCGTTGCCGAAGGAGATGGTCGTCCCCTGCGGCTGGATCGTGCCGGTGCCGTTGATGTTCAAGGCCGCGCCGACGATCGTCTTCGTCCCGGCCGTCTTCGTCAGCGTCCCGCCGGCGACGTTGATCGACGTGGCGCTGGCGTCGCTCGCAATCGTCGTGTCGCTCTGGAGATCGAAGCTGCCGCCGGTCAGGTTGATCTGCGCGCCGCTCTGCAGCATCAGCGAGCCGGTGCCCGACGGCGTGTACTGCACGGTGCCGTTGCCGCTGACGACGCGGCCGATCAACTTGACCACGCTGGTGCCCGGAAGGATCTTGAACGTCGACGCGCCGAACTGCGTCGAGCCGCCGCTCGTGCCGTTCTGATCGCCGCCGCTCCAGGCGTAGCCGGCGGAGACGGAGAAGATGTTGGTGCCGGCGAGCGTGCCGCCGCTCTGGGTCATGGCCGGGGCGTTGAAGGCGGTGTTGACGTTGAGCGTGCCGGTGGTGAGCTCGAAGCTGCCGGCCGCCCCAGCGCCGACGGAAGCGCCGCTGTTGATGTTGTGCGTGCCGCCGCCGAAGCGGATGACGCTCGTGGCATTCGGGAGGTTGAACTGCCCGGCGTGCGTGCCGTTGGCGGTCAGGATGATCTTGGCGCTGCCGGGATTGAGGATGCCGTTGTTGTTCAAGAGCGGAATGAACGTCGTGCTGGTGCCGCCGCTCTTCGAGATCGTGCCGGTGTTGTTGACGGTGCTCAGCGTATCGCCGCTGAAGTTCTGGTCGGTCTGCAGCGAGAGGGTGCCGCTGTTGTTGATGGTGGCGCCGGAGTCGAGGGCGAAGAAGTTCGGGGAGGCGCAGGTGTAGTTGATGGTGCCGCTGTTGTTGACGGTCGTGGCCAGCATCGCGGCGCCGTTGCTCGCGCAGTTGATGTTCATGAACGCGCCGCTGTTGATGGTGATGGTGCCGGTGCCCTGCGTGATGGCGCCGGCGAGCGTGAGGGTGTTGCCGCTGGCGATGGCCAGCGATCCGGAGACGTCGAACGTGCCGGAGTTGATGACGATGGGGCCGCCGTAACTCGCGACGCTGTGGCCCGAGGCGACGCCGAAGGTGCCGCCGCTGAGCGTGATGGTGGAGGTGCTGGTCGACGAGCTGCCGGTGGCGATGTGCAGCGAGCCCAAGGCCGGCACGGTGATGCCTGCGGCGGTGCTGGTGATGTTCACCGTGACGGGGTTCAGAACGTTGACGTCGACGTTGACGTTGAAGCCGACGCCGATGATGGCGGTGTCGCCGGAGCTCTGCCCCGGGTACGTCCCGGCCGGGCCGCCGGTCCACTTCGTCGTGTCGCTCCAGTTCGGGTTCGGCACGGAGGTGGTGAGGCTGTAGGTCGCAGCGTCGGCATCCTTGCCCGAAACCGCGAGGGCGACGATGAGCGCAACGACGGAGAGGAGCGTCGCGCCGAAGGACGTGACGAGCACACGAGAAACACGCAGCGAGCGCGGCGCCGGGCCGGCAGCACAACGGTCAGACATGTTGATTTCCCTTTTGCTGAGGGTTATTTGTTTAGCCGATTGTAAACGACGCGTCTGTGACGCGGCCCACAAAATCGGCAGGCAATGCGCGGAGAATCAACGAGATGGCGCTATCCGCCCTCCTTCTCGCCGCCACCCTCGGTGGTCCGCTGCCGCCGCCGCTGCCGCTCTTCCCCCTGACGAACTGGTGGAACACGGATCTCAGCGCAGCGCCCGTCGACCCGAACAGCAACGCCTACATCGCTTTCATCGGCGCTGGCAAAGGGATGCACCCGGACTTCGGCGGCGACAGCGGCGACCCCGACGCGCCGATCTACGGGATGCCGTACGTGACGGTCGACGGCGCGCAGCCGCTCGTGCCGGTGACGTTCGACTACGACGACGAGAGCGACGTGGCCGCCCCCGGCCGCCCGCCCGGCTATCCGATCCCCGAGGAGGCGAAGACGCAGCAGAGGTGGATCGAGGGGGGATTGGCGGGGAACGATCCGAACGCCGACGGCGACCGGCACATGCTGATCGTCGACCGCGACAACCGCATTCTCTACGAGCTGTACGCGCTGCACTGGAGCGGCTCCCGATGGGAGGCCGGCTCCGGCGCGACGTTCCCGCTCGACTCGAACGCCCGCCGCCCCGACGGCTGGACGAGCGCCGACGCCGCCGGCCTGGCCATTCTCCCGGGCCTCATTCGCTACGACGAGGTGTTCGGCACGGAGCCGATCCGCCACGCCTTTCGCGTCACGGTCCGCGCCACGAACGGCTACGTCTTCCCCGCGTCGCACAACGCCGGCAACCGCAGCGGCGCGCTTCCGATGGGCGCCCGCCTCCGGCTCAAGCAGAGCGTCGACCTCTCCCGCTTCTCCCCGCCGCTGCAGCGGATCTTCCAGGCGATGAAGACGTACGGCCTGATCGTGGCGGACAACGGGACGGATCTGTACGTGACGGGGACGAACGACACGCGCTGGAACAACGACGAGCTGAATCCCGCCTTCGCGTCACTCCACGCCTCGGACTTTGAGGTCGTGAAGCTCGGGTGGACGCCGCCGGTTGGCGTGCGGCGGCGGGCGGCGAAGCACTGAAAAGCAGCGGTTCGCGGGTAGCGGTTAGCGATTAGGTTCCTAACCGCCAACCGCGAATCGCTAACCGCTTTTCTACTGCTGCATCCTCTGCAGGTCGCGAAGGAACTCCGCGGTGATCCCTCTCTCATGCAGCCGGATCACGTCGCGCGCCGTCAGCTTCCGGAGGCCCGCGGCGTGCAGCGACTGCACGTAGCGCGGGCTCACGCCCATGATGTAGAGCCGCGACGCCTCTTCGTCGCTCATCGTCAGCCCGGCGGCGCGCATCTTCTCCTTGTACTCCTTCGACGGCTTCATCTCCTGCATCGCCCTTGCCGCGTCGCGGAACGCCCTCGCGGCGATCTTCTCGGTGTCGATCTTCACGTCGATCGGCGGGATCGCGATCTTCGGCATCGCCATTGGCGCCATGTGCACGTTCACGTCCGGACAAACCACGACCTTCGGTGCCCTCGGCGCGCGAGGCGCGCGCGGTACGATCACCACCTCCGGCTCCGGCGGCTCGACCGCTTCGGGAGCTTCCGGTGCCTCCGGCGCGTCGGGGACGTCACCGTCGATCTCGGCATCGTCGTCGTCCGCCTCGTCGTCCGCATTCACCTCGATGTGCGTCGAGGCGATGGCCGGCGCCGGCGGCGGATCCGGTGCCGGCGGCGGTGCAATCTGCGGGGCGGGGGGAGCGGCGGGCGCCGGGGGAGCCTGGTCATGCGCGAGGAGCGGCAGCGACGGCGCGATGAGGAGCACCGCCACGACCGTCAGCAGCGCCGCGCCGGCGACCCAGCGCGACGGCCCTTCGCCCGGGATCCCGGCCACGCGTTTGATGCGCATCAGGAGCGACCCGCCGTTCGCGCCGAGGGCGAGTTGGGTGGGGTCGCCGCGGAGCTCCTCGAGGCGGGTCAGGGCGCGCGCGTACTGCAGCGCGTTGCCGCCGACCGCGATTGCCGCGTCGTCGCAGCAGTGCTCGCGCTCGATGCGGATGCGCGCCGAGATCCACCACACCGCCGGGTGATAGAAGAGCAGCGTCTCGACCACCGACTGCATCAAGTTCACGAGGAAGTCGTGCCGGCGGATGTGCGCCAGCTCGTGCGCCAGGATCATCTCGATCTGCTCCGGCGAGAGGCCGGAGAGCGTCATCGGCAGCAGGATCACCGGCCGCAGCCAGCCGAACACCGTCGGCACTTCGACCGCGGCGGAGTGCAGCAGCCGCACCGTGCGGCGCAGGCCGATCGCGCTGGACAGCCGCGCCACGGCGCGCTGCCAGTCGGGCGTCGCGACGATGGCGTTGCGCTTGGCCATCCGCTGCGCGCGCATCCAGCCGCCGGTCAGGCGGATCGACAGCGCGGCCACGCCGACGATCCAGAAGAGAACGATCTTCGGGAGATGCGCGCGCGTTTGCGCGAGCAGCGTCGGCGCGTCGGTCGAGGGCGCCGTGTCGGCCGTGACAACTGTTGTCTGCGCCGTCACCGGGACGAGCGCATCGCCCCGGTCGCCGTCGTAAGCGCGGATCGCCGTCGCGGTGGCGAGCCCCAAGAGGACGAGCATGGCCGCGCAGGACACGAGATAGCGGACGTGGGCGGACTTCTTTTCGAGCAGCGCCAGCGCCGCGGCGAGAATCCCGGCCACGACGACACCCTGCCACACGAGGTGCACGAGGGCCCAGCCGATCGCCTGCGCCAACGGAGTGCCGAGCATCAATTCGATTGCGCTCATTTCGTCTCTCCTTCGATTCTGTCGAGCAGCTCGCGGATCGCCGTCAGCTCCGCGGCCGACGACTTGCGCCCCGAGAGCGCCTGCATGACGAGCTTCGCCGCCGAGCCGTCGAAGGCGCGGTTGGCGAGGTCGGCCAGGAGCTGGCGCTGCGTCTTCTGCTCGCTGTACCGCGCGTCGTAGACGTGGGCGCGCTGCGCCTCGTCACGGACGACGAGTCCCTTCTCCGTCATGATCTGCAAGAGCTTCAGTACGGTGGTGTAGCCGGTCGGGTTCTCCTGGATGAGGTCCTCCTGGACGTCGCGGACGGTGGAGGGGCCGCGGCGCCAGAGGACGCGGAGGATGCTCAGCTCGGCGTCGGTGGGGCGGGGAGGCTGACGTTCGGTCATGCGAGGAAGATATACGAAGGACTTCGTAATGTCAACGAAGACGTTCGTAATTAACCGCGCGGTCTACGCATGCGGCAGCACGAACACCCGCCGCGCCAGCTCCGACCGCAACACCTCGGGCGGGTAATACGCGTCGAGCACCGACGGCTTCCAGCGCAGCAGGTCGCCGTTCGCGCCGATGAATGCGTCCCACTCCGCCGGCGCGCGCTGCATGCGCTCGTGCATGATGAAGAGGAACGCCCACGTGATCGTCTCGTGGTACAGCTCCGGCTTCCCCTGCGCCGTGGCGAAGCGCCGCAGCGCCGCGGTGAAGCGGCCGACGGCCTCGAGGAGCGGCATCGTCCGCAGATACGCGAACGCCACGCGGACGTGGTCGCGGTGGTGGAACTCCTCGACGTCGACGCGCTCGAAGCGGTCGATGATCTCTTTGTCACTCATCGCTTGGCCTTCCGTTTCTTCGCCGGCGCCTCTTCGACGAGCGTGTGGCTGTGCGAGGCGTTGAGATCGAGCTCGTAGACCTTCCGGAGCTCCGCGATCTTGCGCAGCGACCGCTCTCCGAACGGCGTCTTCCCTTCGAAGACGTGCAGGAGCACGCCCTCGAGGAGGTCGCCGACGGTGAGGTCGTGGAACTCGGCCAGGCCCTTGAGCACTTTCAGGATTCGCTTCTCGATGCGGACGCCGGTCTGGGCTCGTTCGATTGTTACCATGGTACCAGTGTACCACGATCCAGCAGTACGTCCTTCTCCCGCCACACCTCGTCGATCCACTCTTTGAGCGTCTCCCGGTCGGCCGACTCGGTCAGCAACTCCGGCGGCACGTCGAGCCGCCGCACGACGACGCGCACTTCGCGCAGCCGCCCGCTGACGAAGTCCCACATCGACGTCTCCCCCTCCGGGTACGCAAGCGTGACGTCGAGCACCGCGTCGAGCTGATCGCCGAGGGCGCCGAGGGCGAAGCTCAGCGCGCCGACGCGGGGGCGGAGGAGGTGGCGGTACGGCGACTCCTGGTTCTCCTGCTTCTCGCGCGTGAAGCGCGTTCCCTCGAGGAAGATCGCCACCGCGACCGGCACGCGGCGGTAACGGCGGCACATGCGCCGGGCCATGACGAGGTCGCGGCCGCGCTTCTCCGGATGGCGCGCCAGGTAGTCGGGGGAGTAGCGGCGCATGAACGGGAACTCAAGCGCCGCGCAGGCCTGCCCCACGACCGGCATCCAGATCAGCTGCGCCTTCATGAAAAAGCGGATGAACGCCGCACGGCGGTGGAAGATGCGGAAGAGCGCGAAGATGTCGACCCAGGAGACGTGGTTGCTGAGGACGAGGTAGTGCCCGCTCGCGTCGTCGACGTCGACGCCTTCGATGTGCCACTGCACCGGCAGGAAGAGGTCGCAGATGCGGTTGTTGACGCCGACCCAGCGCTCGCCGAGCCACGCCGCGGCCAGGATCAACCGCCGCCGCAGCTCGCTCCTCGGGATGAAGAGCTTGACCAGGCCGATGAGGAGAACGAGCGTTCCCCAGAGGCACGTGTTGAGAAAAAGAAGAAGGATGACGAGCGGACCGCGCAGCACGGCGGTAGTGTACTGAGGATGGAAATCGTGGAGCTCGACGCGTCGCTGGTCGATGCCGCAGCACAGCTTCTCGTCGACGAGTTCGCGTCGTGGCCGGCGCTCGACGTCGCGCGCGCGGAGGTCGAGTACGTCCTCCGCGAAGGCTTCGCCCGCGGCGCGGTCGACGGCGGCGCGCTCCTCGGCTGGATCGGCGGCCTACCCGAATACGACGGTCACGTTTGGGAGCTGCACCCGCTCGTCGTGCGGCGCGACTCATGGCGCCGCGGCATCGGGCGGCGCCTCGTCGCGGCGTTCGAGGCGGAGGCGCGGGCGCGCGGCGCGTATACGGCCACGCTCGGCACGGACGACGTCGACGGGATGACGTCGCTGTCGAACGTCGATCTCTATCGCGACATCCCCGCACACCTGCGCGATCTCCGCGACCTCGGGCGCGCGCATCCGTTTCTCTTCTACAGAAAACTCAGCTACGTCGTCACCGGCGTGATGCCCGACGCGAACGGGCCGGGCAAGCCCGACATCTACATGTCGAAGCGGCTATGAAGGACGACCCGCGCTTCCGCGCCGCGATCGAGCTCCTCAACGCCGGCGACTATGCCGAGGCGGCGGACGCGTTCGAGGAGCTCTTCTTCGAGGCGGTGCGCGGCGAGGTCGAGGTCGCGCGCGCGCTCATGCAGGTCGCCACCGGCATGCACCACATCGAGCGCGGGCAGGCCCGAGCGGCCATCGAGCGGCTCGAAGAGGGAATCGTTGCGATCGACTCGATTACGGACGGCCACGGAATCGACGTCGCTGCGCTGCGGGCTGCGGTCGTTGCTGCGGTCGCGCGCCTGCGCGAGCGGCGGCCGGTGCGGCGTGTGGTCGTGACGACGACGTGAACGTGCCACGCGCCGGGCGGGCAGGTCGGGTGGGTGCGGGGCGGCCGGGTGCGGGGCGCACCGACAAAATCTCCTCCGTGTAATCGAAGTCGCCCATCCGCTTCCTCGGAATCCCACGGGAGATGAACCGCTCCAGCGCGCGAACGTTCGCGGCGTCGTCGGGCGTGGCGAAGCTGATGGCGTCGCCGACGGCCTGCGCGCGTCCCGTCCGGCCGATGCGGTGCACGTAGTCCTCGGGATGCGCAGGAAAATCGAAGTTGATCACGTGCGAGATCCCCTCGACGTCGATGCCGCGCGCGGCGATGTCCGTCGCCACGAGCACGCGCACCGCGCCGCTCTTGAACGCGCGCAGCGCCGTCAGGCGCTGGTTCTGGCTGCGGTTCGAGTGCAGCGTGGCCGTCGAGATCCCCGACTGCTGCAGACGGCGCGCGATCTTGTCGGCGCCGTGCTTCGTACGCGAGAAGACCAGCACAGAGTCGAGGGCGCGGTCGCGCAGCAGGTGCAGCAGCAGCGCCACCTTGCGGCTCTTCGGCACTTCGTACACCGCCTGCTCGACCGTCTCCGCCGGATTGGCGCGGCGGCCGATCTGCACGATCTGCGGATGGCGCAGAAACTCGTGCGTCAGCTTCTCGATCTCGCTCGAGAGCGTGGCGGAGAAGAGGAGCGTCTGCCGCTCCTTCGGCAGCGCGCGGATGATCTGGCGGATGGCGGGGAGAAAGCCCATGTCGAGCATGCGGTCGGCTTCGTCGAGCACCGCCACTTCGATCGTGTTGAGCTTCACGTGTCCCTGTTGCATCAGATCGATGAGGCGGCCGGGCGTGGCGATGATGATCTCCGCGCCGGCCCGCAGCCCGGCGATCTGCGGCTGCTCGCCGACGCCGCCGACCACGACGACGGTGCGCACGTTGCGGAGATGGCGGCTGTACTTGCGCGTCGCTTCTTCGATCTGGATGACGAGCTCGCGCGTCGGCGCGACGATGAGCGCGCGGCTCATGCGCCGCGACGCCGGATGCGCGGAGAGCCGCTGCAGGATCGGCAGCACGAACGCGGCGGTCTTGCCGGTTCCGGTCTGGGCGATGCCGATGAGATCGCGCTCCTCGATGGCGATCGGAATCGCCTTCGACTGGATCGGCGTCGGTTCGGTGTAGCCGGCTTCGCGGATGGCTTTGGTGAGGTGAGAGTTGAGGCCTAAGGCTGTAAAAGGCATGAGCCGGGCGCAACGGGAGGGGTGCGGAGCGAATTCCTACCGGCAAATCAACTGATACACGCCGATGACGTCGTCGCGCACGTCGTCGAGGTCGGATTTCATCTTTGCGACGATCGTTTGATATTCGGGATCGGATTGCAGCGATTCGAGCCATGGGTGCTTCACCCAGGCGAACCAACTGTGATTTCCGCCTTCGGCCGCGCGGCGCACCCACTTCATGGCAGCGTCGCGATCGCCGAGCTTCGCATAGCACAATGCCTGGCGCATGGCCGCCCAATGCACGCGCTCCGCGTCCGCTTCGAACGACTTCAGCGCGGCCTCGCACGCGGCGCGGTCGCCGTTCGCGGCGGCGATCATGGCCTTGATGCTCTTGCCGGAGTAGTGATTCGGAGCGAGCTTCGCGAGCTGTGCGGCCTCCTGCTGCGCGGCGGCGATGTTGCCGAGGAGAAGGTAGGCGTTGGCGCGGATGTCGTGGCCGGCCAGCGCCGTGTCGGGTGAGGCCGCCGCGTCCGCCGACGCCTTCAGCGCATTCTCGCCGTCCACCGCGTTCACGAAGTTGTAGCCGCGGATCTTGGCCTCGTTCGAATTCGGATCGATCTGCACGAGATGCTCCGTGATGCACTGCGCCTTCTGTGTGTCGCCATCGGCGACGAAGTACGTTCCGACCGAGTTCAGCGCCTGCGGCGCGCTCGGGTTGAGGCGGAGCGCGGCGAGATACTCGCGCACCGATTCACGGAAGCGGTCGTTCAAACGGGCAAAGGCACGGCCGAGCGCGAGGTGTGCGTCGGGAAGGTTCGGATCGAGGCGCACGGCCTGCCGCGCGTACCACTCCGTCCGCTCCGGCGTATCGCCGGCGTGCGCAAGACCGCGCGACTGGCCGAGCGACAGCGCCACCGCGAGGTCGGCGTAGGCGGCGGCGAAATTCGCATCGAGCGCGATGGCACGCTTGAGATGCGCGATCTGCTCGTCGTGCTCGGCGGGGACGAGGCTCCCGTCGATCGCGCGCGCCTTCAGATACTCCTCGTACGCCTTCGGGTTCGACGACCGCGGCACCGAGCCGCGCGTCATGTCGCGCACGCCGAGCTTCTCGTTGAGCGCCGTGACCGTGCGCGACGACACCTCGTCGATCAGCTTCAACAGATCGGCGCGATTGCCGTCGACCGTGTCGGCCCACACGCTGTAGCCGGTGCGGCCGTCGGTGAGCTGCAGGTTCACGCGCACCAGATCGCCGGCGGAGAGGAAATGTCCCTCGAGCACGCCGTCGACGCGGAGGTGGTCGCTGGCCGTGCGGCTGTCGACCTTCTTGTTCTTGAACTCCATCACCGCCGAGGTGGGGCGGACTTGGAGCGACGGAATCTTCTGCAGCTTCGTCACGAGCGCGTCCGCCAGGCCGACGCTCAGGAACTCGTCGCGCGTGCTGCTGGAGATGTTGTCGAGCGGCAGCACGGCCATCGAGCGGATCGGCGGCGGCGGCGTGGCCGGCGATTCCGGCAGCGGCCTTTCCCGCGTCGACAGCCACCAGATGCCGGCGCCGCCGCCGAGGAAGGCGAGGAGGATGAGGGCGAGGAGTCCCCAGCGCGGCGGCCGGGCGATCGTGCGCCCGATCATGCTGCGCGTCTGCGCTGCGCTCATGCGCACCGTCGGCGTGTCGATCTCGTCGAGGTCGGAGAGAAGGTCGCGCGCGCTCTGGTAGCGATGCGCCGGATCTTTTTTCAGGAGCTTCCCGATGATCTTCGCCGCCGTCAGCGGAAAGGCCGGATCGCTCGGCACGAACGGCTCGGGCTCGGCGTCGCAGATTTTCTCCACGACGACGAGCGGCGCCTCGGCGTTGAACGGCAGTTGCCCCGTCGCCATCTGGTAGAAGATCACGCCCGTCGAGAAGAGGTCGCTGCGCGCGTCGGCGGGCAGGCCGCGGCACTGCTCGGGCGAGAGGTAGTGCAACGTGCCGAAGAGCTTCCGGCTCGTCGACGAATCGAACGACTTCGACGCATCGCGCAAGAGCGACTTGGCCAGGCCGAAGTCGAGGATCTTCACCTGCCCGGTCGGCTCGATGATGATGTTGCCCGGCTTGAGGTCGCGGTGGGCGATGCCGGCGTCGTGCGCGGCGGCGACGCCGGCGGCGATCTGCCGGGCAATGCTCAGGAACTCGCCGGCGTCGAGCGGCCGGCGGCGGAGGCGCTGCGAGAGCGTCTCCCCCTCGCAGTACTCCATGACGATGAAGGGGTGACCGTCGTCCGTCTCCGCAACCTCATAGATGGTGGCGACGTTCGGATGCCGGATCGACGCGGCGTTGCGCGCCTCGCGTAAAAACTTGACCCGCCGGTCCTCGGCGGCCAAATCCTGAACATTCAGCACTTTGATGGCGACGAGGCGGTCGAGCCGGGCGTCGCGGGCGAGGTAGACCGTTCCCATGCCGCCCCGGCCGAGGACGCGGGAAACCTCGAAGCGGTCGAACGTTTGCGGGAACTCCGACAAAGCGGGCGGATTGTACCAGCGCAGGTGACAGGTCACAGGGAACAGGGGACAGGTGTTCTCGCGGCGATACTCCTGTGCCCTGTTCCCCGTCACCCGTCCCCTGGTTCGTGGTCACTTTTCTGACCCGTCGCGGCAAATGTGGGTTACTCTTGCACCCCGCACCGTAACCTTTCCGAGACATGACCACAGCCGAGACACTCGCGCCCGAACTTCAGCTGCCGCCGCGGTTCCAAATCCGGACGGTCCTGAAAGAAACCCCCGCCGTCGCCGTCTATCGGGTCTTCGACGTCTCCGACAAGCGCGACGAGACCATCAAAATCCTCCGCCACGAGCTCTCCGAGCCGCAGCAACTCCTACGGTTCAAGGCAGAGTTCGCGACGCTGGCCGGCCTCGAGCACCCGTCGATCGTCAAGGTCTTCGACTTCGGCCTGCTCGACGACGGTTTCCCGTACTTCACCATGGAGTACTTCGCCGGCCGGAAGATCTCCGAGTTCTTCGACGGCCAGAACTGGGACGCGCTCTACGACGTGATCCTGCAGATCGCCTCGGGGCTGCACCACATCCACCACCTCGGCATCATCCACCTCGACCTCAAGCCCTCGAACATCCTCGTCAGCGACCATGGGCAGGCCAAGATCATGGACTTCGGCGTCGCCGTCGAAAGCCATCAGGTCCTCGACCGGCAGATCCGCGGCACGCTGCACTACATGGCGCCCGAGGTGCTGCGCCAGGACCGCGTCGACTCCCGCGCCGACCTCTACGCCCTCGGCATGACGCTGTACGAGACCGTCACCGGGGCGCTGCCGGCGTACGGCAAACAGCAGATCGAAGTCATCCGCCTCCACCTCGACGGCGAGATCCGTCCGCCGTCGTCGATCAACCCACGCGTGCCCGACGCGCTCGAGCAGATCATCATGAAGCTGCTCGAGAAGGACCCGCGGCACCGCTTCGTCTCCGCCGCCGCGCTGCTGCAAGCGGTCGCGCAAGCGGCGGGCAAGACCGCGCCGGCGGGCGAGCTTCTCGTCGGCCGCGGCGAGCTCTTTGCCGCGCCGCTGATCGGGCGCAAGCACGAGATCAACCAGCTCGCCACGATGATCGGCGACGCGCGCGACGGCCGCGGCTGCGGCGTCATCGTTGCGGGCCCCGAGGGGATGGGGAAGAGCCGCATCGTGCGCGACGCCACGCTGCGCGCGCAGCTCGACGGCGCGCGCGTCTTCTGCGGCCGCTGCCCGATCAACCGCAAGACGATCTACGCGCCGTTCTTCGAGATCTTCCAGCAGATGGTCGCGGCGGTGAACCCGAGCGCCGACGTCACCGAGGAGCTGCGGCGGTTGCTGCGGCCGCTCGTGCCGCCGCAGGGCGAAGAGACGACGCCGGCGCACAGCCAGAAATACCGCCTCTACAACCGCATCGTGCAATCGATGCAGGACATGTACGGGTTCCTCTCTGCCGGCGAGGGGAGCGGCTCGCCGCTCATCATCCTCATCGAAGACCTGCAGTGGGCCGATCCGTCGACGAGCGAGCTCTTCTCGTTCCTCGTCGGCGAGGCGAAGCAGAACCGCCTTCTCGTCATCGGCACGCTGACCGCGGACGACGGCTCGGCGGAGCTCGTGGCGTGGGAGCAACGCGCCCGCGAGGGGAGCTTCCCGCTCATCCGCGTCTCCACGCTGAACGAGGCACTCGTCCGCGAGCACCTGCAATCGCTCCTCGGGTACGAGAACGTCTCCGACGAATTCGTGCGCTGGATGTTGTGGGAGTCGACCGGCTCGCCGCTGAACATCCGCCGCATCGTCGACTACCTCATCGCCCACGACTTCCTCTGCTGGACGGCGAACGGCTGGATGGTGGAGATGGACCGCATCCGCGCGCTGCGCATCCCCGGCGGCGCGGCGTCGATCCTGATGGAGAAGGTCGACGACCTCACCGACGAGCAGCGCGCGCTGTTGGAGACGGCGGCGGTGTTCGGGGAAGTGTCGGAGGTCGATCTCCTGACGCAGGCAGCGGACGCGTCGGCCGAGAAGGCGTATCTCATCCTGCGCGACCTGATCCGCGACGGTCTCCTCGACGAAGCCTCGGACGGCAAGAGCGTCTCTTTCCCGCAGATCCACCTGCGCGACGCGCTCTACAACTCCATGCACGACCGCCGGCGCAGCGAGCTGCATCACCGCGTCGGCCACGTGCTCGAGCCGCTGCTTGCCGGCGGATTGACGCAGCTCCTCGGCCAGGTCGCGTATCACTTCGCGCGCGCCGACGAGCCGGAGAAGGGGATCGGCTACGCCGTCGAGGCGGGCGACCTCGCCTTCCGCACGCTCGCGCACGAGGAGGCGACGGAGTTCTACCGCAGCGCGCTCGACCTGATGGACCTGGCCGGCCACGACGAGGCGCACAAGGCCGAGGTGCGCGAGAAGCTCGCCGACGCCTACTACCGCAGCAACGATTTCCGCGGCGCCATGCAGGCGTACCAGTACCTTCTGAAGAGCATCCAGACCCGCGCGAAGGACCACGAGGCGAACGCCGACCTCGCCCGGGTGATGAAGAAGATCGGCAAGGTGCTGACGAAGCGCGGCGAGCAGGACTCAGCGCTCTCGTACTACAACAACGCCCGCGAGATTTACGAGCGCCTCGGCGAGACGATCGAGCTGGCCGAGCTCCTCAACCGCATGGCCTGGCTGTATAAGGACATGGGCGACTACGCCACGGCGCGGGAGACGTCGGAGCGCGCGGAGGCGCTGCTCGAAGGCAAAGAGCCGAACATCGTCTACGGCTACATCAAGAACACGCTCGGCTCGATCGAGTACTCGCTCGGCAACTGGCAGGCTTCGAAGGAGCTCTTGCTGCAGGCCGTGGAAGTGGGATCGAAAGTCGGCTCCGAGCAACTCTCCAAGGTGGCGTCGACGAACCTCGGCAACACGCTCTGGAAGACCGGCGATTGGACGAGCGCGCTGCAGTACTACAAGTTGAACCTCGAGCTTTCCGAGTCCGAGGGCGACCTGTGGGACCTCATCACCGCCTACAACAACGTCGGCATCATCGAGTTCGGGCGCGGCAACTTCCACTCCGCGCTCGAATACTTCGACAAGACCGTGCGCATCGACGAGAAGATCGGCGCGATCGAGTACGAGGCCCTGGCGCGCGAGAACGCCGGCGAGGCGCTGGAGATGCTCGGGCGCTGGGCCGATGCGCTCGAGCAGTACACGCGCTGCATCAACATGCGCGGCTTCGACGAGTCGCGTGCGTCGCGCTCGTCGGTCTACATCCCGCTGGCGCGCCTGATGAACAAGAAGGGCGACATCGCCAAAGCCCTCGAGTACGTGCAGAAGGCGCTCTCGGCGGCCGAGCGCGCCCGCGAAGAGGACAGCATCGCCGAGGCCTGCTACGTGCTTGCGGCGATCGAGGACGAGCGCGAGAACTACGTCGACGCCGACCGCTACCTCGGCCGCGCGCTGAAGATTTTCGAGGACAAGCAGACGACGAACGGCCTGGCCCGCGCGCACACGGCCAAGGCCAGCCTCTGCTTCTCGCAGCAGAAGCTCGACGACGCCATGCAGCACGCGGAGCTCGGCGCACAGTACGCCGACCAGCTCGGCGACCGCTTCAGCAAGGCCAAGAACGATTGGATGTGGGGGAAGATCCTCTACGCCAACGGCGACCGCGAAGCCGCCAACGTCCGCTTCGAAGCGGCGCGCGTGACGTTCGAGGAGCTGGAGACGCCGTACGAGCTCGGGCGGCTGCTGTTCGACATCGGACTGTTGAAGGACGACGCCGAGGAGGCCACGCAGACGATCCGCGGCGCGATTCGCATCTTCGAGCGCCTCGACGCCCCGCACGACCTCGAGCGCGCCCGCGGCGCGCTGTTCCGCATCCGCCCGGGCGGCAAGGTGCAGGTGCCGAGCGCGGTCGTCGGGCTCTACGAAGTCGTCAAGATCATCAACTCCTCGCTCGACCTGCAGGAAGTGCTGTCGCGCGTGCTCGACCTCGCGATCCGGCGTTTGCGCGCGGAGCGCGGCATGATCCTGCTGCTCGATCCGATCACGAGCGCCTTGCGCACGCGCGTGGTGCGCAACATCAACGAGGGGGAGTCCGACTCGAAGCGCTCGCCGCAGTCGATCGTGCGCGAGGTGATCCAGAGCGGGCAGTCGGTGATGTCGGCCGACGCGCGCGCGGACGAGCGCTTCGTGGAGTCGGAGTCGGTGATCACGGAGAACATCCTCTCGATCCTCTGCGTGCCGCTCATCATCAAGGACCGCATCGCCGGCGCGATCTACGTCGACCATCGCCAGGCCCGGCACCTCTTCTCGCAGAAGGATCTGAACTTCCTCGAAGCGTTCTCCGATCAGGCGGCGATCGCCATCGAGAACGCGCGGCTGTACGAGGAGCTCGAGGAGGCGCGCACGCGGCTATCGCTTGAGAATGAGTCGCTGCGCCGCGAGGTGCTGATCGAGAAGCACCTCGACTCGATCGTCGGGCAGTCGGAGGCGGTGGCGAAGATCCAGTTCTCCATCCGCAAGGCCGCCAGCGGGAACTCCACGGTGCTGCTGCGCGGCGAGTCGGGCTCGGGCAAGGGCCTCGTGGCGCGCATCATCCACAACGTCTCGCCGCGCCGGAACGGTCCGTTCATCAAGTTCAACTGCGCGGCGCTGCCGGAGACGCTGGCCGAATCGGAGCTGTTCGGCCACGAGAAGGGCTCGTTCACCGGCGCCGACCGCCGCAAGCTCGGCCGCTTCGAGCTCGCCAACGGCGGGACGATTTTCCTCGACGAGATCGGGAAGGTGAGCCTGGCGATCCAGGCCAAGCTGCTGCGCGTGGTCGAGGACAAGGAGTTCGAGCGCGTCGGCGGCACGCAGACGATCAAAACCGAGGTGAAGATCATCGCCGCGACGAACCTCGACATCGAGAAGGCCATCGATCAGGGGACGTTCCGCGAGGATCTCTACTACCGCCTCAACATCATCCCGCTGATCCTCCCGCCGCTGCGCGAGCGCAAGGACGACATCCCGGTCCTGACCGAGCATTTCATGCGCAAGATCTGCCGTGACCTCGGCATCGAGACGAAGCATCTCGAGCCGGGCGTGCTCGATCTTTTCCTGCGCTACAACTGGCCCGGCAACATCCGCGAGCTCGAGGCGACGCTGCACCGCGCCATCGTGATGTCGAACGGCGAGACGATCACGCGCAACGACTTCTACGGGCTCTTCACCGACATCGTCCCGCCCTCGCCCGACGCCGGCCCCGTGCCGATGCCGAGCTCGCTGCTCAATCCCGTGATCGGGAAGATGGACATCACCAGCGACATCTACGACGAGGTGATGTCGTCGGTCGACCGCCAGCTCATCGAGCGCGCGCTGGAGTCGTCGGGCGGCCGCATCCGCGAGGCGGCGCGGCGGCTCGGACTGGCCCGGAACACGCTGAAGGCAAAGATTCAGAAATACAACATTGCGGTGCGGGACTGAGTCAGGAAGTCGAACGCGCTCACCGCGCGCAAGCTCGCCAAAAGAAAGAAGACGATGGACGCGACGCAGACGAAGACTGCGGAGCCGAACATGACGTTCGACGCCGTGTGCCATCGGGCCAAGCTGCAACAGCCCGTGAGGAAGATCAGGCCGTAGCCCAGGACCGCGCAGAAGGTGCCGCCGATGAGATACGGCAGCGCGCCCAGCAGCACGTGGAGATTCGCAGCGGGCTCGCCTTTTTCCAAGAGGTGCCCCATGAATGCCAAAAACGCGACCGTGGCACCGCCGTTCAACGTCATCAATGCCTTGAGCGTGGCCTGACCGCTGTTCACGACGACGGTGTACTTCGTGACTTCGGCGTCATTCGTGGTTGACATGACTATCCCCTTTCGTTGTAGGAGTAGTTCGACAGACCCGCATGACCCCCGTTGAGCTGACCGAAGACCGCATCCCCCGCGACGGCATCGAAGAGACGATCGCGGAGCTCGTCGACCTTTACGGCGGCGAGATGAAGGCCGAGCGCGACAACGAGCGCGACTTCGTGCTGCCGCTGCGCCGCGGGGTGGCGGTGGCGGGCGGGGTGGAGTGCACGGTGTCGTGGGCGGCGGAGAGCGAGACGACGGTGACGCTCGTTTGCAACCGCGAGATCGACGCGCCGAAGGCGCAGCGGCTGGCGCTGCTCCTCGCGGGCGTGGCCGGGGCGCTGCTGTTCACGCTCTGGCCGTTCTTTGCCGGGCGCACGAACCAGCTCGGCGCGCTGGCCTGGATCGGCGGGGTCGTCGCCCTGGCGGTCTACTTCCTCACGCTCAAGCGCACCAGCGGCGGCCTCGCCTACGACTTCCTCCAGCGCCTGGCCCAGCGGCAGCGCGCGCGCGAGGCCGTGTAGTGGTCTGGATCATCGTCCCGCTCGTCCTCTTCATCATCTTCGGCCACTTCGTGCGCAAGAAAGCGGAGCGCCTGCGCGCCGAGGACGCGCGGCCGCACGTCGTCGTGTCGATCCGGTTGATGGGAAAGGGGATGGCCATGCGCGAGGAGCTGCAACTGCGGAACACGATCGAGGACGAGATCGCCAAGCGCGGCATCGGCAAGGTCGACGACTCCGGCTCGGGGGGCGGCGAGATGTTCCTGCGCATCGCCGTCGACGACGTGGAGCGCGCGAGCGGCGAGCTGCGCGAAGTGCTCGCGGCGGCCGGCGCGCTGGAGCGGGCGACGATCCGCTAGCGGCGATCACGCATCGCTCCCGTGCGTGCGCGTGCACGCCCCGCGTGGAGCAATGCTCGCCGGCCTGCGAGCACGGACACGCGAGGCATGGAGCAATGCTCGCCGGCCTGCGAGCACGGACGCGCGAGGCATGGAGCAATGCTCGCCGGTCTGCGAGCACGGACACGCGGGCCGTGGAGCAGTGCTCGCCGGCCTCGGAGCACGGACACGCAGGCCGTGGAGCAGTGCTCGCCGGTCTCGGAGCATGGACACGCAGGGCATCGATCGCGGTCCGTTCGCCGGCGATCACCGATCGCGCAATCAGCGCCACTCGCGCAGGCGCCGGCGGAAGGGGAGGAGGAGCATCTTCCCGATCGTGACTTCCTCGCGATCCGCGTACGCCGGCACGCCGATGGTGATCTCCGGCTGCGCGACGTCGAGCCGCATCGTGCCGTGCAGGGAGTCCCACGCGGAGAGGAGGTTCGACCAGTTGCTGTCGGTGTCGCCGAGGCGATCGGAGTGATGGATGCCGTGCATGCGCGGCGTGACGATGACGCGCACGAGCACGCGCTCGAAGGCCTCGGGCAGGCGCAGGTTCGAGTGGTGGAAGAGGATCGAGGCGAAGACGATCGTCTGCCACAGCCAGAGCGCGTGCGGCTCGACGCCGATGACGATTATCTGCAGCGCGCGCACCGGGACGGAGAGCGCCAGCTCGCCGAAGTGGAAGCGCAGCGCGGTGGAGGCGTCGAGGTCGCGGTCGACGTGGTGCACGAGGTGAAAGCGCCAGAGGAACGGCACGCGGTGCGTGGCCCAGTGCCACCACCAGAGCGTGTAGTCGAGAAGGACGACGGCGACGAGCGTCTCGAGCCACGGCGGCCACTGCACGATCTGCAAGAGGCCGACGTGGTGCCGCGCGATCCACGCCGCCGTCGGATGCAGCAGCAGCGCCTGCAGCCACGGCGTGATCGCCAGCGCGATGCCGCCGATCGTCAGGTTGCGCGCGACGCGGCGCAGCTTCGACTCGACGGTGCGCCGCAGTGGCGCGAGCGACTCCGCGATCAGCATCGCGGCAAACACGCCGGCGATGACCGCGGCGGTTGCCGTCGATTGTGCGATCAGCGGGGCCAGCGCGAGCTCTCGATGCTCGGGAACTCGACGCCTCGGTAAATGTCGGCGAGGCTGATCTCGCAGCCGATCGGCGCGAGGCGGAGCAATGCCTGTGGGTCGCTGAGCTCCGACAGCCGCCAGTCGGCGCCGTCGCGGACGAACTGCTCGACGCGCATCCGGTGCTGCGGCACGAGAACGTACTCCTGCAGCGACTCCAGACGGCGGTAGTGCTCGAACTTGTCGCCGCGGTCGTACGACTCGGTCGTGTGGGAGAGCACTTCGATGATCACGCTCGGGTTCAGCAGCGTGTCGATGCCCTTGAAATTCTCGAGTCGAGGTTTGTCGCAGAGCGCGGCGATGTCGGGATAGGTATACATCCCCGTAGGGCTGACCTTCACGCGCATGTCCCCGTAGTACACGCGACAGGGACGGTCGCCTATCTGATTGGAAAGTACCCTGATCAGGTTCCAACCGATGAGAGAGTGCGCGTCGCTGGCGCCCGACATCTCGTACATCCGTCCGTTGACGTACTCGTGCCGGATCTCGGAATTCCGTTCGATCTCGAGATACTCGGTCGGACTGACCAGAGCGGATTCGGGCGTCGACATCGCGTCCATTATCCGCGAATGTCGCCGCTACCGCACGCTCACCGCAGCGGCAACGGTCCGAGGTGGGCCATGACGGTGCGGTCGAAGTAAATGGCCAGCTCGCGCTGCGTACGCTGCGTCGCGCTGCCCGGCAGGTACGACGGACCCCAGGCCAGATTCACCGTTCCGAGCCGCCGGCCGCCCGCCGTCGGGAGATCGATCGACGTCGTTGCGATCAGGCGGGTGGCGCCCCAGCGCCAGCGGTCGGTGTGCTCGCCGCCGCAGGCGAGGTTCGCGGCGAAGCGGAGGCGGTTGTCGAACTTGCTGATCTCCGGTCCGCGGTAAAAATAGACCAGGCGGTCGGCGTAGCGGCCGTCGTCGACGACGCGCCGCGTCCAGACCACCGAGCCGGAGGTGGTGAACCTCGTCGTCCGGAGATACGCGTCCACCTCGATGCCGAATTCGTGATCGACCACGCGCGCGCGGACGTCCGTTTCCCGCAGCGGGTTCTGTTCGAGCGAGCCGGTGAAGAGGATCCGCCCGGCGGCGCGCACCGGGTCTCCGGCGCCGACCGACATTCCTCGGGTCGTCGGAATGGCGAAGTAGCGCGCGAACTGGATCGTGCCGCGGTACCACGGCAGGTGAGCGCCCTCCTCGACGTCGTACGTCGTCAGCTTCAGGTTGAACTGGCGGTTGTCGCGATAGCGGTTCCAGACCACGTGCGCGAACGTGAGATCCGCGCCGGTGGGCGTGTCGCGCCACTGATAGTTGCTGACCTGCCCGCCGTAGACCCGCACGACCGAGAACGGACTCCCGGGCGCGAGAAGCTGCCACCCCGTCGGGGCGAAGACGGCGCCGCGCTCGCGCGGGTCGATGAAGTCGTTCGGATCGAAGATCTCGAACTCCTGCGCGCGGCTCGCGATGGAGCAGAGCAGAAGAACGGCGGCCAGCCCGACGCGTCTCATGGCGTGTCCCACGTCAGAACGATGTGCTCGAAGGCGAGCGCCTGCTGCGTCTTGAGCGCGGTGAGGAACGGATTCGAGCCTCCGGCGCTCTGCACTGCCGGACGGGGAGGGAGCGCGGAGAGCTTCACCGTTTTGCCGAGCTTCCGCAGCGTCTTCTCCTTGACCATGTACTCGATGGCCGTTCCGTCGGCGGAGGTGAGGCCGAGGATGACGCCCTGCGAGACGCCGACCGGCGGAATGGTCAGCGGAGACTCGGGAACGAGCGCGATGGTCGCGGCGGTGGGCGCCGCATCGTCGTCGCAGGAGCGGATGGTGTTCGCTTCCGTCTCGCAGCGGTACGACAGCGGCGTCTTCTTCTTGATCGTGTTCGTCACGTGCAACGACCAGAGCGACTCGCAGCGGACGCTGTAGACCGCGCGGCACGAGGCGCCGCCGGCGATGGTCTGCGCACTTCCGCTGACCTTGCACGTCGTGCGGACGTTCGGCAGATCGACGGTCAGTGTCTTTTGCGACGGCCGGAACGAGCTTTGGGCGCGCCCTTCCCACGCACCGTCCGGCTGCTTTCGGACCGTGAGGGTCTCGTCGCCGACGTTCACGTCGATCGCGGCCGGGAGGCTTGCGCCGGCGCAGCCATTGAACTCCACGCGCACGAGGTCGCACACCTGCGCGGCCGCCGAGGCGCTCACGAAGCTAAGGAAGAACGCGCTTCTGCACCAGTTCCTCAATTTGGGCCCCCTTTGCAACGTCGGACTGCTGACGGGTGAAACGGCGGCCGAGCCGTCCCGTCTCTTCCACCTCCACGCTGACGGTGATCTCGCCCTTCGGCAGCAACGCCAGGAGCGCGTCGCGCTTGGCCGGCGTGTTGATATCCAGCGTCGTCAGGCGGAGCATCGTCGCTTTCGACGGCAGCACGAGCTCCTGCGTCGGATCGAGGATCGTCAGCGGCGTACTGCCGATGGGCAGCCCTTTTCCGACCAGGGCGGCGCCGCGGACGAGAGCGGGACGGCCTCCGTTGTTGGCCACCAGAACGAGCAACACGGGATTGGAGTCGTTGTCGACGGTGTGGCCGATCACGCGCACGTACGCGTCGGAGCGGTTGTTCCACGCTTTGTAGGCCGCCGGCACGACGGCGCTCAGGATCGAGATCAGCGAGACGAGGAGAGCCAGTACGACTTGATTGTCCGGAACGAAGGCCCGCCAGTTCTGGAACGCCTTGCACTCCGGGCATCGCTTCGCGGAAGCCGGCATTGTCAGTCCGCACGACCGGCAGGGATGCCCGTCCTGGAAGGCCTTGCATCCGGAGCAGCGCTTGGCGTTCTCGGGGATCGGCATCCCGCAGGCGTCGCATTCGCCCTGATACGACGTGCATTCCGAGCACTTGCGCGCGCCCGGACTGAGCGTGGCGCCGCAGGTGGTGCATACCCGTTGGACGGGTGCCTGGACGATGGTCATTCCGTTATGTAGTGACGGAAAGACCGCTAGCGTTTCAGCGAAATTACAGCCGGTCGCGCCAGTACGTCCCGATCGCATCCTCGAGGCCGGTCGCGCGTATCATGATCTGCATACGTCCGGAGGTCATACGCTGCGGAAGCTCCTGCTGGTCACGAATCATCGCCGTGCGCGATTCGTGTGGAAACTCTTTCTCGTCGTACTCGCCGTCTCCCTAGCCTCATTCACTCACCTGCTCAACCTTCTCGGCATCGACGACTGGCTCGAGCGTCTGCAGCTCGAACAGATGGAATACAGCGTCGCGGCGCGATCCACGCCGTCGCTGCACATGCTGTATATCGACGAGAAAGACACGCTCGAGAACGTCCGCGGCAATTTCGCTCAAGAGGAACAACTATGGCGGCGGCAGCACGCCTTGTTCCTTCAGGCGCTCGCGAATGCGCCGAAGTTCGTCGCGTTCGATCTGACGTTTCCCTCGCCGAACGACGGCGCGGAGTATCAGAGCGCCAACGCCGAAATGGTGAAAGCCGTGCAGAGCGCGACCACGAGCATCCTGCTCGGAGCTGATCTGCGCAACGATGACACCCCCGACCTGCTCGATGCATTCAAAGACGTCGCCTGGGGATGGGTCCACGTCGGTGGAAAGCGGCTCGAGCATGGCGCCTCCACGGAGTACGTCCGCAAATACGTGCTGGCGCGGTCGAAGCTCCCCGCAAACGTCGCGGTATCGCCGGAAGATGCGTATGCCTCGCTCGCGGTCATGATGCGAATTCTGGAGAAGAGTCCATCGTCGAAGGCGCGGCCGTCCGTCAGGCTCGACACCAAAGCGCGACGTCTGATCCTCTATGCCGGCGACCGGGAGATCGACCGCATTTCCTGCACGATCGAATCCGACGAGACCGGTCACAACATCGCCACCATGCCGCTTCGCTATGGCCGGCGCGGTTTCGGCGAAGGCGACTCATATGTGAAAGAGCTCAAGCGTCTGTCCAGTCTTGCAAACGAGTACAAGGGACAGATCGTGCTTATCGGCGTAAAGACCGAGAGGGAGCGTTGCGAGATCACGCCTCAGGTCAAGGCATACGGCTATCAGCTTCACGCCAGCGTTTTCAGCGACTTGTCGCGCAACACCTATCCGCGAACGCTGCCCGGCTGGGCCAACCTTTCGGTGCTGCTCCTCCTCGGCGCGATCGCCGGCTTTGGCCGATCGTCACTACCGAAGTCAGACATCGAAGTCGACACGAAGGTCGCCGGAAAGCGCAAGCTCCCCGCGGGCCTGATCGTGCTCCTCGTGCTGTACGCGATCGTGGTCTGGATCTTCTACCGCAGCGCTTCGGTGCTCTTCGACGTCGGATACGGCGCAGTCGCCGTCATTGCGTCGTATTACTACTGCGGAGCCGCGCCGGCTTTGTCCGCCAAACCTTCGGAGAACGAGGGGACGTAAATGCGCACGGCGCTGGCTGTCGTCGCATTGTCGGCCATTGCAGCCAGCGGATTTGCCGCCCCGGACGAAGTGTCGTGCAATACGCCGGTGGTCGGACGAATCACCGGCATCGCGATCGGCTCGGTCAGCACCCAGTCCGCCGGCGAGGAGCAGATCAAGATCATCCGCCGGCAGATGTCGACGAGGGTTCGGAAGGGGATGCCGCTCTGTGCCGGCGACCGGATCCAGGTTTTGGGCGCCTCGGTTCTGGTCATGTCCCTCGGCGCGTCGGAAGCAGACATCACGGTTCACGGCGTCACTTCGTTCGAACTGGCGAATTCGAAGTCCATCTTCCTGCTCGTTGGAAAGTTGTTTGCGACCTTGCGGGGATTTTTCGAGGCAAGAACGCAAACCGTGACGCTTGCCGCAAAGGGAACGGAATTCCAGGTCGAAGTGACCGAGGCGGGAACGGAGATTCTCCAACTCGAAGGAGAGCTCGAGGTCATGCCCGTCGCGCCGCCGGAGGCACGCCTCGGGCGCCGGCTGACGCCTCTCCGCCGTCTCACGATTCCGTCCGGCGGCGCGTCACCAGAGGTCAGCCCTGCGGGCGAGGAGAGCGTGCGCAAGGCCGTCGACGCCAACGCGAACGTGATTCTCTCCATGCGGCCGGCGCGGCCGTCCGTGCAGTTGATTCCGAACTTCGATTCCGACAAAGAGCGCGCGGCCGCGTATCGTGAAGCGCGCTTCCGGACGATCTGGTCTCCTGAGGACAAAGGGCAGTTCGAAATCCTCGGCAATGTCTATGTCGATTGGGCGGAACCGGCGAAGGCCATTGCGGCCTATGTCAAAAGTGGCGAGCCCTCCGCCGGCGACGAGCGTCACGTCGCTGTCTACAATCACAATCTCGCTACGGCGTACCGTCTGGTGGGCGATTTCACGAAAGCTGGGGAACGCTTGGCGAGGGCTATCAAGATCAATCCCTCGGCATTCGTTTCCAACAACGACGCCGGAGATTTTTATCTTGACGAAGCTGGGACCGCCTATCGCCGAGGAGACGCCGATGGGGCACGAAAACTCCTGGAACGCGCCGAGAGTGCGTATGACAAGGTGCTCGAGCCGGCGCTCCAAGGCCGCGCCGAACCGAACCATGCCAAGCCTGCCTATCATCGCGGCGAGGTGGCCCTGCTGCGCGCCAACGCGAATCTCGAAGAGGCTCGGAGGTATTTCAACCTGGCCCTCAAATTCGAGCCGGAGTCGCTGTTCGCGCGCGTCGGATTGGCGCGCGTCGCCGAGGCGGCGAATGACGTCGAGCGCGCCACCGCGCAATACCAGGACGTCCTGCGGCGCGACCCCTCGTTCGCACCCGCGCACCTCTACATGGGCTACTTGCACGCACGCCGCGGAAATTGGGAGGAGGCACTCGCTTCGTTCCTGCGGGCCACGCAATCCGATCCAGATTTCGCCGCTCCGTTCCATGCCGCGGACGTAGCGCTGACAAAACTGGGTCGTTCCGAATTGGCACAGAGCTACTCGGAGGCATATGCGCAGCTCGCATCGCCGCTCGTTCCGAGCCCGCCGCATCCACCTCCACCTCCATCGTCGTCGTCATCTGCCCCTACTCCCACGCCTACGCCCGTGCCTCCACCTCCGCCGGTCATCGTGCCCGAGCTCAGGGGAGAGACATGGATGCAGGCGTCCGACGACCTCCCGTGGCTGGGGTTGACGTTGCGTGCAGAATCCGTCGACAGCAGAGCCGCACGCGGCCTCATCGTGCGCCAGGACCCGCCGCCAGGAACGCTCGTCAAGCGCGGATCGGTCATCACCGTGTATGTGTCGACCGGTCGCAATTTGTCTGACGAAGTCGTCGTCCCGTACATCCTCAAGATGAGCGCAGACCAGGCGAGAGCAGAGGTCGAGAAATACGGGCTTCGCTTCTTGTCGCAATACAGCGGGAAGCCCTCTCATTCGGCCTACGTGCGGCATCAGGAACCGAAAGCGGGAACGAGAGTTCCGCGTGGTACGGTCGTCGTCGGCTACATCGAATGACTACAGCCGGTCGGTCAGAATCGTCTTGGCGATCGTGGCCAGCTGCATGTTCGACGTCCCCTCGTAGATCTGTCCGACCTTCGAGTCGCGCCAGTACTTCTCGACCGGGTACTCCTTCGTGTAGCCGTTGCCGCCGAAGAGCTGCACCGCCAGCGAAGTGATCTTCTCGCACGCGTTCGAGGAGAAGAGCTTGGCCATGGCCGCCTCGCGGAGGAACGGCTGCTTGGCGTCCTTGAGCCGCGCGGCGTTGTAGACCATGAGCCGGGCCGCCTCGAGCTCCGTCGCCGCCTCGGCGATCTGGAACTGCACGCCCTGGAACTCGGAGATGCGCGTGCCGAACTGCTTGCGCTCCTTCACGTACGAGATGGCGTGCTCGAGCGCGCCGCGCGCGACGCCGATCATCTGCGCGCCGATGCCGATGCGCCCTTCGTTGAGCGTCTCGATGGCGATCTTGTAGCCCTTGCCCGGCTCGCCGAGGACGTTCTCTTTCGGGACGCGGCAGTCTTCGAGAATGAGCTCGCACGTCGACGAGGCGCGGATGCCGAGCTTGTCCTCTTTTTTCCCGACGGTGAAGCCGGGGAAGTCGCGCTCGATCAGGAACGCCGTGATGCCTTTGTAGCCGGCGTCGGGATTGGCGTTGGCGAAGACGATGAAGACGCCGGCCTCGAAGGCGTTCGTGATCCACAGCTTCTGGCCGTTGAGAACCCAATGGTCGCCCTTGTCCTCGGCGCGGCACGCCAGCGCGAACGCGTCCGATCCCGACCCCGCCTCGGAGAGCGCATACGCGCCGACCGTGTCCTTCGACAGCATGGAGAGGTACTTCGACTTCTGGTCTTCGTTGCCCCAGCGGAGTAGGGCGTTGTTGACGAGGGTGTTCTGCACGTCGACGAGCACGCCGCAGGAGGCGTCGACGTGGGAGAGCTCCTCGACGACGAGGACGGCGGTGAAGAACGACGAGCCCGCGCCGCCCCACTGGTCCGGCACCTCGATGCCCATGATGCCGAGGTCGAAGAAGCTGTCGATGAGCTCGCGCGACATCTTGGCGTCGTGATCCATCTGGTGCACGAGCGGACGGATCTTCTCGACCGCGAAGTCGCGGACGCTCTGCTGGAACATCTGTTCTTCTTCGGAGAGGAGGGTCAGGGGAGAGGCGGTGGGCTCTGCTGCGGCGGTGGTCATGGCCTGGGGATGATATCCGAGTCGTGGTGCCCCGGGCCGGACTCGAACCGGCACGCCGCTTACGCGGCAGCGGATTTTAAGTCCGCTGCGTCTGCCTATTCCGCCACCGGGGCCGGAAATGAAAAAGGGCGCCTTTGCAGGCGCCCTTCCGGGGTGGGGGTCAGGAACTCTCCCCCTCAGGTTTATGAGAACAATCCATCGAACGCAGTACCTCCTCCCCCATGAATTTCCGGCGGACCCGCGGCAAGCGTCACGTGCATGCCCGTAACCCACCTCGCCACGCCGCGGACCGGATCGACCGCTCCTGCCTGCCCCGAGGTAGAGGGGAGGAGCGGGAACTTGTCATCTAGTCAAAGAGCACAGCCGTAAATCTTACGGATGGAAAGGACCCGTGGGCGGTTTTTATTGCAACGGTCTCGGGTGTTTTCCTCTTCGTTGATGTTTTAGATGATACGTTTTCCATGCCAAATAGCAACATCAATTCCGCACAAGTCCTTGTGCTACCATGTCGAACCTCCGGAGCTAATTGACATGAAACGACTTCTCGCTCTGGCGAGCCTCGTCGCGGCCGCCGCGCCGCTCGCCGCCGCCACGGTCGGCGGCAAAGTCAACTTCGTGACGAAAAAGGGACAAACGCCGGTCGTGGCCGAGACGCTGGTCTGGCTCGAGCCCGCCGCCGGAAAGCCCGCGCCGAAGCCGCCCGCGAAGGTCACGATGACGACGCGTGGCAAGACACTGATCCCGCACGTGCTGGCGGTGCCGGTCGGATCGACGGTGGAGTTCCCGAACGACGATCCGATCTCGCACAACCTCTTCTCCCTCTCCTCGGCGAGCACGTTCGACCTCGGGCTCTATCGCAAGGGCGCGGGCAAGTCGCAGAAGTTCACGACACCCGGCGTCGTCAACGTCTACTGCAACGTGCACCCGAACATGTCCGCCGTCATCCAGGTGATGCCGACGCCGTACTACGTCTTCGCCGACGCCGCCGGCAACTACACGATCCACGACGTGCCGGCCGGGAAGTACAAGGTCGTCGCCTGGAACGAGCAGGGGGGGCAGACGGCGACGATGGTCGACGTCGGCGCCGCCGGCGCGACGAACGTGGCCCTGACGCTCGACAGCAGCAACTACAAGTCGGCCTCGCACCTCAACAAGGTCGGCAAGCCCTACACGGCGCCGCCGAGGGATTACTGAGTGACCGCGCAGACGCTCGACACCACGGTCACGCCGGGAACGATGCCCGCGGTCACGCCGCGGCAGATGGCGGTGGAGAAGGCGCGGTTCCCGCTGGTCTGGAAGATTTTCTTTCTCACCGCGCTCTTGATCGCCATCGTCGTGGCGGTGGCGGTGGGGCTGACGCTGCAGCGCGCGCAGGTGATCGCGCATGCGACGGCGGATAAGTCGATCTCGAGCGCGGCGCAGTTGTTCGGCGAATTCGAAAGACAGCGGCTGTCCCGGCTGTCTCTCACGACGCGGCTGCTTGGGAATGATCCGAACGTCGTCCCCTACCTGCAGAACGCCATTCACCCGACGTCCGATCCGGCCAATCCGACGGCGCCGCCTGCGATCAACTATCTCGACATCGCCGATCAGCTCACGCAACGAAAAGAAGCCCTCGGTACCGATCTGATGATGCTGCTCGACGAGCAGGGCAATCTGATGGGGCGCACCGATCGCCCGACACTGACGCAAGCGCCGAACGAGAACATGGCCTCTGAATCGGCGTTGGTGAAGCAGATCGTCGACGACGCCACGCTTCCGGCGGTCACCGGTGTGCTGGCCGATGGCAATCATCTCTATCACGTCGCAGTCGCGCCACTGGTCCTCGGCGTGAACAACGTGCGCATTGGCTACTTCGTCAACGGCGTCGCCATCGACGATCTCTTCGCCAACAAGATTGCCAACGTGACGAACGCCGGCGTGGTCTTTGTCTCGCAGGCCGGCTTGCCCGGCCGCTCCAAGAACGCCCCTCAATTCACCATGCAGCAGATGACCGGCGTCGAGGATATCTTCCGAACCGGCAAGCAGATGCCGCCGAAAACCGTGACGATCGACCGCTCGCAGTACGTCATGACCGGCGAGCCGATGACCTCGGGCAACAAGACCGTCGGCGCCGCGGTGTTCCTCCGCTCGCTCGACGTCGAGCTCGCGCCGTTCCGCGAGATCCAGAAGGCGCTCCTCCTCGGCGGCGGAGTGGCGGTGCTGCTCGCCTTCATCCTCTCCTGGTTCATCGCCAAGCGCATCACGCGGCCGATCGAAGAGCTGGCCGGCGTCGCGCAAGCCGTCACGCACGGCGACTACGACGTCCACCCCGCCATCGACCGCCAGGACGAAGTCGGCATCCTCGGGCGTTCGTTCGCGAAGATGATCACGTCGCTGCGCGACAAGGCCGAGCTCGAGGAGCTGTACGAGCAGATGGCGGCGCGGTCGGAGGAGCGCGAGGCCATCCGCAAGAGCGAGCCGGCCAAGCTCGAAGAGGGGACGGTGCTCGTCACCGACCTGCGCGGACTGCCGCCGACGGTCGGCGGCGGCGACGCCGCCAACGTCATCGCCGACGTCGCCCGCGTCATGAAGCTGCAGGAAGCGGAAGTGGACCGCCAGGACGGCGTCGTCCGCGAGATCAAAGGGCATCGCCTCGTCAGCGTCTTCCGCGGCGAGCGCGGCATCATCCACGCCATCCGCGCCGCGCGCGCGATCAACGAGGAGCTGGTGGCGCAGGGCAACGGCAACACGATGCAGATCGGCGTCGGCATCGCCACGGGCGAGTTCGTGACCGGCTCGGTCGACCTACAGCAGGAGAGCGGTCTCGCGGTCGTCGGCAACGCGCCGCTGCTCGCGGAAGTCTTCGCATGGCACGCGCCGACCGGCTACGCGTACATCTCGTACGAGACGGCGCAGGCGGCGGGGAATGAGATCCTGTCGTCGTCGACGCACGAGCAGGTGGCGCTGCGGTGGCTGCCGCAGCCGCTCCCCGTCGCGGCGGTGCCGCTGGCGAATCTCGGCTCGACGATGATGCGCACGCTCGGGCAGACGACGAGCTCGATGGCTACGATGCGCGTCGATTCGACCGTGCCGGGGCAGACCGCGCCCGCCGGCGCCCTCGCGGAGTTGACGGCAGGCCAGTTCTTCGCGAACCGCTACCGCATCGAGCAGATCCTCGGGCGCGGCGGCATGGGTGTCGTTTACCGCGCCATCGACACGCAGCTCGACGAGACCGTGGCGATCAAGACGCTGCCCGGCGACGTGATGCAAAAGTCCCCCGAGGATTTGGAGCGCTTCAAGCGCGAGATCCGCCTGGCGCGCAAGATCACGCACCGCAACGTGCTCCGCACGTACGACTACGGCGAGGCTGACGGCGTCTACTTCATCTCCATGGAGTACGTGCGCGGCTACACGCTCGCCGAGCTGCTCGAGGAGGCGCCCGACCACCGCATGGCCGCGCGCGCGGCCATGGGCCTGTCGCGCCAGATCTGCCGCGGGCTGCAGGCCGCGCACGAGCAGGGGATCATCCACCGCGACATCAAGCCGCAGAACGTGCTGATCGACCACAAGGGCGAAGTGAAGCTGATGGACTTCGGCATCGCGCGCATGGCCGAGGCGAAGGAAGGGATGACCCAGGCGGGGCTAATCGTGGGGACGCCGCACTACATGAGCCCCGAGCAGGTGCAGGGCCAGCAGCTCGACGCGCGCAGCGACGTCTACTCGATGGGGGTGATGCTCTACGAGATCCTCGGCGGGGTGAAGCCGTTCACGTCGTCATCGCTGACGGGCGTGCTGACCGCGCACATCACCGAGACGCCGAAGCCGCTCGTCGAGGTGCGCCCGGACGTCGGCCGCGCCGTCGACGCCATGGTGATGCGCTGCCTGGCCAAGAATCCCAAGGACCGCTACGCCGACGCCGGCGCGTTGCTCGCGGATCTCGACCGGCAGACGATGACGGCGGTGCAGGCGGCGGCGTAGGGTGACTGCGCGTGACTACGCGGCCGCCGTTGCCACCGGCTCCGCGGTCTTCGGCGTCGCGGGCACGATCCCGCGTGTTTTTTATGCGTTCTACGGCGCATACCACGGCGTTCGCCCGTTCTTTTCTCAATTCGAAGTCGACCTGTTCTACGCCGTCTGGAACTACATCCCGAAAGGGCATACGCATTCGATGGCGGCGGTCGTCGCCTTCATCCTTTTGCTTTGGATGATCATCGGCTCCGTCATCACCGCACTCGTTTGGGCAATGCCGTTCGTGCGCCGCCGCCCGCTTCGGCAGCAGATGCTGATCGCGGCGATCACGCCTTGCGTCTTGCTGCCGCTGCTGGCGATCGCCGCGCCGTTCGAGCCGGGGATGTGACGTCGACGGATGTTCACCTGCCGCCCCCTCCACCCCGCCGTAAACTTTCTGCATGCGACGCCTGGCTCTTCTCCTCTCTCTCCTCTCTGCCACCACGCTCGCTGCCGACCTGCCGCGGCTCATTCCGCGGGAGCTGCTGTTCGGCAATCCCGAGCGCTCCACGCCGCAGCTCTCGCCGGACGGCAAGCGCATCGCCTGGCTCGCGCCCGACGACCACGGCGTATTGAACGTCTGGGTCCAGCCGACGAGCGGCGCGGAGAAGCCGCGGCTCCTGACCACGGAGCGCGAGCGACCGCTCTACTTCTATCGCTGGGCCGCCGACGGGCAGCATCTGCTCTATCTGCAAAACCGCGGAGGGGACGAGGTCAACCACCTCTACGCCGCCGACCTCGCCGACGGCAACGTGCGCGACCTCACGCCGTTCCGCGGCGTGAAGGCGCAGAACCTCAAGGTCGACCTCGCGCACCCGCACATCGTCCTCGTGGCCCTCAACCTGCGCGACCGGCAGCGCTTCGACATGTACCGCGTCGATCTCCGGAGCGGCGCCCTCACCCTCGCGGCGAAGAACCCCGGCGACGTGCTGACCTGGACGACGGACGAGGACTTCGTCGTCCGCGCCGCCACGGCCTTCGACGCGAAGGGACAGACGATCATCCGCGTGCGCGACAGCGCGGCCGCGCCGTGGCGCGACCTCGTGACCATGCCGTTCGAACAGGCCCTCTTCGACGGGCAGGTCGTCAACGGGTCCCTGATCGCCGGCTTCGAGCCGGGCGGCAAGGTGCTGATGGTCCACTCCGCGATGCACTCCGACAAGGGACGGCTCGTGCGCATCGACGCCGCCACCGGCAAGGAGCTCGGCGTGATCGCCCAGGATCCCGATTCCGACGTCGACTCCGACGGCGCCCTCGCCGTCATCCGCCATCCGCTCACGCACGCGCTGCAGGCGGTGCGCTTCAACTACACGACGCCGCACTGGGTTTTCCTCGATCCGGCCATGAAGGCCGACTTCGCGCGGATCGAGAAAGAGGTGCCGGCGTTCCTGACTCTCTTGAGCCGCGACCGCGACGACAAGACCTGGATCATCCTCGCCGAGCGCAGCGACCTGCCGCCGTCGTACTACACGTTCGACCGCCGCACGCGGCGCCTCACGCCGCTCTTCAAAGACTACCCGGCGCTCGATGGCTACCAGTTGGCGGCGAAGAAGCCGGTGATCATTCCGGCCCGCGACGGGCTGCAGATGGTCAGCTACCTGACGATCCCACCCGGCGTGGAGGCGAAGAACCTTCCGCTCATCCTCATGATCCACGGCGGCCCCTGGTACCGCGACACGGCCGACTACGAGGCGGAGATCCAGTTCCTCGCCAACCGCGGCTACGCCGTGCTGCAGGTCAACTATCGCGGCTCGACCGGCCTGGGTCTGAAGTACCTCAACGCCTCCACGAACCAGTGGGGCCGCGGAACGCAGGAGGATTTGTACGACGCCGTGAAGTGGGCGGTCGCGCAGGGGATCGCCGATCCGAAGCGCATCGCGGCGATGGGGGGCTCGGGCGGCGGCTATGCGACGCTGCGCGCGCTGTCGCAGCGGCCGGATCTCTTCGCCTGCGGCGTCGACATGGTCGGGCCGGCGGACGTGGCCACGCTCTTCCGCAGCTTCCCGACGTACTGGTCGGGGATCATGCTCCGCTGGCGGCGGCGCGTCGGCGACGTCGAGCACGACGAGGCCTTGAACCGCGCCATCTCGCCGCTCTACCACGCCGGCGACATCCGCGCGCCGCTCTTGATCGCGCAGGGCGCCAACGACGTGCGCGTGACGATCGCCAACGCCGACGCGATGGTGAAGGCGCTCCGCGAGAATCAGCGCGAGGTGGAGTACATCGTCTACCCCGACGAGGGGCACGGGCTCGACCGCCCCGAGAACGCCCTCGACTTCTACGCCCGGGTGGAGGCCTTTCTCGCCAAGCACCTCGGCGGGCGTACGGAGCAGTGGAAAAAGTACGAGGGAACGACGGCGGAATCGCGCTGACGCGTCACTGCGCGCGAGTCTGTAGCCGCTTCGGCGCCGTCACCTTCCACGCCGCCTTGATCAGGGACTCGACCACGCCCCAGGCGAGTCCCGTGTCCAACCGCACGCCGATCCAGCCGGCCGGGCCGACGTATGGCGGGCGGAAGAAGTGCTTCGGGTCGGCGGAGACGAGCGATTCCTGCACGCCTTCCTCTGCGTTCAGCAGAACGGAGAGGTGCGGATCGCCGTGGTGGTAGGTCGACATCATCGCGAACATCTTGCCGGCGCGCCACGTCGGCTCGCCCCAGGCGAGCTTCTCCGTCGCGCCCGGAAGCGAGAGGCAGATCTTGCGCACGCGGTCGAGCGGCTTCACGGCGCGAAAAAGTATAGCCGTCCAACTTTGAGCGCGGACTCTTCGCCCTCATTGTTCGGCACGAAGCTCTTGAGGCGCAGCAGCGCGACGTTTTTGTAGCGGCGGAAGTTCAGCTCGACGTAGAGCGGCGTGCCGGGGATCGTGCGCATCGCTGCGGCCGTGCCGGGCGCGAGGCCGCGCACGATCTCCATGGCGACGGCGCGGAACTGCGGGTTCTCCGGGATGGCCGTCGTCGTCCAGACGTCGATCCACGCCGTCGGTCCGTAGACGAGGCGGTGGCGCGTCGCGGTGATGCCGCCGACTTTGCCGGCGACGTCGGGCGCGCGCGACGGCACGGCCGACGTGTCGACGTCGACGCGGCCGAGCTTCTGCAGCGTCGCCGCGATGCCGGCCAGCGGCTCGTTCGAGGCGATCCTCGTCAGCGGATTCTCGACCGTGATCGCCGCCGCGCCGTTGCGGGAGAAGCCGTTCATCAGCAGCGTCTCCGCGCGCACGCCGCCGGGGTAGACGTCGATCGTCACCGTGCCGAACTTGCCGAGAAACGGGAACGGCGCGGCGGGATTCGCTTCGAGCTGGAGGTGATAGGGCTGCGCGGCGACGAGCGGCAACGCAAAAAGCAGAAGGGCGGCCGCGAGGCCGCCCTTGCTAGAACGTGGCATCGAGGAACGGCCGAAGCTTCTTCGACCGCGACGGGTGGCGCAGCTTGCGGAGCGCCTTCGACTCGATTTGGCGGATCCGCTCGCGCGTGACGTTGAACGAGCGGCCCACTTCTTCGAGCGTGTGCTCGGCGCCGTCGCCCACGCCGAAGCGCATCTTCAGCACCTGCTCCTCCCGCGGGGTGAGCGTGCGCAGCACCTTCTGGGTCTGGTCCTTGAGGTTCGAGACGATCACGTGGTCGATCGGGGAGATGACCGCGCGGTCCTCGATGAAATCGCCAAGATGCGAGTCTTCCTCTTCTCCGATCGGAGTCTCGAGCGAGATCGGCTCCTGGGCGATCTTCATGATCTTGCGGACCTTCGCCACCGGCATGTCCATCCGCTCGGCGATCTCCTCGGCCTGCGGCTCGCGCCCAAGCTCCTGCACCAGAGCGCGCGACGTGCGCGTCAGCTTGTTGATCGTCTCGATCATGTGCACGGGGATGCGGATCGTGCGGGCCTGATCGGCGATGGCGCGGGTGATGGCCTGGCGGATCCACCACGTGGCGTACGTGGAGAACTTGTAGCCGCGGCGGTACTCGAACTTCTCGACCGCCTTCATGAGGCCGATGTTCCCCTCCTGAATGAGGTCGAGGAACTGCAGCCCGCGGTTCGTGTACTTCTTGGCGATGGAGACGACGAGGCGGAGGTTGGCGACGATCAGCTCCTGCTTGGCCTGATCGGCTTCCAGCTCGCCGGCCTGGATCTCCGAGGTCGTCTTGCGGAGCTCCGTGATCGACGTCCCGTAGAACGCCTCCAGCTCGTGCAGCTTGTCCTGATACTTCTGGAGACGGCGGCGGTAGAACTCGCGGCGGGTCTTGTCCTTCTCCCGCTTCAGGGCCGCTTCGTCCTTGCGGATCATCTGCACGTTCTGCGACAGCTCGTTCTGGATGTCGCGCAGCTTGTTGATCATGCGGTTGCGCGTCTGCGGCGTGAAGTCGATGCCGCGCAGCTCGTTGGCGAGCTCCGTCTCGAGCTTCTCGACGGACTTCTGCGTCTGCTTGAGCGTCCGCTCGGAGAGCTTCTTCGGATCCTCGAGCTTGACCAGGGCGTCCTTGATCTTCTTGTCGAGCTTTACCACGCGCTCGAAGATCACCATGATCTCGTTGATCTTGTTCACCGTCGAGGCGGTGAGCTGGGCGTCATCGCTGCTGATGGTGGCGTCGTCGTCCGGCATGGCCAGATCGATCATCTCTTTGATGACGCGGGAGTCTTTCTTGGCCGTCTCGTAAATCTTGAAGATCTCGTCGCGGATGATGTTGTTCTGGGAGAGGGCCTTGTAGACCTTGCGCTCGCCCTTCTCGATGCGCTTGGCGATGTCGACTTCGCCTTGGCGGTCGAGGAGCTTGACCGTGCCCATCTCGCGCAGGTACATGCGCACCGGGTCGTTGGTCTTGTCGACGATGCCGGAGGAGGCGGCGATGATGTCCTGCTGGACCTCCTCGCGCTGGTCCATCTCCTTCTCTTCGATGGTGCCGTCGATGGTGATGATGCCTTTGCCGGTGGCGAGGGGCTGGAGGGCCTTCTCGGCGTCCTCGACGACGTCGATGCCGAGGTCGTTGAAGCGGATGTAGATCTCATCCAGCTCTTCCGGCAGGGACGTGATCTCCTCGGGAAGCACCTCGTAGATCTCGTCGTAGAGCAGGAAGCCTTTTTCTTTTCCCAGAGCGATGAGCTGCTTCACTTCGCCGTATTTCTCTTCGACACTCAACTCGCCGACCCCCTCGTCGAAATTGGAATCCTGCTCGAGATTCGAAGTGCGCAGTCGTGACGTCATTCGTTTCGCTCCTCGAAGCGTCCGTTGCGGAGGAAAAATCGCTTCCCGCGGAGGACACTCACGTAATCGGGTAGGCCCGATAATTATTTCATCGTGTTCAACATACGAGTGAGGGCCTGCTTCTCGACGAAGAGGTTGCGCACACTGTTGTCATCGCCGCGCTTTTCGGCGTCATGGATGTCGCGCTGGATCTGTAACAGGCGGTTGTCGATGTAGCGGCGCTCCAAGGGCTGAAGGCTTTCTTCCAGACGGCCGAGGACAGCGTCGTCGACTTCTTCGGTAAGGCTCAGCTCGGAAAACAGGGTTAGCTCGGCCTCGCCCCTAAGCTGGGTTGCGATTTCCGCAAAGTCAATAGGATTCCCGGCCTGGACGTCACTTTTTATGATAGAAAAGATCGTTTTGCACGCCGGCTCTACGAAGAGCTCCTCCCGCAGCCTCCCCACCACTGACCCTGATAGTTTCCCCTGCAGCGCCAGGGCGAGGAGAGTCTTCTCGGCGGTTGCGCCGGGCATCCGCGGCGCCGGCTCGACGGGCGCGCGCCGTGCGCCCCGACCGGAGGAGACGCGTGACCAGACGGTCTCGAACTCGAGGCGGAAGGCGTCGGCGATGCGCTGCGCGGCGTCGTTGCGCACGACCGGATCGGTGACGGCGCCCAGGAGCGGGACGAAGCCTTCGATGCGCTCCGACTTCTCGCGGCCGGTGAGCTTGCCGACGTCGCCCGCCCATTCCTTCAGCGCGAAGTCGAAGATGTCGGTGGCGTTGCCGAGGAGCTCGAGGAAGCGGTCGACGCCGTACTTTTGCACGAGCGTGTCGGGGTCTTTCTCGCCCTGCAGATCGAGCGCGGAGACGGTGAGGCCGGCCGACAGCAGCACCGGCGCGGCGCGCAGCGTGGCGCTGCGGCCGGCGTCGTCGCCGTCGTAGGCGATGACGACGCGCGTGGTGTAGCGGCGCAGGAGCGAGGCCTGTCCGCTCGTGAGCGACGTCCCCATCGAGGCCACGACGCCGGGGACGCCGGCATGGTCGATGGCGATGGCGTCGAAGTAGCCCTCGACGAGGATGGCGCGGTCGATATTTGACCGGCGCATGGCGTCCTTGGAGCGGTGAAGGTTGTAGAGGATGCGCGATTTGTTGAAGAGATCGGAGTCGGGGGAGTTGAGGTACTTCGGATCGCTGCCGTCGAGCGAGCGGCCGCCGAAGCCGACGAGCGCGCCGGTCTCGCTGTGGATCGGGATCATGAGGCGGTTGCGGAAGCGGTCGTAGTAGCCGCTGCCGCTCTTGCGCGGCGTGACGAGGCCCGCGAGCTCGAGCTTCTTCTCCCCGAACTTCCGCGCCAGGCGCGTGACGATGTAGTCCCATGAGTCGGGCGCGTAGCCGAAGCCGTACTTGTCGATGATCTCCTTCGGCACGCGGCGCTCGCGCAGGTAACGCACCGCGGCGTTGTCGGGAAACCCGAGGGCTTGGTGGAAGGCGAGCGAGGCCTCATCGATGACTTCGAGGAGGTCGTCTTTGTCGGCCTCGCGCGCGGTGCGCTTCTTCCGCGGCAGCTCGATGCCGACTCTCCCCGCCACGTACTCCACCGCCTCGGGGAAGGTGAATCGCTCCGTCAGCGTCAAGAACTTGAAGACGTCGCCGCCGGTGCCGCAGCCGAAGCAGTAGAAGAGCCCTTTGTCGCGGTCGACGTGGAACGACGGGGTCTTCTCGCGATGGAACGGGCAGAGGCCCTTGTAGCTCTTGCCGGCGAGCTTGAGCGGCGTGACCTGGCCGACGAAGTCGACGATGTCGGCGGCGCTGCGGACCTGGGCGATGACGCCGTCGTTGAGGTCGAGCAGCGACATCAGCCTTCCAGCACCGCGACGGTGGCGCCGTCGCCCCCTTCGTTGTCGTTGCCCGGCCGCCACGACTTCACTGCCGGGTGTTTGCGGAGGTAGTCGCGCAGGGCCTTGCGGAGCGTGCCGGTGCCGTAGCCGTGGACGATGCGCACGGCCTGCTTCCCTTCGAGGAGGGCCCGGTCGAGGAACTTGTCGGAGGCTTCGATGGCGTCGTCGACGCGCTGGCCGATGAGGTTGAGCTCTGCGCCGATGGTCGACTCGTCGCCAAGTGTCATGCTGAGCCGCGAAGACGGTGAAGCACCCCCTCGGCGCTTGGCGTGGGGGTCCCTCGCTTCGCTCGGGATGACACTCAGATCCCGCGTCTCCACTTGCATCTTTCGTCCGTTCACGTTGAGCACGGCCTTCGCGCCGTCGACCGAGACGACGTCGCCCTTCACCTTGAACTTGCGGTGCTCGGCTTTGTCGCCGGCGTGCACTTCTCTCTGTTCAACAGGAATGAATTCCATGGCACGGTCGACCGGCTTCGTCAGCGTATTGACGATCTCCTGCGCCTTGACGTTGGCACGCGCGTCGCGGTCGATCTCGCGGAGGTGCTTGAGCTCCGCGCCGAGCTGGCGGGTGACGTCGTCGCGCAGGCGCTCGAGCTCTTCGCGGTACGACGAGCCGAGCTTGGCGCGCTCCTTCTCCAATTTCTCGCGCGACTCGGCGGTGGCGCGTTGCTCGCGCTCCAGCTCGCGGCGCAGCGTCGCCACTTCGTCGTGCTGCGCCAGGACCTCGGACATCCGCTTCTGCAGTTGCGCGAGGAGCGTGTCGGTCTCGCCGTAGCGGTCGCCCAAGCGCTCGCGGGCGCGGTCGATGATCGGGGAGGGGAGGCCGATCATCTTGGCCACGTCGATGGCGCGGCTGCGGCCGGGGATGCCGGTGATCATCCGGTACGTCGGCTGCCCGGTCGCGGAGTCGAACTCCATCGAAGCGTTGACGATGTGCGTGTCGTTCACGGCGAAGCTCTTCAGTGCGGAGAGGTGCGTCGTCACGATCATCAGCGCGCCGATCTGGAGCAGATGCTCGATGACCGCTGCGGCGAGCGCCGCTCCTTCTTCGGGATCAGTGCCGGAGCCTAGCTCGTCGAGGAGCACGAGCGAGCGCTCCGTGGCTTTGTCGAGCACGCGCTTGAGGCGCACGAGGTATGCGGAGAAGGTGGAGAGATGCTCGAGGAGCGACTGGTCGTCGCCGATGAGCACGTGGAACGCATCGACGATCGGGATGATCGTCCCCTCCGCGGCCGGCACCGGAAGGCCGCTCATGGCCATGGCCACCAGGATGCCGGTCGTCTTCAGCGCGACAGTCTTGCCGCCAGCGTTCGGGCCGCTGATGACGAGCGCTGTGCGCTCGCGGTCGAGCTGCACGGTGATGGGAACGACGTTGCGGCCGCTCGGCTGCTCGCCGAAGGCGTCGGCACGCGCGGAGGCGAGGCGCTCGTCGAGGAGCGGATGGCGGCCGTCCAGGATGTGCAGGACGTGGTCGTCGTTGAAGGCCGGACGCGCGGCGCCGACGACGTCGTGGAAGACGGCGCAGGCCTGCAAGGCGTCGAAGTCGCCGCATTCGCGCGTGGCGGCGAGGAGGTCGCTCTCGTTGTCGACGATCACCTGCGAGACGAAGCGGGTGATGCGCGCGATCTCCTCGCGCTCCTGGATCAGGAGATCGGCGAGGTCGTTGTTCAACTCGATGGCCGGCATCGGCTCGATGAAGAACGACGCGCCGGAGCCGGAGCGCTCGTGCAGGATGCCGGTGACGGCGTTGCGGTGATCGGCGCGGACGGGGATGCAGTAGCGGTCGCCGCGGAGGACGATGAGCGGCTCCTGGATGGCGTCGGCGCTGCGGTTCATGACGTCGGTCAAGACGCGCTGGATGGCGGCGCGCTTCTGCTGCACGCGCTGGCGGATCGCCTTCAATTCCGCCGAGGCTTCTTCGCGGAGCTTGCCGTCGCGCGTGAAGTACTTGTTGAGCTTCCCGAGCATCTCGTCGAGGTCAGGGATGGCGTGGGCAAGCGCGGTGAGGCGCGGGTAGCCGTCGCTGCGGAGGAAGGTCTCGCGGATGGCCTGCGTGGCCCGCGCGGCGCGGACGACGATCCACGACTCCTCGAGCTCGAGCACCGTCTCGCGAGCGAAGAGCGGCGCGATGGCGGTGAGGCCGGCCAGCGGGAGGAGCCCTTCGCGGTGGTAGAAGCGCACCATCTCTGCGAGGTCGCCCTGCGCCGCTTCGCACTCGGCGAGCGTGCGTAGCGGCCGCCGCCGCGCGATCGCGTCCTTGCCGAGCGAGGACTTCGCCTCCAGGGCGATGAGCGTCAGAACGCGTTCGATCTCGAGAGGGGAGGCGTTCATGCGGGGCAGTAGACGTGAATTGCGAATTCCGAATTCCGAATTCGCGATTCGGGATTCAGCGGTTCTTCTCCATCTCCGCGATCAGCCCATCCACCACCTCGCCGGCCGCGGCGCTGAAGCCCGCCTCGTTCGTGCCGCTGCCGTAGCTGTAGCGGCCGAGGCGCTCGGTCGTGAAGAGCTCGGCGCCGGTCACCGCATCCTTGAAGATGAAGCGGACGCGCAGCTTCGTCGCGCCGGCGCCGATGCCCATCGAGCGCGCGGTCTGGCTGCCGCGCGCGAACTCGACGATCGTCGCCGTCACCGTCATCCGCTTCACGCCGTCCGCCGGCGGCGCCTTCGCCAGCTCCTCGTCGTCGGCGTCGAGGCGGTCGATCACCGCGACGAGCTTCTTCGTCCGCAGGCGCGACACCACCGTTTGCTGCACGACGTCGGACAGCGTCGGCGCGAGGTTGCATCCTTTGATGATCGAGAAGCGCTCGACGACAGCTTCGTTGTAGCCGGCCAGCGGCTTCGGCGGCGCGGCGGCGGCGCGGCCGAGGAGGAGCAGCAGAAGCGCGAGCGCGTAACTCAAAACGCCCTTCCGACTTCGCCTGGGTTGGGGGTGACGGGGGAAGGCTACCAAAAAAGAAAGGGACCTGCGAGGCAGGTCCCTTCGGTTCGTGTCGTCGTTCCGGTTAGTAGCCGGCGCGGCGCTCTTCGGCGAGCTTCCGCAGCACTTTCTTGCGCGCTGCGATTGCTTTCCGCTTCCGCTTCGTGCTCGGCTTCTCGTAATGCTGCCGCTTCTTCAACTCGGAGAGGATTCCCGACTTCTCGCATTTCCGTTTGAACCGGCGGAGTGCATTTTCAAAGGTCTCGTCCTCTTTCACATGAACCAGAGGCATCCCGAAATCCCCCCCTTCTGCGTCGGCGCATTCTACATCGGCCCGGTGTAACCGGGCGCAGCGGGGCGTTCATTCCGAGGTTAGAATCAGGGCATGAAACGCACGCTCGTTGCCGTCGGACTCACCATTCTCGTCGCCTGCGCGACATCCACTCAGATTTCGAGAGTCGCGGTGCCGGCAACCGAAGCGAAGCCGGTAACCGAGACGGTGCAAGGAGTTACGGTCACCGACCCCTATCGCTGGCTCGAAGAGCAGCAGGCGCCCGAAACCCGCGACTGGATCACCCGCCAGAACGCCTACACCGACGCCCTGATCGGCAATCTCCCTCAGAAACAGGCTGCGGCGACCCGGATCGAGGAGATGTTGAACATCGATCAGATGTCCACGCCGGTCGTCCGCAACGGGCGCTACTTCTTCAGCAAGCGTCCGAAGGGCGCCGATCAGTACGCAATCTACATGCGGGAGAGTGCGACCGGGCCCGACGTCCTCCTCATCGACCCGCTGCCGATGGACCCGAAGCACACGACGAGCGTCGGGATTCAGGACCTCACTGACGATGGGAAGCTCCTCGCGTACTACGTCCGCCACGGCGGCGCCGACGAGACAGAGACGCGCTTCTTCGACGTCGACGCGCGCCACGACGTCGGCCAGCCTCTGGCGACCGCGCGCTACTCCGGAACCTCCGTGACGCCCGACGGCCGCACGGTCTACTACTCGCGCAAAGACAGCGAAGGCGACCGCGTCTACCGCCGCCCCGTGGCCGGCGGCGCGGAGGAGAAGCTCTTCGGCGACGGCTACGGCCCCGAGAAGATCATCGGCACGGGCCTCTCTGACGATGGACGCTATCTGCTGATGCACGTCTACTACGGCGCAGCGCCGAAGAAGATCGAGGTGTACGTCAAGGACATCGCCAACGATGGCCCGATCAAGACAGTGGTGAAGGACCTCGACAACAAGTCGAGCGCCGACGTCGCCGGCGACACGCTCGTCATCCAGACGGATTGGAACGCGCCGAACGAGCGCGTGATGGTCGCGCCGGTCGCGAATCCGGGCACGGAGAATTGGAAGGAGCTGGTGCCGGAGAACAAGAACGCGGCGCTGCAGGGGACGTCGCTCGTGGGCGGGAAGGTGTACGTCCGCTATCTCGAGAACGTGCGCCCGCGCGTGATCGCCTACGACCTCACCGGCAAGAAGCACGAAGAGATCAAGTTCGACGTCCTCGGTTCCTTGAGCGACGTCGGCGGCCGCTGGTCGTCGCCGCTGGCGTTCTACCGCTTCACGTCGTTCGCACTGCCGTCGACGATCTACACGTACGACACCGCGACGGAGAAGAGCAGCGTCTTCTTCCGGCCGAACGTGCCGGTCAAGACCGAAGACTTCACGGTCGAGCAGGTGTGGTACGCGTCGAAGGATGGGACGAAGATCCCGATGTTCCTCTTCTACAAGAAGGGTCTGCAGCGCAACGGCGCGAACCCGACGTGGCTGACGGGCTACGGCGGATTTCTCTTGAGCCAGTCGCCCGGATTCTCGACGAGCGCGGTGACGTGGGCGGAGCACGGCGGCATCTACGCGCTGCCGAATCTGCGCGGCGGCGGCGAGTTCGGGGAGGCGTGGCACCACGCCGGGATGCTGGCGCAGAAGCAGAACACGTTCGACGATTTCATCGCCGCGGCGCAGTATCTCGTCGATCAGAAGTACACCTCGCCGCGCCACCTCGGTATCAGCGGCGGCTCGAACGGCGGGCTCCTGGTGACGGCGTTCCTGACGCAGCGCCCCGACCTCGCGCAGGCGGTCGTCTGCAGCTATCCGCTCGTCGACATGCTGCGCTATCACAAGTTCCTCGTCGGCTCGTACTGGGTGCCGGAGTACGGCTCGGCCGACGATCCCGAGCAGTTCAAGTGGCTCTACGCGTACTCGCCGTACCAGCACGTGACGAAGGGGACGAAGTACCCGGCGGTGCTCTTCATCACCGGCGACGCCGACACGCGCGTGGCGCCGCTGCACGCGCGGAAGATGGCCGCGCTGATGCAGAACAGCACCGGCTCCGACAACCCGGTGATGATCCGCTACCACGTCAGCGGCGGCCACTCCGGCGGCGATCCGCTGAAGGTGCAGGTCAACAACGCGGCGGAGACGATCGCGTTCCTCGAATGGCAGTTACGCTAACAAATGCTCGACGCGAGAAATGATCGCGTCGAGCGCCACCTGATTTTCCCCACCCTCCGGGATGATCAGATCCGCGTGCCGCTTGGACGGCTCGACGAACTCCTCGTGCATCGGGCGCACGGTCGTCATGTACTGCTCGACGACGGAGCGTAGCGACCGGCCGCGCGACTCGATGTCGCGGGTGAGCCGGCGCACGAAACGGATGTCGGCGGGCGTGTCGACGAAGAGCTTGATGCCGAGGCGCTTGCGCAGCTCCGGCTCGGCGAGGACGAGAATCCCTTCCACGATGATCACCTTGCGCGGCTCGACGCGCTGCGTCTCCGCCTTGCGCGAGTGCGTGGCGAAGTCGTAGACCGGCACCTCCACCGAGGAGCCTTTGATCAGCACGTCGAGGTGGCGAATCAGGAGCTCCGTCTCCAGCGAGTCGGGGTGGTCGAAGTTGATCTTCGTCCGCTCCTCGGCGGACAGCGCGTCGAAGTTGCGGTAGTACGAGTCGTGGGAGATCCACTCGATGCGGTCGCGGCCGACGCGGTCGTAGATCGCGCGCGCGACCGTCGTCTTGCCGGAGCCGGTGCCGCCGGCGATCCCGATGATGACCGGCGTCTTCATCCGCCGGTCTGCTCTTCGAGCTCCGACTCCGTGACGAAGTCGGAGACGTCGTCGGCGCCGCAGGTGTTGCAAACGACCGTGGCCAGCTTGCCGTTCACGTACTCGAACTGGTACGTCGGCGTCTCGCACTGCAGGCAGATCAGGTATTCGGGCTCGTCCATCGCGGCGAAATTCTACTACTGCGATGTCGAGGCGCTCTGCATGTTCGTGGCGATGGACGGCTCGATGAAGCGCGCGTTGTTCGTGGCGTTCTCGATCACCGAGCCGTAGACGTACGTCGCCCGCGAGCCGGTCTCGATGAGGAGCGAGAAGTCATCGCCCTTCGTGATCAGCGGAAAGAGGGCCTGGATCGACGTGTGCCACAGCGTCCCCGGCGGCACGGTCAGCTGCGTGACAGCGATGTTGCGGCCGCTGACGCGCTGCAGGGCGATGGTGAAGAGCGCCGGATTCTCGCCGAGGTTCGCCAGGCCGATGTTCGTCCGGAAGGCGTCGCTGAAGGAGAGGCCGTAGAGCGCGCGCAGCGGATAGAACGCGTCGGCGTAGGCGACGGCGATCGGCTCCGGATGGATTGGTGTCCCCGGCTCGTCGAGCTTCACGGCGTAGACCGTGGCGTTGACCCGGATCGGCTGCTTGCTGTTGAGCGTCTTCACCATCAGCGGCGAGAGCGCGCGGTCCATGTTGAAGGAGGCGATGACGTCGGTGAAGCGCTGCGTCGCGCCGGCGGGGAGCTCGAAGAAGATCCACGCGTCCTCGGGGTCGGGCGCGGTCGGGAGCGACAGCATGACCTTCACGGGGCGGCCGAGGTTGTTGATAAGATCGACGTCCGTGCGCCACTGCACCGAGCCGGCGCCGAAGACCTTGCCGACGACCGGCACCATTACCGTCGCGCTCGGCGCTTCCGCCGCCGCCGGTGGTTCGGGCGCCTGCGCGAACGCGACGTTCGCGGCGAGGAGCACGGCGGCGATGAGGGAAATCCGAGGCATCGTTCGGTCTTCAAACAAAGTGCGGCCGGAAAATCCTCCGCAGAACCACAATGATCTTTTGGACGCGCGACAGCGACATCCGGTAACGCAGGACGGCGAGCGGGTCGCGGCGCAGGCGCTGGAGCACGGTCGCGTAGACGCCACCCATGAGGATGACGGGGAAGCGCGCGTCGGCGGAGAGCTCGCCCAGGAGCGGCTCGGCGGCGCGGAAGTACGACTCGGCGCGATCGATCTGGAACTCGATGAGGCGGCGCAAGCGGTCGCTCTCCGACTTCGCGATCAGCTCCTCCTCGCTCACACCGAACTCGCGCAGCTCCGCGGACGGAATGTAGATGCGGTCGCGCGCCAGGTCGTCGCCGACGTCGCGCGTGACGTTGGTGAGTTGCAGCGCCGTGGCGAGATTGCGGCCGTAGCCGATCGCAGCGTCCGTGCGGTAGCCGAAGATCGCGAGAGAAATGTCGGAGATCGACGTCGCCACGAGCTCGCAGTAGTGCAGCAGCTCATCGAACGTTGCGTAGCGATGCTTGACCACGTCCTGCCGGCAGCCGTCGATGAGCGCGGCGAACGCGGACTTCGGGATGGCGAAGTGCTGCAGCGCGTCGGCGAGAGCGACGGTGATGGGGTGGGTGGGCTGGGCGGCGTAGCAGCGGTCGAGCTCCACCTGCCATTGATCGAGGCGGCGCAGCACGTCGTCGCCCGGCTCGTCGGCGATGTCGTCCGCCCAGCGGCAAAACGCGTACGCCGCGTACACCGCGCGGCGCTTCACGCGCGGCAGAAAGCGAAAGCCGACCGAAAAGTTCGCCCCGTACCGGTGCGCGATCCGGCGGCAGAATGCGTAGGCCTCGTCGACCGTCGGCGCCTGCGGCAGCGGCAGCGCGTCCGCGGTCATGCGCCCGCCACCGGGCCGAGCGGCGGCACCTTCATCTCCGTGTCGCGCGCGCGGCACCAATGCTCGGCGGCGCGATGCGCGCAGCGGCCTTCGTGGCGCCAGACGCGGTGCACGAACGGCGAGAGCAGCCGTTTCCACCAGCGCCGCTGATGCCATCCGCGGAGATAGCGCTGGAAGTCCTTCGCGTGCGCGGCCTGGCGGACGAACATCGACAGCCCGAAGTTGCCGCCGGCCTCGTAGAGGAATCGATTGACGAGACTCGTCTCCTGCTTCATCGCCAGCGCGCTGCTGTCGAACGGCCGCCCTTCGAGAATGCTCTGCGCGGCGAGCCAGCCGCTCGTCAGCGCGTAGCGGATGCCGAGGCCGAAGAGGTAGTCCTGAAAGCCGGCGGCCTCGCCGACGTAGCGCGTGCCGTTCGACTTCGCCTCCGCCTTCAGATGAAAGTTCATGTACGAGTAGCCGGTGCGCGTTTCGCCCGGGACAGTGAACGGATGCAGCGCCTGCGCGGCCGCGAGCGAATGCTCGAAGTAGTCGTCGATGCGCTTGAAGTCGGCGACGATCGCGCAGCCGAACGTGGCGATGCCGTCGAGGATGAAGAGGTACGAGTAGCCGCCGGGCGAGAGGTGATGGTTGAAGAAGACGTCGATGCGCTCGTCGTCGCTCGTGCGCCACGTCATCTCGCGCGCCAGGCCGTCGGGCGCCGCGGGGCCGGTGGCGATGATGTCCGCCTCCGCCAGGCGCGAGTTGAACCTGACGTCGACGCCGAGGGCGCGCGCCTGCGCGAGGAGCCCACGGTCGAGCGTTCCCTCCTCGGCGCCGCGGCGGATGAAGTAGCCGTACGGCTCGCCCGAGCGGATCGTGCGGGCCACGCCGCGGTGGTCGTAGAACGTCGCCCACGTCGCCGGGCGGAAGTAGAAATTGCGCTCGATGCCGATGCGGTCGAGGAACGCCGGGACGGCTTCCGATTCCGAGGCGCCTTCGATCACCTGCAGGTCGCCGATGAAGCGCATGCCGACGTCGCGCTTGGCCTCGTGCACCTCCACCGCGCGCCCGGCGCGCGCGAGAGTGATCGCTGCGGCGAGGCCGGACGGCCCGGCACCTGCAATACGGATCGGGGAGTGAGGCTCCATCAGTGGAGGTATCTTAACGCCGCGTGTCCGAGGTGAATTCACGCCCGCGTGCGGGCTTCGCAGTGCTCGTCGCGGCGGGGATTTTCCTGAGCCGCGTGGCTGGGCTCGTCCGGGAGCGCGTCTTCGCGCACTACCTCGGCAACTCCGCCGCCGCGGGCGCGTTCAAAGCCGCGCTGAAGATCCCGAACTTCCTGCAGAACCTCTTCGGCGAAGGGGTCCTCTCCGCGTCGTTCATCCCGGTCTACGCGCGCCTACTCGCGGAAGACGATGAGGAGATGGCCGGCCGCGTCGCCGGCGTCATCTTCGCGCTCCTCGCGGTCGTCGTCGGAGCGATCGTCCTCGTCTGCGTGCTCATCACGCCGTGGATCATCGACCTCATCGCGCCCGGCTTTCATGGCGACGTGCGCCTCTTGACGATCCGCATCGTGCAGATCCTCTTTCCCGCGACTGGGCTCCTGGTCTTCTCCGCCTGGTGCCTCGGCGTGCTGAACAGCCACCGCAAGTTCTTCCTCTCGTACGTCGCGCCGGTGTTCTGGAACGCGGCCATGATCGCGACGCTCATCTACTTCGGCACGCGCACGACCCAGCCGAAGCTCGCCATCGCTCTGGCGTGGGGGACGGTGGCGGGATCGGCGCTGCAGTTCGGGATTCAGGTGCCGTTCGTCTGGCGCTACGCGCCGCGGATCCGCCTGGCGCTGACGACGGCACTGGCGCCGGTGCGCGAAGTCATCCGGGCGTTCTTTCCCGTCGTCATCGGCCGCGGCGTCGTGCAGCTGAGCGGCTACATCGACCAGGTCATCGCTAGCTACCTCGGCACGGCGGCCGTGTCGGGCCTCGCGTACGCGCAGACCATCTACTTTCTGCCGATCAGCCTCTTCGGGATGTCGGTGGCGGCGGCGGAGCTGCCGCAGATGTCGGGGACGCTCGGCTCGGACGAGGAGATCCACGCCACGCTGCGAAAGCGGCTCGAGCGCGGCCTCCGCCAGATCGCCTTCTTCGTCGTGCCGTCGGTCATCGCCTTCATCTTCATCGGGCGCGTGCTTGTCGCGGCGCTGTACGAGACGGGCCAGTTCCGCGGCGAGGATACGCTGTACGTCTGGTACATCCTGATCGGCTCGACGGTCGGCCTCCTCGCCGTCACCCTCGGGCGTTTGTACTCATCCGCGTTCTATGCGTTGCGCGATCCGAAGACGCCGCTGCGTTTCGCCGTCGTCCGCGTGAGCCTGACGGCGGTGCTCGGCGTGCTCTTCGCGTTTCCGCTGCGGCCGTACATCATCGACGCCATTCGCCTGCTGCACCTGCGCGTGCCGCAGCTGACGGAAGGGGAATCGCTCTTCGGCGCGATCGGCCTGACCGCCTCGGCGGGGATGGCGGGCTGGATCGAGTTCGCGCTGCTCCGCCGCGCGCTGGCCCGGCGCATCGGCGCCGTGCGCCTGGCGCCGTCGTTCCTCGGCCGCCTCTGGGCCTCGGCCGTCGCCGCCGCCCTCGTCGCGAACGCGTTCAACCTGTGGATCGGGCCGCACAACCATATTCTTCAGGCCATGCTCGTGGCGGGCGTGTTCGGGGCCGTCTATTTCGGCGCGGCCATCGCGGTGGGGTTACCCGAGGCCATGGCGACGTTGTCGCGGTTCCGGCGGCGATAATCCCGCTGCTGACACCGTTCTTGCTACGATCCACCTTTGATGTCCGACCAGCCCCTCGGAATGTCCGGCGCGGCGGTGGCCGATGCGGAGGCGCCGCCCGGCGGGGCGCTTCTCGAAGTGCGCAAGCTGCGCACCTCCTTTTTCACCGGCGACGGCGTCGTGCACGCGGTCGACAACGTCTCCTTCGACGTGGCCAAAGGGGAGGCGGTCGCGCTGGTGGGGGAGTCGGGCTGCGGCAAGAGCGTCACGGCGATGTCGATCATGCGCCTCGTCGCGCCGCCGGGCAGGATCACCGGCGGGGAAGTGCGCTTCAAGGGGCGCGACCTCGTCAAGCTGAGCGAGAAAGAGATGCGCGACGTCCGCGGCGACGACGTGGCCATGGTCTTCCAGGAGCCGATGACGTCGCTCAACCCGGTCTTCAAAATCGGCGACCAGGTCGCGGAGGCGATCCGCATCCATCAAAAACTGTCGAAGCGGGAGGCGCGGAAGCGGGCGGGGGAGATGCTGGAGCTCGTCTCCATCCCCGATCCGATCAAGCGCCTCGACGACTACCCGCACCAGCTCTCCGGCGGCATGCGCCAGCGCGTCATGATCGCCATGGCGCTGTCGTGCGATCCGGAGCTCCTCATCGCCGACGAGCCCACGACCGCGCTCGACGTCACGATTCAGGCGCAGATCATGGAGCTCCTGGCCTCGCTGCAAAAGCGCCTCGGCCTGGCCATTCTCCTCATCACCCACGACCTCGGCGTCGTTGCCGAGTTCTGCGAGCGGATCATCGTCATGTACACCGGCCGCATCGTCGAGGAGGCGCCGGTGCGCGACCTCTTCGCCAGTCCGGCGCACCCGTACACGCGCGGGTTGCTCAAGTCGCTGCCGAGCCTCGCGGGCGACGGCACGGCCAAGCGCTTGCCGACGATCTCGGGCATGGTTCCGCCGATCTACGCGCTGCCGCCCGGCTGCAAGTTCAATCCGCGCTGCCCCGACGTCATGCCGATCTGCCTCGGTAACGAGCCGGCGCGGATGGTGGTGGGGCCGCAGCACGACGCGCGCTGCTACCTTCACGGCGAACAAGCCGACCCGGAGCGGCTCGGATGACGGAGCGCGACAAACCGTTCGTTCCCGGGGACCGCGACGTCGCGCCGGCGATCTCCGGCGGCCTGCCGACGCCGGCCGACCAAAGCGCGCGCGCTGACACGGTGGTGAAGGAGCCGCACAACCTCCGCGAACGAAGCGCGCCGCAGGAAACGCCGAAGATCCCGATGGGCGCGGCCGAGCCTCTCCTCATCGTCCGCGATCTGCAGAAATACTTTCCCGTCCGCCGCGGCGTGCTCTCGCGCGTCGTCGCGCAGGTCAAAGCGGTCGACGGCATCAGCTTCGGCGTCTCCCGCGGCGAGACCCTGGGCCTCGTCGGCGAGTCGGGCTCGGGGAAGACGACGGTGGGGCGCTGCATCCTCCGCCTCATCGAGCCGACCGCCGGCTCGATCGAGTTCGAAGGGACGAACCTCCTCGACCTCCACGCCGGCGACATGCGGCGCATGCGGCGGAACATGCAGATCGTCTTTCAGGACCCGTACGCGTCGCTCAATCCGCGCATGACCGTCGGCACGATCGTCGGCGAGCCGCTGATCATCCACGGCGGGATGAGCGGGAGCGCGCGCGGCGACCGCGTGGCCCAGCTCCTCGAGAAAGTGGGCCTCAGCCCCGACTACCGCAAGCGCTACCCGCACGAGTTCTCCGGCGGGCAGCGGCAGCGCATCGGCGTGGCCCGGGCGCTGGCGACGAACCCGAAGTTCCTCGTCCTCGACGAGCCGGTGTCGGCGCTCGACGTCTCCGTGCAGGCGCAGGTCATCAACCTTCTGCAGGACCTGCAGGACGAGCTCGGGCTGACCTACCTCTTCATCGCCCATGACCTCTCCGTCGTCGAGCACATCTCCACGCGCGTGGCGGTCATGTACCTCGGCAAGATCATGGAGCTGGCCGATCGCCGCTCGCTCTACGCGCAGCCGCTCCATCCGTACACGAAGGCACTCCTCTCGGCGGTGCCGGTGCCCGACCCCGCCACGCACAAGCAGCGCATCCTGCTCAAGGGCGACATCCCCACGCCGCTCAACCCTCCGAGCGGCTGCGTTTTTCACACGCGCTGTCCGATCGCGCAGTTCCCGATCTGCGCCGAACAGGTGCCCGCGCTGATCGAGCATCAACCCGGACAATTCGCCGCGTGCCACTTCGCCGGAGATCCTGTGCCGTCGGATACAATCCTTCCCGCCTCACCAGCCGTCTAAACAATCCAAACAGAACTTCGTACATGAGGCGAGTCTTAGGAGGAATCCGCATGTCGCAAATCCGCCGTGTCCTGATCTCCGCCTGTTTTGCGCTGAGCGCGACTGCGCTCATCGCCCAGACGCCAGGGACGACGACTACGCAGCAGGAACAGAAAGAAGAGACCTACACGTCGCCGGTGACGGCCGAGACGGACAAGGACGTCAGCAACCCGCGGGCGCTGAAGCTCTCGCTCGACGAGGCCATCCGCACGGCCGTGGGGCAGAACCTCGGCGTGCAGGTGCAGCGCTACGACTGGCGCGAGTCCGGCCAGAGCCTGCGCGAGGCCTACGGGCCGTTCGACTGGTTCACGACCGCTGACATCGAGCACTCGAGCAAGGAGAGCCCGGTCTCGTCGCAGGCGACGGCATCGGCAAGCCGCAACACGTTCGTCAACCTCGGCGTGTCGCAGCTCCTGCCGACCGGCGGCACGTACTCCGTCTTCGTCGACAACAACCGCCTCGTGCAGACGGGCGGCTTCACCACGGTGTCGCCGGCGTTCGGCTCCTCGCTCTCGCTCGGGTTGCAGCAGCCGTTGCTGCGCAACTTCGGCATGGACATCAACCGCCGGCAGATCACCATCGCGCGGAATACCTTCGGCATCAACTCCGAGGAGTTCCGGCGCATCCTGATCAACACCGTCGTCACCACCGAGCAGGCCTACCTCGACCTCGTCTACGCGCGGCGCTTCGTCGACGTGCAGAAGGAAGCGCTCTTCCTGGCCCGCGACCAGGCCCGCATCACCCAGATCCGCATCAACGTCGGCGCCTCGGCGCCGCTCGACATCCTCCAGCCGCGAGTGCAGATCGCCACGACCGAGGAGTCGCTCATCGCCGCCATCGCGTCGGTGCGCGACGCCGAGGACCAGATCCGCGCGCTGCTCAACCTCCCGCAGGAGGAATGGGACCGGCCGATCGTGCCGACCGACACGGTCACGTACACGCCGATGACGATCAACGTCCAGGACTCCCTGGCGCGCGCGTTCGACCTCCGGCCCGAGCTGCGCGAGTCGCAGCTCACCACCTCTAACGCGCAGGTGCAGTACACCTACGCGCGCAACCAGGTCCGGCCGAAGCTCGACGCCATCGTCAACTACACCGCCGCCGGCCTCGGCGGCCGCGCCCCGATCGTCGATCCCGTCACCAACCAGGTCATCGGCTTCGACAGCACCGGGCTGCCGCACGCCGTCGGCCAGGTCCTCGGCAACAACTTTCCGTCGTGGACCGTCGGCTTCCTCGTCGGCGTGCCGGTGCTGAACATCGGCGCGCGCGCCGAGGCCAAGCGCGCGGAGCTCGAAGTCGACCGCACGCGCATCCTGACCGACCAGACCCGGCAGAACATCGCCCTCGAAGTCCGCAATACCGCCCGCGCCACCGACACGGCGGCGAAGGAGATCACGGCCACGAAGACGGCGCGCGAGGCCGCGGAGCAGAACCTCGACGCGGAGCGGAAGCGCTACGAGAACGGCATGACCACGATCTTCCAGGTCCTGCAGATCCAGCAGCAGCTCTCCGACTCCCGCGCCCGCGAGCTCCAGGCCCTCGTCGCCTACAACAAGGCCGTCTCCGCGTACCACCGCGCCGTCGGCGACCTCCTCGACGTCCGCAACATCAAGGTGGATCAGGAAACCGTGCAGGAACCCCGTCTCTTTACTTTCTTCGACCGGTATAGTTGGCTGAACTACGAAAAACAGCAGTCCAACACCGAGGAGAAGAAGAAATGACGGACGTCAGCCCGGCGGTCGAAGCGCCGCCCAGCGAAAAGCCCTCCAGCTCGTTCAGCCGCATCATCGGCGTGCTCTTTTCGCCCGGTCAGACCTTCGCGGAGATCGCCCGGAAGCCTGACTGGGTCGTGCCGGCGATTGTCATCGTGCTCGTCGCCTTCGCCGCGGTGATCGTGACGGTGCCGCGTCTGGACTTCGAATCCCAGATGCGCGAGGCCATGGACGCAAAGGGCGTTTCGGGGCCGCAGGCGGATCAGGCCATGAGGATCGGCCTCGCCTTCGCGAAGGGCGCGCAGTATCTCAGCCCGATCTTCATCATCGGCTTCATCGCCGTGGCCGCGCTCCTCTACTGGGTCGGCACGAAGATGCTCGGCGGCGTAGCGACGTATGCGCAGGTCTTCTCCGTCGTGCTCTACTCGTGGATGCCGCTGGCCATACGGATGCTCGTGCGCATTCCGATCGTCCTGACGAAGAACTCCATCGCCCCGCAGGAGGTGGAGACGATCGTCCGATCGAGTCCCGCGTTCCTTACGAGCTTCAAGGCCAATCCGATGCTGTGGGCGGTCTTGCAGCGCTTCGACCTCTTCCTCCTCTGGACGCTCATCCTGGTGGTGATCGGACTGTCGGCGTCCTCGCGCCTGTCGAAGGCGAAGACCGCAGCGGTCGTGTTCGTGGTGTGGTGCATCGGGACTCTCTTTGCCTTGGGCGGGGGAGCGATGGCGAAGATGAGGGCTAAGTGAAGCGGACGCTGATCATCGGCGGCGCCGTCATCGTCGTCGCCGTCATCGTCCTCTTCAGCATCAAATCGACCTCGTCGAACGCCGAGCAGGTCTACATCGACACGGTGAAGACGAAGAAGATCGAGTCGGTCGTCACGGCGCCCGCGGAGATCAACCCGAGTCTCAAGGTCAACATCAGCGCGCACATCGTCGGCAAGATCGAGCGCCTCTACATCAAAGAGGGCGACATGGTGCGCCGCAACCAGAAGCTCATCGATCTGGAGCGCCCGGCCTACGAAGCGCAGTACCAGCGCGCCCAGGCCGAGGTGCAGAACCGAAAGATCGAGGTCGAGCGCGCGCGCGTGGCGCTGGCGACGGCCGACCTCGCGTACAAACGCGCCGTGAACATGCAGACGCAGGGGATCCAGGCGCAGGAGATCTTCGAAAAGGCCAAGCTCGACATCGAGAACGCCCGCGCCGGCTACGCCTCGGCGCAGGAAGGGGTCCGGCAGGCCGTGGCCCTCCTGACGTCGTCGCAGACCGACCTGTCGCACACAACGATCGTCTCGCCGATCGACGGGAAGGTCGTGCAGCTCAACGCCCACGAGGGCGAAGTCGTCGTCACCGGGACGATGAACAATCCTGCGTCGGTGATTGCGGTGATTGCCGACCTGGCGGAGATCCTCGCCGAGGCGGACGTGGGCGAGACTGAAGTCGTCGGAATCAAGCTCGGGCAGCCGGCGAAGATCAAAGTCGACGCCGTGCCGGACAAGGACTACGTCGGCCGCGTCGTGGAGATCGGCAGCTCGGCTACGCAGCGCGCCAGCGCCGGCTCGGGGATGCGCTACTTCAAGGTGAAGTCCGCAATCGAGAACGCCGACGACCGTCTCCGCCCCGGCATGACCGCGCAGGTGTCGATCACGACGCTCTCCGCGCCGAGCGCGGTGGCGGTGCCGATCCAGGCCGTCGTCGAGCGCGTGCCGCCGGTGGCCGGAGCGAAGAAGACCGACACGGTCGACGAGAACGCGCCGAAGAAAAAATACGTATTCGTGGTGAAGGACGGCGTGGCCAAGATGACCGAGGTGGCGACGGGGATCAGCGACGCGACCAACGTAGCCATCACGAGCGGCGTCAAAGCGGGCGACAAGATCGTCACCGGACCATTTCGGATCCTGAAGAGTCTCAAGGACGGCGCGCACGTCGAAGCGACGAAGGAGCCGGCGAAGGAGACCAAGACGTGAGCAACGGAAACGGCAACGGCGCACACCTGATCGAGATGCACGAGCTGACCCGCGTCTACCAACTCGGGCCGCAGGAGATCTACGCGCTGCGCGGCGTCGACCTGATCGTGGCGCAGGGGGAGTACGTGGCGATCATGGGGCCGTCGGGCTCGGGCAAGTCGACGCTGATGAACATCATCGGCTGCCTCGACCGCCCCAGCGCGGGGCAGTACATCCTCGACGGCACGCCGGTGGAGTCGATGAACGACGACGAGCTGGCGGCCGTGCGCAACAAGAAGATCGGCTTCGTGTTCCAGACGTTCAACCTGCTGGCCCGCACGACGGCGCTGCAGAACGTGGAGCTGCCGCTCGTCTACGCGAAGATCCCCCGGGCCGAGCGCCGTCAGCTGGCCGAGGAGGCGCTCTCCGCGGTGGGCCTCGGCGACCGCATGAACCACCAGCCGAACGAGCTCTCCGGCGGCCAGCGCCAGCGCGTGGCGATCGCCCGCGCCCTGGTGAACAAGCCGTCGCTGCTGCTGGCCGACGAGCCCACCGGCAACCTCGACTCCCAAACCGGCCGCGAGATCCTCGACCTCTTCCGCGACCTCCACAGCCGCGGGAACTCGATCATCATGGTGACGCATGAGGATGATGTGGCGCAGGAGGCGAAGAGGGTGATTCATATTCGGGATGGGAAAATTGCGAATTAGCGCGTCGCGGCCATGTTCTTCGAAAACGTAAAAATCGCGTTGCGCGCCATCGGCGCCAACAAGATGCGCTCGATCCTCACGACCCTCGGCGTGATGATCGGCGTGGCCGCGGTCATCGCCGTCGTCTCGCTCGTCCAGGGGATGCAGTACAAACTCTCCGAGGACCTGCAGAGCGTCGGGACGAATTACATCGAAGTCTTCCCTGACGCCGGCGAGGGGCGCGGCTTGCCCCAGAAGCTGCCGGAGCTGACCATCGAGGACGCCGAGGCGGTGCAGAAGGCCACGCCGACCATCAAGGACTTCACCCCGCTCTTCATGACCAACGTCGAGACCAAGCGGGCGGAGACCCACCACGCCGTGCAGTTGATGGGCGTCAGCGCCGCCTACCAGGACGTCTTCAACCACTGGGTCGATCGCGGGCGCTTCTTCTCCGTCCTCGACGCCGAGAGCAAGAAGCGCGTCTGCGTCATCGGCGAGACCGTTGCGGAGAAGCTCGAGCTCGGCGCCGACCCGGTCGGGAAGAGCATCCAGATCAACGACAACGGCTTCACGGTCGTCGGCGTCATGGAAAAGAAGGGCGGCTCCTTCGGCCAGGACCGCGACGACGTCGTCTTCATCCCCTTCACCACCGCGGAATCGATCTGGGGCCCGGAGAACATGAAGCGCCTCATCCTGGCGTTTCAGATGCGCAACGGCAGCGACCTCGATCAGGTCGAAGAACAGACCACGGAGATCCTGCGCACGCGCCACCACCTCAAGAAAGATCAGCGCAACGACTTCCGCGTCCTGGCGCAGGAGGAGATCCTGAAGATGATCTCCAAGGCGCTGACGACCACGAGCGTCGTCATGGGCGCGGTCGTCGGCATCGCCCTGCTCGTCGGCGGCATCGGGATCATGAACATCATGCTCGTCTCCGTGACGGAGCGGACGCGCGAGATCGGCGTCCGCAAGGCCATCGGAGCCCGCCGCGCCGACGTCATGCTGCAATTTCTCATCGAGGCCGTCGTCTTGTCGGGCCTCGGCGGCGGCATCGGCGTCGCCGGCGGCTACCTACTTGCCAACGTGGCACGCCTTCTCCTGAAGCGCCTTCTCGAGCTGCCGCCCGTCCACACGCCGCTCTGGGCCATCGCCATCGCCTTCGGCTTCTGCGCAGTGCTCGGCATCATCTTCGGCATCTACCCGGCCGCGAAGGCTTCGAAGCTCGATCCGATCGATGCGCTTCGTTACGAGTGATTCACCGGGCACAGAACGCGAAATAGCGCCGGGGAGGAGTACAGTTAGACCCGTCGTGCGCACACCCAAAATTCTCCTTCTCGCCGCCGTCGCGGCTCTGTTCGCCTTTTCCGCTACGGCGCAGTCGACCATGCCGCTTTCCCAGATCCATAAAGGGATGAAGGGCTACGGCGTGACGGTCTTCGAGGGGACGCGCCTCGACCGCTTCGACGTCGAGATCCTCGGCGTGCTGAACAACATCGGCCCCGGGCAGGACCTGATCCTCGCCAAAGTCGACTCGCCGGTCGTGCAGCGCGCCGGCGTCATCGCCGGCATGAGCGGCTCGCCGGTCTACATCGACGGCAAGGTCATCGGCGCGCTCGCGTACTCGTGGCAGTTCGCCAAGGAGCCGGTGGCGGGCATCACCCCGATCGCGCAGATGCTGAAGATCGCCGAGTCCGGCGGCGGGAGCAGCGCCGCGGTGACCGCGGCGCGGATGAGTGCGGGCGACTTCCTCAAAGCCATCACCGAGCACAAAACCGACGAGCTCTTCGCCAAGATGCAGAACGGCCTGGCGGGCGCGGCGCCGGCGAGCACGATGAGCGGCGCGAAGCCGATCGCCGTGCCGCTGTCGCTGTCGAGCTTCGCGCCCGAGACCGTCAGCCGCTTCGCGCCGTGGCTCGACGCCATGGGCTTCGTGGCCGTGCCGAGCGGCTCGACCTCGACGTCGACAACGACGACGAAAGCGGACACTTCGCAATTCAAGCCCGGCGACCCTGTCGGCGCCGTCCTTCTCAACGGCGACTTCAACGTTGCCGCCACCGGCACCGTCACCGTCGTCGACGGCAACGAGATCTACGCCTTCGGCCACCCGTTCCTCGACATGGGTGAAGTGAGCTTCCCGATGGCGAAGTCGGAGATCATCACGGTCATGCCCTCGCTGGCGAGCTCGTTCAAGTTCGCCAACACCGGCGCGATCGTCGGCGCGTTCAAGCAGGACCGCGCCAACGGCATCATGGGCACGGTCGGCGCGAGCGCCGACATGATCCCGATCGACCTCGCGGTCGAGGGGGGCGGCCCGGCCAAGAACTACCACGTCAACATCGTGCGGCACACGCAGCTCTCGCCGCTGATCCTGGCCATGGCCGCCGACAGCGTCGTCGCCAACGCCCAGCGCGCCGCCGGCGAGCGCACGGTCATGCTCGAGTCGGAGATCAAGCTCAAAGGCTTCGACCAGCCGATCGTCCTGCACGAAGGGTGGGCGGGGGCGCAGGCGCGGCAGGCCATTCCGCAGTACCTGGCCATCGTGGCCGGGTACCTGATGTCGAACGAGTTCCGCCAGGCCGACATCGAGAGCGTGAAGCTCCACCTCCGCCACGACGACGGCCTCAAGATCGCCAAGCTTCTGGAGGCGTCGATCGACTCGCCGGCGAAGGGACGGTTCACCGCGGGCGACACCGTCAAAGTGCGCACGCTCCTCAAGCCGTTCCGCGGCGAGGCCTTCACGGAGACGTTCGACGTGAAGATCCCGGACAACCAGCCGCCCGGGCAGGCCTACCTCCTCGTCGGCAGCGGGTCGCTGATGAACCAGATCGACTTCTCGCTCGTGCCGCCCGACCCGCGCACGCTCGAGCAGGTGCTGGCGGTGCTGCAGCGGCTCCGCCCGTCGACCGACCTGACCCTCGGCCTCTACTCGCAATCGGACGGCGCCGTGATGAGCGGCGTCTATTTGCCGGACCTTCCGCCGACCATGCGCGCCGTGGTGGCGGCCGACACGACGAACGGCGCGCAGGCCGCGGTGAAGTACCATCCCGCCGCCAAGCAGGCGCGTCCCCTCGGCTACATCGTCGACGGCGCGCTGAAGATCGACATCGATATCAAACCGACAATTTAAAGGGTGTGCATGCGGTTTCGCCTTGCGCTTTTAGTGGCACTGTTCTCGTCCACCGCCTTCGCCGTCGTCCCGCAATTCTGGAGAGTCCGCAGCACCGAGGATTTCCTCGCGGGCGAGGTTGACGGCTTCGCCGTCACCTCGCGCGGAGAGCTCCGGCCGGCACCGGGCGTGACGAAGATCGCCTCGTTCACCGATCCGTTCGTCCTCTCCCAGGCCACGGCGGCGAACGGCGACCGCTACTTCGGCACCGGCAACGACGGCAAGCTCTATCGCCTCCGCGGCAGCGACCTCAAAGTCGTCTGGACCGCGCCGGAGCCGGAGATCTACACCATCGCCTGGCATGACGGCGCTCTCTACGCCGGCACGTCGCCGAACGGGAAGATCTACCGCGTCGACGACACCGGCAAGTCCACCGTCGTCTTCGATCCGAAGCAGGCTTACATCTGGGCCCTCGCCTTCAGCGGCAACGACCTCCTCGCCGCCACCGGCGTCGAAGGAAAGCTCTTCCGCGTCGCCGCGAACGGGGAGGGGAAGGTCTTCTTCGACGCGCCCGACACGCACCTGCGCTCGCTCGCCGTGCGCAAAGACGGCTCGATCCTCGCCGGCGGCTCGGGCAAGGGCCGGATCTACGAAGTGCGTCCGGACGGCAGCGCCCACGCGCTCTTCGACTCGCCGCTGAGCGAGATCTCCGCGATCTACGTCGATGCGAACGGCACCGGCTGGGCCTCGGCGGCGAGCAACGTGCTGCCGTCCAGCGCGCCCAAGCCGCAGCAGAAGACGCCGCAGCCCTCGGGCACGAGCACGTCCGCGACGGCCACCGGCGCCGAGCCGAAGAAAGACGAGCCCACCGCCTCGGTCGAGGTTTCGTACTCGTTCGACGACTCCGCCGCCGCGGCCGTGACGAGTGGCGGCAGCGGCGAGATCTACCGCATCGATCCCGACGGCTTCGTGCAGACCGTGCGCAAGTTCGACCGCGAGATGGTCTACGCCATCAGCGGCGGCCCGAACGGCACGATCCTGCTGTCGAGCGGCCCGCAGGGACGCGTCTATTCGATGAAAGGCACCGAGGTGTCGCTCATCGCCACCGTGCCGGAGAAGCAGGTCGTCTCGATCTCCTCGGACGGCTTGATCACGACGACCAACAGCGGTGCGATCTATCGCATGGAAAGCGCGCCGTCGGCGAAGGCGGAGTTCCGCTCCGCGGCGAAGGACGTCGACCGCTTCTCGCGCTTCGGCCACTACCGCATCGACGGCAGCGACGTCGACAACGGCCACCTCGCCATCGCCTTCCGCAGCGGCAACACGCGCACGCCCGACGCCACGTGGAGTCCGTGGAGCGCCTCGACGGCGGCGTCCGAGGGGTCGATTCAGGCGCCGGCGGGGCGGTACGTGCAGTGGAAGCTCACCATGCCGAATCCCGCGCCCGACATCGCCGTCGACACCGTCACCATCTCCTTCCTCAACCGCAACGTCGCCCCGGTCATCGACAACGTCGCCGTGCAGGAGCCGGCCGTCGTCTACATCACCGGCAGCTACCCGCAGTCGCCCAACGTCGTCGAGGCCACGAACCCCGACGAATACGGCATCTTCACCAGCCTCGAGCCGGCGCACGACAAGAACGAGCCGGGGAAGAAGGTCTACCGCAAGGGCTACCGCACCGTGACGTGGCGCGCGCACGACGAGAACAACGACTCGCTGCGCTACTCGCTCTCGTTCCGCCGCAAGGGGACGGACAACTGGCTGCGCCTGCGCGACAACCTCGACGAGACGTCGATGAACTTCGACACCTCGCAGCTCCCCGACGGCGTGTACGAGCTGCGCCTCTCCGTCACCGACGCGCAGGACAACGCCGAGGGGGCGCTGACGGATACGAAGGAAGGGATCGAGTTCCTGGTCGACAACACCCCGCCGCAGATCGTTTCGAACGTGAGCGGCAGCGACGTCGTCATCCGCGTGACCGACAAGCTCTCGCCGATCGGCAAGGTCGAGTACTCCATCGACGCGCAGAAGTGGATCCGCCTCACGCCGGTCGACGGCATCGCCGACTCGCCGGATGAGAGCTACCGGCTGACGCGCAGCGCCATCGCCGGAAAATTTGTAATTGTTCGCGCGACCGACGCGTACTACAACGTCTCGACCGAGTCCATCACCCTGCCGTAGAAGAGTGCTGAGTGCTGTGTTCTGAGTGCTGAGTACCTCCCAACTCAGCACTCGGCACTCAGCACTCAGCACTGCCTATAATGGCGGCGTGAACAGTTCCCGCACCCTCCTTGCTGTTCTTCTGCTCGCTCTCTGCGCGGCCACGTGCAAGAGAGAGACTGCGCTGCCGCCGGTGCAAACGGCGGTGGAGGATGACACCGTACCGGTGGCCGGCGGCACGGTCCTGCGCCGCCTCTCCGGCGACGTCAGCACGCTCAACCCCATCGTCTCGGCGACGAAGTACGACCGCCTCATCGCCTACTACCTCTACACCCCCATCGTCCATCTCGACGTCAACCTCCAGCCGATTCCCGGCCTCGCGGACAAGTGGGAGATCTCGCCCGACGGCAGGCTCTACACCTTCCACCTCAACCCGAAGGCGACGTTCTCCGACGGCACGCCCATCAAGGCGAGCGACGTCCTCTTCACGCTCAAGAAAATCGTCGATCCCGCCAGCGAGGCCGCGCAGATCGCCGGCGGCTTCGACAAGCTCGACCTCGCCACCACCAAAGTCCTGGACGACCACACCATCGTCGTCGGGTTCAAGGAGACCCTGGCGTCGCAGCTCACCCAGTTCAACAACGTCCTCCCTCTGCCGGAGCACGTCTACAGTCAGGGCGACTTCCGCGGCGGCTGGGTCGACCGCGCCATCGGCTCCGGGCCGTACACGCTCGTCCGCCGCGTGCCGGGGAAGGAGATCGTCCTGCAGCGGCGCAAGGACTGGTGGGGCCCGCCGGTCTGGATCGACACGATCCTCTTCAAGGTCATCAACGACGACAAGACCGCCTGGCAGGCCGTGCAGCGCGGCGACGTCGACGAGGCCCAGATCAGCTCTGACGTCTGGCTCATGGAGAGCCGCCGCCCCGAGCTGCAGAAGACCATCGACTTCCGCCGCTTCTACACGCTGACCTACAACTTCATCCCCTGGAACAACCGCCACCCCATCTTCGGCGACCGCCGCGTGCGCCGGGCCATGTCCATGTGCATCGACCTGCAGTCGGTGATCAACAACCTCTATCACGGCACGGCCCGGGCCATGAACGGCCCCTTCACGCCGGACGAGTGGGCCTACAACCCCGACGTCCCGGTCATCCAGTACAACCCCCTCGAGGCCCAGCGCATCCTCAACTCCCTCGGATGGACTGACAGCGACAAGGACGGCATCCTCGACAAGAACGGCAAGCCGTTCAAGTTCGACATGCTGATCCCCGGCGGCAACGCCGTCTCGAGTCCGTTCGGGCAGCTGCTGCAGGCGGAGCTCAAGAAGATCGGCGTGCAGATGAACATCGTTCCGCTCGACACGAGCGCCTTCATGCAGCGAGTCCTCGGCGGGAACTTCGAGGCCGCGCAGCTGGCCTGGGACGTCGATCCCGATCCCGATCCGTTCACGCTCTTTCACTCCTCGCAGTTCGCGCCGCAGAGCCAGAACATCGTCTTCTATTCGAATCCCGAGGCCGACAAGTTGATGGACGCGGAGCGGACCCAGCTCGACCTCAAGAAACGCATCCCCATCATGCGCAAGCTGCACGAGGTGCTGGCCAACGACCAGCCGTACACCTGGACGCTGCAGGTCTCGTCGAAGTGGGCCGTCAACAAGCGCCTGCGCAACGTGAACGAGAGCAAGGGGTGGGGGCTGAACCTGTGGTACCCGGGCGAGCTGGGGTGGTGGATTCCGAAGCGGTTTCAGAACGTGAAATGACGCAGTGCTCTCGTACCTGATCCGCCGTTGCGCCTACGGGGTGCTGACCTTCTTCGGCATCACGGTCGCGGTGTTCGCCCTCATCCACGCCGTGCCCGGCGATCCGACCTTGTTGTTCCTGAGCCCCAAGGGACGGCCGCCCGCCGCAATCGTCCAGCACATCCGCCACGAGCATCACCTCGACCAGCCCATCGTCGCGCAGTACGCGTGGTGGGTGAAGGGCGTCGTCACCCTCGACTTCGGCAAGTCGATCATCGACGAGCAGCCCGTCATGGCCCACATCGCCGAGAAGATGCCGAATACCTTCGTCCTGAACCTCATCGCGTTCCTCATCGCCGCGATGCTCGGCGTGCCGATCGGCCTCTGGAGCGCGACGCGCTCGGGGCGCCTGTCCGAGCGCGCCTCCGCCGTCGGCTTCTTCCTTCTCTATTCGCTGCCGAGCTTCTGGGTGGCCCTGCTGCTGATGCAGTTCTTCTCCGTGAAGCTCAATGTCCTCCCGCTCTTCGGCATGACCTCGGACGACTATCTGCAGATGAACGCGGCGCAGCAGCTCCTCGACCGCGTGCGCCATCTCATCCTTCCGGTCGTCACGCTGACGTACGCGCAGATGGCCATCTTCGCGCGCTACTCGAAGTCGGCGCTCATTGAGGTGATCCGCCAGGACTTCATCACCACGGCGCGCGCGAAGGGGGCGGCGCCAGCGGCGGTCATGTGGCGTCACGCATTCCGCAATGCGCTGATCCCGCTGATCACGCTCCTCGGTTTGACGATTCCGTACCTCATCTCCGGCAGCGTCATCGTCGAGACGATCTTTCAGTGGGACGGCATCGGCCGGCTCTACTTCGACTCGATGTCGCAGCGCGACTACCCGATGATCCTCGGCCTCACGGTGACGACGGCGGTCATCACCCTCTTCGCCTCGCTCTTCGCCGACATCCTCTACGCGTTCGCCGACCCGCGCATCCGCCTCGAGGCCACCCGATGAGGGTAGGGGAGTCGATCTGGGGTCTGACCTGGCTGCGCTTCCGCCGGAGCAAGCTGGCCGTCATCGCGCTCGTCTTCGTCGTGCTGATGGCCGTCATCGCGCTCTTTGCGCCGCTCCTCGCCGGGCCCTCGGCGCCGGTGCCGTTCGGGCCGAACGACGTCGACCTCGCGCACCGCCTCGAGGCTCCGACCGCACAGCACCGCTTCGGCACCGACGACCTCGGGCGCGACGTGCTGGCGCGTATGATCCACGGCGCGCGGGTCTCGCTCACGGTCGGCTTCACGGCGACGGCGATCTCGCTCATCGTTGGCTCGATTCTCGGCGCGCTGGCCGGCTACTACGGCGGCGCGGCCGACTGGATCGTCTCCCGCCTCATCGAGACCCTGCTCTGCTTCCCGTTCCTCTTTCTCGTCCTCGGCATCGTGGCGCTCTTCAAGCCGTCGCTCTACACGATCATGATCGCGCTGGGGCTGACGTCGTGGACCACGGAGGCGCGCTACGTGCGCGGGGAGCTCCTGCGCATCCGCGACCTCGACTTCGCCCACGCCGCGCGCGCCATCGGCGCCCGCGACGCGCGCGTGATCTTCCGGCATCTCCTCCCGAACGCGCTCGCCCCGGTGCTGGTCTCCTCGAGCTTCGGCGTGGCCTCGGCGATTCTGTTCGAGTCGGCGCTCTCGTTCCTCGGCTTCGGCGTTCCCATCCCGACGGCGTCGTGGGGAAGCATCCTCTCGATCGCCGAGGAGCACATCCAGTACGCGTGGTGGCTGGCGGTCTTTCCCGGTGTCGCCATCTTCCTCACCGTCGCCGCCTTCAACATCATCGGCGACCGCTTCCGCGACGCCATGGATCCGCGCAGCGACTAGACCGTCACCGGCAGCCGCGCCTTGAGCGACTCGAGGACCGGTGCGGGGACGAGACGCCCGACGTCGCCGCCGAGGCGGAAGACCTCTTTGATCAAGCGAGAGGAGACGTACGTGTACTCCACCGCGGGAAGCATGAAGATCGTCTCCACCTGCGCGTTGAGCTCGCGGTTCATGAGCGCCATCTGCAGCTCGTACTCGTAGTCCGACACGGCCCGGATGCCGCGCACGACGACGGTGGCGTCGTGGCGGCGCATGAAGTCGACGAGGAGGCCGGAGAAGGAATGCACCTCGACGTTGGGCATCTCCGCGGTGCAGCGAGCGATCAGTTCGATGCGCTCGGGGATGGTGAAGAGGGGAGACTTTCCTTCGTTCTCCAACAGCGCCACCATGACGCGGTCGAAGAGGCGCGAGCAGCGGCGGATGATGTCGAGATGACCGTTCGTCAGCGGATCGAACGAGCCCGGATAGACGGCGGCGCGCATGCGCGAAGGATAACCCGTGCTACCATCAATTGAAATTCGGGCGAAGGGAGGGTGTGAAGAATGTCGCAACGACTGCCGATCAAGCGCTCGAATCTCCTCTCCGCGATCTTCCGGCATCTGCCCGGCGCATGGATCGATCCGAAGCACGACGAGCTGATCGCGCTCTACCGCCTCCGCTACAAGATGGCCATGGACGAAGAGAAGTACGACACGGCCATGATTTTTCTCAACAAGATCATCGAGCTCGAGCCGATGAACCTGGAGGCGAAGCTGGCCAAGGGCGACATCTACCACCGCTGCCTGCAGAACTACGCGGCCGCGATCGAGCAGTACAACAAGGTGATCCGCCTGACCGCCGGCCGGGACGAAGATCCGGCCCAGCTGCGCGCCCGCGCGGCGATGGCGGAGATCATGGAGATGCTCTCGTAACGCCGTCGTCCTAACGACTGGCCCTGCTATCCTTCCCCGCATGCGGACAATCAAACTCGTCGCCCTCCTGGCCTTCGCCTCGCTCGCGTCGGCGCAGCAGAAGCCGCGCGTCTCCCTCGACGATCTCTTCCGCTCCGTCAGCGTCTCCGACCCGCAGCTCTCGCCGGACGGAAAGTCGATCGTCTGCATCGTCTCGCGGCCGAACGTCGCGGAGAACCGCTCCGAGAGCGAGCTTGTCCTCGTCGACGTCGCCAGCGGAAGGCAGCGCGTGCTGACCTTCGAGCGGCGCCACGTCAACTCGCCGCGCTGGTCGCCGAGCGGTGACCGCCTGGCCTTTCTCGACGAAGCGCCGACCGGCGAGAAAAAGGAATCGATGCCGCAGATCTGGATCATGCCGATGGACGGCGGCGACGCGCGCCGCGTCACGAGCGCGCCGATGGGGGTGTCGCACTTCGCCTGGCGCCCCGACGGCAACGCCTTCGCCTACGCGGCCTCGGACGAGAAGCCGCAGAAGAAGGACCGCGCCAAGCACGAGGACGCGTTCGAGGTCGGCAACCTCGACTTCCTCGCGCAGGAGTACCCGCTCCCGACGCATCTGTGGACCATCGACGCGGACGGCGCGAACGCGAAGCGCATCACGACGGGCACGTGGAGCCTGCCGACCTACCAGCCGCCCGGCCCGATCCCGTCGCCGCTGTCGTGGTCACCGGACGGCAAGCAGATCGCCATCACGCGGCAGGAGACGCCGGTCTACGGCGACAGCGACCAGACGTCGGTGCAGATCGTCGACGTCGCCACCGGCGCGTCGCGGCCGCTGACGAAGAAGACGAAGTTCGAGTTCACGCCGCAGTTCTCGCCCGACGGCAAACAGGTCGCGTACTGGTACTACCGCGACGGCGACGGCGCCGCAGTCAACGACATCTACGTCGCCCAAGCCTCCGGCGGCGACAGCGTCGACGCCACGCGCGGCATCGACCGCAGCTTCTTCCGCCAGCTTTGGATGCCCGACAGCAAGACGCTCCTCGTCGGCGGCCACGACAAAGACCAGACCGCGCTCTGGCTGCAGCCCGCCGGCGGCGGCGCCGCGCGCAAGCTCGACTTGGGCGACATCAATCCGTCGTGGTCGTACTGGGTGGACATGAACGTCGGCCGTGACGGCGCGATCGCCTTCACCGGCAGCGAGCCGTATCGCGCCCGCGAGCTGTACTACATGAGCTCCGCCGACGCGAAGCCGCGCCGCCTCACCTCGTTCAACGACTGGGTCGGCACGCTGGAGCTTGGAAAAGTCGAGCGTGTGACGTGGAAGAACGACGGCTTCGACGAGGACGGCATCGTCGTCTATCCGCCCGACTTCGATCCAGCGAAGAAGTACCCGCTCGTGCTCAGCATCCACGGCGGTCCGCAAGCGGCGTCGATCCGCTCCTTCAGCCTCTTCTCGCAGCTCCTCGCCGCGCGCGGCTGGATCGTCTTCTCCCCGAATTACCGCGGCAGCGACAACCTCGGCAACGCCTACCAGCGCGCCATCTACAACGACGCTGGCGCCGGGCCGGGCCGCGACGTCATGGCCGGCGTGGCCATGCTCGAGAAGCGCGGCTTCATCGACGAGAGCCGCATCGCCGTCTCCGGCTGGTCGTACGGCGGCTACATGACGTCGTGGCTCATCGGCCACTACGGCCCGTTCCGCGCCGCCGTCTCCGGCGCGGCCGTCAACAACCTCGTGCACGAGTACGTCTTGTCCGACAACAACGTCACCGTGCGCTACTCGCTCGAAGGCTCGCCGTACAACCCCAAGACCGCGAAGGCGTGGATGGAGCAGTCGCCGATCACCTACGCGCACGCCATCAAGACGCCGACGCTGATCCTCACCGACACCGGCGACACGCGCGTGCCGGCCACGCAGTCGTTCGAGATGTACCACGCGCTCAAGGACAACGGCGTGGAGACGAAGTTCGTCGCCTACCCGGTCGGCGGGCACTTCCCGGGCGATCCGGTCCGCAACGCCGACGTCTATCGCCGCTGGATCGATTGGATCGAGACGCATTTCAAGTAAAGCAGGTCACGGGTGACGGGTGACAGGTCACAGGTGGTACCGTCGCGAGAACACGACCTGTCACCCGTTCCCTGTGATCTGTCACCTGTCTCTAAACCGTGAACCCCCCGTAATGCCCGTGCGCCTCATCCGGATCCGTATCCAGCCCGCAGAACATGTGCGGCATCCCTTGCTTGATGCTCCACTGCGTGAAGCCCGGCGTGCCTAGGAACCCGACCGACTGCGAGAGCCAGGCGAAGTCGGCGAGACCGGCGGTGAGCATCGCCGCGCACGTGGCGCCGGAGCCGTAGACGCCGGGGGCGAAGCGGGGGCGCAGCGCGCCGTTGACGACGGTGAAGTAGTTCGTGATCGGCCCGGCGATGTCCTCGGCTGTGGCGTTGTAGTCGACGGCGAAGTAGATCGCGCTGCCGATCGGCTGCTGCACCTCGGCGATCTGCGCGAGCGTGTCCTTCGCGTCCAAGAGCGCCTGGTCGGCGGTGAAGTACGACGCCTTCGTCCCGGCGTACTCGAAGACCGTGACGAGGTTCAGCCCCGCGGCGCTGATGGCGAGCGCTTCCTCGCGCGTCAGGCGGCTGGCGCTGCTCTTATGACTGCGGTAGTAGCGCGCCACGAACGTGAAGCCGAGCTGCGCCAGGCAATGTGCTGCGGACGGTGTGACGGGGGAGGAGGAGTCGACGCCGCAATTGATGTCACCCACACCCATGGAGTGACGGAAAGGGGTCTTTTGTTACCGGTCGCGGTCGAGAACGAAGTCGAGCGCCGTCTCCAGCGCGTCCTTTGCCGGCGAATCGGCGAACGGCACGAGCGCGGCGCGGGCGCGGCCGGCGTAGTCGCGGGCGATGGCGCGCGTCTCGTCGAGCGTCCCGTACTTCTGCACGAGGCGGAGGATCTCCGCCGGATCGCTGTCGAACGTCTTCGTCGAGGCCACGCGCGCGACCATGGCCCGCTCGCTCTCCGTCGCGCGCGGCAGCGCCAGGATCAGCGGCAGCGTGACTTTCCCTTCCTTCAGATCCGACAGCGCCGGCTTGCCGAGGACCTCTGTGCTCGACGTGAAGTCGAGGAGATCGTCGATGAGCTGGAAGCAGACGCCGAGGTTGAAGCCGTAGTTGAAGAGCGACGTGGAGGAGCTCTCGGGGACGTCGACGAGGTACGCCGGAATGCGGCAGCAGGCGCCGAAAAGCGCCGCCGTCTTGCGGCCGACGATCTCGAAATAGTCGTCGCGGGTGATGTCGGCGCGGCCGTTCGTCTCCAGGCCGAGGATCTCGCCCTCGATCATCCGGATCGTCACGTTCGACAAGAGGCGCAGCACGTCGAGGTTCCCCTCCGCGAGGGCCATGTTCATCGAGTGCGTGTAGAGATAATCGCCGACCAGCACCGTGAGGTTGTTGCCCCAGCGGTAGTTGATCGACGTCCGGCCGCGGCGGATGGCCGCCTCGTCGATGATGTCGTCGTGCACCAGCGTCGCGGTGTGAATGAACTCGATCACCGCGCCGTAGATCACGTCGCGGTAGCCGTCGTAGCGGAGCATCTTCGACACGAGCAGCACGAGGGCAGGGCGGAGGCGTTTGCCGCCGCCGCCGAGAATGTGCTCGCCGACGTCGTGAAGCGTCTGGATCTGCGATTGGAAGTTACGGCGCAGCTCTTCTTCGACCAGCTGCAGCTTCGGCGCGATCAGGTCGACAAGCCGTTCTGCACGCGAGAGTTGCTCGTTGACCGTCACGCAGGCAAGGATAACTCAACCGCGGTAGTTGGTGAATTGGAGCGGGATGCCGAAGTCGCCTTCCTTCACGAGAGCGATCGCCTTCTGCAAGTCGTCCTTATTGCGCCCGGTGACGCGCACCTGATCGCTCTGGATCGACGCCTGCACTTTGACCTTGGCGTCCTTGATCGTCCGGACGATCGCCTTCGCTTTCTCGGACTCGATGCCCTGCACGATCTTGATGTGCTGCCGCACCGTGCCGCCCGCGGCCGGCTCGACTTTGCCGTAGTCGAGCGCCTTCAGGGCCACGTGGCGCTTGACGAGCTTCGTCTCCAGGATGTCCTTGACGCTGCGGAGCTTCCCCTCGTCGTCGGAGAGGAGGACGATCTCCTCCTTGGCCAGCTCGATGGAGCTCTTGCTCCCCTTGAAGTCGAAGCGCTGGGCGAGCTCCTTCTGGGCCTGCTGCACGGCGTTTGCGACTTCCTGCATGTCGGTCTTGGAGACGATGTCGAAGGAAAACTCTTGCGCCATTACTGCTGCACCACCTGCACTCCTGCCGGAACGCTGAATTTGAACATGTCGGCCGACGTGGCCCGCCGGTGGAAGCCGGCGAACGAGAACGTCGTCTGATTGCCTTCGCGGTCGGTGTACGACACGCTGCGGATCGTGTGCGTCGGCGCGTCGATCGACACGACGACGTTGCGGATCATGGCCGCGCCGCTCTTCGGCTGCAGCGTCGTCGTCACGATGTTGCCGCGCGTCGTCTCCTTCGTCACGAACGTCCGCTCGCGCGCGGCGGGGTCGCCGATGATCAGGAAGGGCAGCTCGCTGCGGCGCTGCGCGTCGAGGTCCGCCACCGTCACCTGCTTGTCGGCGGGGATGTAGAACCACGAGCGCGCGCCGTCGAACACGAAGAGCTTCTGCTCGGGCCGCGTGTAGCTCCAGCGCATCTGCGGCAGCGTGCCGAAGACGACCGTGCCGCTCTCGCTCTGGCTGTTCTTGAAGCCTTTGGGAGTGAACTGCTGGGTGAAGCTCGCTTCGCTGCCGGGGAGGTTCGCCGCGACGCGGTCGATCTCCGTCGCATTCATCGACACTGCGAGCGTGAGAGTCAAAAGTAGAGTGATCATGATTTAGAGCTTTTCGACTTCGATCGAAACGATGGCCGAGCTGACCACGAAGATCCGCTCGTTCTTGCTTCGATCCTGCGGGTAAAGAAAGAAGCCGTTTTTTTCCGGGTTGTAATGCGCGATTCCGCGGATGACTTCGCCATCGGCGAATTCCACTGCAATGGTGCTGCCGCTTGCCGGCGCCAGCGTGTCTTCCGGTTCGGTGCGCGGGAAGAAGACGGCCTTCATCTCGCCGAACGGCACGTCGTCGGACGCGCCGTTGCGCTCGACCGTGAAGACCTGCCGGTCGGCATCGACCGCGGCGAGCGTCGCGCGCTCCGTCCGGCCGTCGCGATAGCGAAGGACCACTTGCGAATCTGCCATCAAAAAAGTTCGAGACCCCAGAGATCGTGGAGATGAATGATACCTTCGAGGCGCCCCGATTCGTCGGCGACGAAAATCGAGGTAATCTTCCGCTCTTCCATCACTTGCAGCGCAGCCGAGGCGAGCTCGCCGGCGGCGATGGTGATCGGATTCGCGGTCATCGACTCGCCCGCGGTGCGGCGGACGATCAAGTCGTCTTTCTCGAGAAGGCGCCGGAGGTCGCCGTCGGAGATGGCGCCGCGCAGCACGCCGCCGTCGTCGACGACTGCGGTAATCCCGAAGCGCTTCTTCGACATCTCGTAAATCGCGTCTTTCATCGAGGCGTCGAGGCGAACGGACGGAATCTGATCGCCGCCGTGCATCAGATCGCGCACGCGCTGGAAGCGCTTGCCGAGCTTTCCACCGGGATGGAGAAACGCGAAGTCTTGTTCCTGGAAGCCCTTGCGGAGCAGGAGGGCCATGGCCAGAGCGTCGCCGAGGGCGAGGGTGGCCGTGGTCGACGCCGTCGGCGCCAGGCCGAGCGGACACGCCTCCTTCGGCACCTCGGCGTTCAGATGGACGTCCGCGCCGCGCGCCAGCGTCGACTCCGGGTTGCCGGTGATGGCCACGATGGTCGCGCCGATGCGCTTGAGGCTCGGCAAGAGGCGCACGAGCTCCTCGGTTTCGCCGGAGTTCGAGATCGCCAGCGCGACGTCCCCCTTCACGACCATGCCGAGGTCCCCATGAATGGCCTCGGCGGGATGAAGGAAGAAGGACGGCGTGCCGGTCGACGCCAGCGTCGCGCCGATCTTCTTGCAGATGATGCCGGACTTGCCGAGGCCCATCGTGACGACGCGGCCTTGGCAGGCGTTGATCAGCTCCACGGCTTTGACGAAGGTGTCGTCGAGGCGCTCGATGAGGCTGAGGATCGCTGCGGCCTCGACCTGGAGGACGCGCTTCGCTTCGTCGATTGCGGGGTGGGTGGCCACGGACATCGAGAGGCGAGTCTAGCGCACGGAGCGCTCTTGCGGCAGCAAGCAACGGTAAAGAAAGTCGCACACCGGGACGG